>JAUHWG010000031.1 GCA_030424595.1 Polyangia bacterium
CGTCGTCGTCGTCGTCGTCGTCGTCGTCGTCGTCGTCGTCGTCGTCGTCGTCGTCGTCGTCGTCGTCGTCGTCGTCGTCGTCGTCGTCGTCGTCGTCGTCGTCGTCGTCGTTATCGTCGTCGTCGTCGTCGTCGTCGTCACCACACTGACAGTTATTGTCGTCGTCGTCGTCGTCGGCGTCGTCGTCGTCGTCGTCGTCGTCGTCGTCGTCGCAGGCGCAGTCGTCGTCACCGGAACGCTGCCACCCGCTTCCGAAGCTGTCACAGCCGGCGACCGACAAGCCAAGACCGAGACCGAGGGCGAGGAGGAGGTTGAGCTTCACCTTGTGGAGCAGCATGGGAATCCTTTGTTCGTTCGCCGGCGTGGTCGCCAGCTACATGAGGTGAGGGCCAGTCACCGCAAAAACCTTACAAAGAATGATAAGTCCGCCGAGGATGCAGCGGGAACACCGTTCCGTCGCCCCCACCTCCACACATCGCGCGCAGTACGCGCGGTCCGGGGGGGAGGGGGCGGCGGAGGTCTGCCTGCGCGCTGGCCTCCGCTAACCCGCCCACAAACGCCCGCCATCGACATCCACGGACCGAACCTGTCTCCTCGGCGCCGCTCCTCCCACTCCCCGATCCCTTCTATGCGTTGTGCACGGTCGATCGCCTCCGATTCTCTGGCGGTCAAAGCCCTCCCTAAACACGCAGAATTTTCGGCGCGAGCAAGCTCGCCGAACAATGTCCACAGGGGCAGAGGCGGCTCATCTCGGTGAAGAAAGATTGTAAGGAATCGCGAGCGGAATGCACTCACCACTGATCCATCGAGACGAGCTGAGGAGCCTCGCCCTCCACGCGCCCCCTTGTCTTCTGTATGGGGCTCGCGCGGTCCTCGGATCGACCTATTTCCATGGCAAAGCCGACGCATACACGACTTCGAGCGCTCACCGCCGCGGTCCTCGCGGTCCTCCTGATAACGCCGATCGCTGCGTTCATCTATAAGGTGACCGCCCTCGACTATCGAATCACGAACATCTTGCCGCAGACTCAATACAGGGTCGCGGTCCAGATGAGCCTCGACGGCGGCGACGGGCGGGTTCGAGTCGCCACGTTCGCGCCCGCAGACGACGCACGGCAGACGATCAGCGAGGAGAGCCAGTCCTCCCCGCCAACGCTTCACCACACGATCGAGAGCAAGGGGCTGAACCGGCAGGCGATCTGGCTCGGCGCGCCGGTCCCGGACGGGACAGAGCTTCGATACGAGTTCTCGGCCCTCGTGTCGGCCGTCCGCTTCAACATCACCGAGGATCTCGCGGTCCCGGAGAGCTACCCCCGGGCTGTCCGCGAGGAGCTCCAGCCGACCGAGGCGATCCAGGTCGACGCCCCTGAGATCCGAGCGCTCCTACAGAGGATCGCCGCCGATCGAGGGCCGCTCATCACCCGTCTTCACGCGATCTATGAGCACACCGAGGGGCTCGGCTATCGCTCCTTTAAAGGGACGACCGACGCTCTCACCGCGCTCCGCCTCGGCGAGGCCAGCTGCAACGGCAAGAGCCGGCTCTTCGTCGCCCTCGCCCGCGCGACCGGGATCCCGGCGCGCCTAGTCGGCGGGCTCGTCCTCCAGGCGGGGAGCAAGCGGACCTCACACCAGTGGGTCGAGGCCTACATCGCCGGCCATTGGGTCCCCTTCGACCCCACCAACCATCACTTCGCCGAGCTCCCCGGCCGCTACCTCGCCCTCTACCGCGGCGACGAGGCGCTCTTTCGTCACACTTCGGAGATCAACTTCGACTACATGTTCACGACCCGTGAACGGATGGTCCCCTCGCCCGAGGCGAGGAGCTCGTTTAGCGCCTTCAACGTCTGGGACCTCTTCGCCCGCCTGCGGCTCCCCTTCTCGCTCCTGCAGACGGTGCTGATGCTGCCGATCGGCGCCCTCGTCGTCGTCCTCTTCCGCAACGTCATCGGCGTGCCGACCTTCGGCACGTTCCTCCCGGCCCTGATCGCGGCCTCCGCGGGGGCGACGGGCCTCCTGTGGGGGCTGACGAGCCTGGTGATCGTCACCGTCTGCGTCGTCGTCGCGCGGCTCGGCCTCCAGCGCCTCCAGCTCCTCCACTCGCCCACCCTCGCGATCCTGTTGACGGTCGTCGTCATGTCGATGCTCGGCACCAGCCTGGTCGCCGACTACCTCGACCTCGAGGACCTCGCGAAGGTCGCCTACTTCCCGATCGCGGTCATGGCGATCACCTCAGAGCGCCTCTACCTCGCGCTCGTCGAGCGCGGGTTCAAGGAGGGCATGGTCCACTTCGGCGGCACCCTGCTCGTGGTCCTGGCCTGCTACCTGGTGATGAATTCGATGGCGATGCAGGTGCTCGTCAGCGGCTTTCCCGAGGTGCTCCTCCTGGTCATCGCCGCCAACATCTACCTCGGCCGCTGGGTCGGCGTCCGCCTCATCGAGCTGTGGCGATTTCGCCGGCTCTGGCGCGACGAACAAGGGACAGAGTCATGAGCCGCACCGCCCAGAGTAAGGCGCCCCGCACGGGCTGGTGGCGCCGGGTCGAGCGGGCCCGCGCCCGGATCACACCGGTCTTCGGGATGAACCGCCGCAACGTCCAGCTGGTCTACGCCCACAACGAGCGCCGCCACTACCCCCTGGCCGACGACAAGATCCTCTGCAAGGCGCTCCTCCAGCGCAACGGTGTCCCGGTCGCGCCGACGATCGCGATCTGCCGCGGCCTCTTCGAGGTCGACGCGCTCCTCGCCGAGCTCCAGAGGCGGGAGAACTTCGTCGTCAAGCCCGCGAGCGGCAGCGGGGGCGACGGGATCGTCGTCGTCGGAGAACGCACCGCGGACGGCTGGCGGACCCCGCGGGGGCGCCCGATCGGCCGCCTCGAGATGCGACAACACATCGCCAACACGACCTTCGGCGCGTTCTCGAAGGAGCTCGAGGACCGCGTCCTGGTCGAGGAGCGGATCGTCCCGCACGCGCTCTACGACGCGTTTTGGCCCGACGGTGTCTGTGATCTCCGGATCATCGTTCTCCGCGGCCAGCCGGTGCTGTCGATGGTCCGCGTGCCGACCCGCCGCTCTGGGGGGCGGGCGAACCTCCACCAGGGGGGCATCGGCGTCGCGATCGACATCAGGCGCGGTATGACCTACCGGGCCCTCTCTGCGGGCGCGCTCGTCGAGCGCCATCCAGAGAGCGGCGAGGCGCTTGTGGGCCGCGCTCTCCCGGACTGGGAGCGCTGTCTGGAGGTCGCCCTCGCGGCGGCGGCCTCAGTCCCGCTCGGCTTCCTCGGCGTCGACATCTGCGTCGACGCGCGCTGGGGTCCCGTGATCCTCGAGATCAACGCCCGCCCAGGGCTCGAGATCCAGAACGTCTGCGGCCAGACCCTGGGCGATGCGTTGCCGGAGGGGATCCTCGGATGAAGCGCGCGAAGCTCTGGCCGCTCGTCGTCGCCCTCGGCCTCCTCCTCGCCGGGACCGCCGCGACCGAGATTATCGCCCGGAACTCGGAGGGGCGCGTGCTCACCTGGGAGATCAGCGGCGACGACGTGCTCGTCGGCGACGAAGACCACGAGTCTGACGGCGAGGGCGATGCGGCGTGGTTCGCCGGCGAAGCGCAGAGCGAAGCCCACGCGGCCGCCCGCCTCCTCGCCCGCCGCGGCGCCTACGACGAGGCGCTCGCTCGCTTCGCCGAGGCCGTGGAACAATCGCCGGACCAGGCGGCGCTTTGGGCTGAGTACGGTCACTGGCTCCGCCGCGCCGACCGGCCCGCGGAGGCAGACGAGGTGCTCGGACGGGCGCTCAAGCTCGACCCGGCGAACGCCCCGGCGCACCTCGACCGAGCCCTCCTCGCCCGTGCCCGGGGCGACAAGTCCGGGGCGACCGCCGCCTTCGAGGAGGCGCTGCGACTGCGACCGCTGCACACCTCGACCCGGATCGCCTACGGCAACCTCCTCCTCGATCAGAAGAAGTACGCCCGCGCGATCGAGATCATCGAGCCGGCGAGCAGCTCCGGCAGCAACGATCATCGCGCTCGGGGCCTCGCCGCCCTCGGCCGCGCCTACGCCCGCGACGGCCAGTTCGACGCGGCCCGCGGCGCCTTCTCGCAGGCCGTCGAGCGGGCCCCCGCGGTCGCCTCTCTCTGGGCCCAGGCCGCGCTCGAGCTCGGCCGGCTGGGGGACGAAGGAGCCGCCGCGGAGGGCCTGCGCTACGCCCAGAACGCGCTCCTCCTCGCGCCGGACTCCGCCTACATGCACGACGTCGCCGGACGCTCCTACGAGCGCAACGGCCTCGAGACCGAGGCCTTCGACGCGTACCAGCGCTCGGCCAAGCTCGATCCGACGATGAAGCGCCCGCGCAAGCGTCTCATCCGCCTCTCGATCGACCGCGAGGACTGGAGCTCTGCCCGGCGCCACGCCCAGAGCCTCCTCGCCCTCGACGGTGAACGGTCGGAGTCTCACTTCCTGGCTGGCCTCGTGGAGTTCAAGTCCGGCCACTACCCAGAAGCGCGCTCGCACTTCGGCGATGCGATCGCCGCCTCGCCAGAGCCCTACGCCGAGGCCTGGTACAACCTCGGCCTCTTAGAGAGGAAGGCTGAGCGCCCCGAGGAGGCGATCGCGGCGTACGAGCGAGCGATCCAAGCCCGTCCCGAGTATCTCGCCGCGATCAACAACCTCGGCGTCGTCTACAGCGACACCGGGCGCTTCGCCGAGGCCGAGCGCGAGTATCGACGGGCGCTGGAGATCCGACCTACCTACACCGCCGCCTGGACCAACCTCGCGCGGGCGCAGGCCGCCGACGGGCGCGATGCCGAGGCGATCACGTCCTACCGCCGAGCGCTGGAGATCGACCCCGAGAGCCGCGGGGCGCGGCTCCAGCTCGCGGTCACCCTCCGCAAGGCCGGCGAGGTCGAGGAGGCGATCGGCGAGTACAGGACGCTCCTGGAGCAGCACCCGCGCTACGTCAAGGCCTGGTTCAACCTCGGGATCGCCCTCGCCGCGGCCGGCCGCGACGACGAGGCCAAGGTCGCCTATGAGAGCGCGCTGGAGCGCGATCACGATCATCTCGGCGCCCGCAAGAACCTCGGCCTCCTGCTCCTTCGAACAGGTAGTCGGGACGCCGCTACCACGCACCTGAGCGAGGCCCTCGAGGCCCGCCCTGGCGACGCCGAGATCCGCCTCGCCCTCGCCGAGATCGCCCGCCTGCGCGGGCAGGCGGCGACCTGCCAGATCCACGCCGAGGCGGTGCTCCGCCAACAACCGGACGACCCCGCGGCCCTCTCCATGAGTGCTCGCTGTACGAAGCCAGACAACAAGGACTGAACCATGCGTAACCTGACCCGATCCGACCTCTCGCTCATCGCCACCCGCTCCTCGCTCGCGCTCCTCAGCGCGGGCATCATCGCCCTCACCGGCGGCTGCATCGCACCGGAGATGGTCGGGACAGCCTCGGCCGACACAGCCTCGAGCACGGGCGAGAGCACTGGCAGCGTCGAGACCGAGAGCGCCGGTGAGTCCGAGGGGACGACAAACGGAGGCATGGAGCCGACCGGCGGCGACATCGACCCCAACGCCGAAGATGAGCTCCTCTTCCAGGAGGCGCTCGCCCTCTACAACGCCTCCGACTACTCGGGGGCCGATCCTCTCTTCGTCCAGCTCTGGACGACCTACCCGGACTCGCCCCGGCGCGACAACGCCGGCTACCTCCACGGTCGCTGCCTCTACGCCCTCGCCGACTTCGCCGGATCCAGCGATGCCTTCAGCAGCACCCTCGCGGCCTACCCGGCGTCTGTCTTCGTCGACGCGTGCAACTACTTCTGGGGGCGCTCGGTCTTTCGGCTCGGCGATTTCGCCGCGGCGCTGCCGAAGTTCGACGCCTCGATCAGCGCTGATCCGGCCGGGACCTACGCGGACAACGCGTACTTCTACATCGGCAGGAGCCACTACGAGCTCGGCGATGACCAGACCGCGGAGACGATCCTCGCGAGCTTTGAGGCGAAGTACCCCGACAGCACCTACGCCGACAATGCCGCCTACTATCTCGGGAGAGCGCGCTTCTCCAACTCCGACGAGATCGGGGCGAAGATCGCCTTCACCCACGTGCTCGACTTCGCGGGCTCGATCTACCTCGACAACGCGACCTACTACCTCGGCCGCTGCGACTACTCGCTGGGGGCGCTCGCGGAGGCCCTCACATGGTTTAAGCTCGTCGTCAGCGACTACGCGGGGGATCTCTACGAGGACAACGCGCTCTACTACGAGACCCGCGTCTACGTCGATCAGGCGGACTGTCCCGCAGCGAACGCTGTGATCGCAGACCTTCAGGCGCGCTTCCCCGGCGGCACCTACACGATCAAGGCCCAGGACTACGGTCTCCAGGGAGGGTGCTAACCCAATGCGTAGGGGCCAGGCGAAGGCAGGCCCATCGCACCTCCGGCGGATCGCCTGTGCCTTCGCGATCGCGGCCTCGCCAGGGTGGGCGTCGGCGTCGGCCTCCGCCTCCGCCTCCGCCTCCACCTCCGAAGAGGCCCCGACGTCGATCCAGGAGACCCGCGACCGGGCGCCCGACGAGGGTACGTCGGCCCCAGAGAACTCCCCGCGAAATGTCGCGGGGCGCTCGACGGAGGCAAGTACACCCGAAGGGCCGGAGCGACCCGAACAGCCCCAACAGCCCCAACAGCCCCAACAGCCCGCACAAGCGGGGCCCCCCCAAGAGCCAGAACAGCCAGAACAAGCAGCGCAGCCCGATCCTGAGGGCTCAGGTGCCCCCCTAGAGCCTCCTGGCCCCGCACAGGAGCCGCTCGCCGACGGCGAGGCTCAGTCCACAGCTTCAGACGGTGAGGCACTCCCCGCGGCGAACGTGACCGCCAAGCCCGCCAAGGAGAAGACGAAAAAGAAGAAGACGAAAAAGAAGAAGAAGAAGAAGAAGAAGAAGAAGAAGAAGAAGAAGAAGCACAAGGTCAATCAGGGGACCGACTACCACCTAGAGCTATTCGGCGGCGCCTACGTCCAGGACCCACAATACGGGGTCGCCGGCGGTGCCGGGATCCGTCAGCGCCTTGAGCCCAAGAAGAACCACACGATGTACTTCGGGCTCGACTATGAATACGAGCCCTTCTCGACCAAGACGCTCGGCTTCCCCGAGGAGGATGACACCGCCAGCTCGCTCCAGCGCAATGTCGTCCAGCCGATCCAGATCCTCGTGGGCAAGGCCTCGCGGAAGATCAAGTGGAACAAGTGGGTCCGGACGTCGCTCGACCTTCGGGGCGACCGATGGTGGCCGCAGATCGACCCGCACCAGCGGTGGTCCGCGCGGATGACCCCTAGCATACGCCTCGGCAAGCTCAGCGGGGTGTACGGGGAACTCGAGTCGGAGCTCTACTACAAGAAGTTTCCAAACTACTACATCGCCCAGCGCCGGATCGATCAGGAGGGCGCGAACACGACGATCCAAGCGGGCTACAACTTCGCCAAGATCGCGCGGCTCACCGGCGGCTTCTCGTTTGACTATACCCACTACCTCGACGCGCGCTACAACGTCCTCGCCGCGAACGGTAACTACCTCCGATCGCCAGACAGCAAGAATTACCTCAGCTATATGCCCTTCGCCGAGGTTCGCCTCCGGCCCGCGGAGGGCCTTCAGCTCCGCGGACGCTACTCCTTTGAGCGCCAGAAGACCCAGCATTACGATCGGGTGATGACCGGCCGCGACGAGTTCGACTCGCTAGAGCCGAAGTTCTTCGTCGGCTACTACGACTACCGTCGCCATCGCCTCGGCGTCCGCCTGAGCTGGGACCTCCGCGATCGTCTCTACCTCGCGGCGGGCTCCACCGCGTGGGTCCGCCACTTCGACGTCTACGAGGCGCGCGACGCCGACAACCACTGGACCGGCGAGCTGCGCCGCGATCTCCAGCTCGAAGCCGCCGGCGAGGCCTCTGTCCGCGTCTACTCCTTCGACTGGCTGACACGGCGCCAGGACCTCTTCGTCACCCTCCACGGCGCTCACGTCACCCGCAGCTCCAACATGGAGCGCGAGGTCTCGCTAGCGACGAACTTCTCGATCACCCGGGTCTTCCTAGGGCTCGAGCTGCGCGGCTCGGTCATGCCGCGGCGGAGGTCTCGGCCCGCCCGCTAGCGGCGCCCAAACGAGGGTCGCGAGGAGCTCATGCTCGGCTGGACACCGCGGGAACGCATGACCGGCCGCCGCGCGGCGCTCAATCAGGCCCGCACGGGCACCACGGCTCGCTCTCCGCGCACTGGGTCCACCACAGATCGGGATCGAGGCAGTCGTAGAAGTGGTCACTATCATCGTAGTCGGCGAGACAGTCGCTGAAGAAGCCAGGCGTCACGAGCGTGCAGGTCTTCGCCGGGTCGTACTCGTCGACGAGCTCGGACGTCTCGCCGAAATAGACATCCCGTCGATAGTGGCGGACAAAGGTCACCTGGCGATCCAGGCCGACGTGGAGGATATGAGTCTCGGTGATCGCACCGTTCGCCCACACTGGGTTGACGACGCTGCGATAGGCCCCTGGCCGACTGTCGCGGAGCCCCTCCAGAAAGCAGCGCTCCTCCTCAGGATAATCGTCGCTGCCGTGATCCGGCGACGGCTCTACTGTTTGGTGGCGGATCCGCTCGCAGACCTGGGCAATGCCACAACCATCCATCGCCTCGTAGTCCTCCGGCGCGGTCGTCCCCGTCGTCAATACCGTGGGGCCCGTCGTCGACGTCGTGTCCCCCTCGGTGGTCGTCGACGTCGACGTGTCCGTCGACGTGTCCCTCGCCAACGCGCCCCGAAGCTCGCCGCCTGTCCCCGCTTGCGAACAGCCATAGGTCTCCATGTAGGGGCCGGCCGAGTCGGTGCCGCTCCCAGCGCTGACGCCCGGATCCTTTCCGGTACACGCGACAACCGATGACACCGTCGTCACGACGACGAGCAGCGCGGAAGATGCTCTTCGCCGTGACGGCACAGCTCAAGGCTATCACGCAGGGCCTCCATTGCGGAGCTCCATGGAGCTGCGAAGAGCCGTGAATCGTCGCATCGGGCGCGCTTCTGTGACCGGATTGCTACACAAATGTTCGCGCTCCTCCATCCAGCACCAAGCCCCGCCCCCTAGGCTGCCGCCGACTAGCACGGGACTTCACGGCGGATGCAACGACACATCTCGACAATTCTTCTTTGGCCACTCCTCCTCGCGCTCACCAGCGTCTCCTGCGGCGACGACGCTGCGATGGAGAGCGCCACAGCCGGCCAGGACGGCAATGACGGCAACGACGGCAACGACGGCAACGACGGTCAGGACGGCAACGACGGCAACGACGGCAACGACGGCAACGACGGAAACGACGGAAACGACGGCGACGACGGAAACGACGGCGACGACGGCGACGACGGTCAGGACGGCGGCGAGGATGAGCTCTTCCCCCGCTCCTCGGTGGTCGCCCTCAGCTTCGTCGACGATCTCGGCACCGGCGCGGCGAACCTGCCGGACCTGGTGAAGATCCTGAGCGCCAAGCTCGCGACCGGAGAGCTGCCGCCTGGGCTTCAGTTCCCGCTGGCGCCGGCGTCGACCGACAGCGTCCGCTCGATCGCCGGCCTGCGTGAGAGCGTCGTCGTCGGCTGGCTCGACCCGCTGAGCTACGACCAGGACCCCGAGAGCCCGCGCTTCGGCGCCAACAATGACTACATCGCCTACTTCGGCGACGGCTGGGACGAGGCCCCCGGGGCCGCCCCGCAGTGGAGCGGCAGCGGCGACGCGGGCTGGATCTGGGTCAACCACGAGTACATCTCCGGCTACGGACCCACCAGCCGCAGCGCCCCCGACGGGCACCAGGGCTTCTTCGCCCGCTGGCTCCGGCGCGCCGGCCTCCTGGACAACGACGTGATGGCGGACATCTGGGAGGACGGCCCGATCGCCGCCTACATCGACGCCCACAAGCGCGAGCTCGGCGGCTCCTGGCTGCACGTCATCCGCGACCCGGCGAGCGGCGCCTGGGAGATCGACCGCGGTCAGCCAGGCGTCCGCTACGACGCCACGAGCAACACGCTCCTGCGGATCACCGGCACCGAGATCAGCGGCCTCGACCACGACGACGCCGGCGAGGCGCTCCCCGAGGGCGTCGTCGTCGGCATCCTCGGCGACTGCTCCGGCGGCCAGACGCCGTGGGGGACGATCCTCACCGCCGAGGAGAACGTCCAGACCTACTACGGCGATCTCGAAGAGTGCTGGGGCGGCCAGCAATTTGTCCCCGGCGCCGGCTGTGATCCCGGCGAGGCGATCGCGCTCAACGTCAGCGCCACCGACGACGGCGAGTTCAGCCGCTCGCCCGAGGCCAACGCCTCGCACAGCCGCGACTTCTACGGCTACCTGACCGAGATCGATCCCGGCGCGCCCGCGGACGAGTACTACGGCAAGAACGCCGAGGGCGTCGGCCATCAAAAGCTCGGCAACATGGGCCGCGCTCGCTGGGAGAACGCGACCTTCGCCGTCGACGGCGAGTGGAAGCTCCTGCCCGATCAACCGATCGTCATCTACGCCGGCAACGACCGCCGCGGCGGCAGGATCTACAAGTGGGTCTCGTCCGCCAACTACACCGCGGGGATGTCGAAGGCGGAGATCCGCGGGCTCCTCAGCGACGGTAAGCTCTACGCCGCCCACTTCGCCGGGCTCGACAACACCACGGGGACGACCCTCGATGGCGGGGTCCAGGCGACCGAAGAGGCGCCCGGTCAGGGCCGGTGGATCTGGATCTCGACCGCCAACGACAGCGACGACGCGCCGAACGCTGGCACCGCTGCAGGCGCTGCTGGGACCAAGGTCGGCGCCGCGCTCCAGGATGAGAGCTGGAACGGCCTCGGCTCCTTCGCCGGCGACGACGACGTCCGCCGGGCGCTGTGGACCGCCAGCAACAAGCTCGGCGTGATGGAGCTGAACCGGCCCGAGGACATCGAGTGGAACCCCAACGATCCGAGCGGCACGGCGCGGCTCTACGTCGCCTTCACCAAGCACGGGCGCCAGACCGCGCTCGACGGCGACGGCGTGGTCTTCGACCCCGCGGAGTGGGCCGAGAAGTCGCCCAAGCGCGATGATCCGGTCGGGACGATCTTCGCCATCGAAGAGTCCGATCCGGCCAGCCCCGGCGGGAGCATGACCTTCGACTACTTCAAGGTGTTCCAGGGGACCGAAGGGACAGGCTCGCTCGACGCCGCCTGCCCCGACAACATCGTCGTCGACCGCGACGGCGGCGTGTGGTTCGGCACCGACGGCAACTACGGCGTCAACGGCCACGCAGACGCGCTCTACTACCTCGACCTCGACCCGACCCACAAAGAGGGCGAAGAGGGCGTCGTCGTCCCCACCTGGGGCCGCGGCCTGCGGGTGGTCTCGGGCCCGAGCGACAGCGAGGCGACCGGCCCAGCCCTCAACGCCGACATGCGGACGCTGCTCTTCTCGGTCCAGCACCCGGGCGAGGATCAGTTCTCGGCCTGGCCCGCGCAGTAGCGAGCCTGAGAGCGCTCTCCATAGCCGAGGACGACGAAGCCATGCAACCCAGCACCACCTACGCCGGCCTCGCCGGGATCCTCGGCTTCGCCGCTGCGGCGATCGCCCTCTCGACCGCGCTCGCGGGCTCGGCCGAGGTGGGCGCGAGCTCCTCGGCCGAGCCCGCGAATACACACTCGTCCGAGAGCACCCTGACAGCGGCCGTGCCGATCCGCCGCGGCGATCCCCTGGCCTACGCCCGGCTCCAGGGGAAGACCCTCAGCAACCCCGAGGCGCCGATCCCCCCGCAGTGCTACACCCGGACCGGCGCCCGCTCAAACCCCTGCTACGCCTGCCACACCGCCGCCCACGGGGACAACGCCACCCACGATCTGGAGCTGCAGTCGACCTACGACTTCTCCGAGGCGGGCATGACCAACCATTGGACCAACCTCTTCGTCGACCGGCGCCCGGCGATCGAGGCGATCGCCGACGCGGACGTGCTCGCCTATGTCCGCGAGGACAACTACGTTGATCTGCGGGCGGCCCTCCTGCGCCACGACGACTACGGGGGCTACATCCCCGACCTCGACCTCCAGGCGGGCTTTGACGAGCGAGGCTTCGCCCGCGACGGCAGCGCCTGGCGAGCCTATAGCTATAAGCCCTTCGTCGGCGCCTTCTGGCCGACCAACGGCAGCGCCGGTGATGCGATGATCCGCCTCCCCGAGCGCTTTCGCAGCGATCCCGAGGGTCAGCCCTCGAAGGCGGTCTACGCGGTGAATCTCGCGATCCTGGAGGCGACCGTCGCCGCCGATCCCAACCTCACCGCCGACGCCCTGCGCTGGCCGACCGAGGCGCTCGACGAGGTGGCCGTCGGCGTCGACCTCGATCGCGACGGAGCGCTCGGGGTCGCCCACGCGCTCGTCGGCCTGCCGGCGCGCTATGTCGGCGCCGCCTCGCAGTGGCCCGTCCGCCGCGGGATCTACCCCGAAGGTGTCGAGCTCCTCCACAGCGTCCGCTACCTCGACCCCGAGGCGCCCGGCCTCCTCGCCGCGCGGATGAAGGAGCTCCGCTACGCCCGAAAGGCCCAGGAGCTCGATCGATGGGCGCTCCAGCAGGCCTTCGCTGAGGCCGTCGAAGAGCGGCAAGAGGGGAAGCTCCCGCGACCGCGGGGGAGCGCCGAGGTCGGCCTCCTCGGCGATCTCGGCTGGCAGCTCCAGGGCTTCATCGAGGACGCCGACGGTGCGCTGCGCCTCCAGAGCTACGAAGAACACCTCGCCTGCATGGGCTGCCACGACGGGATCGGCGTGACCGTCGACCAGACCTTCTCCTTCCCGCGCAAGCGCCCTGGGGCCGCGGGCTGGGCCCACCAGAACCTCGAGGGTCTCGCCGACGTACCCCAGCTCGGGCACGCCGATCCCGAGATCCGCGAGTACATGCGCCGGGTCGGCGGCGGCGACGAGCTCCGGCAAAACGGCGAGCTCCTCGCCCGCTTCTTCACCGCCGACGGCCGCCTCCGCGAGGCCGCCCTCGAGGGCCTGAGCGTCGCCGAGATCATCGTCCCCTCCCGCGCCCGAGCTCTCGCCCTCGACAAGGCCTATTGGCTCGTCGTCCGCGAGCAGAGCTTCGCCCGCGGACGCGACGCGGTGCTCTCACCGGCGACCCAGGTGCACGCCCAGATCGGCGCCAGCGAGACCGACCTCGCCGCCTCCGGGACCCTCTATCGCGACGGCCAGCTCCGCCTCGACTGGCCTGAAGTGCAGGCGCTCACGGGCCCCGAGGCCGACGCCGACGGATCCGCCGAGCCGACACCCGCTCCGTAGCCGACACGGAATGGATGCGCTCGAGTCCTGTCGCGAGCACGCGCTGCTCGTCGATGGAGCCCGCCCGCGATGCATCGTCGATGTACACGTTCTGCGCAATGACGAGGAGATGCGACCCTGGTGTCTCAGTCCTGCCAGTAGAAGAGGAGGTCCTGCACGCTCAGCGGCTCGCGGTCCCCGAAGTAGTACACAGGGAGACCCTCGAAGACGAGCGCCGCGAGATCGTCATCGATGACTCGAAACCCGGCGGACTCGAGGGCCGTCGTCGCCCGCTCCGAGACTGGCCGAGTCGCCCGCGCGAAGGGGCCGAACGTACAAAGCGCGAGCTGCCCATCCTCGACCTCGAGGATCTCGTAGCTGCCTCCTCCCTGCCCGTTCACAGCTCCGATCGGGGTCGTCTCGCCGGCGGAGAGGCCAGCGGCGAGGAGCGCTCGGCGGGCCTGGAGCGGGAAATCGGATGGAGCGTCGAGGTCGTCACGGTCGTCACGGTCGTCACGGTCGTCACGGTCGAGCGCGAGACCTTCGAGGATATGACGAGGATCGGTCGTCCGTTCGCCCGGCAGATATTCGCGGAGGATGGCCGCTCGCACGTCCCGGGGGATGCTCGGGAGCGGCACCTCGCAAGCCCCGACAGCTCCGAGGCGTTCGAGGGTCGGGCGAGGCGTCGGCTCCTCGCGTCGATCCGCGATCTGCGAGCGACGTCGTGCGAGGGTCACAAGCGCCCAGCAGGCCGCCGCAGGTCGTCCCGTCAGGGGAGGTGGAGCCTTCGCTGCAGCGCGCAGATCGTCGCGGTGCCTGTCGAAGACCTCGAGGAGGGTCGCCTCCGTGATCAGCGAGCCCTGGAGGTCTCGCGCGGCTCTCTGCGCGACTGCGATGTCCTCATCTTCGAGGGCTGTGATCAGAGCCCCGAGATCGGCCTGCCCCTCACGTCTGAGAAGATCGAGCCCCAGATACCTAGCCTCCGCGCACGATCCGGAGGTCGCAAGCTCGGAGAGGCTCGTGACGCCGAATTCGTCGAGGAGGGGGGCGAGCCCCCGTGCTCGGAGGAGGGCTGCGAGCGCTCGCTCTGCGATGACGGAGCGGTGCGACCAAGGATCGTAGGTCAGCTCGGCGAGGCTCAGGGCGACCGTCGTGTCGCCGAGCTTGCATCGGGCGAGGGTTAGGGCCTCGTCCATCCCATAGGGAAGCTGCGCGGAGGATTGGTCGCGCAGCCACGCGAGCGCTTGCTCGCGGGCGCCAGTCTGGGACGCCGCCAGCTCCGCCGACACCTCCGCCGTCCACCACGAACAAAGAGCCGAGAGCGCGGCGACACGGACCTCTGTGACGTCGCCCGAGTCCGTGACCCGGCTCCACAACGAGGCCGCAGACTCGCTCGGGAGGCGTCCCTCCAGCGACCGGGCGCAGGCTCGCCGACGCCACCACGGCTGGGATGGATCCGCGGCGACATCGGCGACAGCGACGGGGTCCAAGGCTGCGAGCGCGCGCTCGTGGGAGGCCTGCATGCTCGCGCTGGGGATCGCGGATACGACGCGTTGACGCTCGAGGTTCACGGGGATCATCGTCGCGCAGATCGTCGCCACGTCCCCCCATTTTCCGGGGAGCAAAGATCGAGCGGCCCGTCACGGTCGGCGCCTGCGGAGACACACGACCATGTGGGTGCTCGTGGGGCAGACCGTTGACGCTGGAGGCCCCCGTAGTGCCTCGACCGAGCGTCGACCGGGCCGCAACCACAGGCCTTGGCCCGAGAAGCGCCTCTTTGGCGGTCATCATCAGACAGCCCACATTCGCGCCCGCGCCGGGGAGCTCGCGGACGGTCGGGTTTGACCCGTTGATCGGGTCTCTGCATCGTGGGATCCTCCCGGCGATGAGCGTCGATGACGTCGGCGCCGACGCAGAGCCCTCCGCTCCCGTCGCGCGCGATCAGGGCTCCAGCGCCCTCCCGCGAGACACCGCCAGCGCTCACCTCTCGTTCAACATCACCCAGTCCAAGATCCTCAAGGCTTGTGTCAAGCGCTTCGAGGCGACCTTTCGCCGCGAGGTCGTCGACATCATCCGCGAGCAGATGCGGGGCTTCGAGCCGCCAGAGGTGCTCGAGGTGCTGCAGGAGCTGCGTGTGATCGACAGCCAGCTCGGGCGCGGTCTCCAGCCCTCGAGCGTCCACCCGATCCACGCCAAGCTCCTGCGCCACGTCGTTCTCGCCCAGCGCCGGGAGCTCGCGAGCGCGATCGACGGGCCGCGGCAGAAGACCGCGCACAAGGGGGCCATCCGCCATCTAGAGCGCGAGACTCAGGCGCTCGAGGCGATGATGGAGGCGCCGTGGTTCGCCGACGTTGGGGCCACGCGGGTGCCGAGGCTGACCCACTTCCTGTCGATTCGATACGCAGAGGAGGCGCTCGGCGCTGCCCTTCACCTCGCGCCGCGGGAGTACGACGAGAAGTTCCACATTCTCGAGGCGCCGAGCCTCTTCCTCGCCGATCTCGCCTACTACAGGGCGCGCTGCACCCTGCGCGACACCGGGGTCTCGGTCGCCTACGTCGACGTCGACGACTTCAAGCGCTACAACACCAAGTACAGCGAGACCCGCGTCGATCGAGACCTCCTCCCCACCCTGATGGAGACGATCGAGGCCCACGTGTTCGCGCACGGACACGCCTACCGCTTCGGCGGTGACGAGTACGTCCTCCTCCTCCCCAACTCCGACCGTGAGTGGGTGTGCCGCTTCCTAAAGGACCTCTGCGCCAAGGTGTCGACGACCGAGTATGTCGGGATCGCAGAGGCGCCGACGCTCTCGATCGGCCTGTGTCACCTCTCTGTCGACTGCGCGCTCACGGACATGGAGGCGCTCGCGCGCGCCAACCAGGCCGAAGCCTTCGCGAAGGCCAAGGGCAAGGACACGATCGCCACCTATCGCGGCGAGCTCTATCGACCTCAGGATCTCGAGATCGTGGCTGCGGTGCGACGAAGCCTGTGAGCGAGGCTCCTTCCAAAGCCCCTGTGCAGCTGCCTCAAGAGGGCCCGCGGGTCCTTCGCACGGACGACGAGGCGCTTGGCCCCGGCCGCAGGACATGAGAAGAACGGCGCCGAGGATTCCGATGTTCGAGGCGTCCGCGCGAGATCCAGAGAACGACGATCGATGTCCGCTCTGCGAGGCCCCGATCGTCGAGGAGGCCGCGTCGGAGTACTGCGACGCCTGCGGCTGCCTGCTCATCGAGCGGACGCCCGGCGCCGGCGCGGCGGATGCCCTCCCGCCCGGCGTCGCCCGGCGAGCCGCGCCGGCGCTGACCGAGGGGGACGCGGGCGATCCGTACCGAGTGGCCGCCGCGAACGTCGGGCTCGACCTCCTGGTATCGCACCGCGAGCGGCCCTTTCGCGCGGCGATCGCCTCGCCCGCGCTCTTCTTCGTCGGCATCGTCGGCGTCGTCGGCGGTAGCCAGCTGAGCGCGGCGATGTACGGTGCTATCGCCGCCCTCGTGGCCGGCGGGATCGCCTGGAGCCTGATCCCGAGGACCTCCGTGACCCGCTTCCTCGCCACCACCGAGGGCCTCACGGTCGTCGCCGAGGGAGCTCCGCTGAGCCACGGCCAGCGCTTTGACGCCGACGCGCTCGTCGGCGTGTTCATCCGCGCGCTCGCCCGCGCCGAGCTCCCCGAGGATCGCCGTCTGGAGCTCGTGCTCGTCGATCGCCAGGGGGGTCGCCACTCGCTGCTCCGGGGCCTCGATGATCCGGCGACGATGGCGTGGATCGCCGGCCACCTCGGGCGGGCGCTCGGGTTCGAGGACTCTACCGATCGTCGGTGACTCCCTCGATCGCATGATCACCACGATCGACTGAGCATTCCCCGGGAATGCTCAGTCGGGAGCCTCGGCCACGGGGCAGGCACAGTTGCCTACGCAGGGGCGACACGTGCCCCCTGATTGTTCGCCCCCGACACAGGTCCTCGCCGCGCTCTTCGCCCTCAGCGAAGCGGGCCGTCGTGGCCCTCAGCGCGCCGGAGTCGGTGATCGGCTGCGACCCCGCCCCCGACGTCCGGCGGTCGACCGGCGAGCGCGACCGCGTGGCCGTGTCGATGCCTGGCCGCCGCCTTTTCTACGCAGACGCGATCGAACTCTAGACCGCCGGGGCCGCGCCCCCTCGACCCCCTCTTCGAGCCCCTCAGCCGCACTGGGCGGCGCTGAGGAGATCCGGGGGGTTCGTCTCGGCGTCGATCTGGGCCTCGATCTCGTGGTCGACCGAGAGGTCGTGGGCCGGCGCGGCGCTCTCCTTGGTCTTCGGCTTCGGCGGCGCGGGCTCGGTGCGCTCGAGCTGGATCTGCGTGATCGGGTTGGGGAGATCGATATTGTTCTCCTCCATCACCCGCTTGATCGTGCGGATCGCCTCGCTCTTGACCTTCGTGAAGTCGTAGCTCGTCTGATCGACCCAGCCGTAGAAGTGAAGCTGCATGCTCGAGTCGCCGAAGCCGTCGAGGCGGGTGTAGGGGGCGGGTTCGTCCATCACCCCCGGCATGGCCGTCAGCGCCCCGTTGGCGACCTGCTGGGCCCGCGAGAGATCCTCGCCGTTGCCGATACCGACGATGAAGTCAAAGCGCCGCTTGGGGTTGCGGGTGTAGTTGAGGACGGCGCTGCCGAAGACCTCAGCGTTCGGGATCTGGAGGTGGTTGCCGTCGTAGGTCATGAGCATGGTCTCGCGCGCCGAGAGGCGGATGACCTTGCCCTCCCACTCGCCGATCCGGACCGCGTCCTTCGGCTCAAAGGGGCGGCTGACGGCGAGGAGGATCCCCGCCAGGTAGTTCTCGACGATGTCCTTGAAGGCGAAGCCGACGGCGAGGCCGACGATCCCGGCGGTGCCGAGGAGGGCCCCGACGACGCCGGTCGCGTTCATCAGATCGAGCGCGCCGATGATGCCGGCGACGGCGATCAGGGTCGCGAGGATCCGACGCGCGACGGTCTGCAGCAGCGGGTTGCGGGAGAAGAGGCGACCGCTGAGGGACGAGCGCATCACCTGTCGCGAGAGCCACATCGCTACTACCAGCGAGATCAGGCTGAGGCCGAGGATCGGAAGCTTGCCGACGAGCGAGTTTAACCTGGCGCGGAGGCTTCGCCAGGTACCCTCGAGCTGACCGCGAGCGGTCGTCACCACCTGCACGCCGTTGTCGACGAAGAGCACCCCCTCGAGCGAGCTCGCGATCTTGACGGTGCGGTCGAGCGCCTCCTCGTCGTGGGTGGTCCCGGAGAGGCGGACGATCGACGCGTGGACCGTCGCCCGGACCCCGTGCAGCGCCTCGACGGTGCTGAGGATGCTGCGCAGTTGGGCCTGGAGGGCCATATCCTGCTCGTCTGCGGCGAGGCTCGGATCGTCCTCAGCCTCGTCGGCGACGACGACATCGATCGCGTTGGCGACGTAGAGGGGATCGGCGACCTTGGTCGTGATCTCCTCGGCGACCCGGCGGGCCGCCGAGCTCGCGACCTCGCCGCGGAGGAGGATGATCCCGGAGCGCTCCTCGACCGTGACCCCGTCGTAGCCGCCGATGACCTCGAAGGCCCGCACGATCTCGGCGACCTGCGAGGGATCAACTTCGGGATCGGCCGCCGTGTCGGCGCCCGTGTCGGCGCCCGTGTCGGCGCCCGTGTCGGCGCCCGTGTCAGCGCCCGTGTCGGCGACGACCGCGTTCTCACCTTCGCCAGGGGCCGCCTCTCCGCCCGCGACCGGGGCCTCGGCCGCGGTCGACGGTGGCGCGTTGCCCTCGACGGCTGGCGGCGCCGCCGCGAGCTGGAGAGCGAAGAGTATGAGCAGCGTCGGGGCTGGGAGCATTGCGCGAATAGTCTTGCGTCTCGGCCCTACTCGCAACTCCCGCCGCGGTCGATCTGTGCCCAGAGAGACGACTATGTTCTCGATACTGCGGAGAGGGACCGGAGAATAAAGCGGCCCTCGCCCAGGGGCGAGGGCTGGAGAGCGCGCGGGACTTTTGCCACGGTCTGCTAGGGGCAGACGTCGAGCTCAGCGATCCACGCCTCGATCAAGGCGACACCGCCATCATCCACCGCCAGGCTGCCGACCTCGGGCATCCGCGCCGCGCTGGTCGAGCGCATGCGAGTCGTTAGCAACGAGCGCGCGGGATCCCCTGGGGCGATCAGGCGAGCATCGTCGATCCCGAGATCGCCCGAGCGCGGGAGGACATCACAGATCTTCGCCTCTGCCAGCGGCGTCGTGTAGAGGAGGTCGATCGAGGAGCGCCCCCCCGGGGCGTTGGGCCGATGACAATGCGAACAGTTCGAGTGGAGATAGGCCCGCGCCCGCGCCTCCAGGGCTCCTTCGCCGGAGGTCTGCGGATACGGAGCGCCCGCGCCCTCGGGTCGGACGGCGAGCACGCCGAGGTCGACGAGATGATCGAGCTGGTTCTTCGCAGCACCGTCGACCTCGACGTCGAGGTCGAGCTGCGCCGTCTCGAGCCCGAGGCTGCGGCCCGCCGCGGCCGTATGGCAGAACAGACACTCCCCTCGCGAGGGGAAATTCCAGGTCTGACCCGCGATCTCGGCGGTCGTCCCCTCTGTCAGAAGCTCCGCGTCACTCCCGTCCTCCCGCCACCGGTAGGAGTAGCCCGCCCAAGCGCCGTCGGCGTGGCGGACGAAGAGCCGGGTCTCGACCGGTCGCTCTCCGAGGTGAAACGACTTGACGAGAACGGAGCCTGGCGGAAGGTCCCAATCGCCGTCCTCGCCGACAGTGATCATCGCCCCCTCGGGGAGCGCCATCATCCGCCCTTTGTCGGCCCCGTCGGACCAGAAGGGGACGTTGATCGTGTAGGGGATGGGGGCCCCTGCCGCGGGTGTACTACCCTCGCTTGGCCCCTCACTTGGCCCCTCGCCTGGCCCCTGCCCCTCGACACAGCCTGTCTTGGAGAGCAGGGTCGGCAGGTGCTCCTGCCCCTCGCTCTCGGGCTCAGCCGCGCGAAGACGGAAGATCCCGCCCTGATAGCGCAGCGCATAGAGTTCCCCGTTCTCGTCCTCGGCGAAGCTCGAGATCCCGCGCCCGCTGGCGTCGCTGAGCACCTTCACGTCGCCCGCGGGGTCGACCCCCCAGATCGTCCCGAGGTAGTAGTCGCTGTAGACAAAGCGGCCGCTGAGCGCCGGCAACGAGGCGCCCCGATAGACATAGCCGCCGATGACGGAGGCGCTCTGGGTGTTCCGATACTGGGCGACCGGGTCGATGAGCCCCGCGCTCGCGCAGGTCTCGGCGTCGAAGCACTCGTCCGCCTCGCGGACATTCCAGCCGTAGTTCTGCCCGAGCTCGACCCGGTTGACCTCCTCCCAGACGTGCTGGCCGACATCGCCGACCCAGAGGTCTCCCGTCTCCCGATCAAAGCTCCAGCGCCAGGGGTTGCGCATGCCCCAGGCGTAGATCTCCGGGCTCCCGCCCCCCGCGGCGAAGGGGTTGTCCGCCGGGATCCCGTAGGGCTCGACGCCGCCGCCGTCGACGTCGATCCGCAGCATCGCCCCCAGGAGAGTGTCGACATTCTGGCCGTTCCCCATCGGATCCCCGGAGCTTCCGCCGTCGCCGAGGCCGATGTAGAGATAGCCGTCGGGGCCAAAGCCGATGTCACCGCCGTTGTGGTTGGCATAGGGCTGCTCCACCTCGAGAACGACGGACTCGCTCGCGAGATCGAGGGCGCTCCCGTCATCGCTGTGGAGCCTCGAGATCCGCGAGACGAACGCGCCGCCGCCGGGCGCCGTATACGAGAGGAACACCTCACCGTTGGCGGCATAGTCGGGGTGAAACGCCATCCCCAGGAGCCCCGCCTCGCCGCCCTCGACGATCGCCCCGGAGAGGTCGGCGAAGACGCTCGGCGTCGCGTCCTCGCGATCGTCAAAGACATAGATGACGCCGCCCTGGGTCGGCAGGTACCAGCGCCCATCGCTGGGCGAGCGCAGCAGATCAACGCCGCCGAAGACGTCGACCCCGGAGAACACGGGCTCTAGGGTGATGACGTCGCGGGAGGGCGGGCGCGGCAGCTCCGCGCAGCGCAGCGTCGTCTCCTCAGGCGATGCCTGACAGCCGCTGAGAGTGCCCAGAGTGAGCAACCCGATGACGCCGATGACCCCGATGACCTCGATGACGCCGATGACCCCGACGCCACCGAGCGGGCGCACCCCTTCGGGAGCGTATTCGAGGACCTCCGAGCGCGACATCCTGAGAGGGTAGCACCAAAGGCGCACAGGCTCGCTCCCGACCCTCCGTCAGGGCGCCGCGGTAGCGCGAGCGCCAAAAACGCTCCACGTCAGCGGTGAGCACGTCACACCGGAATAGCGACACATCGCCGAGGCCTGCGGGAGCACGTTAATCGCCCTGTCGCCTGCTGATGACGCCGTCCGACTCGAGCCGATCGAGGGTCGTATCATCAAGCCCGAGGAGACCGCCGAGCACCGATCGAGTGTCGACGCCGAGGTCCGGGCCGAGCCAGCGGGTCTGACCGGGGGTCGCGGAGAGGCGCGGGACCACGGCCGGTATGCGCATGGTCTGGCCGTCGGCGAGCGTCGCCGGCTCGAGCATGCCGCGGGCGATGAAGTGGGGATCGTCGGCGATGTCGGCGATGCTCTGGATCGGACCGACCGCGATCTGGGCCCGCTGCATCGCCTCGGTCACCGCCTCTGCGCTCCTGGCCCCGGTGTACGCCTTGATCGCGGCGTCGATCCGCGCCGCCTGGGCGACCCGGCCGTCGTTGTGCTGGAGCTCGGGATCGTCGGCGAGGTCGTCGCGGCCGATCGCCCGCATCAGGCGGACAAACATCGGATCGGAGTTCGCCCCGATCACGACAAAGGTCCCGTCTGCACAGGCGTAGGTGCTCGTCGGCACGACGCCTTCGAGCCCAGCCCCGGCCCGCTCGCGGACGTGGCCGAAGACGTCGTACTCGGGGAGCACGCTCTCCAGCATTGAGAAGATCGACTCGCTGAGGGCGACGTCGATGCACTGGCCGCGACCGTCACCGCGGTCGCGCGCGTAGATCGCGGTCAGGATCCCGAGCGCCGCCTGGAGCCCGGCGATCGAGTCGCCGAGGCTGACCTGCGAGCGCACCGGCGGCCGGTCGGGATCGCCGGTGAGGTAGCGGAGACCGGCGAAGGCCTCAGCGATGTTGGCGAAGCCAGGCTCCTTCGCCTTCGGCCCGGTCTGGCCGTAGCCGGAGATCCGGGCCATCACCAGGCGCGGGTTGAGGGCCGAGAGCGCCTCGTAGCCGAGGCCCCAGGCCTCGAGGCGACCGGGTCGGAAGTTCTCGACGACGACGTCGACGTGGCCCTCGGCGACCAGGCGCCGGACGAGCGCCTGGCCCTCCTCCCGGCGCAGGTCGACGCCGACGGAGCGCTTGTTGCGGGCGAGCACCCGCCACCAGAGGCTGGTGCCGTCGTAGAGCTTTCGCCACTTCCGCAGCGGATCGCCGGCGACGGGATCTTCGATCTTGATCACCTCAGCGCCGAAGCCCGCGAGGCTGGCGGCGGCGAAGGGGCCAGCGATGAGCTGACCGAGCTCTAGGACCACGAGGCCCGCGAGCGCTTGGGGGGTCGGCTCTGGACGATCCATCGCCGCACTACTATCCGATCTGCTCGGCGAGGTACACTCACCGCCATGGTCGCCCCAACGCGCGCCGAGCAGCTCGCCAAGCTCTCGACCCTCGCCCGCGCGTTTCACGAGACGATCCCCCACAACCTCGCGCTCGGCCTCGAGCTTGTCGAGTTCGGCGACGGTCTGGCGGTGATGCGCCTGCCCTACCGCACCGACCTCATCGGCGACCCCAACAGCGGGGTGCTCCACGGCGGCGCGATCTCGTCGCTGCTCGACGCCACCTTCGGCCTCGCCGCGTTCATGGCCCTCACCGAGCCGACGCGGATCGCCACGCTCGACCTCCGGATCGACTACCTCAAGCCCGCGACCCCCGGCATGGCTGTCCACGCCAAGGCCGAGTGCTACCGCCGGACCCGGACGATCGCCTTCGTCCGCGGCTTCGCCTACCACGACGACGAGGCCGCGCCGATCGCAGCCGGCAGCGCGACCTTCATGATCTCCGCCGGTCCGCCGCCGATGGGGACCCGCCCCGAGGGCTCTGCGGGGTCGACCCCGTGAGCCACACCCTCAAGCAGCTCCAGGAGGCCCGCGAGCGCGGCGATCTACGGGCCTTCCTGCGCCAGATCCCCTACGCCGCGTTTCTCGGCCTCGACCTCGAGATGCGAGGCGAGGAGCCCTACGGCCTCCTGCGCTACAGCCCCGAGACTATTGGCAACCCGCTCCTGCCGGCGCTCCACGGCGGGGTGCTCTGCGCCCTCCTGGAGACCACCGCGATCCTGCAAATTGCCTGGGAGATCGAGCTCCTCTCCCTGCCGAAGACGATCACCCTGACGGTCTCCTATCTCCGCTCCGGGCGACCCCAGGACGTTCTTTCCAAGGCGAGGATCACCCGTCAGGGACGCCGGGTCACCAGCGTCCACGTCGAGGCCTGGCAGGACGACCGCGACCGACCGATCGCGGTCGCGACCGGGCAGTTCAAGATCCACGGCGCGTAGCGGTCCGTGACCGCGACGGCGCCGAGAGGTCCGACGCGCGCCGACAAGCTCCGGTGAAGTCCGCAGAGAATCGCCGCGCTTCGGTCGACCCCTCCCGGTCGACCCGATTGCTCGTCTTCGCGCGTCGAGGCAAGATGGGCCGGCACCAGCCCCACGGGAAGCCATGCAACGACACCTGAAGACCTGGAAGTTTGACCACAACGGCGTCACTCGGACCCTCGACAACCCGTCCTATCCAAACGTCGGCACCCTGGTCTTCTTCCTCGACACTCGGACCGCGCTCGACTCGTTTGTCACGCCGGAGCGCTTCCCGAACCTAGAGCTCGTGCACGTCGACGCGCGGACGGACTACGCGTCGCTACTGCGGCTGGTCCAGGAATTCCCGCTCCCGGGGCTCCGCCTCTCGAACCTCGGCATCCCTGACTTCCCCGGGCTCATGGCGGCGATCCGCGGCGAGGCGATGCGCAAGCTGGGTCTGTGTGGTGTCGGGATCCACGGCGAGAAGATCCCCGGGCTCAAAGAGCTCGCGCGCTTCACGGAGCTCGAGAGCCTGGAGCTCTCGACCGCGAGCCTCGGGGCCAAGGGGGGCGCCATCCTCGGCGATCTCAGGCTGCCCAAGCTGCGCCGCCTCACCCTCTTCCACGCCGGCCTGGGCGGGCCTGGGCTCCGCTCGCTGGCCCGCATGCCCGGGCTCGAACGCCTCTCGCTCGGCTCGAACAGGCTGAAGAGCGAGCACCTCGCGTGGCTCGCCGAGGGAGGATCGAGCTCGACCCTCCAGTACCTCGACATCGGCAGCAACAGGGGCCTCGACGACGCCGCCCTGGAGCACCTCCGGCGCCTCCCCGCGCTGACGCAGATCCAGGCGTACGGCACCAACATCACCCGCGAAGCGGCCGCAGCCTACGAGGAGGCGAGCGGCGTGACGGTGATCGGCAAGGAGGAGCTCCGCTCCGGCAAGGTCGTGATCATCGGCGCCGGCAAGAGCGACACCCCAGACGATCTCGAGGACGCCGTCGACGACCTCCAGCCCGGCGCGATCCTGACGATGCTCAAGGCCGGCGAGCTCGCCTGGGACGGCGAGTACGACGTCTTCTCCCACCAAGACTGGACCCGCGCCTTCCACCTGATCGCAGGCCTGGGGGGCACCAAAGAGGTGACCAAGATCGTCCAGACCCACGGTCGCAGCGTCGACGAGCGTGACATCCAGGGCCGGACCCCCCTCTTCTTCGCCTGCATCGGCACCGACCTCCGCCCCTGGGACGGCGAGCGCGACCGCCCCGGCGCCGACAAGACGCTCAAGCGACTCCTGGAGCTCGGCGCCGACGTCCATGCAGCCGACAACGACGGGCGGACCGCGCTCCATCACGCCACCCACGTCGGCGCCGAGAAGTGCGTCCGTCGCCTCCTCCGCAGCGGCGCGAAGAACATCCCCGACAAAGAGGGCGACCGCCCGAGCGACCTCGCGAGGATGTTCGAGCGCCCGACCTTGATCCCGCTGCTAGAGAAGGCGACCTAGGGGAACCTCGATGGACTACTGCATCACCAGTGGCGGCACGGTGTTCCGACCGGCCTCCTACTTCGTCGACTGCCAGGCGGCGGCGACCGATGTCGAGCGCTTCCAGTGCATGGTCGATCTCAGCGAGGACCCGCCGGTGGAGGAGTGCATCTTCCTCGATCTTTCCTCGATATAGAGCGGACTCGAACCTCACGCGCGCTGGCCGAGAGCGTCGAAGCCAGCGCCGCCCTCAGTGTTCGCTCGCTCACTTCGCCAAGGACCAGCCGGCCCGCAGCACAGCCCCGGTCGCTCCGCCCTCGACGGCCTCGACATAGGACTCCGCGACCGTCGCCGCCGGCACCCCTTTGGAGCCCCAGCCCAGCTTCACGGCGGTCTCCCGGACGAGCGGCGGGCTGACGACGTTGACACGCTGCGGGATCTGAACCGACGCGGCCCGAGCGAACCCCTGGATCCCGGCGTTGGTCGTCGACAGCACCGTACTTATCCCGCTCCCGTTCTCGGCGAACATTCCGCTGGTGAGGGTAAACGAGCTCTTGACGCTCCCGCGCCCGAGACGGACGAGGTTGATCTGACCCATGAGCTTGTTCTGCAGGCCCTTCGTCCAGCCCCCGTCGTCGATGTCGTCGATGCCGCCGAAGGGCGCTTGGCCGGCGGCGCACACCAGCGCGTCGACGGTCCCGACCCTGGCGAAGAGATCGCGGATCGAGGCTGAGTCCTCGAGATCGACGACCTCGTCGCCGCTTCGGCCGGCACCGACGATCTCATGACCGCGGGCTTCGAGAGCCTCCCGGATAGCGCTGCCGATGGTCCCAGAGGCTCCGATAAGTAGAATTCGCATGATGTGCTCCCCGGTTGGAGCCGACAATCTACGACTCTCCGACGCTCGAGAGCAACGTCTGGGCGGGTCAGCCCGTCCGAAGCCTTCGCCGGCTTCGATGTCAGCGAAGCGCCGATGACGGTGCCGTCGACCTACCGTCGCGCGGCGCCGCGGGACTGAGCGGATCGTGACGGTGCGCGGCCGCCCTTTCGCGCCTCGCTACGGCTGGAGCGACTCGACGGCGCGGTGAAGCGCGGGCGACCGACGTGGAGGCGCCGCGATGGTTCGCGCTACCATCCCCCAATGAAGCTCACGCTCCTCGCGACGACGCTCCTCCTCGCCGACGTCGCCGGGCCTGGCTGCGGCAACCAGCGCGACCGCGACAACGAGCGGATGCAAGCAGAGCTCGAGCAGGCCCGCAAAGCGGGTCGGGGAAGAAGGTAAGCTGACGCAAGGTAACGGTCGAAAATGTGCTCAAGAACGATTCAGCTCACTCGTAAAACGTCCTATAACTTCACACTCCTCGGTCCGAGCGAGACTGAGACGATCGTTCTTGCCCCCGGGATTGACGTGGCCTCCTACTATCGTGTCGGCCTGTACATACGCATCCACAACACCCAAGTGGTGGCGGGGCAACTCATCACTTTTGAGATCGACGACGCCCTGCTCCCTGATGAGGATCCCGCGGAGTTCATCCAGAGAAACCCCGCGACGGGGGCGCCGTTTTCCGAGTTGGAGATCGATGAATCAGATACTGCTCCCGCACTGGTGTCTACCTCTGCTACGGGACTCGGGGCCGGGTAAGAAACATATGTACTTCTACAAGAACAGCACACGCTACCGCGCCATCGTGACGATACTCGTTCAGAGCACGGCCAACTCCAAGGAAGCGTTGGAGATTGTCCTCCGACGGCGAGGACCCCTGTCAGGCAACAACAAGATCATCCCCAACCAGCGCATGGCTTAGCGATGGCACGTACGTCGACCGAGAGGCTCTCCTTTTTCCCAGCCGGGGTTGTGGTCTGTGTGTTTGTCCAAGCTTGTACGGGCGTTGTCAGTGATGGCACGGTCTCGAGTGCAACGACATCAGCAGGTGAGACGAGTTCCTCCACAGGCAACATGACCTCCACATCGTCAAGCGACGGTGGATCTGCAACAGGCGAAACATCCACGGGTACAGGTACAGAAGTTGATTGTGGGGCGGTTTGTGACCAAACCTGGACACATGAAGGCGATCTCGATCTCTTCTGGCCAGATGTTGTGCCCGCGGATTACACATGCCTTGGCGAAGTTTCCGGACGGCTCCAGCTGTGGAACTTTCCAGGAGAACTTCCAACGGAGCTTCGTAGTCTCCAGAAGGTCGGCGTCCTGGACGTCAAGAGCCTTGGTGCGTCGTCTCTGACGGGGCTGGACTGCGTCAGAGAGGCAGACGGCATATACATTCACCATTCGGAGAACCTGAAAGACCTGTCGAAAATCGCAGGAGTGACCGTCTCCTCGTTCGTCGTTCTAATCGACAATCAAAACCTAGTGGATGCCTCCGACATCTCCATCGTCCCGTCATCAGAGCCCGCAAGACTCGACGTCTACAATAATATGAGCCTAGCGGTCCTTCCGTTCGTCGCCTCAGAGACGAGCGTCGACTCTATTGACATTCAAGGGAACCCAAAGCTTGAGAGTCTCGACCCCATCGCGGGCTTCCGAGTCGGCCAAGCTGGGGCCATGCTCCACCTAGAGAACAATTCCGCGCTCAAGAGTATCGCACCGCTGAGTGGGATTATGGAGACGATGCCTTTCAAGAGTATCACCCTTCACGATCTCCCCGCCCTGGACTCGCTCAGTGGTCTTGATGGCCTTCGTTCGGTAGAGACACTCTCAATAATGGATGCCCCCTTGGTGAAGAACCTTGCAGATCTCAGCGACCTGCAGCTGGCCAACCGGCTCGTTCTGGCGGGAATGCCACTTCTTGCAGATCTGCAAGGGCTAGGAGACGCCCTCGTGGTAGGGTCTCTTGAGCTTGGAGCCTGTGGCAGTTTGGGAATCCACAGCGCATCGCTGGATGGTCTTGATGGGGTGCTAGAGATTGGTCAATTGTTGCTCATCAATTCACCCAGTCTTTCGGAGCTTCCGAGCATTGCGGGAGCAGTCAACGGCACAATCCAGTCGATCGACAACCCCAAGCTCTCAGTCGCTACCGTCAAGACATTCGCGGATGAGCAGGGCATATCGTACTGCTCCCAGCCGCCAAGCCTTTGTGGGTGCTACTGACAATGAAACGAGACGAAGCTCGACACCATACCTATGACCGCGGCTAACGGGTTTGAAGCGCGAATTCGAGGAAGGCGTGGGGTAGCCAACAGCTCGCGGAGACCAAGGCGCACTCGGCGCGCCAACATCATCCTGCTGGGGCGCCGTGTTCCTCCACGGCGCGCGAAGCCGTGGAGGGCCACCTCACCGGCCTGCCCGGCTCCCGGATAGCGCTGCCGATGGTCCCAGAGGCTCCGATAAGTAGAATTCGCATGATGTGCTCCCCGGTTGGAGCCGACAATCTACGACTCTCCGACGCTCGAGAGCAACGTCTGGGCGGGTCAGCCTGTCCGAAGCCTTCGCCGGCTTCGATGTCAGCGAAGCGCCGATGACGGTGCCGTCGACCTACCGTCGCGCGGCGCCGCGGGACTGAGCGGATCGTGACGGTGCGCGGCCGCCCTTTCGCGGCTCGCTACGGCTGGAACGACTCGACGGCGCGGTGAAGCGCGGGCGACCGACGTGGAAGCGCCGCGATGGTTCGCGCTACCATGCCCCCATGAAGCTCACGCTCCTCGCGACGACGCTCCTCCTCGCCGACGTCGCAGGGCCTGGCTGCGGCAACCAGCGCGACCGCGACATCGAGCGGATGCAAGGAGAGCTCGAGCAGGCCCGTGAAGCCGGTCGAGCCGAGCTCATGATGTGCCTGGAGGAGGCGCCCACGACCGCCCTCGACGGGGTCCGAGCGGCGGCGGCCTGCATCGCCGCGAAGATCAAGCGCCCCGCCTGCCGCACCGCCTGGATCCACCTCGATGGGAGCCCGACCGCGACCGCGTCGGTCTCCCGCGCCTGCACCGGAGAGTATTGCGACGCCCTCCCGCAGCCGCGGCCTCAGCTCTGCGCGGAGCCGGGACGCGAGCTCGTGTCGACCGAGGATCTGCGCCTATGGACCGAGCTCCACGCAGCCGTGCTCGCCCATGACATGGCGATGCGTCGACCGGAGCAGCTCGCATGGTTGGGCGCCCAGCTCGCGTCGACGGCCCCCCTCGGCTATGAGCACCGTGGGCCCGTCGACAGCTCCATCCGCCTGCCGAAGCCCGCACCGGGCGACCTGGCGCTACCCAACCCCTCTGCGGAGCCGGACAAGTCGCTCGTCGTCATGCTCGCGGCCGACGGAGCGCTCAGCGTCGACGGCAAGCCCGTCGACACCGCGGACTTTGAGGCGGCGCTCGATCGGGCGACCCAAGCGGCGCCGGGGTCCAGCCTTGGCATGATCCTCCAGGCCGACTCCACGGTCCCCTACGCCCAGGTCGTCGCCGTCATGGAGCGGGCGAAGGCCGCCGGTGTCGAACGAATCTCCATCGCGGTGGAGCCGAGGCCCGACGTGAACGTCCCAGCGGCCCCCGAGGACCCCCTCCCGTGAGCACCTGCACGATCCTCAACCGCTACGCCTTTGTCCTGGGCGGGATCGCCAGCGACCGTGAGTGTCAGCGATGGATCGCAGGCGCTGAGCGGGCGGGCTTCGCCTCCGCCCCCGTGACCACCCGCAACGGCCCCGTGCACATGCCCGGACTGCGCAACAACGCCAGGGTGATGGAGGACGACCCGGAGACCGCAGCAGAGCTCTGGCTGCGCGTCGAGCCGCTCCTGCCGGCCGAGTGGCGACACGTCGATCGACGCGGCACCTCGCTCCTCCCCTGCGGCCTCAACGAGCGCCTTCGCTTTTATCGCTACGATCCCGGCGAGCGCTTCGCCCTCCACCGCGACGGCCCCTTCATCCGCGACCGGGACGAGCACTCCCTGCTCACGGTCCTCCTCTTCCTGAACGACGACTTTCGCGGCGGCGAGACTGCCCTCCTAGAGCCCCGCTACGCCTGCGACGTGACCCCCGTCCGCGGCGACGCCCTCTGCTTCTCCCACCACCTCCTGCACGAGGGCACGACCGTGCTCGAGGGGACGAAGTACATCCTCCGTACCGACGTCATGTACCGCCGACAAGAGCCTGCGTCAGGCGCTTCGTAGGGCCGGTGCACGGTCGTGATATCGTCCTCGGATGGGTCGCCGCGGAGATGTCCGGTGTTCGAGCAGGCTGCTCCTCGCGCTCGGCCTCGGGGTTGGCGTCACCGGGCCGGGCGCGGGCTGCTTGAGGCCGCTCCCGGCGGACACGGCGACCGCCGCTACGGCGACCTCCACGTCGATGGGAGCTCCGACTGCGACCACCACCCCGGACGCGTCGACCACCTCGGCGAGCAGCCCCACGACCGAGGGTGAGCCCACGACCGACGGGCCGGGAGAGTGCGACGAGGGCGAGCTCTATGTCTGTCGCCTTGACGCCTCGGGCGAGTGCGGTGAGCGGTCCTCGTGCAGCTCCGACTACGATGATTGCACCCCTCGCGTATGCACCGAAGATTGTGAGGTTGAATGTGGCACAGGCTGGGATTGCGTCAGCGCAGGGTCCACGAAGATGCTCACCTGCGCCCGCGACTACGAAGAGCACTGCGACCTCCTCGTCCCCGACTGCCCCGAGGGGACCAAGTGCATGCCTTGGGCAGAGGGCGGAGGGTCGTCGTGGAACGCCCTCAAGTGCGCCCCGCTCGATCCTGAGCCGGTCGGCCCCGGCGAGGGATGCAAGGTCGAGGGCGGCGGGGTCAGCGGTGTCGACAATTGTGACGCCCACTCGATGTGTTTGGACGTCGACGCTGAGACCCAAGAGGGCTCCTGTATCGCCTTCTGTTCTGGCACATCCGAAGAGGACGCGGAGTGTGCGCTCGGCTACCACTGTGTGGGGACCTCTGAAGTGCTGCTCCTCTGCCTGCCAGGGTGCTACCCGCTGCTTCAAGACTGTCCCGACGGTGATCTTTGCGTCCCGAACGGCGAGTGGTTCCACTGTGTACTCGACGGATCCGGTGCGGGCGGCCTCTACGGCGACCCCTGCGAGTTCAATAACGCCTGCGACCCCGGTCTCTACTGCTTGCCCCCGGAGTACATCGACGCTTGTCAGGCGGAGGGCTGTTGCACTCCCTGGTGTGACACGAGCGAGCCGCCCTCATGCCCGGGCGACACCCAGGAGTGCATCTCTTGGTACGAAGAGGGGTCGGAGCCTCCCGGGTACGAGAATGTCGGGATATGCGGAGTCCCACAATAGGCGCTACGAGAACGGGCGAAAGGCGGCCGCGGCGAGGAGCTCGCGGTCATCGCTGAGTCGGACGTCCGGCGAGGGCGTCCGTCGGCCGTCGCCCGTCGCCCGTCGCCCGTCGCCCGTCGCCCGTCGCCCGTCGCCCGGCGCCCGAAGGAGAGACCCGCTGACAAAGCCGGCCATGACACGCCCACCCGCAGCAGCTACGACGCTGCGATGAGCAGCGACGAGAGGACGCCGAAGAGCAGGACGACCACCAGCGGGGTGTAGATCGCGTCGTCGAGCACCGCGAAACGGCTGCTCCGCTCGCCCTTGGAGAAGCCGACGGACCGCCCGTCTCCCACCGCTCGCGCCGTCAGAAGCAAGCCCGCGCAGCCGAGCCCGCTCCAGCCGAACCAGCCGATCGTCGTCCAGGACGGAGCGAGCACGAGGACCCCTAGCGTCGCGCAGGCCGCGGCGACCGCGAAGCAGCTCCACCCCGGGGGCCTGAAGTCCGTCGACCCGTCCCGCCGCGGCGGAATCACGGCGTCGATGCCTGTGCTCCCGCCGACCCCCCAGTACACGTGCAGGCCCGCCACCGCGAACGCGAGCGCAGCCGCAGACCACGAGATCAGGCTCCACACCCACAGCGGCGAGGAGCCGTCCGCGGCCCAGGCGGCACCGCCCGCGACCAGGAAGAGCGGCCAGGCGAGGTGTCCGCGGAGCATCGCCAGGATCACCAGCCCGCTCAGCCCGCAGACCACAGCGACGACCTGCAGCGCCCCTGCGCCGATCGCCGCGCAGGCGAGCCCTACCCAGGCGAGCGAGGTCAGGTGCCAGGCGAAGCGGAGGATCCGCTCTGCGGGGCCGCGAGGCACCCCCTCGATCCTCCAGCGGGAGGCGAAGAGCGGCCGGAGGATGCCCGCCTCCCCGAGGCCCGAGTGAGCCGCCGCGAGGAGCAGGAGGAGTGAGAACGACACATACGCGAGCATGGATCCGACCTTTCACCGTCACGACCATACGGAGGCGTACGGACGTGTCTCTTGCGGATTACCATACGGCACCGTACTGTCAAGCGTGGCTCGCCTCACCCCCGACGACTGGATCCGCGCAGCGGCCCGGCAGATGGCGACCGGAGGGGTCGACTCTGTCCGGGTCGAGCGCCTCGCCAAGGGCCTCAAGGTCTCCAAAGGCAGCTTCTACTGGCACTTTGGCGATCGCGCGACGCTCCTCGCCGAGGTGCTCAAGGCCTGGGAAGAAGAGAGCACGCTCGCGGTGATCGCCGACGTCGAACGTCAGGACGAGGATCCCAAGCTCAAGCTCTGGGCGCTCTTCGAGGAGGCCTTCGGGGCGCCCACAGAGCACGACGCGCTCGAGTCCGCGATCCGGACCTGGGCGAGCCGTGACGAGCTCGTCGAGAAGGTCGTGCGCCGCGTCGACCGTCGGCGGCTCCGCTTCGTCACCGACCTCCTCAGCGCCGCGGGTCTCCCCCAGGCCGAGGCCCACCGCCGAGCGGAGATCCTCTACTGCGCTCTCATCGGCGAGTCCGTCCGTCGCTCGTACGGCCAAGCCAAGCTCAGCCGCAGGAGCCTGCGCTCGCTGCACTCGATGCTCTTGATGGGGACCTGAGCAGCGCAGGCCTCCAATCCACCCTGAGCGGCGACCCAGCGCAAGCTCCTGCGCCCCCTCGACGAAGTCGGCTCCACCGGCTTCCCGTCACCCGCGGTCGGGGCCCGCGGGGGCCGACGTCCCCGTCTATCGCCGAACCAGCGGATCACGTACCATCCCGCTCCTTCGCGCACATCACCCAAGCGCGAACCGAAAGAGAACCGACGATGGACGAGCAAATTCACGGCCTTTCCATGCGCGACTGCGCCGAGATCATGTCCAAGCACACCGAGCTGACCGCCCAGTACGGTGAGCCCGCCTTCAAGCCCCATTTTCACCGCTACTTGAGCCAGCGCGGGCTCGACGAGCATCGTTGGGCGTCGGCCTGGAACGGCTGGTGGACCCGGATGGAGTCCGACCCGAGCGGTCAGCTGCACGCCAAGTTCTCGACGATGCAGCAGCAGCTGATGATGCAGGCGCACATGGCGGATGTGCCAGACGCCAGCCAAGACGCGAAAGAAGGGGTCACCCTCGACACCTACGCGCAGATCATGGCGAAGATCGCCGGTGGCGAGGATGCCAACGCCCTGCTCTCCGCCCACGGTCTCAGCATGGATCAGTGGCAGCGGGCGCAGCAGGCGTGGAACGCAGCGATGGCCGCGGACGTGAACCATCACCTGACGACCCAGTACGGCACCCTCTACGCCAAGTACACCCCTGGCTTTCAGCAGAACATGGAGGCGCAGACGGCCGCGATCATGGCCGCCGAGTACGCTGAGCGGGCGGCGGGTCGTCCCGACGAGCCGGAGGTGGAGTACACCTTCGCCGACATGCTCCGCGAGATGGAGGACGCCACCCCAGGCACCCGCTGGTCCGCGGCTCACCACATCTGCAACGCCTGGGACGTCGGCGACCGCAGCGACCCCGCCCTCCACGCGGCGGCGAAGCGCGCCTACACCCTCCTCCACGAGTGCGTCGAGCAGCACGACCAGTTCACCGTGAGCGAGGCCGAGGCCGCCGCGGGAGACCTCAAGATGCTCGCCGCGGAGGGCTTCCTCTCGGCCGCTGAGTCGAGCGACTCCGAGGGGGCGATCGCCCGCTGCCTCGCGCGCGGCCAGGAGCACCTCGCCAACCTCCGGGCAGCCTTCGCCCCGATCGCCGACAAGGCGGTCCCGGAGCGGGTGAAGATGCAGTCGGCGATCCAGGACTACACCTCGCTGACCGAGGAGCTCCGCGACATGCTCGAGGAGTGGGAGGACAACTACTCCGCACCCGAGCGCGAGGCCCTGCCGACCGCGATCCCGATGGGCAACGCCAGCCCCGGCAGCGTCGCCCTCCGCCCCACGGGCGACGAGAGCGGCGGCTTCCTCGACCTGCTCAAGAAGCTCCCGATCATCGGCCCGCTCCTGCGCATGCTCGGGCTCTAGGAGCCCCTTGACGAGCGCCCTCGGGGCTCTCCAGCCAGGCTCACGCTCCTCCTTCGAGCCGAAGGCGGCCTGGGCTCACGTCCGCCCCGCCCCTCGTCCCAGCCGGCGATCGCGCCGCTGTGTGGTGCGAGGGGGGGAGCTCTGGGTTCGCCGAGACCGAACGCTCAGTTGATCTGGACGCAGCCGAGCTTGGTATAGGAATTGCGAGGGACCCCCGTATCGTAGTTCTGGACGTCGTAGTAGATCATGTAGGTCCCCGGCAGGAGCTCAGCCGTGTAGCTCGGGTTCGCGGTGTTGGCGATCCGGACGATGTCGCTCTCCGAGCTGAGGTAGACGAAGCCCTCACCGTTCGCGGCCAGTTGACCGTTTACCGTGACCACACCCGCGAGCGAGACCATAGGAAGATCGATGTTTGCAGCCCCCGACTCTGAGATCGAGACCCCCTTGGCGATGATCGCATAGCGGTTGTCGGGGAGCCCATCCTCATCATTGAGGACCGAGTAGAGGATGTCGTAGGTGCCCGGAATGAACTCGAGCGAATAGGCGCCGGTGTCGACATCGCCGATAAAGGCGCGGTCTCCGGTCTCAAGGTTGACGTAGTAGAGGTAGCCGTCCCCGGACACACCCGGGACTTTGCCGTTGACCGTCAGGTTGCCGGTCCGCGTGAGCATGGGAATATCGATGTTCGCGGCCCCCGACTCGGTGATCTTGACCCCCTCTTCGACGATCGCGTTGCTGTTGTCAGGGAGCCCATCTTCGTTGTTGATGACGCTGTAGAGGATGTCGTAGGTCCCGGGGATGAGCTCGATCGCGTAGCTACCGCTGTCGGCATCGCCGATGAGTACGCGATCACCGGTCTCGCGGTTGACGTAGTACACGTACCCGTCGCCGGACGTTCCGGGGACCTTGCCGTTGACGGTCAGGTTCCCCGTCCGCGTGATCATCGGGATATCGATGTTCGCCGCGCCCGAGTCTGAGATCGTCACCCCCTCCGCGACAATCGCGTTCCTGTTGTCAGGGAGGCCGTCTTCGTCGTTGATCACCCTGTAGAGGACGTCGTAGGTCCCGGGGATGATCTCCAGCGAGTAGGCGCCATTATCGGCGTCGCCGACGAACGCACGATCCCCCGTAGCACGATTGACGTAGTAGACGTAGCCGTCGCCAAACGTCCCTGGGACCTGGCCGTTCACGGTCAAATTCCCCGTACGGGTGACCATCGGCACGTCGATGTTCGACGCGCCAGACTCACCGATCACGACCCCCTTCGCGACGACGGCGTTGTTGTTGTCCGGGAGCCCGTCCTCATCGTTGAGGACATCGTAGATGACGTCATAGGTGCCAGGGATGATCTCAATCGCATAGCTCCCATTGTCGACATCGCCGATAAACACTCGCCCGCTCCCCTCCGGCTCGACGTAGTAGAGGTAGCCGTCGCCGAAGGTCCCTGGGACCTGGCCGTTCACGGTCAGGGTGCCCGTCCGCGTGACCATCGGGACATCCACGGGGAGCGCCTCTGACTTGTCCACCTGGACGCCGGTGCCGAAGAGCGTATTGCTGTTATCCGGAATCCCATCTCCCTTGTTGAGCACATCGTAGCGAAGGTCGTAGGTGCCCGGGATCACCCGCACAGGCGCGGGTGTGCCCGCGACGTCGCCGAGGCGGACGCCGCCCGTCAGGGAGCTGAGGAAGACGATCCCATCCCCATCGTTCGCGATCTTCCCGTTGACCGTAAACTCGGGCTGGAGGGTGATCATGGGGATGTCGACGTCGAGCTCTCCCGAGACGAGCGGACATGAGATACACTCGAGCTCTTCGGCGATATACCCCTCGTCGCAGTCGCAGGTCGGCTGCCCCGCGACGTCGGCGCATACGCCATGGCCCGAACAGTCGATATCTTCGCAGGGGTCATCGACGCCGCTCTCGCTCTCGCTTGTCCCGACGCTCTCGCTGTTGCTGTCGCCAGTGCCGTTGCTGTCACTATCACCGGTCGTACCGGTCGAAGTGCCACCCGTGCTCGCAGTCGCGACGGTGGGATCGTTGGTGCCCCCCGTGAACGTCGCGGTCGCCGTCTCTTGGCCGGCTTCATCATCTCCGCAGGCATTCAGCGACAGGCTCATACAAACGATCACCGAGGATATCTGTCGCATTCAGACGAGGATCCAGGGGGGCGGGGCCCCATGTCAATCGAATTGGATTGGCCTTCGATTATGGCCGAAACGCGTTATCGCGACACTGCTCGCCTTGTCCTGTTCTCATGACGCCCGCCTGCGCAGGCCCTGCGCCCTTTCACCGTAGAGCGCGCGCTTCGCAGAGAGTCGGCTGCCCCGAAGACTCGGCGAAGGCGCAGAGTACCGCGATGCCCCGGCGCGCTAACGCGAACCTCACCAGCTGCCCAAGGGGACAGACGTCGGTGACATCGGCGTCGCGACCGAGCGGCCCCGCGTGCTGCGGGCCGGCATGCGCTCATGACCTCGACCGAGGCTTGCCGGAGCTCCCGGCCTCGAAAGGGTGGAGCGGCTCAGCAGAGGATCGTGTTCGCGCTCGCCATGCGCATGGCGACGACGCCGAGACCGATCCGGACGATCCCGGAGCGAAGCACCCGGAGGCCCCGCTCATCCATGGGGCTCGGGCAGTAGTTGTCGATGCAGGTCGAGCAGGCCTCGATCGGCACCTTGAGCTCTGTGAGCTGCTCCAGCAGCTCGGCGACGGGCGGAAAGTCGGTGACAGACACCCCCTGGCCCGAGGTCGAAGCCGCCCAGTAGGCGCCGTACATGCTCAGGACGACGCGGACAGAGACACCTGAGGCAGCGGCCGCGAGCGCGCTCGAGAAGCCAAACACCGCGCGCTCGGCTGACTCTGGACCGGAGAGGATGACCACCTGGACCTCGTGCTCCGCTTTAATGTGCTGCCCTGACATGCGCGGCTCCAGCTCTCGTCTGCGAGTGTAGAAGCAAGCGACGTGCCAGTGACCTAGCCGCCGATGCTCACTCTACTACCATTTCGGCGCTGGGGAGTGTCCCCAATTGCCCCACCCCGTCGCCTCCTGCCCCGATCCGCCGCGCCTCCTCGGCGAAAATTTCGAGCATGACAGGTGTGTCACGGGTCACGACCTTCGCGCCCCCCGGCCCCCGATCCGCCGGACACCAGCACCCCCTAACCACTTGAAATTATTAGAAGGTTTGGATCTTGCTTAGTAGCAACGCAGAGGCCGACGAAGCCTCGGAGCGATTTATTCATGCGTAGCCTATCTGTCCCCTCCCTCCCCCTCCTCATCCTCAGCTCAGCGCTTTCCCTGGGCCTCGTGGCCTGTAGCGGTGATGACTACTCCGCAGGCGAAGCGGCCTCGGACGGCTCCGGGGATGCCAGCGCGGGCGGGACCACCGGAGGCAGCGGCGAGACCGGCTTCACCGGCACCGCGAGCGCGAGCGGTACAGAGGGTTCGGGCGACCCCTCCGGCGGCGTAACGGGGACCGGTGACTCCGCCGGCGACTCCGACACCGGCGAGGGGACCACGGGCGGCGACGAGTCCGGCACGACCGGCGACGACACCACAACCGGCGACGACACCACGACCACCGGCGGCGAGGAACTCTGCAACGACCTCGACGATGTCACCCTCTTCCTCTCGCCCGACGACTCGAATTCGATGTCCTCCCCGGTCCAGGCGCGCGAAGCTGTCCTGAGCGGCTGGGGCGGCGAGCTCTACGCGGTCCCCCTCCGGATCTGGGAGTTCTTCAACTACTACACCTTCGACTACCCCGCGGCCGAGGCCGGCACCGTCATCGTCACGCCGGAGCTCTTCCGCCTCGACAGCCAGCTCGACGGCGAATACACCCTCCAGATCGGCATCAGCTCCCACGCGCTGAGCAACGACAACCGCCCGCCGATGAACATCACCTTCGTCCTCGACGAGTCCGGGTCGATGAGCGGCTCGCCGATGGAGATGCAGAAGGAGTCCTGCCGAGCGATCGCGGCCCAGCTCAAGGAGGGCGACATCGTCTCGATGGTCGGCTGGGACACGCAGAACGCCGTCAAGCTCGCCGGCTACAAGGTGACCGGCCCCGACGACGCGATGCTCCTCTCCAAGATCAACGCCCTCGAGCCCGGCGGCGGGACCAACCTCAACGGTGGCCTGGTCGCCGGCTATGAGCTCGCCCAGTCCTCCTACGACCCCGAGCGGATCAACCGCGTCGTCCTCATCAGCGACGGCGGAGCCAACGCGGGCGTCACCGACATCGACCTCATCGCCGGCGGCGCCGGTAGCCAGGACGAGGACGGGATCTACCTCGTCGGCGTCGGCGTCGGCAACGACACCACCTACAACGACGCGCTCATGGACACCGTCACCGACGTGGGCAAGGGCGCCTCGGTCTTCATCCCCAACAAGGAGGAGGCCTGGAGGATCTTCGGCGACGACTTCGTCAACACCATGGCGGTCGCCGTCCGCGACGTTCAGGTCCGCCTGGACATGCCCCCCGGCTTCGAGATCGTCAAGTTCAGCGGTGAGGAGTACAGCTCGGATCCCAGCGAGATCGAGCCCCAGCACCTCGCGCCCAACGACGCGATGGTCTTCCACCAGACGATCGCCACCTGCGCCCCGGAGCTCGTCGAGGACGACACCGAGATCACGGTCACCGCTCGCTTCAAGGACGCGATCACCTTCGAGGTCAAGGAGGTCCAGGCGGTCGTCACCTTCGGCGAGCTCCTCGGCGTCGAGAGCCCGATGGTCCGCAAGGGCGCGGCGATCTACGCCTACGTCGACGCGCTCAAGGCGATCAAGGCCAACACCGATGCGACCGAGGCCAAGGCCGAGGCGATGGCCCGCATCGCCGGCGCTCAGAAGCTGCTCCCGGACGACGCTGACCTCCAGGAGATCGCCGAGATCCTCGGCGCCCTCGAGTAGCCGATCGGTGCCCGGGGCCGGTCGCCTAACCCACCTTTGACCGGCCTCTGGAACCCTCTCTGCGCCCCTCTCGACCTTCCCTTAGCTTGCCTTAGCCTGCCTTAGCCTACGACCTAGCTTGGCTTGATCTACACATACGTAGCTTAGACTGACCTATTTCTTATCTATATAGCCTTAAATGAAAGAGGCCCGCTCGCGCCGAGGCGAGCGGGCCTCTCCGCCTTTCTTGCGGCCGCCAGACGGCGGCGTTTGGCCAGACAAGCGGAGTCCGACAGGGTCGAGGACGGACGGCGGGCACGGCGAGCTCGTGGAGCCCCCGCGTATACTCGCGGCGCGACCCTCGACCCGCTTCACCCGCATTCGACGCCCCTCGCCCCTCCCACGGGTCTTGTCCTTGACCCGTAGACCGACGACAGAGGGTGCGGGGCGCAGGCCTGCGGCCTAGCAGCCTGTGGGAAAAAGTCCCGCGCGCTCTCGGCGCGGGCTGCTCGCCCCGCCCTGCTCGCCCCGCCCACAGGGCCTACTGCGGGATCACGACCAGGTCGGTGCCGCCCGGATACCAGTACGATCCGTAGTTTTGCAGGCCGTAGACGCTGATCCCGACCTTGTCGTCGGCGGTCACCGAGTGATTGCCGTCGCCGCCGTTGTCGAGGAGCGTGTGCGAGACGCCGTAGCCGGAGTTGCCGATCATCTCGAAGTCGACGACGTCGATGCCGTCGACCTTCACCTTGGCGCCGTTCGGGGCGATGATGTCGACATAGTTCGCGGTCCAGCTCGGCGGCGCGTGGAAGAGGTAGTTGGTGCGGAACTGGTCGGTCGGGATCGCCTGGACAAACGCCGGATCGCTATCACCGGTCTGCGGGCTCTGGCCGACCATGTACTGCGTGACCAGGATCTTCTTGTCCGCCGTGACCTTGAAGTGGGCCGTGGTGTTCGTCATCTGGACGAACTCGCCGGCCTTGGCGAGGCTCTTCGCGGCCGGCTGATCGGGCTCGTAGGTGAGGGTCGTGTTGTCCTCGGCGGCGATGATCTTGATCACCTGCGGCTTGTCGAGCTGGCCGTTCGGGTACTGAGCCGTCGGCGCGATCAGGTACTCCTTGGCCAGCGCCTCCACCGGCAGCATCGCCTCCTCCAGGTGATCGCAGGCGCCAGGCGGGACCTGGGTGCACTTGTGCCCGCCGAAGGCCTCGACCGGCTTGTTCGCCGAGATCATCGACCCCGTCACGTCGCCGCTGGCGTGGACGAGGAGGATATCGCCCGCCTCGAGCATCGCCTGCCCGGAGCCATCACCGCCGACGCCCCCGCCAGCCTGGACGCCGGTGGTCGTCGGCGACGGCGTGAGGTCGACGATCGTCCCGTCCTGGCTGGCGACGACCGCGTAGTAGCCGCCCTTCCACGCCGCGATCATGTAGTTGCTCGTCCAGGCGTTGACCGGCAGCAGGAGCGACGCGTCGTTGGTCACGGTCGAGGCGATCGGGTTGTACTGATAGACCGTCACCGGCTGGTCGCTGCGCAGGCGGTAGGTGCCGTCGACGACCACCCGCGAGGGCCCGTTGCCCTTCGTCGTCTCGTTGATCCAGGGCAGCGGGATCGCCTTCACCGCGTTCGCAGGGACGGTCTCGGTGACGACGACGTTGTCGCCGCGGGTGATCGTCACGGTCGCCGCCTGGCCGGTGGTGTTGGAGACTGAGACCGCGAACTCCTCCTTCGGCGCGTTGTTGTAGCCGTCGTTTTGCGGCAGCGACGACGGGTAGTAGTCGCAGCCGATGTAGCTCAGGCCGAGGCTCTCAGAGCCGCAGGCGCCGGCGCACTGCCCCCCGTCGCAGCTCAGCCCCTGGAGCGCGTCGCAGAACTCCTCGACGTAGCCGTCGCCGGCGTTGTTGCAGAACTTGGCGGTCTCGCCCTCGCAGGTCCCCTCGCCGGGGACGCAGAGCGCACAGCCGAGGCCCTCCGCGCAGACCTCGTCGCTGTCGCCGCAGGCCACCTCCTCGGAGAAGCCGCCCATGCCGTCGCAGGTCTGGGCCGTGTCGCCGTCACAGACGATCGTCCCCTCAGGACAGACGCCGCCGGTGGTCCCCGTCGTCGTCCCGCTGGTGTCGGTCGTCTCGGTCGTCTCGGTCGTCTCGGTCGTCTCCGTCGTCTCGGTCGTCGTCGTCCCGCTGGTGGGCTCGGTCGTCGCGGTCCCCGTCGTCTCACCCGCGGTCTCCCCCGAGGTCGGGCCGGAGGTCGCGGTGGTGTTCGAGGTGCCGCTCGCCGACGCCGTCGCTGACGCGGTCTCCGAGGTCGAGACCGTCACGCTGCCGGTGGAGGCGGTCTCGCTCTCCGCCTCGCCGCCGTTGCAGGCGACCCCTCCGAGGAGGAGCGAGAGCGCAGACACACCGATAGAGGTACGGGCGATGGACATGTCCGCCCGTGTAGCACGGGAAGACGCCCCAAGAGATGGTGTTGATCGCGATCTGAACTACAGAACAGTCAAGCCTAGAAGCTCCACCGCTGGCACCGCGCGGGGCCAGCGGATCGTCTACTGAGGAATGACCACCAGGTCCGTGCCCCCCGGATACCAGTAGGAACCGTAGCTTTGCACGCCGTACACGCTGATCCCGACCTTCTCGTCCGCGGTCACCGAGTGGTTCCCGTCGCCGCCGTTGTCGAGCTTGACGTGGGCGATCGAGAAGCCCGAGTTGCCGATCGGCTTCCAGCCGCCGACCGCCATCCCGTCGACCTCCGCGGCGGCGCCGTCGGGGGCGATGATGTCGACGTAGTTCGCGGTCCAGCTCGGCGGCGCGTGGAAGAGGTAGCTGTTGCGGAACTGATCGGTCGGGATCGCCTGGACAAACGCCGGATCCGACTCGCCTGTGTTGCCGCTCTGACCGACCATGAACTGGGCGACCAGGATCTTCTTGTCGGCGGAGACCTTGAAGTGGGCGGTGGTCGCCGGGATCTCGACGAAGTCGCCGGCCTTCGCCAGGCTCTTCGCGGCCGGCTGGTCGGGGTCGTAGGTCAGGGTCGTGTCGTCCTCGGCGGCGACGATCTTGATCACCTGGGGCTTGTCGAGGTTGGCGTTCGGGTACTGAGCAGTGGGCACCACCAGGTACTCCTTGGCGAGGGCCTCGATCGGCAGGATCGCCTCCTCTAGGTGATCACAGGCGCCGGGCGGGACCTGGGTGCACTTGTGCCCGCCGAAGGCCTGGACCGGCTTATCCGCCTCGACGATGCTGCCGGTCACGTCCCCTGAGGAGGACTGGACCACGAGCACGTCGCCGGCGTTGAGGGTCGCCTGACCGGTCCCGTTGGCCTGGACCCCGCCGCCGGCCTGGACGCTGCCGCCGGTGGTCGAGGGCTTGAGGGTGACGGTGGTCCCGTCCTCGCTGGCGACGACCGCGTAGAAGCCGGGGTAGCTCGCGTGCTTCCAGGCGGCGACCATGTAGTTGCCGGTCCAGGCGTTGACCGGGAGCAGGAGCGAGGCGTCGTTGGTCGTCGTCGAGGCGATCGGGTTGTACTGATAGGCGGTGACCGGCTGATCGCTGCGCAGGCGATAGGCCGCGCCAGGGGAGACCTTGGAGGGGCCGGTGCCCTTCGAGGTCTCGTTGACCCACGGCAGCTTGATCGCCTTCACCGAGTTCGCGGCGACCGTGTCCGTCACCACAGTGTTGCCCCCCCGGGTCACCGTGACCGTCGCCACCTGGCCGGTGGTGTTGGAGACCGCGATCGCGAAGTCGTCCTTCGGCGAATTGTTGTAGGAGTCGTGCTGCGGCAGGACGGTCGGGTAGTAGTTGCAGCCGATGTAGCTCAGGCCGAGCGCCTGCTTGGAGCAGGGGCCTACGCACTGGCCGAGGTCGTCGCTGCACGAGAGGCCCTGGAGCGGATCGCACTCGTCCTCGACGTAGCCGTCGCCCTCGTCGTTGCAGTACTTGGCCATGTCGCCGTCACAGGTCCCCTCGCCGGGGACGCAGAGCACACAGCCGAGCCCCTCGGCGCAGACCTGATCGCCGCAGTCCTCCTCGCTTGAGAACCCGCCCATGCCGTCGCAGGTCTGGGCGACGTTACCGTCGCAGAGGATCGTCCCCTCGGGGCACTCTCCGCCGGTCGTGCCCGTCGTCGTCGTCCCGGTCGTCGGGTCCGTCGTCGTGTCTGTCGTCGTGTCCGTCGCGGACACGCCCGTGGTGGTGGTCGTCGTCGGATCCGTCTCGCCGGTGGTCGGGCTCGTGGTCGTGCTCGTCCCCTCGGACGCGGTCCCGGTCGCCGTCGTCGCCGTCGTCGCCGTCGTCGTCGCCGTCGCCGTCGTCGTCGGTGAGGTCGTCGCGGTCACGCTTGACGCTGTGTCGGTGGCGCTCTCCGAGGTGGCGCTGTCATCCCCAGTACAGGCGACGAGGAGCGCGAGGGGAAGATAGGCGAGGCTTAGGGCAGTCCGACGAACAAGCATGAGTCCGATCTAGCACGACCTCCGTCGGCTCAACAGCGTCCGGATCGGCGCTCGTGCGCCCGATCGCCGCGCGTTCCAGAGCCGGAGTGACGGGAGTGACCCATCCTCGGGGCCGCAGGCCAACGCCACATCTAGCGGCTCTTCTCGCGGCTCTTCTCCCCGCCCTTCCCCGGGCTCTTCCCCGGGCTCTTCCCCGGGCTCTTCCCCGGGCTCTTCCCCGGGCTCTTCCCCGGGCTCTTCCCCGGGCTCTTCCCGGGGCCCTCGAGCCAAAAAAACGACCGACACCGCGGCCCGAAGGCGCACGGTGTCGGCTCTACACCTGGTGTCCAGGGAGAAGACTAGAGGCCGCAGGCGGCGTTGACCTTGTCCTTGAGCTCCTTAGCCTCGTCGACGGCCTTGCCCTGCTCGATGAGCTCGTCCATGTCCATCGACGCGGTGAGGCAGGAGGTGTGCATCGAGTCCGGCTTGCTGAGCTCGACGACCTGCTTGGCCCGCGCGATCTTGAGGCCGGTGCCGCAGTGCTTGTTGAACTCGGCGTCCTCGCCGATCTTCTGGTTGCCGTTCATGGCGGCGTCGATCTCGATGGCGCCACAGTCCATCGTGATCTGCAGCCAATCGTCGCCGGTCTTCGCGTCCTTGATCTTGGTGTCGATGGCGCTGTAGTCGATCGCGGCGGCCTTCTCGTCGGCCTTGGCGTCGGAGTCGCTGGAGCCACAGCCAGCGAGGAGGAAGGTCGCGGAGAGGATGAGATGGAGGGTGCGCATATGGGGGCTCCTGTCGAATTCGCCCGCACTTATAGAGGTCTATATCGAGCATGCATGTGTGGGCGCTCACAAACGAGCGTCGTCATGCGCGTTTCTGCCGTCAATTGACACCACGCGGGTCCCCCAGGACGACGATCTGGCTGCTAGCCCTCGTCCGAGCTCTCGAAGGGCTCGCCGGGGACCTCGCACACATCGGCGGAGAACTGAGGCTCGACGCACCTCAGCTCAAAGTCGAACTCTCCATCGCAGACGAGCGAGCCCGCGCAGGGGATGTAGTCGCTGTAGCTCTCGTCCAAGTAGCCGCAGCGCTCGCCCAGGGCGGCCCCAGAGGTGCAGACGTTGGCGTCGTTGCAGTCAGCATACTCGGCGCACTGAAAGCCGATGCACGGCTCGTCCGCGCCCGGCGCGAGAACACAGACCGCCCCCGGCGAGCAGATCACGCCGTGCTCGGCGCAGCCCCACTTGCCGAGCTCGGGCAGGCAAGGCTCGCCCAGGAGCGCGACGCCGGCCGAGGGGGTGCAGCGCTGGTCCTCGTAGTTGTCGCCGACCCAGTCGCAGTAGAAGCCCTCGGCGCAGGCGTTGCCGAGGCCGAAGCACACCTCCCCCTCCCCGAGCCGGGTCTCGCAGCGCGCGCTGTTGAAGTTGCAAAAGCCCGCGTCCTCGCACTCGACGTTGCCGTCGCAGGAGCCGCCGATCTCCACCTTCGCGGCGCAGACGGTCCTCTGGAAGGTCATCGGGTCGCGGGCGCAGAAGGCCCCCTCGACGCACTCGACGTTCTGGTTGACGCAACTCTCGCCGATCTCCGCCGGCCCCGGCAGGAGGCGACAGGCGCCGGCGCAGCACTGTTCGACGCAGTTGGGGTCGAAGCCGCAGACGCCGTCCTCGACGCACTCGTCGCTGAGCATGCAGGGATCCTCGGGTCCGACCTGACCGACAAAGACCTCAGCGCAGCTCGGCGCGGCCGGCTCGGTGCGCTCGCAGCCGCGGGCGACGATCTCCTCGACACAGCGATAGGCGGCGGCGCCGTCAAAGCGGATGGTGCCGGCCTCGACCGCGGCGCTGACGTAGGTGTCGCTGCGATCGATGAAGGTGATCTCGCGGCAGCTCTCGACGCTCTCCTCGAGGTTGCACTGGGTCCGCCAGGTGCACTGGGCATCCTCAAGGGCCGACGCGTAGTCCTCGTAGAGGATCTCGGGCTCGTCAGGTTCGCCCGCACCGCCCTCGCATCCTGCGGTGAAGACGAGCGCGAGCGCGGTGAGACCCCGGCAGAGGTCGCGGTTTCTAAGAGATAAGCGAAGGGCAAACATGGGGCCGATGATAGCCCCTGACCTGCGCGCTATGCGAGAGAAGCGACCGCGCTCCTGCGCGCCACGGGACGACCCCCACGGCGGGTCTCAAACGACGTTCATACCGAGCATGTGTCGGTTCAAGGCCGCCGACCGGGCCACGGGGCTCGCCCTCTCGGCTATCCTTCGTCGCCCAGAACCCGCGCTGCGCGACCCTCCGCGGCACCGACGACCACGACCCCGAAGACCGGCATGATCGACCACAACGACCACAGCGACCTCCTCGACCATGTTGATCGCGGTGGCCAGGGTAGCCGCCGCCTGCGGGCTGAGTTCGGCTCTGCCGCGACCGTCGACAAGTACCCCCCGGACCGCGGGGTCGAGCCCGTCGACCTCGAGATCCGGCTCGCGATCGACCTCGACCTTCAGAGCGCCGAGGGCAGCGTCACCCACCGGGTCGTCGGCCGGCGCAGCGACGCCCGCTCCCTCCGCCTCGACGCCGTCGCCTTCGAGGAGGTCGAGGTCCAGGGCGACGGCGCCGCGCTGCGCTGGAGCTACGACGGCGAGGCGATCACGATCACCTGGGACAAGCCCTTCGCGGTCGGCGAAGAGCGCAGCCTGACAGTCCGCTACCGGGTGAGCTCGCCCTCGACCGGGATCCTCTTCAGTAAGCCGACCGACCTCCAGCCAGACGCGCCGTGGTTCGCCGCCGTCGACAACGAGACCGAGCGCGCCCGCTATTGGCTCCCCTGCGTCGATCACCCGAGCGTCCGCCCGACCCTGAGCTTTCACCTCCGCGCCGACAAGCGCTGGACGATCCTCGCCAACGGGCTTTGCACCGGCGAGGTGGTCGACGAGGGCTCCGCCGCCAAGACCAGCTCCTGGCGCCTCGACCAGGGCTGTCCGAGCTACCTGACCTGCTTTGCGATCGGCGAGTTCGTCCGCGTCGACGACGAGGCGGTCGGCGACGTCGAGGTCGCCTACTTCGTCTCGCCGACCCGCGACGCGGCGGCCCTAAGGCGCAGCTTCGGCCGGACCCCGGCGATGCTGCGCTGGATGGCGGAGCGCCTGAGCGTCCCCTTCCCCTTCCCCAAGTACTATCAATTCGCGGTCCCCGGGATCGGCGGGGCGATGGAGAACATCTCGCTGGTCTCCTGGGACGACGTGTTCGTCACAGACGAGGCGCTCGCGACCGAGATCGGCGGCCTCGTCGATCGGATCAACGTCCACGAGATGGCCCACTCCTACTTCGGCGACTCGGTGGTCATCCGCGACTTCTGCGACGCCTGGCTCAAGGAGTCCTGGGCGGTCTACATCGAGGCCTGCTGGCTCGAGCACGCCGAGGGCGACGACGCGATGCGCTACGACCTCTGGGAGTGCCTCCAGCGCTACATCGGCGAGGCCGAGGGGCGCTATGTCCGGCCGATCGCGACCCGCCGCTTTGACACCTCCTGGGACCTCTTCGACGCCCACCTCTACCCCGGCGGCGCGGTCCGACTGCACATGCTCCGCCGCGAGCTCGGCGACGAGATCTTCTGGGGGGCGACGACCGACTACCTGCGGGAGTACGGGGGCGGCGTCGCCGAGACCGACGACTTCCGCCGCTGCCTCGAGCGTCGCTCGGGCCGCTCGCTGGCGAAGTTCTTTGATCAGTGGCTGCGATCCCCGGGCTACCCCAAGCTCAAGGCGAAGTTTCGCTACGACGCCGCCCACGACGAGGGGCTCCTCGAGGTCGAGCAGACCCAGGTCGACAAGAAGAAGGGGATCCCGTGCTTTGACCTCTCGCTCGACGTCGAGTGGACGATCGACGGGACCCAGCATCGGCGGACCGTCGCGGTCGAGCGGAGGAAGCACGCCTTTGTTCTCCCCATGGCCGCGGATCCGGAGAGCGTCCGCGTGGACCCCGACTTCCGGGTCGTCTGCGCGCTCGACTTCAACCCCGGCTCGCCGCGGCTGCGGACCCAGCTGAGGGCGGCGCCGGACGTGATCGGCCGGATCCTCGCGGGGCGGGAGCTCGTCAAGTCGGGCGCCCGCGGCGATCTCGAGGCCGTCGGCGATGCCTGGCCAGACGAGCCCTTCTGGGGCGTCCGCCTGGCGTGGGCCCAGGCCCTCGGCAAGGCCGGCTCGACGCAGGCGCTGGGGCTCCTGCTCCGGGCCCTGGAGCGCGAGACCGACGCCCGCGTCCTGCCCACCCTCCTCCACTCGATCGGCGGGTACCGCGACAGCGCGGTGGCTCCTGCGATCGGCGCTCGCCTGGACCGCGGCGACCTGGCCCACCGAGCGACGGCGGCCGCCTACGAGGCCCTCGGCGCCCAGCGGCACCGCCTCCCCGAGGCCGAGAGGCGGCGCCTGCTTGAGGCAGCGTCGCGGCCGAGCTTCGCCTCCTTCGCCACCGCGGGCGCCCTCCGGGGCCTCGCCTCGACGCGCGCCCCGGAGGCCGCGGAGCGCCTGGCGGAGGCGGTCGAGCCCTGCAGCCCCTGCGGTGACGGGGCGCGACCGACCGCGGCCGTCGCCCTCGGCTCCCTCGCCCGCACGCTCGACCGAGGACCGCGAGCAGCCGCGATCGAGCGCCTCGTCGACCGCCTCCGCGACCCCTCCCACCGGGTCCGCGAGGCCGCGGTCACCGGCCTCCGCCTCGCCGACGCTCGCGAGGCCGCCGCTTCGATCGAGGCCTATGCTCGGCCCCTCGCGGCCCAGTACAGGATCCCCCACATGCGCACGGTCGACAGCCTCCGCCGCGGCAAGGGGAGCTCGACGATAGGCGCCCTCGAGCGCTCCGTCGGCGAGCTCGAGACCAAGCTCCGGGAGCTCCAGGAGAGCGTCGACAGGCTCCAGGATCGGCGCTCGAGCGCAGGCGAGCCCGACCCGGGGATGGCGGAGCCAGACGCCGAGGCGAGCCCAGCGTCTGACTCCTAGTCCGGGGCTCCTAGTCCGGGGCTCCTAGTCCGGGGCTCCTAGTCCGGGGCTCCTAGTCCGGGGCTCCTAGTCCTGAAATAAGCGCTGCTGTGAGGCGTCCTAGACAACCCGCGTAGAGTCGTCAGTGACACGGGGTTTGCGCTTCGCGCTGTGTCCGTGTGGGTGAAGGCTCACCTCCTGCTTGACGACGGGCGGAGCTCGGAGGCTGTAGGCGGGCGGGCGAGGGGCGACGAGGCGGGTCCCTCGCGGACGCGGGTCCTCCCATGCCACGTGCTCGCCACGGGATAGGCTGGTCTGCTTGAAGAGACAGGGGACGCGTGTCTCCGCGCGAGGCACGGGTCCTCCCGCTGCGTCCCATCCGTCGCCCCTCGCTCGCCCGAGCAAGTCTTCCTGGGCTCCGCTGCCGGGTGCGTAGAGGACTCGCGAGTGCAGATGTTCTCTCGACACACGCTCGTCGAGTCTCTCGCGCACCTGATGAGCAACAACGCGCATCGCCGGTCGAACTTCGGTCGGTACCGAAGCCAGAGCGATCGAGAGCCTCCGAAACGCCTGTGAGAACACCGAGCACGAAGCTGCCGCCGAGGAAGAGGTTGTAGACGTGGCTCAGGACGTGCGTCGATTCCTAGTAGCGGCGCTTGTTCTCGAAGACCTTCACGCGGCCGTTGATCGAGCGCCGGAGCTTGAGGCGATCGATCGAGCCGCGAGCGTGAGCCCAGCGAAGGGGGTCACAGGAGCCGGGTCGACGACCAACTCTACCGCCGGAGGCTCGAAGCTCTTGCACTTCGGTCAAGCGCTTGCCTGTGGGCTACGTTCTTGCCGACGGTCGGCCTTGAGATGACTCGCGCGAGTTGTCCCGCTCGGTGTTCTCACTGGGACCTCGGAGGCTCGCGCTCGCTTGGACTTCGACACGGACCGAAGTTCGGCCGACGATGCGCGTTGCTCATCATCGTCGAGAGTCTCGACGAGCACGTATCGAGCGAAGACCTACGCGAGCAAGCGATCCACGTACCCGCAAGCGGAGCGCCGACAGACTCGCTCGGGCGAGCGAGGGGCGACGGGTGGGACGCAGCGGGAGGACCCGTGCCTCGCGCGGAGACACGCGTACCTGTCTCTTCAAGCAGCTCAGCTTGACCCGTGGCGAGCACGTGGCATGGGAGGACCCGCGTCCGCGAGGGACCCGCCTCGTCGCCCCTCGCCCGCCCGCCTTCAGCCTCCGAGCTCCGCCCGTCGTCAAGCGAGAGGTGAGCGCTCACCCGCACAGATACGGTCGAAGCGCGAAACCCGTCTCATCAGGGGTTCTACGCTGGCTCGTGATGGCACCTCACACCAGCGCTTATTTCAGGCCTAGTCCGGGGCTCCTAGTCCGGACGATGTGGGAGGGCTCGGGTCCGCGGCGGATCCTCGCCGCAGCTCCCCAAAGCTCGTCGTCACACACGTCGGCCGCGACCGGTCTGAGACGCTCAGGTGTTGACGACCGGCAGAGCGACAAACGAAACAGAGCGACCGCCGCCCTCGATCGCGCCGGCCACGTACACCCGGAGGTGCGCTGTGTGATTGGGTCCCCCGAAGAACGCAGGTGCGATCCGCGTCCCGAATTCGTCGAGATAGCGCGCGAGCACGATCCCAGGGAGGATGCGGTCCTCGCGGACCGCCCGCAGCCGTCCCTGGCTCGCGTCGATGCCGTACGACCAGCTGTGCTTCCAGATCGTCCTGTGCTCACCCTGGAGACCTGTGAAGCCGTTGACCGGCGCTTCGTCGAGGCACTGCGACGAGCCGAGCCACTCTCCGAAGGTCTTGTCGACCCACTCGAAGACCACGTCACGATCGTCGACGAGGGGAATGTTCACGACCTCCGGCTCTCCCAGGTCGCCCTCGGTGGTCGACTCGCTGAAGCGGTAGCCCTGATCGACGAGGGCTTGCAGGTATGCGTGCGCCGTCTGTGCGCCGCTCGCCTCCTCCCAGCCGAGCCATGCGCGAAAGTCCAGGGAGGGGAGCCCCCGCTCGGCGATCGCTTCGCGCTCTTGGTCGCTCGCGTCGGTCCCGAGCACCGCGCACTCGGTGTTCTTCGCGAGCTTCCACTGCGGCTTGAAGTCGACGTCCCAGAGCGCGTCGCTGAGGAGCGCCCGCACCCCGGCCTTCTTTAGGCCGCCAAAGTTCGTCCCTAGAAACGCAGTTGTTCGGTTTAGGAGCATGACTAGATTCCCACCATCAAGAGGATCTCGCTCGCGGCGCGCTTGCGATGACCGGTCTGCTTCTTCGGCAGCGACAGCACATGCCCGCGCACCGTGTCCAAGGGCTTCCCTGGCAGCGAGACGCTGGCTTCGAGGTCGATGTCACCCGATCCCCAGAGGAGCCGCGCGAGGTCGACGCGGTAGGTCTGGCACGCTCTGACAAAGTCGTCGGCGGTCGCCGTGGCCCCCGCGTCGACAAGCCGCTGCAAGGAGGCGAGGTCTGTATTCGCCGAGATGCTAGCGAGGGGTCGCCGCCCCCCCTCCGGCTCCGCCTTCGCGCCCAGCGCGAGCAGTCGTTCGACGAGCTTGTACTGCGGGGTCGGAGGACAGCCTCGGACCAGGAGCGCGGTCGAGAGCAGCGCCTGCATGATCTCGGGCTCGTGGGGGATGTGCTCGGCAAGGAACGCGAGCACACGCGCGCCGCCTGAGCTTGGGTTGCGTTGGACCGCCTGCCACAGCCCGCGACCCGGCACTCCGGCTGCCAGCAGCCGAGCGAGGGCGTCGACGTCCCGATGCTCGACGAGGAAGCGAAGGTGGGGTCCGCGTACCTGCTTGGCTGCGGCCCCCCAGTCGACGCTGGGGTGGCCGACCTCCAGCCAAAACGCCCGCATGGCCTTCGCGTCGAGCGAACCAGCAGCCGAGTAGTCGACGGGGCTCCCGGCTGCGCTCTCGAGCACCTTCAGGAGCTGCGTATGCCCCTTGCGCCGAGCCGCCGCGATGTGCTCCGGGTCGACTCTGGCGGCGTCGGCCCCCGCCTCGAGCAGGAGGGCCGCGCATGCCCCGGCGTCATCCTTGTTGGAGTTGTAGACATGGGTGGCGATGCAGACCCTCTCGATCGCCTCGGTCGTGGCCTTGGCGCCCGCCTCCAGCAGCCGCTTGAGTCCGGACGGATGGAGCTTCGTGCAGGCCGTGAGCATCGCCGCTGCGAGACACTCGTCGCTCGGCCCAGCAGCCAAGAGACGCTCGAAGAGCGCGGCGTAGGGGAGGCTCTCGCCGAGGGCGCACCGTCCACGTCGGTCGACAAGCGCTGCGCTCGCACCGGCGTCGAGCAGAGTTCGTGCGAGCTCCACCTTCCCCAGGATCAACGCGTGCACCAGCGCCGATGTGTTGTCCGCGTCGACGGCGTCGACGTGGCCCTCGGCGAGGAGGGCCGCGACCGCGGCGTCATCCTTCGCCACGATCGCCGCAGGCAGACGGGAGTCGACGATCCCGCTCGGGGAGAGGCCCGCGGCCGCAAACGCGGCGAGCGCAGCGGCACGCGGCGCGGCGCGATCCGCTGCGAGTGTGGGCGGCGTCCAACCGGCCGCGTTCTCGGTGACCGTGGCGCCCGCCTCGAGGAGCCGAGCGATCGCCGCAGCATCATCCTTGAGGGTCCACTCGTGCAGGAGCGAACCGCTCCTCGGCTCGGGGAGCGAAGGGTCCGCGCCGGCGCTGAGCAACCAGTCGAGCGACACGGCGCTCTTGCACCAGCTGAGGGGGCGAGACTCGGGGGTCCCGTTCACGTCCGCCCCAGCGGCGACCAGAGCGTCGAAGAGCTCCTTGTGCTCATGGCGAAGCGCGCTCTGAAGGCCCAAGTAGCCCCACTTGCCGGCCTCGTTCGGGTCGTATCCGTGCTCCAGCAGGACCTGGAGCGCCTCCTTCGACGGCTCTGCGTTCAGGAGCAGCTCAAACGCAGGCTTGTTGGTCCGGTCGGTCACGCGAATGCTGGCTCCGCCGGCCGCGAGGTACTCCACGATCTCGAGGTGGCCCGCGCTCGCGGCCGAGGCGATGAGCGATGCGTCAGCGCCCTCCCCTCGGACCGGAGCACCGAGCGCCTCGACCTCCTGGAGCAGCTTCAAGTCGCCCCGAGTGATGATCTCCCAGATCGCCCGCCGCGGGTTGGGATCCAACTTCTGCTTCTTGAGCAGTGCCTTGAGTCTCTTCGCCGGATCGACCGTGGTCATCGGCAGCACTGTACGCGGACTCAGGGCCGAGGCGACAAGGCTTCACCACCGATCGAGCAGTCATCGCCTTATGAGTAGTTTGAGGGCCTAAAGAGTCCGTACAAGACATCGGTTTTGGAACCTTTGTCGGTCTTTGATTACACGTGAGTCTACGAATGATCTCGCCAGCATCGTGTCGCGAGGTGACGCGCTGGCTTGTGGACGGCTCGAACAATGGGATCGACCGCGTCGTCCGCGTCAACCCCGCTCATGGCGGATGCTGTGACGACCTGCCCCCTCGGTTCACGACCACCTGCAATGGATCCCGCGAGCGGTCGACCTGGGGGAAGTGCCGAGCCTCTGGATCACCGTCATCGACCACGAGAGTGGTGAGCGTCACCAGCACCGTGCCCTCGCCTCCCCGGTCCGCATAGGCCGCGATCAGAGCAATGATCTGGTGCTCACCGCCGCGTACGTCGCCCGCTGGCAGGCGGTGCTCAGCTTCACAGCGGAGGGGCTCTCCGTCGTCCTCCTCGGCGCCGCGAACCCGCTCCGCCACGGCGCCAAACCACTCTCTCCGGGGGTCCAGACCGAGCTCTCGCCGACAGACGCGCTTACCCTCGGGAGCCTTGAAATTCGGCTCCGCCTCCGCCCCGAGGAGAGCCGCGCCCGGCAGGTGACCCGAGCGGGACCGCCGAGCCCTGACGAAGGCGCGGCCCTCAAGGGCAGCATTGATCCCGATCTCGGTGAATTCGGCGACACAGGCGACACAGGCGACACAGGGGCCTCAGACACGTCCCCCCTCGCGATCCTCCGCCGACGGATCCCCGCGCTCTGTGAGCTGCACCGGAGCGCCGTCCTCGCCCTCCGCGCCTGGGAGGCGAGCTGCGCCGCCGAGTTCGACCGCCTCTCCGCGATAAGAGGCCCTGAAGCGGTCGCGGCCGAGACCCTCCTCCGGGACCAGATCGCCTCGCTGGGGCCCCTGCTCGAGTCCTGGCGTCCACCTCCGGGTCCAGAGCTGATCTCAGCCCGCGGTCTCGCCCAGGAGCTGGCCCTAGAGCTCGCCCCTGACCTTCCCCCGCCCCGGGATGAGGCGGCGATCCGCGGACTTGTCCGGCGAGTCGCGGGGGCGCTGCGCTCGCTGGCGACGATGGCCGTCGAGCTCCAGCGGATCTGGGCCGATGAGCGCAACCACCTCGGGATCCGCTCGCCCGCCGATGACCTCGGGCTCCTCGACCTCAGCCCCCAGGCGCTCGTCGAGCGTATGGTCGACCCCGAGGCGGACAAGGCCCGCACCGACGCCGCGCTCATCGGCGCAGCCGTCGGCCTTCAGGACCATGTCCGGGCCCTGATCCGGTCGGCGCAGAGGGCCGCCCTCGACCTCACCGCACGGCTCGCGCCGCCGAGCTTTGATCGGAGCGGCGCGGCGACGCTCATCCCCTGGCGCGGAGCCGCGGCCTGGCGCTCCTATCGCGACGTCTACAACGCCCTTTGCGGCCGCGAGGGAGAGCGAAGCGCGGAGACGCTGCGGGAGTTGATGCGAGCCGCCTATGCCCGCGAGATCGAGCCGACAGACAGGGACGACACACCATGAAAGCCGCTGACGAGCGCATCGAGGACCAGAAGCGATGAAGACCCCGACATTCGCGTCCGCGATCACAGCGCTGACGCTCCTCCTCAGCGGTCCTCTCTCCGGCTGTGCTCACAGGCCGCACCGACCGACGGCCTGCTCGTTTCGAGCCCCGGCCGGCGCCGACGCCTTGACCACCGCCTCGCTGATCCCTCCGCCTGTCTGGGCCGATCTGCTCGCCCCCGATCACCGCGACCGTCAGGACCCGCTCGCCGAGCTCCACAGCTGCAGCGGCTCAGCCTTGATCACGCCGAGCCTCCAGGGCCACGCCCAGCGCCTTCCGAGCCGTGAGATCGACGAGCGCTCCATGACCATGACCGCGGTCGGTGACGATGTCCTGCTCTGGCTCCGGCTCCTCGACTTCGACGACGGTGATTCCCTCGGCGTTCTCGCCCTCCTGAGCCGCCACTCGATCGACGATGATCCGACCGGCGCGCACCTCGAGGTCCGCGCAGTGGGCACGCTCCGGGCACCGGCGATCCCGCTCGATCTCCGCGTCGAGCCCCTCGGCGACGGTCACAGGGTGATCCTCGCTCGAGGCCGGCGCTGCCGGGAGGAGACCCCCTGCGTCGTCGAGGTCCAGCTCCTCCCGTGGATCGGTGATCGCTTCGTCGACGCAACGCTCACCTCTTCCAGCGCGACCGAGCCCATGCCCGCGAGGATCCGCCTCCGCGAGGCGAGCGCTGGTGCGGTCGTAGACGGCTGGAGACGGGAGGCGGAGGTCCGCCGGACGATCCGCGCCGAGGCCTCGGGGCTCGTCGTCCTAGAGACGCTCCATGTTCGCCGCTGTCCGGGCGCGCTCCCCGAGGGCTGCGAAGAGGAGGCGAAGGTCCACCGAGAGCGCCCCCTTCGCTATCGCGACGCGGAGCTCGAGATCGCTCCCTCGATCTGGCCTATCGCCGGCTCGCCAGAGGCTCTCGTCCCTCTCGACCCTGACGCGCCCGACGCAAGAGGCTAGCGGCGCGGTCGATGCGCCTCCGTCGACTCGGCCCCAGCTGCGGCCGAGGGGCGCTCATCGGTCAAAGCCGCGGGCTCGCTCGGTGTCCGCTCGCTCGCCGCGATAGCTCCGCCGGCGCAGCGCACGATCGAGGGGCGCTCATCGGTCAAAGCCGCGGGCTCGCTCGGTGTCCGCTCGCTCGCCGCGATAGCTCCGCCGACGCAGCTCTAGCCCGACCTTCGCGGAGGCCCGTCGCCGCCGCGGTCGTACCAGCACCTCGGTCGCGCTCGACTCTGGATCGGCGAGGCGCGGGACGAGCATGGCCCGCGAGACGCTTCGTCCGCGATAGGCCACGGCCCTCTCTCGCCCGGCTCGCTCCGGCACCGCGCCGAGAACAAAGGAGTCATCCTCGGCGACGACAAAGGCGAACGCGCAGTCGACCGCGGAGCAGGTCGGGTCAAAGCTGATCCACAGCGTGCGCTCGTCCTCCGCCGCGGCGATCACCACCCCTGCGCGATTACGGCCGACGATCTGTCGCAGCTCGCGCGAGACAAAGCGCTCCTCGACCACCCCGTCCGCCAGCTCGATCTCTCCGCTCGCGTCGAGCTCTGGGTAGACGACGATGAGCCGCCGGTCGACGTACACCCGGAGCGCGTCGAGCTCTGGATCACTGTCATGAACCCGCGCCAGGACCTCCAGATCCACCGGCTCCCGGCGGACGCAGCCCACTCCTGAGGAGCAAGCGCTCGCCATGAGCGCTGCGACGTGGAGCGAGCGCAACACTCGGCGCCGCCGAGCCAGCCTCAACTCCGTGATCATGAGGACACCCGCTATCGCCTGGTCTTTCGCACCCGGATCTCTCGGCATGGCGAGGCGATCGACCTTCGCTCCCGCTCGTTGCGCCGACCGTGCAACAGCGCCGGGCGACGGTCGACTGAGGGGCCATGCGCCGCGACGATCTCCCCCTCGCCCTCGCCCTCCTCTGCTGCGTCGCCCCCTCGGCCTGCCGGGGGACGGAGCCGACGCAGGCGCCCTGCGACGCTCCCCTGGAGCTCGACGTCGTCGTCGACGGCGGTGAGGGGCTCAACCTCGGTCATCACGGAGAGGCCTGGCCCGCCCATATCCGCCTCTATCAGGTCGGCTCCTCGCCGGATCTCGCGACTATCGATCCCGAGCGCCTCGCGGCCGACGACGCCGCGCTCGGCGTCGACCTCTACGACCGCCGCGAGCGTGTGCTCTACCCGGACAGCCATGAGCGCTGGTCGCTGACGATCCTCCCCGAGACGACGCACATCACGGTCGCCGCCCTCTTCCATCAGCCCGAGCCCGACGCATGGGGTACGGCCATCCCCCTACCCCGCCCGCTTGAGGTCTGCCGCGGCGAGGCAGCGCCACCGATCTGCCTGTTCATCACGGTGGACGGTAGCGAGCTGCGCGGCGGGGCTGTCCCCCCTCCCGCGTTCGTCGGCGACGGACTGCCCTGCCAGCGACTCTCCCTCGCCGCGCGCGAACCCGACTCATCGCGCTCCATTCCCTCCGCTCCCTCCGCTCCCTCCGCGCTCCCAGCAGCTCCCTCTGTGCAGCCCTGATCGGCGAGGCCAGCAACGCTTCGACGCTCCGGCCGACCACGTGCACCCATGCCACAATCCCCGAGACGACCGCGATGGAGCGAAGGGCTCCTCCTCTCCCCGCAACACCTGGAGTACCAGGACCGCTACCACGAGGCGCGGGTCGACCAGCTCCTGCGATCGCTCTTGCCTATCACCTGGGGCCTCGTCGAGCTCGAGGTCGACGAAGCTGCCCTCAGCCGCGGCGAGCTGTCGATCCCCCGACTCCAGGCGATCCTCCCCGACGGCACGCCGATCGCATGGAGCCCCGCGGGCGGCCGGGCGCCGCCGCGTCGCTCTCTCAGCGATCAGGATCCCAAAGTCGGCGCGCGGATCTCCGTGCACCTCGCCCTCCCGGAGCAACGCCCCGGAGATCTCGACATGCACCGCGAAGGTGATCAAGGGTCTCCCCGCCGCTTCGTTCTCCGAGAGGACCACAGCCTCGACATCCCCAGCGAGCGCACGCGGGGCCCGCTCGAGGTCCTGGAGCCCGCGCCGATCATTCTCCTGGGCGACGAGCGAGCGGACGGTGCGACGACCCTCAGGATCGCCGCGCTGCGGCGACGACCGGACGGCGGCCTCGAGCTCGACGACTCGTACTTTCCGCCCTCCCTTCGGCTACACGCCGCCCAGGGCCTCGTCCGACGCCTCCGTCGCCTGCTCGCCGCCGCCTCGGAGCGACGCCGCCTGCTGCAGAGCGAGTGCCGTCAGCGCGCGGGACGGATCGACTATCGCTCCAGCGAGCTCGATCGCCATCTCCTGATCCACGCGCTGGGGAGGCTCGTCCCCCGCCTCCGCAGCCTCCTGGAGGGCACGCCGACGCACCCCCGCCACGCCCACGAGCTCCTCGCAGAGCTCGTCGGCGAGCTCGCGAGCTTCCTCCCGGACGGCGACCCCGCGACCCTCCCGCTCTACAACCACGCCGACGCCAGCGACTCTTTCCGCCGCCTCTTCACCCTCGCGGCCCGCCTCATCGATCTGCCGATGAACGACGAAGTCCTGACGATCCCCCTCTTCGCCCGCGGGGCCAGGCTCTTCGCCGCGGAGGCCTTCGACAACAAGCTCCGCAGCGCGCGCGAGGTCGTCCTCGCCCTCCACAGCGACGCCGATCTCCAGCGCCGCGCCGAAGCCCTCCCCGAGCTCCTCAAGGTCGCCTCGGGCGGGAGGATCGACGCGATCATCCGCAGCAACAGCCGAGGCGCCCCCGCTCGTCTGCTCTCCGAGCCCCCCTCGTCGATCCCGACCGAGGCGGGGGCTGTCTATCTCTCGCTCGACACCCGCGACACCCACTGGCAGGAGGTCATCTACCAGCGTGACCTGGCGGTCCACCTGAGCTCGCCTATCGACACGCGCGGGCTGAGCGTCCGCATCCTCGCCCTCCCCGCGAACGGAGCCGACCATGGACTCGCTACTCAGAGCCGCGACGCCTGCGCTTGAGCTCGCAGGTGTTCTCCTCGACGACGACCGCGACCACGGACAGCTCACTCCGTCGGAGATACGGGAGGCGGCCGAGGCTGCGCTCTCCGAGCTCTCCCTCTCCCCCAAGGTCCAGACCTCACGAGAGCTCTCTGCGGCGTCGGCCTCGGACGCCCTCCTCGCCGTCGCTGCCCTCCTGGACGAGCTCGCGCTCCGCGATGAGGGGGCGCTCGCCGAGCGCTGGCGCCGGGTCGCCCTCCTCCAACAGCGCTTCCTCCACCCGGACCTGACCACGGCAGGCGACCGCTTCTTCGATCGTTTGGAGGAGCTCCTCGTCGCGCCACGGTCGGCGGCGACGCTGAGCGTGCTCAGGATCTATGCGATCTGTCTAGAGCTCGGGTTCCAGGGGCGATATGCGGCCCAGGATGAGGGCCAACCGCTCATCGAAGCCCGGAGGCGCCTCGCCCTCCGCCTGGGAACGCTCGCCGAGCCGGTCGCCGAGGCCCGATCGCACCTCGCCAGCGGCAAAGCTCCGCCACGCTCGAGACGACGAGTCCTCCCCGCGCTCGTCGCCCTATGCCTCGCCACGGCCGCGCTCAGCCTCGGGCTCGCCCATCACCGGCTAGGCCGCGCCATCGACGACGCCCAGCTTCATATCGACGGTCATCGCCAGGAGCTGATCGAGGTGGCGCGATGAACCTCTTCGCCGCGGTCGCAGGCGAGCGCTCGCTCGACCTCGCATCCCCGCTGAGCCCAACGCTCATGGTCGTTCTCCTCGTGCTGGCGGTCCTCGCCCTCCTGGCGATGCTCATCGGCGCTGTCTACCTCCTCCGCCGCCGGCCCCCCCCTCGTCCTCGGGCCCGGTCCGCCGAGCGAGCGTGGCGAAGGTCGTGCAAACGAGAGCGCCGCGAGGCCGAGCGAATGCCCCGTAAGCTCCGCTCGGCCCCCCACCGCTGGCTCGTCGTCGGCCCCGACGACCACGGCAAGAGCCGTCTGCTGGCCCATCTGGGCGCACGAGCGCGGCGACCCGTCGACGCGGACGTTCCGCGGTGGTGGAGCTGTGGGCGCGTCGTCTACCTCGAGATGCCCCCCTCGCTCCTCGCTGACGCCGCCCGCGACGACGACACGAGGTGGCTCCTCGGACACCTGCGGCGGACCGGCGACGGCAAGCTCCCGCTCCACGGCGCCCTCCTCGTCTTGGATCTTCGGGCGCTGCTGGGCGACCCCTCAGCCACCCTCAACCTCGCCGAGCAGGCCGAGGCGCAACTCGTCGAGCTGACCGCGACCGCCGGCCTCGAGGCGCCGATCGTCCTCGTCCTCACCCACCTGGACCGAGTCCCAGGAGCCGCGCTGCTCGCCCGAGAAGGCGGCGTCGAAGACATCATCGCGACCACCGGCGACGCCGCTGATGACGAGCGCTGCTCCCTCAGCCAGGCGCTGCTCGGATCCATCCGCGAACGCCAAGCGGAGCTCCTCGGAGACCTGCTCCCCTCGGCCTACGCAGGGCGTGGCGCGTCGTTCCCGGCCGCTCTCCTCCGCCTTCACCGCTCCCTCACCGATCTCAAGCCGAACCTCGACCTCCTCCTCGGGCGGCTCTCCCAGCGCAGAGGCCTTGGCGCTCCAAGCCGAGTCCGGGCGATCGCCCTCACAGGCTCATCCCCTGGGGGCGCCGCGTCGGTCCTGGGCGACCTCCTGCCGCGACTCAGCCAGGAGGCCCGCCCCAACCGTCGCCGGCTCGTCCTCTCGCGAGCCCGCTCCGCCCTCGTCTCGCTCCTCGCCCTCGCCGGCGCCGCCGTCCTCTACCAGAGAGCGAGCAGCCTCCAGCGCGCCGACGAGGAGACCCTCCGGGCGACCATCGAGCTCGTCGAGGCCACCCCTGCGCCGGAGCCCATCGCCCCGCGAAGGGGTGAACGACTGGCGGAGCTCTCCCAGCGCTGGGAGCGGCGCGACTGGGACTCCCGACGGGGACCCGTACTCGCCGAGTCGATCGAGCGATACCTCGACGCGGCCATCATCACGTCCTTCATCGAGCCGTCGACCGAGGCGCTCGCCCGCAGCATCGCGACCCTGAGCTCGCCCGAGCGAGCGGCGTCGGGCGAGCTCCAACACAGCGAAACGCTGCGCCTCCGAGATGACCTCGAGGACTACCTGCGGTTGACCGCGCGGGCCCCCTCGGACCCCTGCGCCGGCCTCCCCTCGGCGGACGCCCTCGCGGTCGACGAGCCGCAGGCCACGATCGACCTGCTCCGGCGCCGCGAGTGGCCGATGCAGGCAGCCCCACGCCGCGACGAGGCGATCATCGCCGCCGCCCGACGATCCCTCGGGGAGGTCGACACGACGCGACTGCTCGACTGGATCATCGACGATGTCGAGTCCTCCACGGCGACCTCCCCGATCTCCGCCCGGCAGCTGAGCTCAGCGCGCCTCTTCGTCCCGCGAGAGCTCTCGGTCCGCAGCGCCTACACCCGAACCTCCTGGCCCTTAGTTCAGGATCAGATCGACGAGTGGGCTGAGCACGCCCGCTGTTGGTCCGGGGATCACAGCGCCCTCGCCAGCGCCCTGCGAACGACCTACGCCCGCCGCTATAGCGCCGCCTGGAGCGCCTTCTTCGATGAAGTGCGGGTCCGTAGCCCCCGCAGCCTCGCCGACGCCCACCTCGTGCTGGACGGCCTCCTGGAGCCCTCGAACGCGCCCCTCACGGGGCTTCAGTCGCTCCTGCGCGAGCACACTCAGGATCTCGAGGCCGCCTCCTCGCCCCTCTCCACGCTCCAACAGAGGCTCGCGTTCACGCTCGGCGAGGCCCCGTCCAAGGGGGCGGTCGGCGACGCGGCCGCGCTGGCGGAGACCTTCGCCCCGCTCGTCAACTTCGCGGGCCTTGAGGACTACTACGGCCACCTCGCCGGGCTGCGCCGGCACCTCGACGCGGTCGCCGATGACCCGAGCAAGGCCGACTCCCTCCGCGAGGCGACCCTCGCCGCGATCGCCGACACCCGAGAGGCGATCCTCGCGGCCAACACCGACCGACGCACCCGGACTCAGCTCCGCGATCTCCTCCTCCCGCCGCTGCAGTCGCTCCTCGGCCACATCGCCGACGACGCTGGAGCGCACCTTAGGGACGCCTTCTGCGACCGGATCGCCAGACCCATGCGCAGCCTCCTCGACGATCACTACCCTTGGGATCCGCAGGCCACGACCGAGATCCCGCTGCAGGACCTCGACCGCCTCCTGAACCCCCGCGATGGGCTCTTGCTCGGCTTTCTGACGGAGGAGCTGCAGCCATGGTTGGTGCTCGAGGGCTCACGCCTGACGCCCCGCGCCCGCGGACGCGGCGCACGGCTCACGCTGAGCCCCGAGGTCACGCGCTTCTTCGCCGCCGGTCTCGCGGCCAGCGACGCGCTCTACGTCGACGACACGCTGCAGGTCGATCTCACGGTCACCCTCAGCTGCACACCCGCGATCCACCGCGTCGGCCTCAGCACCGGCGAGCAGACGCTCCACTACACCTGCGCCGGCGCCGACGAGCAGCCCCTGCGGTGGCCAGGCGAAGGTGATCTTCAGGGGGCGTGGGTCGAGGCTCACGGGCGCGGCGGCCTGGTCGAGCGGCGTCGCCGTCACGGCGAGTGGGGGCTATGGCGACTGATCGAGGAGACCAGCGAGCGTGTCCAGCACGGGGCGACCACCGAGGCTCGGATCAAGCTCCACGAGACCGGGCTCGGCGAGCTTCCGATCCTCCTCCGCCCGGTCGCCAGCCATCGCCCCCTGCTCGGCGAGGAGGAGCTCCTCGCCCCGCTTCGCGACCCCGCCTTGATGCCCCCCCTCCGCCTCTTCGTAGACCAGGAGCGCTGTGCCGATGTCCGCTGAGATCCGCCCCTCGCGACCGCGCTCGAGCGACAGCGCAGCCCCCTTCGGGACCCTGAGCCCATGGCTCCGCGCGACCCCTGCGGCCGAGGCCGAGGGTGTCCGCGAGGCCCTGCGAATCCTCCTTCAGGACGAGGTCACGACGATCACCCAGAGCACGCTCGACCGGCGGATATGCGCGATCGATCGGGCCTTGAACGCCCAGCTCGACCTCCTCCTCCATGACCCGGCGCTGCAGCGCCTCGAGGCGCGCTGGCGCGGCCTCGCGTTCGTCGTCGAGCAGATCCCATCCGCCGGCGACGTCCGCCTGGAGCTCCTCTCCGTCTCCCTTGAGGAGCTCGCCCTGGACTTCGCGGACGCGCCGGAGATCACCGATTCGGGGCTCTACGAGCGCGTCTATACCAGGGCCCTCGCGACCTATGGCGCCCCCCCCTACGGCCTCTTGTGCGGAGACTTCGCCACCGGGCCCGCCAGCCACGACCTCGACCTGCTCCGGGCCATCAGCAAGGTCTGCGCCGCCGCTCAAGTGCCCTTTGTCGGCAATGCGAAGGCCGAGCTCCTCGGGGTGAAGGACTTCGCAGAGCTGCCTGGCCTCGCCGACCTCGGAGCCTCGATCCGTAGCGCCGCCGGTCGGCGCTGGGAGAGCCTGAGGCGCGACCCCAACGCCCGCTATCTCGGCCTCTGCCTCCCGCGCTTTCTCCTCCGCTCCCCTGTCGATGTTGATCGCGAGACCCGCTCACCGCTGCGCTACCGCGAGCGGATCCGAGGCGACGCCGATCTGCTCTGGGGACACGCCTCGCTCGCGTTCACCGTCCGCGCCGCCGAGGCCTTCGCCCGCTACCGCTGGTGCGTCTCGATCCTCGGCTCCACGCTCTGCCCGGTGATCCCAGCCTGCCCCCCAGACCTGGACGCCTCGTGCTCGGTCGATCTGCTGCTGAGCCGCCGCCTAGAGGGGGAGCTCGCCGCTGCCGGCTTCGTCGCGGTCACCTACGACCGGCGCCTGCGGGGGCTCACGCTGCACTCAGCCCCGTCGATCGCCGAGCATCCCGCGCATACCCACCATGCCGAGCTCAGCACCCAGCTCCCCTATGTCTTCCTCAGCGGCCGAGTCGCTCACTACCTGCGACGGATCGAGCGCGACACGATCGGCGCCTGGGACGATCCCAGGCGACTCGAGGTCGCGCTCAAGGCATGGCTTCGGCGCCATGTCGCCGACCTCGAGGACGCGCACTGGGAGACACGCGCGCGCAGGCCCCTGCGTCGCGCGGACCTGCAGCTGAGCCGCGCTCCGGGGGGGTGGATCCGGGTCCGCCTGGAGATCGAACCCCACTTCACCCACCACGGCGCGCCGATCGTCCTGACCACCCACAGCCGCCTAGACCCGGCATCCCCCGCGGAGCACCTCGCCCATGCCGACGACATCTCCTGACGCTCGCCACCGGGCCTCCGACCTCCTCTGCGATCCCCCCCTTGCGCCGCACGGGAAGCTCAGCGCGGAGCCGCGCTACCGCGCGCTCCGATCGGAGATCGATCGGGCTCAAGACATGACCGGCGCGACGACCGACTGGGCGCAGGTCGAAGAGCTCGGTCGATCGCTCCTGCGCGAAGGCTACGATGATCTCCTGGTCGCAGCCTACACCGCGCGCGCGGCCCAGGAGCGCGCTCCGATCGACGGTGTCCACCTCGGCCTGACGCTCTTCACCGAGCTCCTCGGCCCCCGTTGGACGGGCGCGAGCCCGCCGGTTCGGCGGCTCCGAGCACGGGTCAGCGCGCTGCGCTGGTGGGTCCGCGCGTCGACGGAGGCGCTCCGCGGCGCGACGACAGGCGAGCGCACGGCCGACCCCCCCAAGCCCGCAGAGATCGACGGGCTGGAGGCCGCTCTCGCAGGGCTCGGCGAGCTCACCATCACGCGAATGGGAGACAGCGCGCCCGCCCTCGGGACCCTGCGTCGCGAGCTTCGCCGGCTCCGTCCGACGATCCCTCCAACTCAGCCTCTACCTGCCGCTGACAGCCCTGTCGACCGCGAGAAGCCCATCTCCGCCCCGGATCGAGATAGCGCAGACCAAGCTGACAAGGCAGAGCCGGAGAAGCCGGAGAAACCGGCGCCCGAGGAGACCCCCAACGCACAAGGTCACAAAAGGGCGAGCTCCGGGGGCGCGTTCTCCCCAGAGACAGACACCTCGCGCCCTACAGCGACGCGCGACGTCCCAGGCGGAGCGACGCCAGACCTCGCACCGAGCCTTCGGCCCTCTACGTCGACCGACGACGGCGACCTCGAGCGCCAGCTCCGACGCCTCGGCGACCAGCTGATCGCGACTGGCGAACGCCTGCGCGCCGACGGTCTTCGCGACCCGCGCTCCTACGATCTACTCCGCCACGGACTCTGGCTCCACCTCGAGACTCTGCCGCCCGTCGTCGACGGAAAGACCACCATCGCCGACATCTCCGCGTCCGCCCGACGCCAGCTCGCGGCCCTCTGCGCCGGCGGACGATGGGACGAGGCGATCGGTCTCGGCGAGCGCCTCGTCGTCCGCCACCGCCTCGATCTCGACCTCCAGCGAACAACCGCACAGTGCCTGCTCAAGCTCGACCCTCCGGCTGAGCGGGCAGCTGCGGCAGTGCGCGCGCGGACACGTGAGCTCGTGGCGAGGTTGCCAGGGGTCCTCGACCTGAGGAGCCGCGGAGGGACTCCGCTCGCGGACAGTGACACCCGTGCGTGGCTCCTGGACCCACCGCCGGCGCTCTCTTCGTCGCGAGGCCATGCGGTGGAAGGCGCAGAGGCGACACCAGACAAATCCGATGTTGCCCCGAGCGAGCTCGACCCCCCTCACACAGGGGATGAGACCCGCTTCATCGAACGCCTCGCGCTCGCGGAGGAGGCCCTCGGAGGAGGCCACCGCGGCCTGGCACACGCCCTCTTCTCGGGCCTCGAGGCGACGGTCGAGCACCACCATCTCGACCGCTGGCGACCAGACCTCGCGCGCAGGGTCCTCGCCGGATCGCTCCGCGCGGGGACAGCTCCGCTCGATCCCGCGTCGCCGCAGGCCCGACTCCTCGGCGTCCTCTCTCCGCGCACGCTCGCCGAGCTCCTTGCGCCCGCAGGCTGAGCCACGCTCGTCCACCGAGCACCTTCTTCAAGAGGGACGAGCGTCGTCCTCCGCCAGGCCGGCGGCATTGTGTCGACGCCTCTCCTTCGCCACCTCGGTCGTCGCCTGCGCCGCGGCATGGTCCCTATACGCACCTTCGCCGTGAAGTGATCGCAGCGGCGGCCGTCGACTCTGCTCGGACGCGCGGCATCGACGACCTCAGCCGCCCTCCATCCTCAGTCTCGCATCGGCGGGCCTCACGTGCCCCTACCGCCGGGCGCCCAACGTGCCGTGGCCTCAACATAGCAAGGGGCTTGATCCGGACACTCCCGGATCAAGCCCCTTCTACGTCCCTCCGCCGCGGGGCTGAGGCCCCCGAGGCACGCGACCCTCAGCCCGCACCTCAGCCGTCCGAGGAGCTCCAGCGGTCGACATACTCCGCCCCGCTCGGCTCGTAGATCCAGCGGATCGAGTGATAGACGAAGCGGATCGTCTCGAGCGGAGGGGCGATCGACGCCGCGGGATCGATCGCGTTCGGCGAGTTGCGCTCGATCGAGTCGACCCTGCCGTCGGTGATCTCGACCGTGAAGAAGTGCTCGGTCGTACCGTCGCCGCTCGGGCTCGGCCGGTAGAAGCGAAAGGCGCCCTCGATCTTCTCGTTGCGACACAGAGCCTTCGCCAGGAGGGGCGAGGAGGCGTCGATCCGCTTGATGACCTCGATAGGCTCGTGGACGCGACGGCCGACCGCCGCACGAGAGCCGCTCTCTCGGGCCGTGCGAACGCGGTCGCGGAAGGTCAGACACTCGATCGTCTTCTCCCTCCCGAGATCGAGCTGAGTGCTCTCCCCCTCGACCGCGCTGCCGTTGGATTTCATCACCAGGTGTACTGTTTCAGCCATGCATTAACGCTAGGCATGAATGCTCGAGGGACAACCACTTTCGCGGCACAGGGACTGTGAGTGTTCGTCTCGCGAGGCCGCGCAACGACCCGCCACCGCGGCCGAACTCGCCGGTTTTCTCGGCTGGGCTCGCCTGTGTCGCGTCGCCCGAGACTATTTCTCAGCCTGACCGCAACGATGGGCCAGCGCGGCCGATCGCCCCCTAGGACCGCATTTCGCGGGCCGGAGAGACGACCAGAGATGCCCAGAGAACAATCGATCGCGCCGAAAGAACGCGTCAACATCACCTATCAATCATCGGTCGAGGGCGCCCAGGAGGAGGTCGAGCTCCCCCTCAGGATCCTGATGCTCGGCGACTATACAGGCCGCACCGACGACCGCCCCATCGAGGAGCGTACGCCGATCGCGATCGACAAGCAGAGCTTCGACAAGGTGCTGGAGTCGCAGGACCTCGAGGTCTCGCTCAGCGTCGACAACACCTTGAGCGCGGACACCGGCTGCCTCGAGGCGAAGCTGCGCTTTCGCAAGCTCAGCGACTTTCGCCCCGAGGCGATCGTCGCTCAGGTGCCCGAGCTTCGGCGGCTCTTGGAGATAAGGCAGGCGCTGGTCGCCCTGAAGGGGCCGATCGCCAACCGACCCCGCTTCGCCCGCGAGATCGAGCGGATCCTCGCCGATCCCGACGCGCGGGCCCGCCTCGGCCGCGAGCTCGCCCTCCCAGCCGCCCCCGCAGCGACGCCGAACACCGACGAGACCGACAAGAAAGAGGAGATCAGCTGATGACCGCCACGACCACCGCACTCCTCGACGCCGAGCTTGTCGACCCCCTCGCCGACGCGCCGACCCTCGCAGGGCTCCTGCGGGAGACCCGGATCAGCCGCAGCGACACGGAGGCCTTCTCTCTCGTCCAAACCGGCGCCTGCGAGTTCCTCCACCAGCTCCTGGACAACCCCACGCCCGCCCCGCGGCGGCTCGATCGGACGATCATCGACCGAATGATCGAGACCCTCGACGAGCGCCTCAGCGACCAGGTCGACGAGCTCCTCCATCACCCCGAGGTCCAGCGCCTAGAGTCGCAGTGGCGAGCCCTGAAGTACCTCGTCGACGCGGTCGACTTCCGCGAGAACATCCGCCTGGAGCTCCTCTCCGCGACCCAAGAGGAGCTCGTCCAGGACTTTGACGAAGCCCCAGAGCTCCCGTCATCGGGGCTCTACCACCACGTCTACCGCCAGGCCTTCGGCGTCCTCGGAGGCAAGCCCTACGGCGTCGTCACGACCACCTACGAGCTCGGCGCCGGCGCCGAGGACTGCCGCCTCCTGCGGAACCTAGGCGCCCTCGGGGCGATGGCCCATGTCCCCGTCCTGAGCAACGCCGGCCCCCGCTTCTTCGGCGTCGACAGCCTGACCGAGCTCAACCGGGTCAAGGATCTCCAGGCCCACTTCGAGGGCCCGAGCTTCGCCCGCTGGTCGTCGCTGCGCGACCGCGAGGACGCTCGATACCTCGGCCTCTGCCTGCCCCGATTCCTCCTCCGCGCGCCCTACGGCCGACGAGAGAGCGAGACCCCGGTCAAGACCTTCGCCTACTGCGAGGAGGTGATAGGCCAACACGACGCCTATCTCTGGGGCCCCGCGTCGATCGCCCTCACCGCGCGGATCGCCTCCTCCTACGCCAAGTACCGTTGGTGCCCGAATATCATCGGCCCCCAAGGCGGGGGCGCCGTCCTCGACCTGCCCCTGCACGACTACGAGCTCGGCGGCGAGATCCACGTGAAGAACCCCTGCGAGGTCTCGATCGACGATCGCCTCGAGTACGAGCTCGCCGAGCAGGGCTTTATCGGCCTGGTGTTCCGCAAGGAGAGCGACAACGCGGCGTTCTTCTCTGCGTGCTCGGTGCAGCGACCGCGGGCCTATGCGGATACACCGGAGGGTCAGGCGGCCCAGACCAGCCACTTGCTCGGCTCACGTCTCCCGTACATGTTCGTGATCACTCGCCTGGCGCACTACCTGAAGGTGCTCCAGCGCGAGCAGATCGGCAGCTGGAAGGGGCGCGCCGACCTCGAGCGCGAGCTCAACCAGTGGATCCGCCAGTACGTCGCCGACATGCCCGACCCCTCCCCGGAGACCCGCTCGCGCAAGCCGCTGCGCCGCGCCAGGGTCACGGTCGCGGAGATCGAGGGTCAGATCGGCTGGTACCGATGTGGCCTGACGATCGAGCCCCACCTCAAGTATGAAGGCGCCGAATTCACCCTCTCCCTCGTGGGCAAGCTCGACAAGGGTTGAACCTCGATGAGCTGGACATCCGATGCCCACCAGATCGCCCCTCTACCGCCAGCGCTGCCGATCCCGGAGGATGAGGCGCCCACGGCGTTCTACCGCCGACCCCGGAGAAAGGGCTCCGGGGCTCGGCCCCACGAGGACGCTCCAGCCCCGCCCCCCCGACGGTCATCGAAGCGCCGAGCTGGTCCTCGACGGAACAAGGTCGAGCCGACCGCCTCACCGAGCCCGCCGACGCTCCTCCTGCCGACCAGCGAGGCGCGAGACCAGACCTCCGACGGGACGATCCTCTCCCCCCTGGCGGAGCCGACGCGCCTCCCGAGCGGACGATGGTCGGAGCTCCATCACAGCTGGCGACGCCTGCTATCGACAATGTCGAGGGTCGCCGTGTCGGCCCCCACCGGCCGGACCTGCGGCCTCTGGCTCATCTCGGCGGCGACGGCCCTGGCCCTCGTCGGGGCCGCCGCGGTCGCCTATGTCTATATCGCGGCGGACGATCCGCGCAGTGGTCCGGCGATCACCTCTCAATCACAAGAGCGCGGCCTTGTCGCCCACGTCGTCGATCTCGGCCGTCGACTGCGGACGGCCCCCGCGCATCCCGAGGGGCGCCCATGAGCCGTGAACTCGCGCCCCCAGTGTGCCTGCTGGCGGAGGAGCCGCCCCGCTGGCTCGTCCTGCAACACCGCGCTCCGGATGCACCCCGCATTGTCATCGGCCCGACGCTCCGCCTCGGTAGCGCCCAGGACAACGAGGTGATCCTCGACGGGCCCGACATCGCCGGACGCCACTGCACCCTCCGGCGGGTCGGCGCCGACGTCCGGATCTACGACCACGGCTCACGCGCGGGGACCCTCGTAGAAGGTGCGCCGCTCCTCGAACCCCGGCTCCTCCGGGGCTCGGTGCGGCTGATCCTCGGCGCTCACGTCCTCACCGTGCATCCGATCCGACCCTCGCCGGACGTCACGCAGCTCTCCAAGGGCTTCTGCCCGCCGCACGACCCGCCGCGGCGACCTCGCCCCCTCGCTCCGCGCCGGCGATGGAGGGGCTCGATGAGCGGGCGACGCGGTGTCCTCCTGCACAGCGTCGCCCTGTGCGGGGTCATCAGCAGCGCAGCCTGGGCCACGATTCATGTCGTCACGACTCTCCTCCCGCCGCCTCCCGCCGCTGCCGGATCGAGCGCGGCGCAGGCTCGGCTCGACGACTCCACGACCTCGACAGTCCACACCGCTCATCGCGACCTGCGGGCGCGACTCTCGGCGGACGCAACACCAGACCGTATCGGCCTCGAGCCGACGCGCATGATGCCCGAGAGCGACACGAGCAGCGCCCCGCGCTCCCCCTCACGGCGACACGCCGTCGGTCACGGCGAGACCTGGTCCGCCATCGCCACAGCCGAGGGCGTCTCCCTGCAGCGGCTCCGTGACGCCAACGCAGGGCTCCGCCGACCCCTGCGCGAGGGTGATCGCGTCCACATCCCGACCATCGCCAGGAGCCGCGCGCTCCCTGCGACGGCGGCCGAGAGCTGCACGCGACACACCGGGATTCCAGGCGGCTCGCGCTCGATCGGCGGCGTGAACCTCGGAGCCCTCGAAGATCCGCTCCGGATGCCACAGCTCGATCTCTACGAGCTCCGGTGTCCCGCGCATGCCTATGCGACGGCGACGACGGCCCGCGCGTTGATCGACGCGCTGCGCTGCTTTCGCGGCCGCGCCTCCTACAACGGACAGCTCATCATCGGTGACATCAGCGCGGAGCAAGGCGGACCGCTGGGTCCTCACCTCTCCCACCAGTCAGGGCGTGACGTCGACCTCTGGCTGCCGATCGCCGGCGGTCGCTACGGCCAGGGCTGCGACCACTGTGGGAGCTCTTTTTGCCGCCCTCAGCCAGAGGAGATCGACTGGTCTGCGACCTGGGAGCTCGTCGACACGCTCGCCGAGTTCCCCGAGGTTGAGGTCGTCTTCCTCGACTTCGGTCTCCAGGCCGAGCTCCGCCGCGCCGCCCTCGAGAGCGACGCGAACCCGGCGACCCTCGACGCCCGGATCCAATGGCCGCGCCGCGGCGCCGGAGCTCTCGTCCAACACGCCGACGGCCACGTACACCACATGCACGTCCGCTTTCGCTGCCCGCTGGGGGAGGAGAGCTGCGTCGAGCGGCCCTCGACCGTCAAAGACCGCCCTCCGCTCCTCTCCGCACGGCGGGTGAGCCCGCGCTGAGCCCGACTCATGTGCCTCCCAGTCTGTGAAGCAGCCCACGATGAGACAGCCGTCTCAATCTCACCCCGTCTATGGCTGCGTCTATGACCTGTGCGGCTGCGCCTCGCACGAGCGCGCCGAACTCTCACCACGGGCTGCCAACCCGCTCGGGTAGTCGCTGACTTCCGCTCAATCGCTCACTTCAGCGCCGGGGGGGCGACTCCTCGTACATCACGGCGGCGATGCAGGGATCGGTCGTGCGGGCCTGCCCCGCATGTGGGTCTGCTAGGATTCGCGGCACAGGGTCGCGGCAAATCCGGCCGGTACAGGGCCGCCCAGGGGCTCACCGACAGGCTGGAGACCGCAGAGGGTCTCGACGAGGGCGTCAACCGCCAGCGGGCGGACTCGTAGGGTCCCGACACGATCAGCGCTGAGCAGGCGTACGCCCCCCGGGTCGATGGTCCACGCGCGGGCTCCCGACTCCCCCCCAGCGGCGATCTCGGTCACCGACACGAGCCGCGCCCGCCCAGGGGTGAGGCGAAGGTCCCAGAGCTCGATCGCGCCGTTCTGTGCGAGCACATAGAGTCGCTCGGGGCCGCCCGCGAGCAGTCCTGCCGCGGGCCCGGGACGAACGCCGAAGGTCCGCTCAAGCGATGCTCGGGTGGCGTGGAGCGAGACTCTCCCCTGCCGATCCCGCGCGGCCAGCCAGTCACCATCGCCGAGAAAGGCGAGCGAGTCGACGGCCGCGGGCAGCACGGTCGACGATCGCAGATCGCCGGTGTCGGTGAGGAGCTGGAGCCGTCGGTCCTCACCGCTGCTCGCGAGCCACGCTCCGCCCCGGGAGACGGCGACCGCGAGCACCGCCCCGTCGTGCTCGGGGAGCTGCCGAGGCCCCGAAAGCTCCCCGACTCGGAGGGTTTGCAGCCCCCCTCGAAGGTCGCCGACGAGCACCTGTGTCCCGCCGGGTGAGGCCGCGAGCGCGGTCGCGGGCGCGCCCAGGGACCACGAGCGCAGGCGACCGCTCGTCTCGGCCACCGGGACGCTGACCAGCTCCCCTCCGGCATCGGCCGCGACGAGCCAACGGCCATGGTCCGCCACCGCGAGTCTCTCGATCGGCGCGCCCATCACCGTGCTCGTACTGGCGCCGGTGATGAGCTCCCCTGCGGGTGTGAGCCGGTGGACGTCGAGAGCGTCGCCGTGGGCGACCGCCCATGCCCCGTCGTCCGCGAATGTCATCGCCGTCACCGGTTCGTCGATCTCCAGCCCGGTTGTGAGGGCCAAGCGGCTCGCCTCGGCGGTCACCGTCCAGACGTTCGCCGTCGATCCGCCCCCGGCCGCGAAATGGCGGCCCTCGGGATCGATCGCGAGGGTCCGACTCGCCTCGCCGAGTTCGACCGCAACCCCGTCGAGCCCCGCCTTCGCGCCGACCAGCGGCCACCGCTCAAGACGGCCCTTGGAGCTCGTGACCAGAGCATCGCCGACGAGCGCAGAACCCTCGGGCGCGCCGCTCCGCCAGTCGAACTCCGCGATCGGGGCGAGCTGGGCCCCGTCGCCGAGGCCCCAGATCGTCGCCCCCGAGGGGTCTACCGCGGCGAGCCACCGACCCTCGGGATCGCTCATCAACGAGAGGGCTTCGCGCCCCGCCCCCGCGTACACGAGCGCCCGCGAGAGCGCCTGACGGGGACGCCAGCGCTGGTGGACATCGACGAGGCGAAGCTCGGAGGTCGTCGCCAGCGCGAGATCGGCGCCACCTTCGGGGGCCACCACCGGCGCGAGCTGGAGGACCGGCTCTGCCAGCTCCGCGAGCACCTCTCCCCGCAGCCGTCGCCGGTGGACCCGCCAGCGCCGGACGACCCCGCCGGTCGCCGTGACGAGGCTCTGGCCGCCGTCCACCAGGGTCCACCGATCGACGCCGCCGCCGAAGCGCTGCGCTCGCTTCGATCCAGCCGGGAACCACCACAGCGAGCCCCCTCGATCGACGACGACACCGCCGAGCCCGACGGAGAGCCGATCCGCGGCCGTGATCCCGAGCCCATCGCCGCGTCCCTCCCCCTCGATCCATCCCTCCGGCTGGCGACGCCAACGGCGAAGTCGGCCGCCGCTGGCGATCCAAAGCTCAAGGCCAGCCTCGCCCAGGGCGGCGGCGGCGATCGGCTCGTCAAAGCTCAGCACGGCGACGGACCGAGGCCCCCCAGCCAGCGCCCAAAGCTCGATCGTCCGCCCCGTCGCGCGGATCTCCGCCGCCGTGCGCCCATCACCACTTATCCGCCACGCGCTCCCAGGTCGACCGATCGCGGTCAACGACCCGTCCGAAGCCCGGTAGAGCGTGGTCTTCGGGCCGCTGAGCAGCGCCTCTGGGCCGCCGCCGACGGCGACGATCCGCGAATGATCCGCGCTCGACAGCTCCCCGAGCCGCTCCGACGGGGTCCGGGCCAGCGCTCTGTGGGCGACGCCCTCGATCCGCGCGCTCCGACACCCCATCGCGTCCGCCCACCCCAAGGCGAGCGCGCTCCGGCCCAGACTCCCTCGGTCCTCGTCGAGCCATGCGTGGAGCGCAGCGAGCTCTGCCCGCTTGCAGGTCGCGGTCGCGGGGTGCAGCGGCGCCGCGGGCAGCTCGCGCAGGCTGAGGAGAGTCCCCACGCCCAGGGCTGTCGCGACCGCGAGGCCGGCGAGCCCGCGTCCACGGGACCGCCGCGAGCGCATGGCGTCGGAGCGCTCGATCCAGCGCCGACGCGGATCTCCAGGGGGCGTCGCGGGGTGCTCACGGAGCCAGTCTAGGGCCCTCCGCAGCTCGCGACCCCGGAGGAGCAGCCCGCCCGGCTCGCCACCGCGGATCCAGTCCCGCGCCCGAGCCTCCGCGGGCCCCGTCGCGCCCTCGGTCGTCCCTCTCGATCTCGCCTCGTGGCGCCCTGCGTCCCCCGGCGCCTCGGGCAGCCCCGCCGATGACAAGTCCGCGCCCCCCCCGGACGACCGCCCCGCGGCACCTCCCTGAGGGGCCGGCCCCCGCCCCCCGGAGGACGAGCGCGGCGCCTCGCTCCGCTCGATCCACGCCGTATACCCGGCGAAGGTGAAGCGCTCCCCGGGGGCGATGACACAGCGCCTGCGGATCCTCCGCCCGCGAACAAAGACCCCCGCCTGACCGCCGCGATCCTCGAGCACCAGGCGCTCGGGACCGACGAGGATCGCGGCGTGGCGCCGCGAGACGCCCCTGTCCGCGAGCGCGAGGACGGGGCGCGATCCCTCCCGGGCGCTCGCACGACCGATCGTGATCTCCGGCCGATCGAAGAGGAGCACCTCGACAGGTCCGCCCTCCCGCTGGAGGTAGAGGCGGACCGCCTCAGCAGATCTCTTCGGCCTATGTGTGCTCGTATCCATCGTCAGCGATCACTCCTCCGCGGTCGGGTTGGCCTCCTTCGTCCGCCGCGCCTCCCCGTTGCGCTGCCGCCCGCACCCCGCCCGACGAGCCCCCGAGAGTTGGCACTGCAACACGGGGAGACCCCGGCCGACCTCGGCAGACGAGATGCAGCAAGCCCCCCAAAGCCGCCCGGGGCTCTTCGCCCGCCTCCTCGCCGAGCCCAGCTCGGAGGTCATCGAGGCCAGCGAGGGCCCCGCCGGCGCCCATCCCCTGGTCCGCACCCTCGACCTCGCCCTCAAGACCCGCCCAGGCGGGGCGCTCGGCGATCCGACCTTTGGCATCCCCTGCTTCGCCGACCTCGTCCACGGCGATCGGGCCGCGATCCACACGCTGCGCAGCGAGCTCCGGCGCCTCCTCAGCGCGGGCTCCTCCGCGAGCCGAGGCCTCGAGATCAGGGCCCACCTCGACCGTGACGGCGCCGCCCTCGACATCGAGGTCTTCGACCGCGGCCACGCCGGGCCAGGGCCGATCGCAACCGCGAGGATCGACGCCCTGGGCGTTCCGGCCGTCAGCTCGGGCGAGCGGAGGAGGCGGCGATGAGCGACTTCGAGCGCGACTACGCCCGCGAGCTCTCGCACCTCCGGACCCAGGGCAAGAGCTTCGCTGCGGCCCACCCCCACAACGCCGGGCACCTCGACGTCGGCGGCGGCGACCCGGACATCGAGCGCCTCCTCGAGGGCTTCGCCTTCATCAGCGCCGGGATCCGGGCCCAGATCGACGACGCCACCGGCCTCTTCGCCCGCCGCCTCCTGGCCTCGCTCGGACCGCACTGGATCCGCCCGACCCCGCCGGCCACCGTCGTCGAGCTCCGCCCCGATCTCCGGGTTATCCGCTCAGTGCAGCGGCTGGCCCGCGGTAAGGAGCTGCTCGCCTCGCCGGTGAACGGCGTCTGCGCCCGCTTCACCACCGCCGCGGACGTCGATCTGGCGCCGATCGAGCTCCTCCAGCTCGAACTCCTCCGCCATCGCCAGGGCCAGCGATCGCTGCGCCTGCGATTTCGCGCCAGCGACGCAGGAGCGGCGATCCTCCCCAAGCTCGACCACCTCCGCCTCTTCATCCACCACCGTGATCCGACGGTGACCGCGACCCTTCGGATGTGGCTGACCCGCTACTGCGCCGGGGTCCGCGTCGATGAGGGGGGCGCCGACACAGGTGGCGTCGACGAAGGTGGCGGCGAGCCTGCCGGCGACCCGCCCCGCATCGCCCTCCCGTTCGCGGATCCATCCGCCCGTCTCCAGCCCTGGCCGGAGGTGACCCCACCAGCGATCCGGGCCCTCGTCGAGGGCCTGGCCTATCCCGAGCTGGCGGGCTTTGTCGACCTCCACGGCCTCCGCTCGCTCCACCTGGTTGGCCCTGAGTTCTGCCTCGTCTTGGACTTCGAGGCCCGCGACGACCAGCCGCCGCTCCCCGATCTCCCCGCCAAGCTCCCCGCGAGCACCCTCCGCCTCCACTGCGCGCCCGCCCTCAACCTCTTCGCCACCACCGGCGAGCCCTTCGAGCATCACCCCGGAGATCGGCCCCACCTCCTCCGCGCCGACGGGACCTCCAAGCGCTCCATGGAGGTCTTCTCGGTGACCCACGTGACGCTCGACGGTCGTCCTGCCCTGCGGCGCCTCTGCGGGGTCCTGCCGCCAGACGACACCTCGGCCACCTACGAGATCGACCGCAGCCCGGGCCACGGCGGGGCCGGCGAGTGCCGCCTGGCCATCGAGGCGCCCCCCTCGACGACCGACACGGACACGCCAGCGCTCGTGTCGACGCGCCTGCTGTGCACCAACGGCGATCTCGCGCACCACCTCGGGACCGGAGCCCTCGGCCACGGCCCGCGTCACCTCCTCCTCGAGTCCGCGACGAATATCACCGCCGTGAGCCCGCCCAGGCGCCCCCCCCTCGGCGCGGATCGATGCTGGCGCCTCCTCGATCATCTCGGCCTCCGCGCGCGCCCGCTCGCCTCTGCCGCCGCGCTCCGCGATCTTCTGACCCTCCACGCCCCTGCCACAGACCCCGAGGACACCCGCGGCCCCCTCAGCAAGCGCTCGATCGCGGCGATCCGCGGTCTCGAGCGCCGCCGGAGCTACCAGCTCGTCGACGGCGTCCCCACCCCGGTCCTCGAAACCACGGTCGAGGTCGACACCCGCGGGCTCGCCTGCGTCGCCGAGGCCGAGCTCCTGGGAGAACTCCTCGACAGTGTCATCGCCGACTTCGCCGGCTTCGACGCGGCCAGCGTCCTCGCGATCCGCCTCTTTCCCTCGGGTGGGCAGCTCGCCTGGCCCCTCCGCCCGCCGACCTCCAGCGAGCGCCGATGACAGGCGACGAGCGAGGATCTACGGCGGTCCCGGGTTGGCTCCGCGCGGTCGAGCGTGACCCCGGCGCCACCGATCTCGTCGCCCTGCTCCGGGCGATCGAACGGCTCACCGCGTCGGCCGACGGCGACCACGGCGATGGCGACGACCGCGACGTCCGCGACGCCGACGACGGCATCGATGTCCGACTCAGGGCAGAGCCGAGGCTCTGCACCGCCGCCGGGCGGCGGCTCCAGGTCAGGACCGCCGTTGACGGCCACGACTCCGACCCGCTACCGACCCCGCTACCGACCCCGCCCCCGACCTCGCGACGACCGGATCGACCGACGATCGAGCTCATCCTCCACGGGTTCGGGGCGCTCATCGGCCCCGCCACACCGCTCCCGCTCGCCCTCGCCGAGCGAGCGTCAGGCCCCGGCCCCGGCTCCGAGCGCCTGCGCGCCTTCCTCGACCTCTTCCACCACCGCCTCTTCACCCTCCTCACTGAGGGCCTCGCACGCCTGCGCGCGCCTCAGGCCAGCGCCGACGCGGCCCTCTGGGAGGAGCACCTCCTGGGCGCGACGGGGCTGGCTTCGCCCGCCTCCGCGATCCCCCGCAGCTCGCGTCTTCAGCTCCTCCCCCTGCTCCTGAGCGCGAACGGTACGTCGACCCCCGCCCTCCTCGACCAGGCCCTTGAAATCTGTCTCAGGCCCGTGGCTGGAGCTGGACTGCGGATCCACACGCGGGCCCTCTCCCAGACCTGGGCCCCGCGCCCGAGGTCGACGCTGAGTCCCCTAGGAGGGCCGCGCACCCACCTCCGCTCCGCCCCCGCCGGCTGCGGGGACGCCCCGCTCCTCCTCGGGGGCCAGCTCTCGGTCCGGCATGGCTTGACGATCGAGGTGCGCGGAGCGGCCGGCGAATCGCTGGACACCTTTGCCCGGGACGAGCCCGGACACCGGATGATCCGCGAGCTCGTCGAGCTCCTGGCCCCGCCAGGGACTCGCTGGGAGCTGAGCCTGCACCCGACGATCCCGCGACAGGCGCGGCTCGGGTCCGCCCGCCTCGGCCAGACCTGGCTCCCGGGGGCCCCAGCCTCCTCCCCACTGCGCGTCCGGGGCGGCGACTAGTTTAGACAGTCCCGTAGGCCCTCGCCCGCGATCGTCGGTCCTCTCGGCTTCGACGAAACGCCGCTGCACCGGGCCCTACCGCACGTTTCGCCGGATCCGGAAGGCCTTCGACGAAGGCCCGCGAGAGCGCGCGGGACTCTCGTCACAGCCTCTTAGAGGCCTCCCAACGCGGATAACTTCTGCAAACGCGGCGCTTTCAGCTCGACAAATTCGCGCACGATGACCTAACGTCCGGCGGAATTCCCGAAAAGGACTGAACGCACCATGGCAAAGAAGCTCTGTCTCGCGGCCCTCGCCCTCGTCATCCTCTCCCTCTTCTTCCCTTGGCATCACGTCGAGATCGGCAGCCTCAAGGTCACTCAGGGGATCTTCGTCGGAGATGAGACCAAGCCCGACGCGTACCTCATCATCCTCGCGCCGGTCTTCCTGGCCGCGCTCCTCGGCGGGCTCCTCGGCCTCAAGCGCTTCGGTCGCGGCCTCGGGATCACGGTGACGATCTTCTCGATCATCGGCGGGCTCCTCCTCTTCATGATCCAGGACGCGATGGCGGAGAAGGGCGGCTCCAGCAGCATGGGCGCGTACTTCGGCATTCTCGCGGTCTTCCTGACCCTCGCCGGCGGCCTTATCGGCACCGTCAAGCCAGAGCCCAAGAAGGCCTAGCGCCCGACCCCCACCCCCCAGTAGGGAAGGCCCGGCGTTCATAGCGCCGGGCCTTTCTGTTCTCGAGCCTGCGCTCGACCCAGCCCTGCGCGCTTCAGCACCTGCCGAGCGCGCGAGGTCCGGAGCCCGCTACTCCCCGTGGGTGTAGGCGCGCGTCAGGTACTCGGCGACCATCCGCTCGCCGTTGAAGTAGGAGCCGTTGAGCGCGATCGAGTTGCGCATCACCGTCGCCCAGCCGTCCTGGTCACGACGATGCAGCGGCAGCACCTCCTCGTCCAGGAGCCGGTAGAGCTGGTTCGCGTCGGCGTTGTTCGCCTCTTCGCCCGAGTGGTGGGTCGGCTCGATCACCCAGCCCGTCGTCCCCTCGATGTAGCCCTCGCACCACCAACCGTCGCGGACGCTGAGGCTCGGCACCCCGTTGTGGGCCGCCTTCATCCCGCTGGTGCCCGAGGCCTCCAGCGGCGCCATCGGCGTGTTCAGCCAGACGTCGACACCGCTGACCATCTTGAGGCCAAGCTCCATGTTGTAGCCCGGCAGGTAGGCGATCCGGACGTGGGGGGCCAGCTCCTCGCGGAGGCGGAGCAGCTCCTCGATCAGGCGCTTGCCCTCGAAGTCGCGCGGGTGCGACTTGCCGGCGTAGATCACCTGCAGCGTGCCCCAGCGGCTGGCGATGTCCCGGAGACGTCGGATGTCGCGGAGGAGCAGGAGCGGCCGCTTGTAGGAGGTCGAGCGCCGCGCGTAGCCGATCGTGAAGAGATCCTCGCTGAGCTCGTAGCCCTGCTCGTTGGCCACCGCCAGCAGGGTCCGCTTCGCCTGCCGATGCGCCTCGCGGATCTCAGCCAGAGGAATGCTCTGGGCCATCCGCAGGGCGAAGTTATGACGACGCCATTGGGGGATGTGACGGTCGAAGAGCGCGGCCATCGGCGCGGCGGTCCAGGTGCCCGAGTGGACGCCGTTGGTGATCGCGTGGATCTCGCGACCCGGGAACATTCCGCGCGAGACCTCGCCGTGACGCTGAGCCACGCCGAAGACGAAACCGCTGAGCTCGAGCCCGAGGATGCTCATGTTGAGCTCGGTCGACTCGCTCCCCGGCAGGCGGGTGTAGAGGCCCATCCAGGCCTCGCCGAGCAGCTTGGTCGCGAGCGCCTTCGGGAAGCGGTCGTGGCCGGCGGGGACCGGCGTGTGCGTGGTGAACACGCAGCGCTTCTTCGCCGCTGCGATCGCCGCTTCGAACTCCGCGTCCGGCCCCTCAAAGCCAGCTCCAGCCCGCAGCGTCTCGCCGAGCAGATCGAGGGCCAGGAGGCTCGAGTGTCCCTCGTTCATGTGAAAGCGATCGGGCTCGATGCCGAGGGCCTTCAAGGCTCGACGCCCGCCCATTCCCAGGACGATCTCTTGCATCAGCCGGTAGCGCTCATCGCCGAGGTAGAGGCTGTCGGTGATGGTCCGATCCTCCTCGCTGTTGCCCGGCAGGTCGCTGTCGAGGAGGAAGACCGGCACCTCGTGACCCTCGACGCCGGTGACGACGGTCTTCCAGACAGCGAGGGTCACCGCGCGCCCCTCGACCTCGACCTCGACCTCGACCGCGAGGCGCTTGAGATGATCCTCTGGCCTCCACGACACGTCCTTCTCGATCTGGTGGCCGTCGGCGATCGCCTGCTTGAAGTACCCCTTACGGTAGAGCAGCGACACGCCGACCATCGGCACCCCGAGATCCGACGCGGAGCGCAGCGTGTCGCCTGCGAGCATCCCGAGCCCGCCGGAGTAGGTCGGGATGTCGTTGCTCAGGCCGAACTCCATGCAGAAGTAGGCGATCGAAGGGATGGACTGCGGGTGGAGCGGATTCATCGGCGTTCTCGCGGGGGAAACAACAAGCCACGCAGATCGCGTGGCGCGCCGATGATTGGGCCAGGCGCGATCTCGGTCAAGAGCAAACCATCACAGCCGAGCCGCAGGTGGCAGAGAAGAGCCCTCCGCGGAGGGCGCTCTGGGCCGCGAGCGGGACCTTTACCACGGGCTGCTAGACCTCTTCGATATCGAAGACGAAGTGGACCTCGTCGGTCATCCCGCCGTGGGTGATCTCGATCGTCGAGTCCCACACCCCCGCCATATGCAGATCCACCGGCGTCACCGTGTACTGACCGCCGCCGTCGACCGTGACCACAGCGTCGCTCTGCGATCCGTGCCCGTGCTCGGGCATGTACGGCGTGACGATGACCTCTGCGTCCTCCGCGTCTGCGCCCGCGTGATCGCTGATCGTCAAGGTCCAGGTGTTGACGCCCTTCACCGGCGGGCCTGGTTCGCTCGTCAGGGCGACCATGAAGTGCCCCTCGTCGCTCATCTTCATCAGACCCGCGCTGTACTCGTCGACCTCAACGTCGCCACTGTCGCCGCTGTCGTGGCTGTCGTGGCTGTCGTGGCTGTCGTGGCTGTCATGCTCGTCGCCGTGATCACAGCCGACAGCGAAGGTCAGGGCGAAAGCGGCGAAGGTCGAACCCAGGGTTCTCAAGGAAGCGCGCATGGTCGTGACCATAGCCCGCGGACCCCGCCCCCCAAATGCGACGAAGTGTCGCTCACTCGTGCCGACCGGCCGCCTGCCCTGTGACGTAGCCCCCAAAACGTCGACCATGGGCGGCTACGAGCGCGACTACGACGCTGTCCACGCTTGAGGGCCGCTACACTGGCCGTCCTAGGAGTCCCCACAATGCGCATAGCCCGATCTCTCTTGACCGTCGCAGCGGCCCTCACGCTCGCCGCCTGTTCGGGCGACGACAGCTCGTCCACCACCTCTGCGACCTCGACCTCCTCGACGTCCACGTCCTCCACCTCGACGGCGACGGAGACCTCGACCTCAGGATCGACCGCCGGGACCGAGGGCGAGAGCGAGGGCTCCACGTCGACAACGACCACCGGGACGACCGCGGATCCGACGACGACCACTACCACCGGCGATACCACCGGCGACACAACCACGACCACCACCGGCGGCGTCGAGTTCCCGATCTGTGCGGACTACTGCGACGCGATCACGGCCTGCTTCGGCGACGGCTACCCCGAGTGCTTCGCCGAGTGCAATGAGTTCACCGGGGTCTTCCACGCCATCGGACCGGTCTGCACCGAGTCGATCGACGGCCTCCTGGAGTGTGCGATCGACCTCTCCTGTGAGGAGCTCGGCGCCTTCCTCAATGAGGAGCCAAGCCCCTGCGATGAGGCCCAGGCGAAGATCGCCGGGGATCCGCCCGCCTGCATCCTCGAGGAGGAGCCGCCCGAGTTCTGCATCGCGTTTTGCGACAAGACCGCGGAGTGCATGTTCGAAGAGCCAGGGTGCCTGGACGAGTGCAGCGGCGGATACGGCTTCGGGAAAGCCATGAGTCCAGAGTGCGGCGATGCGCTCGAGGCCTACTACGGCTGCCTGGGCGCGCTCGACTGCGAAAATTTGATGAACCCCGTCACCTGCCTGGACGAGGCCACCTCGGTCGAGCTCCTCTGCGAGTTCTAACTCCCGCCGCGAAGCTCTCGCCACGGCCGCTCCGCGAGAGCGAGAGCGACTCTCACGGCGGGCTCCTACACGGCTAGCCCGGGCCCGCAGCCCCTCGCCGAAGCAGAGGGGCCGACGAGCCCAGGCTCCTACGCGCCCGGACCCAGGAGGGTGCTCCGCAGCTCCGCCTCCTGCGCCCGCGTCCGCCGGGTCATCGCCCGAAGCTCGACGATATGCGCAGGCTCGATCCGACGCGCCAGCAACACGCCGTTGGGCGCTCGCCAGATCGTCTGGCCCGCCCCTCGCACGAGGCGCGGGTCGACGCCGATCATCACGTCGACCTGCGCTCGCTTGCCGACGACGCTGCCCAGCCCCGGCGCCAGGTGGACGTGGGTCCGCGACTGCGGCAAGACCCCCTCGCGAGCGATCGCGGGGATGACCCCCGCCGAGGTCCCGTGCCAGACGGTCTCGTCCCCTTCGTAGACCGCCCACGAGGCCTCGAGCGCCTCCGCAGAGACACCCGATCTCGAAGAGTGCCCCTGACAGCAGCGGATCCGCCCGCCGACCACCTGCAGACGCTTCTTGCTGTTGGTCCGCACCAGCTCGTCGAGCTTGGACCGGCTGAGCCCGAGAGAGCGCAGCACCTCCTCGATCGGGACCCACCCCGCGGGATCCATGTGGATCCCGGCCTCCGGCGCGCCATGGCGCAGCAGCCACGACAGGCGCTTGCTCCGGCGGACGTCCTGCTTGCTCCGCTCAGGCCGATCGCTGTTCATGTTCATGATGTTCATCGTAAGTCTTCTCTTTCTTGGTTGGAGAAGAACCTAGGCCTGGACTGCTATCCGCAGAAGTCATAGTTTACGATAGACTATCGTTGTGTGCGATAGTTCGACGATGGAGCTCAACCTGGAGTGGGTGGACGCCTTCGTCGACTTCGCGGACCACCTCAACTTCACCCACGCGGCCAGGGCCCGAAACCTCTCGCAGCCGGCGCTCCACGGCCAGATCCGCAAGCTCCAGGACTCCCTCGGCGCGCCGCTCTACCGCCGACGGGGGCGCAACCTCGAGCTGAGCGAGATCGGCCGCAAGGTCGCCGCCTTCGGCCGCGAGCTGCGGGCGCGCGAGCAGGACCTCCTCGCGAACCTCCACGGCCCCGCCGACGACCGCCCGGTGACCCTCCACGCCGGCGAAGGCGCCTACCTCTACCTCTTGGGTCAGGCGATCCGCCGCTTCCGACGCGGCGGTGATGAGCGGCTGAACCTCCAGGTCGGCGACGCGAAGAGCACCCTCGCCGCGATCTCGGACGGCCTCGCCGACATCGGCGTTCTCCCGCTCGACAGCGCGACCGCCGAGATCGAGCGCGAAGAGATCGCCGAGGTCGGGCAGATGCTCGTCGTCCCGAGCTCCCATCGCCTGGCCGCGCGCGCCCAGATCCGCCTGCGCGACCTGAAGGGTGTCTCCCTCGTGGTCCCGCCGATCGGTCGACCCCAACGACGGTCGATCACAGCAGCGCTGGACAGCGCCGGGATCCCCTGGGAGGTCGCGGTCGAGGCGAGCGGTTGGGCCCTGATCATCCGCCTCGTCAGCCTCGGCGTCGGTCTGGCGATCGTCAATGACTTCTGCCGCCTACCCCGTGATCTCGTCGGCGTCCCCCTCCCTGCCCTGCCGCGGATCACCTACAGCGCGATACGGCGCCACGGCATGCCGCGATCGAGCGCCGGCCTCCGCCTGTGGAAGCTCCTGACCGCCGCGTAGCAGACCACGCGGCGACAGGCCGCGCCCGCCTCGATCCCCCGCCTCGATCCCCCACCTCGATCCCCCGCCTCGATCAAAGTCGCCATTGGGGAGCGACTTCGTCAGCCCCTTCCCCTTCAGCCCGTCTTTCATCAAGGACCGCTGCGACAGGGCCGCGCGCGATCCAGCCCTCGTAAGCGAGAAGAGCACACGGGATGTTCGCCGCCCGCGGTTCGCGGACCAGCGCAGAGAACACCGACCCGTTCGCGACCCTATGTCCGGGCCGCTCGACGGCTCCCACGCAGAGCGCGACCGTGCTCATTCCAGGACGACGCAGTCCATGCACATTGTCGAATCGACCGGCCGGCCCGAATCATCACATCCGGCCACCTTTCACCCACATTATCCGCCAAAAAGGCTGCGCCCGTGCCCACCTGTCGCCTTTTGCCCCCACCTCCATGCTAGGTTGTCCACGTGCGCTAAGCGCGAGGTTGAGTAGCGATGAACAATACATTCAATAATACGACCAATACAGGATCTCTCATGTTGACTCGCCGCATTCTGGCGGGGCTTGCCCTCATCGCAGCGAGCGGCTGTTCAGGGGACGATGTCGGTGACAGCGGCAGCGCGACCACGACCACCAGCACCACCACCACCGGCGAGACGACGGGCGTCGACAGCACCGGCGAGAGCACCACCACGGGGACCGCCTCAGGGATGTCCGACTCTGACAGCACGACGGCGTCGACCGAGGAGACCGCGACGGAGAGCGATACCAGCACGGACAGCGACACAATGCGGTCCTTCTGTGGCGACGGCGTCGTCGACGACGGCGAGGCCTGTGATGACGGGGTCAACGACGGCGCCTACGAAGGCTGCGCTGTCGACTGCTCCGCCCCCGGCCCCTCCTGCGGCGACGGCGAGGTCAACGGCCCTGAGGGCTGCGACGACGGCAACGACATCGACGACGACGCCTGCAGCAACTCCTGCGCCGCTGCTGGCTGCGGAGACGGCGTCCTCCAGGATGGCGAGCAGTGCGACGACGGCAACGACGATGACACTGACGCATGTCTGAGCACCTGCGTCCCCGCCTCCTGCGGCGATGGCTTTGTCCAGGCCGACGTCGAGGAGTGCGACGACGCCAACGACATCGACACCGACGCCTGCCTCTCGAGCTGCGCCGCCGCCTCATGCGGCGACAGCATCGTCCACGAGGGCGTCGAGCTCTGTGATGACGGCGTCAACGACGGAGCCTACGACGGGTGCGCCGTCGACTGCTCCGCCCTCGGCCCCCGCTGCGGCGACGGCGAGATCAACGGTCCAGAGACCTGCGACGACAACAACGACGATCTCACCGACGGCTGCCTCGGAAACTGCTCCGCGGCCACCACCTGCCTCGTCATCAAGGAATTCGACGACGCCGCCACCGACGGCACCTACACGGTCGCCCCAGAGGGCATCGAGCCCTTCGAGGTCCACTGCGATATGACGACCGACGGCGGCGGATACAGCTTCCTAAAGATCAACGCTGGCGGCCAATACTTCGCCAAGGACGCCGAGGTCGAGTGCGACACGTTCGGCATGAGCCTCTTCATCCCCCGGACCGTGGACCACAAGAACAGCGCCTGGGATATCGCCAATAACGCCAACATCGGCCCTGACGCCAGCGCCAACTACATGCGCATCCTCGGCATCTACCCGAAGAATAACGGGGCCACGTGCAACCTCCAGCCGATGAACAGCAGCAACGTGAACTGTGGCTGGAAGGCCAGCGATGACGGCCCCTGGTACATTCACGAGGTCAACAACATCAACGAGCCCAATGGCGACAACAACGTCATCGGCTCGATGTATTACACCTGGCAGGGCAACGGGAACATTCAGCACCACAACGACATCCCCGGCGACGGCTACAGCTCCGACCGCTTTATGTGCAGCTTCGGGGACAAGCAGTAGGTCCTGAACCCGCACCGCGAGCGCCCGGACCTTCCGCGCACGCTGCGTGATGCTGTGGCTATTCACCCAGCTCTCTCCGGCCTCGCCCGGAGGGAGCGCTCTCCCCTCGATGGGCCCGCGCTCCTCGAAGGCTATCTTCTCACGGCGCCGGACCCAGCTCGCTCAGGCCAGAGTCAGGCGCGGTCGCCGGGTCGGCGGAGCTCGTAGGCCGTGTGCATGGCCCCGGTGGGCGGAAAGCGCTCTTCTCCGGTCCTCTGGAAGCCGAGCCCCTCGAGGATCTTCCGGGAGCCCTCGTTCGCGGGGTTGTGCCCGGCGTAGAGCCCCTCGACCACTAGCACCTCGAAGGCGAAGCGCACCACGGCCTGGGCGGCCTCCGTCGCGAGGCCCCGTCCCCAGTGCCTGCGGCAGAGGTGGAACCCGAGCTCAGGGTCGCCTCCGGCGCGGGGGTGGAGCCCGGCTGCGCCGACCAGGTCGCCGCTCTCCGCCAGGGTGAGCCGCCAGTACTGGAGCCCGTGCCGGTGCTCGAGGGCGATCTCGCTGGCGATCCGCGCCTGGACGGCCGCGGCGTCGAGCTGGGGCCGGGCGTCGATCCAGCGGGTGACCTCCGGGTCCCCCCACAGCTCCCGCGCTCGGCCCTCGTCCGCCTGTGTCCACGCCTCGAAGCGGAGGCGCTCGGAGCATGGTCGTTCTGGGGGAAACCCGTAGCCACCCTGGGGGCGCTCCGGGAAGCGCCGGGCCAACCGCACGGCGCTTCGGGAGAGGGCGCCATAGAGGTGGGGGAAGGCTTCGCCGCGGCCGGTTGTGTCCTCCCAAGTGAGCGGGCGGTCCAGGGCGGCGACCTCGACGTCTAGGAGCACTAGGTCGGGGACCCCTCGTAGGTAGCGGTCGGCGGCGCCCAGGACCTGCTCCCGGGTGGAGAAGTGGAGGAACCCCTCGGCTGCGAGGCTGGCAGCTCGGTACGAGCCCTCGGCTCGGGCAGCCCGCCAGTCCGCGCCGTGGGCGATGTGGAAGACCCGCTCGGGGGAAGGTGACACCCCCCGGAGCCTAGCAGCTAGGCGGACGGTCGCCTCGCCGCGGTCGCCAACAGGCGGAGAAGCTGACCGAAGGGACCCGGTGGAGTCGTTATCCAGACTGTAGTTGCCGACAACCCCAGGCGAGCTCTCGCAGCCGAAGCTCTGGCCCGCGGCTCGACGTTCGACCTCGGCGATGACTCCGTCATCAACCGCCTCCTGTGCAGCGTCGTCGCCAAGCACGACAGCGGTGGCGTCCACCTGCGCGAACGACGTGTTCCCCGCCACGATCCCTCCCTTGACGCTCCAATTCCCCTCGCGATTCGCAAGCTCAAGCACGCCCGCGACGCGTGGTGCTCTCGCCTCCCTCGTGGCAAGGTGAGCCCGTGACGACCGGCACCTCACTATGAAGACACGCCTCCGCAACCGCATCGAGTGGCTTCGCACCACGTACTGGGTCGTGCCGGCCGCGATGCTCGCCAGCGCCGCGGTGCTCTCGGTGCTCGTCGGCTGGCTCGACAGGAACATCGTCCTCCCCTCGGGTGAGTTCAGCGGGTGGCTCGTGTCGGTCGACGTGGAGGGCTCGCGCGAGCTCCTGTCGACGATCGCCAGCTCGATGATCGCCGTCGCTGGTGTCGTCTTCTCGATCACCATCGTCGCCCTTTCGATCGCCACCTCGCAGTTCGGCCCGCGGCTCCTCAACAACTTCATCCGCGACTCGAGCAATAAGGTCTCGCTCGGGACCTTCACCGCGACCTTCCTCTACTGCGTGCTCGTCCTGCGGACGATCCGCGCGGGCGACAGCGAGGGCAACGGCGAGTTCGTGCCCCACCTGAGCGTTTCGGTTGCGCTGCTCCTAGCGATCGCCAGCCTCGGCGTCCTGATCTTCTTCATCCACCACGTCGCCGCGTCGATCCGCGCCTCGCATGTCATCGCCCTTGTCGGCAACGACCTCCAGCGCGTGATCGAGCGCCGCTACCCCGAGCACGCGCGCCCCGACGAGAATCGCGAGCAGGAGGAGGACGACAGCCTGCCGACCAACTTCGACAAGCTCGCGACGGCGCTCCCAGCCAAGAAGCAGGGCTACCTCCAGGCCGTCGACGACGAGGCCCTGACGACGATCGCCAAGGACCACGATCTCCTGATCTGCGCGAGCGTGAAGCCCGGGGACTTCGTCGTCGCAGGCGTCGAGCTCGTCCGCTACATCTCGGACGCCGAGCTCTCCAACTCGCTCAAGGAGCGGATCGACGCGGCGTTCTTGGTCGGTCGCCACCGCACCGCCGAGCAGGACGTCCGCCTGCACTTAAACCAGCTCGCGGAGGTCGCGGTCCGTGCACTCTCTCCCGGGATCAACGACCCGTTCACGGCCATGACCTGCGTCGATTGGCTCGGCGCCGCCCTCTGTGAGCTCGCGCGCCGCGGCCAGAGTTCCTCGCTGCGCCACGACGACGACAACGCGCTCCGCCTCGTGGTCACGCAGGTCAGCTTCGGCGACGTCGTCGAGGCCGCGTTCGCCCAGATCCGCCACTACGGCCGCGACAACCGCATGGTGATCCTGCGGATCGTCCGCGCCATGGCGCTGATCGAGGAGCACGCGCGGCGCCCTCGGGATCGCATCGCCCTGGTCCAGGAGGCCCGGGCCCTCGAACGCGAGGCCTTGACCGCCCTGCGCGACCAGCTCGAAGACGACGACGAGCTCTTCGCGGCCCACGCCGCCTTGATGGAGGCCCTCGGCCAACACGAGTCTTCTACCCCTCGTGTATAGGCCGAGGCCTCCTCAGACCCGGGTAGGGTGTCGTTCGTCACTGTGCGCGCTCGCGATCCTGCGGAGTCCCAAGGCCGGCGCGAGAACGGCTCCGGAACGCCGTCCAGCCCCGATCTGCGCTTTTTCTCCCCGGAGCCGAACCAGATCGGTCCTGAGCCGGAGAACAATAGGAACACTATGACCTTTGCTTACATTTTCATGCGCTTTCGCACCCTCTCGATCCTCACCCTCACCCTACCGCTCGCGAGCGGCTGCGCGATCAAGATCACCGACTTCGAAGGCACCGAGAGCGGCACCGAGAGCGGCATCAATAGCGGCACCGATAGCGGCACCGATAGCGGCACCGATAGCAGCACCGGTGATACCGACGCCCCGAACACCACGACCGGCGCCCCGACAGGATCGAGCGGCGACCCCGACAGCGAGGGGACCACGAGCGACAGCGACGGACCCATGACCACGACCGCCAACCCGACAACCAGCGACACGGACATGACCTCGTCCGCCAGCGATACGAGCGCGATCCCCTGTGAGGAGCACTTAACCGAGGATGAGTGCCTTGACGACCAAGAGTGCCTCTGGGCCGCGATCAAGACCTGGCAGGAGGGCGACCTCTGCCCGGAGCTCGACGGAGAGGAGACGTGCTTCTCAGGCCAATACGTCGGCGAGGGCTGCCTGGTCTTCGAGGGCTGCGACCCCGAGCGGGTCTACAACCGCGAGGTCGCCCCCGGTGAGTTCGAGGTCTTCAAGGGGAGCACCTGCGGCGTGGAGCCGCTCGGCAACTGGCAACTATGCGACCCGGTGGACCTCCAGGGCGCCTGCGGGTGCTTCTGCGAGGGATAGGGGTCATCCACTCGGGGGTCGGCGGCGCGGCCGTGGGTGTCGCGGTCGCTCGCGGCCGCCGCTCCCGACACTGAGCCGCGGCCGCGGGGCCGCGCGCTCTCGGCGGAGCGAGAGTAGGTGGGTCAGGAGCAGCGCTATCGCCGCAAGACTCGTCGTCAGGTTCTCTTCCCAGGAGCCCTCGGGAATACTCCGTCTGAAAACGACGAGCGGCACTCCGACGATGAATGGAATAGCCGGAATGAGGTCATGCCTGGCGGCCGCGAGCGCGGCCGAGGTCGAAGCCATCGCGATCAGGGCGACCAACATCCAGCTCTCATAGCCGGCGGAGGCGACAAAGGGCAGGAGCGCGATGACGAGGGGAGTAGCCAGGCAGTGGAGAAGGCAGATCGTAGAGGCGACAATGCCCATGCGATCGATGGTCCGGGACGATAGGAGCTTCATGGGCCTCATGAGGCGGAGCCGCTCAGGTCCCCCGTGAGCAGCACGTGGTGGGCGCCCAGATAGTCAAGCGGGTTTGGGTCAGCGTGTCGACTACGGGCGCTTGGGGCTCGAGGTTGGCGACCGTCGGACAGTCCCTCTCGCGGCTACTTCCCCTCCCGGAAGAGCACGTGCTTGCGGATGATCGGATCGTACTTTCGCAGCTCGATCCGAGCCGACGTTGTGCGCTTATTCTTCGTCGTCGTGTAGATATAGCCAGTACCGGCCGTGGATACGAGCTTGACGATGATTCGGTTTCCTTGAGCCATGAGTTCTGCTCCTTTGCAGTGGTGTGGTCGCGCGAGCACGTGACAGCTCGCTCGGGGTTCGCTCTAAGCGGCGGTGGTCGGCCGAAAAGACACGTGAGGTGGGCGTCGTGGGGTCGCGGGGTCGCGGCGGCGAGATACGCGGGTGATCCTCTCAGCTGCGTGCCGCGCCCCGGCGATGTTGCGGGCGGCAGGTCCGAGCTGGAGCTCTGCGAGAGGGCCGCTGACGAAGATCCGCGGGTGCCATCGGAGGTTCGTATCGATCGCCGGGTAGCCGCACGAGGCGCAGGGGAGCTGATAGTCAGCGACGAGTTGATCGACGAGAGCGCCGCCGGGACGCCGGGCCTCAAAGCCGGTCGCGAGGAGGACGAAGTCGACCTCGACGGGGGTCGTCGCGGCTCCTTCGAGGACTACCCCGTGAGGGCTCGAGTACGCCGTCTCGACGCCGCCCTGAACCCAGCGCAGCGCGCCACTTCGAATCGTCCGTCGAAGCGTTCGGATGAGCTGCGGTGGTATGGAGCCGCGGTGGCGAGCGCCGTTGATCAAGCAGCGTCGGCGATCAAGGTCATGCTCGGCGACGAAGGCCCGGAGGAACTTCGGGCCGAGCCAGCCCGGATCGCTGTCGAACTGGGCTGGTCTCGGCTCGTGACGGCTTATCAGGGTCACGAACACGCAGGGATCCGCGGCGAGTCGGAGGGCGACCTGGGCAGCGCTGATCCCCCCGCCAATCACCGCGACGCGGCGCCACGGAGGTGTCTCCGGCAAGGTGAACCCGTCCTCGAAGATGTGCGCGACGGTGGGCTCTGGGCCGGAGAAGAGCGACTCGCTCCAGGCCGGTCGCTTGGGCTGGTCGCCGACTCCAAGGGCGAGAACGAGGTGCTTGCAGCAGATGTCGTCGCCCTCCTCGAGCTGGACGTTGACGGTGTCACGGTGGATCTCCACTCGGCGCGCGCGACCTTGAGTGTGCGCTTCATGCAGCGCGTGGGCGCCGATGAGCGCGTCTGCGTGGCGATTGAAGAGGTCGAGAGAGGGGCGGTCGTAGGGAGCCGAGAAGAGCTCCACCGGTCGATGCCGCGCTGGCCCCGCGAAGCGAAGGAGCGCGAAGGGATCGGTGTCGAGGTGGTGGACTGCCGGCGAACGAAGGTGCGTCATCCCGGTGGTCGCGCTGCATCGGCGCCAACGGTCGAGCAGACGCGGGTGTGGATCGAGGATCCGCAGGCTGGATCGGTCGATCCCTGCGTCGAGGAGGCGGAGGGCGATGTGAGTGCCGTGGACTCCACCGCCGATGATGAGCCACTCGGCCCGTCGGCTCATGCGGCCCCCTCGTGCTCGATGGACTCCCCTTGCTCGGCGCCCTCGTTGTGCCCCTGGTCGCTCGGGAAGGGGCAGGGCAAGGTACGCCACACCTGCTCCCCTGCTTCGATCAGCGCGGGCTGGAGAAGACAGGCGTCGAGCTCGCGGGTGGTCGCGGTTTGGTCGAGGTTTTGGCCGATGAAGACCAGCTCTTGCACTCGATCGCCGAAGCGAGGATCCCAGCTGGGCTGAGCGTCGGGGCGCTCCTCCGGCCACTGGGAGGGGTCGACGCCTGCCCACCAGTAGCCCGCCGGCCGCAACTCACTCACCTTGCCGGCCTGAGCGAGCTCATAGGCGACGTTGGGTTGCTGGGCGATCCAGAAGAAGCCCTTCGAGCGGAGAATGTTCCTCCAAAAGGGTCCGTGGTGGATGAGGGCCCAGAGGCGCTCAGCGTCGAAGGGCGACCTCGCCCGATAGACGAAGCTCTGGAAGCCGTAGGTCTCGGTCTCCGGGGTGTGCTCACCCTGGAGCTCGAGGATCCAGCCGGCGGAGGCTGCTGCCCGCTCATAGTCGAAGCGACCGGTGTTGAGCAGAAGGTCGAGCTGAACACGGCCGCGGATCGATCGGACGATCTTCGCCCGTGGGTTAAGCGTGGAGATCGCACCTATGACCTTTGCGAGATCCTCTTGGCTGACCAGGTCGACCTTGTTGACGACGATGACATCGGCGAACTCGACCTGTTCCACCAGAAGATCGGTGACGGTGCGCTGGTCATCCTCCCCGAGGGACTGGCCGCGCTCGGCGAGCGGTTGGCCGCCCCAGTAGTCCGGTGTAAAGGTGGAGGCGTCGACGACGGTCACCATGGTGTCGAGGCGAGCGACGTCCGCCAGGCTCACCCCCTCCTCGTCACGAAAGGTGAAGGTCTGGGCGACGGGTATGGGCTCTGAGATCCCCGTCGACTCGATCAACAGGTAGTCAAAGCGACCTTCGCGGGCGAGGCGCTTGACCTCGACTAGCAGGTCCTCGCGGAGAGTGCAGCAGATGCAACCGTTGGAGAGCTCGACGAGCTCCTCCTCGGTTCGTCGAAGCTCCGCCCCACCCCGCTCGACCAACGAGGCGTCGATGTTGACCTCGCTCATGTCGTTGACGAGCACGGCGACGCGGAGGTCCTGACGATTATGGAGGATCTGGTTGAGGACGGTTGTCTTGCCGGCCCCGAGGAAGCCGGAGAGAACCGTGACGGGAAGGCGGGGGTCTGTCAGCTCGGAGGGGCTCATGGACGTCTCGTGGGTGAGGACCCCCGATAACGTTAAACGCAAGCGACTTGCAACAGCGCAGGAGGCGCACCTCCGGCGCGAAGGCGCGCACGGGGCGCACGACTATCCGCTCCGGTCGTGGAGCGGATATCTGACAGTTCCAGCCCGCATGGATCGACGAACGCGGGCTCAATGCGCGTCGACCTCGAGGATCGCTCCGGCCTCGGCAAACACCACGAGCCGCCCAGACTCGTCGGCCAAGATATGTCGCAATGAATGGTCTGTTCCGGTGACCTGCGGCGAAAACGTCCCTGCACTGTCGCGGTGAATGGCCACACCGCCGAGTCCCGCGGCCCACACACCCGTCTCCCGTCAGCGCCACGGTCCTCAAATAGTTCGCGGTCTGGTGGTCATGACGCTGGAATGCCCGCCGCTCCAGTGTGGCGGCGTCCAGGCCGCAGCGATCTTATTGGCGTTGGTCGCAAACCAGAGGTCATCGTCGGCGCGAATCGCAGTATCACGATAGTCGTCGTATTCGTGCGAGTGCACCCGCGGCTCCTCCTAGCTATATGAAGGGACATCTCAAGGCTTGCGCTCGGGGTCGAGGATCACAAGCGGTCCGAGCTTGAGCCGAGCGAGTTGGTCGCGGATCAGCTCCGGATCGCCGACGAGGATGATCTCGAGGTCTCGGGGATCGAAGAGCTCGGCGCTGGTGTTGCGGATCATCGTGGTGTCGAAGCGACCGAGGCGCTCGTGGTCGATGACGTCCCCGTCCTCCAGGCGATACCAGTGGAGGCTGCCGATATGCTCGAGCGCCTGGACGCTGCTCTCGTAGAGCCGCATCCGCGCGAGCAGATCGTGGTCGACGGAGCGCTCGACATCTGCGCGCATCCTCTGGACCCGGCGGGCGTTGTCGAGGGCCGAGAGGGTGGCGCGGAGGGCCTCCCCCGTACGATTGCCGTCGACGTCGGTGCGGATCGTCAGGATCGGACAGGTCTGTCGACGATGGATCCACGCGTGCACGCCATAGGTGACGCCAAGCTCCTGGCGGAGCCGCCTGTGCAGCTCCCAGCGGACCGTCGGCGCCCCGAGGGTGAAGAGCGCCGCGGCATCGCTGCCGGCAGGCGGGGCGACCCGACCCAGGAGGATCGTCGTCTGCTTCAGCCCGCGTCGAGGGATCACGTGGACCGCCGTCCGCGGGCGTGGCTCCGCCTGGGGGGGCTGCGGGAGCGGCTTTGTGGTGTCAGCCCAGTCGCCGAAGGATCGCTCGACCGCCGCGGCGACCCTCGCCGGATCGGCGTCGCCTACGACGATGAGCGCGGTCGACTCGGGGCCGACAAGTCGTCGATGAGCTGCGCCGAGACGCTCGGCCGTCCAAGCGTCGATCTCCTCGACCGCCGGGTCCTCGCGGGCGCAGCGTGAGTCGGCGCCAAAGACGACCTCACGCAGGCCGGCGAGCGCGAGGGCTGACGGCGAGTCGGCGCGCTCGAGGCGTTCACTGTGGGCGATCCGAGCTGTGTTCTCGACGGCTTCAGCGGTGAGATCTGGGGTGCGGAGGATCGTCGCGAGGGCCTCGATCGACGCGTCCAGGGACTCGGGGAGCGCCGTGACGTAGAGAACCCCGCCCTCGGCCTCGATCCGGAGGTCGAGGTCGCCGCCGAGGACATCGTAGGCGGCCGTCGTCGGGCCGCGGTCGATGGCGAGCGCCTGGAGGAGGGCGCGCCCGGTACCGGCAGGGGCAGCGCCTAGGTCCCGAAGCGACACCCCCACGGTGACGACCCCGGGGCGGCCCTCGACGAAGTAGGTGGTAAAGCCGTTGGCGAGCGACGTACGAGAGACCCGGGGCAGCGTGATCGCGCGCTGCGCTGCGCTCTCGGGCGGCCTGTTGCGCCACGACTGATTACGGCTCGGCCCGGCGCCGGCGCAGCCGACGAGGGCGGCGCAGAGGAGGAGACGGGGGGCAGCGGTGCGGCTCATCGGCCCCCTCCGGAGGTCGACTTCGGCTTCGGCTTCGGCTCGGGCTCCGCGAGGACGACGATGCGCCGATCTTCGCGCAGCACTTCGCGGGCGACCGCTTGAACCGCTGCGCCGTCGATCTCCGACCATCGCCGCTCGTTCGCTGCCCGCGGCTCGGCTGTCCCCTGATTCACGGTATCGCTCGCCGCCGCCGCGGCTCGCGACAGGAGGGGTCCTCGCGCGGCCCTAGAGTCGGAGATCTGGCGGGCGCGTGCCCCTGCGATCTCGGCGTCTCGGAGCTCGCCGGCGACGACCTTCTCGAGGACTCGATCGACGGCGCCACGGAGCTGCTCCGACGACGCCCCTGGGCGTCCTACGGCGGAGAGGACGAAGTGGGAGCAGGCCGAGGAGCTGCTCTGCTGCGCGCTGAGACGGGCGAAGCCGCCGCTGGGATCGCCCGCGCCAAGGCGTCGCGCGGCCCCCAGGTCGAGCGCCTGGGCGAGGACGTCGAGCGCCGCGTCACCGCCTTCGTGAAGGCGCGGGGAGGGCCAGGCGATCGCCAACGCAGGGGCCTCGCGCAGACCCCTGTCGGCGCGGAGCCGGGTCTCCCCGCGGGCGCCGAGCTCAGGCACCGCGACCCGCTCGGGGGGCGGCCCGCTCGCTGCGGGGAGAGAGCCGAAATAGCGGCGGACGAGCGCCTCCGCGTCTTCGGGGAGGTCGCCGACGACGACCAGGGTCGCCCTGTCGGGACGGTACCAAGCCTCGAGGAAAGCGTCCGCGTCGGCGATCGAGACCGCGGCGATCGTCGCCTCCTCGCCGATCACCGCCCCTCGGCAGGGATGGCCCGCGGGATAGAGCTCGCTCTGCGCCCGGAAGGCGAGCTCCGAGGTCGCGCTCCTCTCGACGGTCTGCCGGCGCTCGTTGGCGACGATCGTCTTGACGACGTCGAGCGTCTGGTTGCCGTGGGCGCCGCGGACAAAGCCCATCCGATCGGACTCGACCCAGAGCATGGCTTCGAGCGCGGAGCTCGGGCCGTAAGCGTAGTACTGGGTGTGGGCATACGCGGTCGACGCGTTGCTCACCACTCCGCTCAGGCTGTACTGGCGCTCAGCGACGTCCTCGGGGATGTGCCGGCTCCCCTCGTAGGACAGGTGCTCGACGATGTGAGCGAGGCCGCCACGACCGGGCGGGTCGTCGACGGAGCCGACCTCGTAGCGGAGCCTGACGGCGATGGTCGATCGGCGATGGTCCTCGATCAGGACGACATCGAGGCCATTGTCGAGCTTGTAGTGACGGATCGGCTCCGGCGCGGCCGCCAGCGCAGCCAGGAGAACGGCGCCCAGCGGGAGGCTCATCGTCGCCCGCCCACGCTGGAGTCGTCGTAGCCTGCTCGGGTCGGCATCTGGGTCCTTTGTGGTAGGCGCTCGACCCCTACGGCGGCAGGGGCCCTAACGAATCGGGCTTGGCCAGTCTACCATCGCCCAGCGGCGACGGGTCTTGACGGCTGCCGCGTCGGGCTGCGTCGGCTGCGAGCCCAGACGGGCTCGACGAGGTTGTCCGCCGTCGGTCGCGGCCGAGCTCCGAAGTGCCCGTCGCAGCGATCTGCGTGGTCACGAGCGCGGGGCTGCGGGCTGCGATGACCGGCTCAGAACACCTCGCAGAAGCACGTGACGGCGGTGTCCGCAGAGACGAGCTTGCCGGCTCGTGGGTACCATGCACGCACCGCGACCGCCGAGGTGGCTCCCCCCGAGCAGCCGCTCAGGAGCACCAAGGAGGGCACGACGTCGTCGCCACAGTCGTGCAGAACCTGGTACCGCAGCGCTGCGCCCTCGACGGTGAGATCATCCGAGACAACGCCGTCGCTGTCGGTCATGAAGAGGAGAAGGTCATCGTCCTCCTGGGCGACGACGAGCCGCCAGCCCTCCGCATGATTCAGGGATGAGACTCGCGTCATGCCCTCCGGCAGACGGAGGCTGCTCATCTCCGGATGGAGGCCGTACTCGACGCCGATGCTCTCGCCGCGGTGGCGATCGCGATGGAGCACCAGCTCCGATGCTCCATCGGCGGGGGCCTCATCGACGCTCGCGACTCGATCAGCCCCGACGACGCTGGGAGCGGGCGGTGCTTGAACCGTCGTCGGGCGTGCGCCGGTTGTGCACGAGGCGGCAAGAGCTGCGCCGAGGATGAGCCAGGTGGAGGGGGACACAGGCCCTTGGACAACGTCGCTCGCGGTTCGTTCCGGCGCTCGCGTTCACGGGCTGCCCCGCCGGCCGACCCTCCCCAGCGCCGCCCGCCGTGGCAGAGCACGGGTCCGTGATCCTGAGCGCCGAGGGCTCGCTCGGCATCGAGCGCCCGCGAAGATGAAGGAGCACAGGATCGCGCATCGACGAGCTCTCTTCGGAATGAACGCCGACGATGAAATCAAGGCGGCTCCCGCCGCGTATCGTCAAGCACGATGCCCGCCACTTCGCCCCGTAGCCCCCTACATCTTGGCCTCGCGGCTGTCCTCGGCCTCACGTCATCCTTCGCGAGCGAGGCGACGGCGAGCTCCTCGACCTTTGCCCCGAGCGCCCAGCCCGGCAAAGAGCACTTGGTTCTCGACAGTCCTGGCGGGCCCTTCGTCACCCCGAGCCGTCGACCCCACATGGGCCAGCACGGATCGAGCGTGGTCGCGGACGGGGCGGGTCTCCTGATCGCAGAGCGCAACGCGGGAGTCTTGATCCGAAGCGACATGACCGGCGTCCCGAAGGCCCAGATCAAGCTCCGGGGCGGCCTCGGCCAGGTCGTCAGCGACGGAGGGAAGCTCGCCTTCGTCGCTGACCGGAGCGCCGATCGGGTCGTGCGTGTGCGTCCAGGCGACGCGGACGGAGAGGGCCTCGCGCTCGACGGCGAGGTGAGGATCCGTGAGCCCTACGGCCTCGCCCTCACACCCGATGGCTCCACCCTCCTTGTCACGAGCGTCGCCGACCACCAGCTCGTCGCCGTCGACACGACCAGCCTCGAGGTCCGCTGGCGCGCCCCCCTGCCCCCAGAGCCCCGCGGGGTCGCCGTGAGCAGCGACGGCCGCGAGGCGACCGTCGGCTTCCTGACCTCGGGGGCCCTCGCGATCGTCGACCTTTCACGGCGAGGAGCGGCGATTCGCTGGCAGGCCCTCAACCCCCGGGATCAGATCGACGTCAGCGAGGACGAGGACGAGCTCAACGACGGCGAGCCGACAGCCGAGCTCCGCGAGGCCCGCAGCCGCTTTCAGGTCCCGACGAGCACCGGACGTCGCTACGGTCGGGTCGCCTTCGCCGTCGGCTATGTCGCCGGCGATCGCCTGGTCGCGCCACACCAGGTGGCGACGCCGCAGCTGGTCCACCTGCCCGACGAGGAGCAGAGCGACAGCTACGGCGGCGTCGAGAGCATCCCGCCCCTGGTCCACCGCCTCGCGATCATCGCCCCCCCCGGGGCTGACGGCATCGCCCTGGCGAAGAGCGCCGAGCTCCGCCTCCACCAGCCGCGCGCTCTCGCCTACGACGCTGGCCGCGACACCCTCTACGTCGGCGCCTACGGTGATGACCGTGTTCTCGCGGTCGCCGACGCGTCGCTCGACGCCCCCCGCGCGACCTGGGTCGCCGAGGTCGGCGCGAAGGGTCAAGACGCCTGCGGTGTCGACGGGCTCGTCGTCGCTGGCGACCGCCTCGTCGTCCATTGCGAGCTCTCGCGGCGGATCATCACGGCCAAGCTCGGCAGCCAACCTGTCTCATGGAACATTGGACCCGAGACCGCGACGAGCCTGCGCTCGGAGAACGTCGAGCGCGGCGCGGAGATCTTCCGCCGAGGCCTCGACCGGCGGCTCTCCGGCGACGGTGTCCTCGCCTGTGCGACCTGCCACCCGGAGGGCCGCGCCGACGGCCTCACCTGGCGCCTCGGGCCGTCGGTCCTGCAGACGCCGATGCTCGCCGGGCGCGTCCACGGGACCGCGCCCTTCAAGTGGGACGGCCAGGATCGCGATCTCGCGGCGAGCCTGCGACACACCGTCCAACGCCTCGGCGGCCTTCCCCACCGGATCGACAAGCGCGACTTCGACGCCCTCCAGGCGTTCATCGAGTCGATGCCCGCGCCCCGCTCCCGCGGCGATCTCGACCCCGAGGCCGTCGCCCGCGGCGAGGCGCTCTTCACCAGCGAGTCCCTCGCCTGCGACGCCTGCCACACCGGCTCGACGCTCAGCGACGGCGTCCAGCACTCGCTCGCGGGGCCGCTCGCTGCGGTGGATACGCCCTCGCTGATCGGCCTCGGCCACTCCGCGCCCTACTACCACGACGGCAGCGCGACCGACCTCTACGCCCTCGTCACCGACAAGGGCAACGTCCACGACATGGTCGACGCAGCGGACCTCGCCGCCCTCCCGCCGCCGCAGGCCCGCGACCTCATCACCTACCTCGAGTCCCTCTGAGCTGCGCTCGATCACCCGCTGGAGCCCGACGATGTCCCGATCTGCGCCCTCTCTCCACCTCGCCTCCTTGACCTTCGGCGTCGCGTCCCTCTTCGCCTGCGCCGCGGCGTCCACGGCCCCGAAGAGCACCTCAGAGCCTGTGGTCTCCGCTCCTGACGCCCCCGCCGCGGAGGACACCGCTCCAGCGAAGGACGCCGCCCCAGAGCCGCTTGTCCTCGCCCGCGCTCTCCACCCTGCGCCGATGACCGAGGTCAGCCTCGATCCCCGAGGCATCGCTGCGATCACCCTCGACACCCGCGGCGGCGCCCGCCTCTGGCCCGACGTTCATGCAGCGACGATCGACCTACCGCTCGTTCTCCCTCTCACCGAGCCCAGCTGGGTGACGCTCGCCCGTGCGGGGGACGATCGCCTGGTGATCGCCGCGCTCGACACCGCGGGCGCGACCCAGGTCGGCGAGGTCGAGTTCGCCGACGGAGCGGCGCGCTGGCGCTCGCTCTTCACCATCCCTGCGGGCGAGCCCCAGCTCGAGATCCACGTTCTCGACGGCGGCGAGCGCATCCTCGCCCTCTCCCTCGATCACCGCCTGCGCCTCCTCGACCGCGCGGGCGAGGTCGTCGCGGAGATCGACGAGCCCGGCTTCGTCCCCTGGCAGCTCCGGATCGCCCACCAAGAGCAAGGCCCCCCCAAGCTGGTCGCCGTTCTCGCCGGCCCCGTCCGCGTCCAGCCGATCACGATCGACGGCGATAGCCTCCAGATCACCGGCGAGGCCCGGCGGGTCGCCCTCGACCGCGGGCCCAACCGCAACGACATGATCCTCTCGCCGGACGGCACCTTCGTCACCTCGCTGCGGCGAATCCGGGCGAAGGGCCGCGGTTGGACCATGGAGCTCATCGATCTCGCGACCGACGAGCGCCGCTGGATCGCGGGCGCCACAGACGGCACAGTCCGCCCCCGCCTCCACCTCCTCGACAGCAAACGCGCCCTCCTCGAGGTCGGCACCGGCCGCGGACACCTGGTCGATCTGACAGCGACGAAGCTCGTCCCCGAGCCTGTGAATCGGCGCAAGCTCCCGAGGTCTCGCGCCGAGGTCATCGACGTCGCCGGCTCGACCGAGGAGTCGCGGATGCTCGGCGATCTCGCCCGCGGCGTCCGGGTCTTCGCGAGCGGGGCTGCTCTCTTCGTCGACCCGGTCGACAGCGGGGAGCGGCGGACGATCAGCGCCCCTGCCTTCGCGCCACGCCACGTGGCCTTCGATCCGACGGGAGAGCGCGTCGCCTGGCTGACAGCGGACGAGCTCCGCGGCGAGCTCCTCTCCGGCGACGCTCCGCCCCGGGTGCTCGCGACGATCCACGATCCGATCGAGGTCGGCTTCGTCGATCGCGATCACCTCATCGTCGCCGACACCAAGGGCAAGCTCCAGCTCCTCCGGTGGAGCGACGGCGGCGAGGTTGCCACGGTCTCGGCGAAGGGCTCCTGGGGGTTTGAGAGCGCCCGCTTCCAGCGCAGCGAGGACGGCCTCGGCGCGATCGTCCTGACCCCGACACGCGGCCGCGACACCTCGATGATCGTCGAGGTCAAAGCCACCTCCCTCGCGCCACCGCGGGAGCTGAGCCTCGAAGAGCGCCCGTCCTGGCTGGCCGTCCGCGACGCCTCGAGCGAGCGCGCCGCGCTCGCGACACAGATCCGCGAGCGAGCGGATCTGCCCCGAGTCGACGCCGTGTCGGTGAGCGACGAGCGGATCTACGGCCTCGCCTCGTCTTCGCAGGTCGTCGAGCTGTCGGCCGACGAGCTCGCGGCGTTCTCCCTGGACTACGACTTTCTCGGGCGCCTCGACCCTGCGCCGGGACACCGCCGGGTCGCCCTCCAGACCCGGCCTTCGGCGTCTCCCTCGGCGGTGACCGTCGTCGTCGTCGACTTCGACGGTGACTCGCCTGGGCGGCGATGGAGCCGGACCTTCCCTGGATCTCGGGTCGACCTCGCCTGGTCCGACGATGGCGAGCGCCTCGCCCTCGCCACCGCTGCGGGCGGGTATGTCGTCGACAGCGCCACCGGCGAGACGCTCCTCGAGCGGAGCCACGCAGGCCTCAGCGTCGAGCGCCTCCCCCCCCGAGGAGCCCCAGTCCCCTCCCCCTAGCCGACGACCCTACGCGGGGCTCAACCCCGACTCACGCACGACCGCCTCTCGCAGGTCTGCCACCTCGGGCCGCCTCGCGCACCGTTGTCCTCCGCCTGCTCCTGCGAGAGCCCAGCGCGGGGCGGGCATCCGCGTTGGCCCGGACGAGGTCACAAGAGCGGGAGACATGAGCCCCCTGTCGCCTACTGGCAGCTCAGGTAGACGTCGACGACCTCGCCGCTGCGCACGGCTCCCGCGGCGTCGCGGAACTCGAAGCGGGCGCGCTGGTTTCCACAGTTGCCACGGGCGTCGCACTCGACGACCTCCGCGTAGTCGAGGTGGATGGCGACGAGGCCGGCCTGGGCGACGGGGGTCTGCTCGCGGAGCTCCCCCCGGCGATCGCCGTCCTCATCGCTCCAGAGGACGAGCTCGGCGAAGGCTGGATCCGCGGCGGTGATCGATCCGTCACCGTCGCTGTCGAGCTCGGCGAGCGCCTCGAAGCCGTTGCCCGCGGGGCTGCCGGCGGCGAGGCGCGTGCCGTCGCCGAAGAGCTCACGACCGTCGCTGATGACACCGTCGCCGTCCCGGTCGAGGGCGAGCCAGGGCGCCGAGGGCCAGTCGGTGCTGACACACTCGCCGCGCCCGCTGATGTCAAAGCTGGCGGCCCCAGCGGGCTCGTAGGAGAGCGGGGCGTCGTCGAAGGAGAGCACCAGCGGGGTCGCGCAGTTGGGCTCAGACCAGCTGTAGTTGGCGAGCTTCTCACCGTCGAAGGTGCACACGCTGCCGATACAGCCCATGTCCCAGTTCTCTCCGGGCCAGCACGTGGGGTTCTCGGCGCACTCGGTCCAGACCTCCTCCCCCTCGTGGATGACGCAGAGCGAGAGGCCCTCTTCGCCGTCGGCGGTGCGGCACTCGACCTCGGCGATCTCAGCCGCGCAGGGGACCGCGTTCGGGGCCCGCGGCTTGCTCTCCTGGGCGCCGTCCACCTCTTCGAGCTGCATCGCCTCGTCGTCGGAGTCGTTGTCGTCGCGGTCGCAGGCGGGGAGGGCGAGGGCAGCGGGGAGGAGGAGGAGGAGGAGGCTGATGCTGCGGTGGGTCATGGCGTCGCACCTGGTCAATGCGGGTTCCGTGCCAGGACGAAGAGCCGCCCAGCTCGCGTCTTGGGGCCGCCTCCAGGGGCTTCCGTCAGAGGCTGCCGACACCGGCGCCAGGATCACGGGCCTACACACGACACGCCTGTCAGGACGTCCTCGGACCCGAGCGAGTCTCCGCGGCCTAGGCTGCTACGCCCGCGCCGCGCGCGGTGCACTACGTGGGCGGGCGCGAGCGCGCGGGACTCTTGCCACGGCCTGCTAGCCTCGCAGGTGAAATGTCCAGGCCCGGTGCCTGCGTGATCGACGGAGAGCGTCGATGGAGACCCAACCCCTGCGGGCTACACTGCAGACGATGCGCTCCGACTTGCGGCTCGTTCTCGTGCTCGTGCTCGTGCTCTTGCCCGCCTGCAGGAGTCATCGTGCCGAGCCGGAGGTTCAGGAGCCCACGCCACTTGCGAGCTCGGTGGTCGCCGACGAGCCCGCGCCCGACGACGGCCACACCGTGACGTGGGCGGTGCTTCGCCGGGAGGTTGAGGCGCTCCTCTGTCTGCGCACCTTCGAGGGCCCCGACGGCGCTCGGAGCGAGCTCCCCTGGGCAGGCGATCGCGAGGTGTGCGGGCTTGCGCCGCCGCAGACCCCCGTGGAGCGGGCCGTGGTGGCGGCGTTCGAGGCAGCGAGCCAAGTCACGATCTCCCTCTCGGCCGAGAATCATGCAGCCCAAGAGGTCGTTCGATCGCGGAGCGATGAGGGCCGCATCGCGGCGATGCGTGAGGCCATTCTCAGCGAGGCGTACCTTGGCTTGCTCTTGCCGCGGCTCTACGAGGCGCTCGCGGACGAGGAGCTCGAATGCCGTGATTGCCCGGCCCCGGTTCGGCCGCAGCTGCGTGAGGTGGAGTGGGCGACGCTCGAGCCCTACCTCGTCGCCCATGTATGGCCCGACCCTGTGGCGACCCCCCACGACGAGCGGGGACGTCCCACCGGGCAGCCGCGTCTCAGCGTGCACCTGTGCGCGGAGATCAACGGGATCGGCCGGATCGAGGCGCCCGACCCCTCGCTCATCCGTGCGGCCTACCTCGCCGTCTTCCACACCGGGCCGGTGCACGAGGCCGTGAGCACCACTGTACGCACGGTCACGACAGAGCGTGCCTATTCCAGACTCCGGACCGACGAGGACCGCACGGAGCACCTGCGCGCGCAGGTAGGCCCGCGGATCATGGCCGAGCCCGCAGTGCGGATCGCGGTGTGCGAGACACTGCGACGATTCGAGCCCGACACCGGCGTCCTCGTCGTCGACTGCGCGGTGCCTTTGACCGATCCGGGCTGACGGGGATCTCCTCTCGAATTGCTCTGACTCGCGCCCTTCGGCCCTTCGGAGCGGACATCCGCCGCCGCGCCCGTCTCAGCGAGCGCAACTCCGCCGACCGCTGCATCATCGTCCGCGGGCGATGACACCTCTGCGGCAGTTCAGGACCCAGGAGCTTCTCCAGAGGGATCCGGGGAACATCGCCGCGGCCTGCTAGATTTCTCAGCATGGTCAGCCCATGGCACGTGCTCTTCGTCATCGTCACCCTCGGGTGGGCTCTGCATGAGGTGTACATCCTCAGGATCCTCAACCAGGGGAGCGGTCGCCTCCGCCAGGGCGATGAGCGAGGGTCGGCGAAGCTGCTCACGGTGATCCTGTCGCTCGCGCTGATCTTGCCGATCGTGCTCAGCGACGCGGTTCGTGAGACCTGGTCGGCGCCGATGGACGCGGGTCGACGCTTCGGCATCCTCCTCATGGTCGGCGGTGTGCTCCTCCGCGCCGCCGCGGCGCAGACCCTCGGCAGCGCCTGGTCTCGAGATCTCGGGCGCTTCGTCGGCGAGCCGCTGCGGACCCACGGGGTCTACGCGCGGCTCCGCCACCCGAGCTACACCGGGTTTATCCTGACCACGATCGGCCTCGCCATCGCCTGGCCACACCCGCTGATCGCAGCGCCAGCGCTCATCGTCCCGGTGATCACGTTTACCCTCCGCACGCAGGTCGAGGAGAGGATCCTAGAGCGCCTCTACGGGGCGGAGTACGCCCGCTATCGAGAGAGGACGTGGCGCCTCATCCCCTTCGTGTTCTAGGGGCCCGCGGCAGGAGCGAGCGGACGCCGAGGGCTTGGGCGACGTGCGACCTACCGACGTCGGAGGAGAGACTCTTGACACCTCAGGTCCGCGGGCCTCGAGCCCCGTATGTCCCGAGTCGTAGACGTGCACGGGGCGGGCCGTGATGAGCCGTCCTCCGTGACAGCCCATCCGCGACAGCTCACGGCTTGTTGGCGTCACCCGGGGTCAGCGTGCTGCTGAAGGCCCAGTCGGTGTCTGCGTTGTTGGTGTCGTTGCCGTTCGGGATCCGCGAGAGCGACCCCTCATTGACGTTGCTGTCCGGTGTGCCCAGGGCGTCGCCCTCGACCAGCGATACATTGCCGATCCCGGGGATGTTCACCGCGTCGATCGAGCCCTCGTAGGAGAGCGCATCGAGGACCTTGAGGTTGACACTGTCGACCAGGGCGAGACCGTCGGGGGCCCCGTTTTGCAGGTTGTTGCTCGCGCCGGGGAAGGTGACGAGGATCGTCTCCGGCGGGACGGCGAAGCCGTCCGGTGCGACCACCAGGTACTTGCCCTGCTCCAGGGAGCCGCCTCCCGAGAGGTCGATCGTCCCGTACACAGTGTCGTTCGAGCCGTTGACGAGGACGAGGGCGATGCCGGTAAGATCGACCGTATCACCGGTGTTGTTGTAGATCTCGACGAACTCGGCGTTGTCGCTGCCGACGTTGTCGTAGTCGACCTCATTGATGATCAGACCGTCGAGAATACAGGGGGCACAGGTCGCGCCGCCGCAGTCCACGTCCTCCTCCTCGCCGTTTTGGACCCCATCGTCACAGGTCGCGGCGACGCACAGGTCGGCGTCGCATACGCCGCTCTCACAGTCATCGCCGATCATGCAGGCCTCACCGTCCACGCAGCCCGCACACTCGCCGCCGCCGCAATCGACCGCGGTCTCGAGGCCGTTCTTCAGCCCGTCCTCGCAGGACGGCAGAGCGCAGAGGTTGTCCGTGCAAACGCCGCTGATGCAGTCGAACTCGACGAGGCAGCCGAGGCCATCCTCGCAGGGGTCACAGGAGCCGCCGCAGTCCACGTCTGTCTCGTCGCCGTTGAGCGCCTCGTCGTCACAGGCCGGCGCGGCGCAGAGCTCGTCCTCCCCGCAGACACCGCTCACACAGTCGTCGCCGAGGCTGCAGCCGAGGCCGTCCTCGCAGGCCTCACAGGAGCCGCCGCAGTCCACGTCCGTCTCGTCGCCGTTGGCGATACCGTCGTCGCAGGCCCCGGGATCGCCGGTCGTGCCGGTCGTCGGCTCGGTCGTCGAGCTCGTCGTCGGCTCGGTCGACGAGCTCGTCGTCGGATCGGTCGTCGGATCGGTCGTCGGATCGGTCGTCGGCTCGCCGGTGGGGCTCGTCGTCGTCGAGGTCTCCGACGCGGTCGTCGACGAGGTCGCGGTGGTGGTCGCGATCGTCGTCGTCGGCGACGTCGTGCCAGAGGTATCCCCGGTGGTATCGCCGTCCGTGTCGGTCGTGACCTCAGTCCCGCCCGAGCAGGCCGCAATGAGGAGCAATCCAAGGAGAGTAGGGTTGGTGAGGGCGCGCGCCATGGCGCGAGCGTAGGGCCGCGCGTGCGGCTCGAGCAAGCGTCGTTCGCGCGCATGATCGCGCCCTCATCACCGTCGACCGGTGCGCGACGACGCGCCCGCGAGCTCGCCGGGGAGCGCCGAGGAGCGCCGAGGAGCGACCGTCGAAGCGTCCCCGCCGCGCGCACGTCGGATCGCACAAGTCCCAGCGGCCCGACGACCTCCTCATCGCGCTGGGGATGCGTCGCGTGACGCGGTGAGCGACGGGCGTGACCCGCCACGACCGAGCGCCAAGATCGCCCGCGTGGTCTCGCCTGCTTCGAGGCGGCGATCGATCGCCACCGGAGCGCTCACCCAGAGGATCCGATCGAGCCCACGCGGGCAGAGCGACGCGCCCGCGCGACCTTGACGAACGAGGCGTCCGCTGCGGCCACTGCGTTGGGCTTGCGGACCGTGATTCGCACAGCCTCGACGGACCCGAAGCGCTCGAGGCAAAGGCCCGCCGCCGCCTCGGCGAAGGCCTCGAGGAGCTGGAACTCTCGCTCGACGGCCAAGTCCTTCAGCGCTCGCGCGAGAAGATCGTAGTCCAACGCATCATCGATCGCGTCGGAGCGGCTCGCGGGGCCAAAGTCGTAGTCGACCTCCACGTCCAGGAAGAGTGGCTGGGGCGTCGTGCGCTCATGGGGGTAGACGCCGATGATGCAGTCAATGCGGAGGTTGTGAAGGCCCGTGGTGCCAATAGACATGTCATCGTCGTTTCGTCGCGAGCTGCTCGGCGGCAAGCGTCACGTCGGCAGGGTAGCGTCGCCGAATCGTCGCAGCAGAGAAAGATCATCGCCGCCGCTCATAGGTCGACGCTCTCGCAGGCTCACAGCTCAGCCCGGGGTCGCGTCCCGACCAGAGCAGACCGCAGACCGCCGAGGGCGTGAGGCTCGTCCTCGAGGGAGACCCCCCTACCCCCTCCCGTGCACACGCCCAGAAGAGGATCGTGGGGGCGTGAATGCGCGGGTGCGAAGGCGCGACGCAAGAACGTCACTAGCGAGTGACTTTTTTGTTGAAAAAGCACACCAGCTCGCCCAGACTCAAAAAGTCACCGACAAGTGACCTTTTGACCGATGACGACATCTCGCTGGATACGCGCTCAAATCTCGCGCCGAGCGGCCCTCCGCGGGCTCTGGACCTCGGCGGCGACGCTCCTGACCACCGGCTGCGGCTTCCCACCCGAGACAGGCGAGGCCTTCGCCCCCTGGGACTTCCCCGGCGATGAGGAGCGACCGGAGCTCCTCGCCGTCGGCGCGGCGATCCTCGCGGCCAACCCCCACAACACCCAACCCTGGCGGTTTCGCGTGACACCGGAGGAGATCGAGCTGCGGGCGGATCTGGAGCGCTCTCTCAGGACGATGGACAGCCTTCATCGAGAGATGTGGATCGGCCTCGGCTGCGCGATCGAGAACCTGGTGATCGCCGCGCGGGCGAACGGGCGGGCGGTCGAGGTCAAGCTGATGCCCGAGGCCGACGAGGCGGCCTTGGTCGCTCGGGTTCGACTCACGCCGGCCGAGCCCGCGGCCGAGGAGCTCTACGACGCGATCCCAGCGCGTCACACCAACCGCGGCGAGTACACCTCAGCGCCGATCGAGCGCCTGGAGGAGCTCCTCCGGGCCGAGCTTCAGGGACAGGGAACGCTCTCGCTGACCTACCACGCGGCAGGTGAGCCGCGCCGGCTCTTGGAGTCGGGGATCGTCGACGCGACGAAGGCTCTCCTGGCGGACGAGGAGATGTCCGAGGACAGCCATCACTGGTATCGCCACACCGAGGAGGAGATCGATCGTCATCGCGACGGCACAACCCTCGACGCGACCGGCAACGGGGCGACGCTCCGCCGCTTCGGCAAGCTCACCGCCCGCCCCTCGGCCGAGCGCGCGGGCGAGTATTGGCTCGCGAACGTCGAGCGTTCACAGCTCGGCGGCGCGGCCTTTGTCATCCTCGCGAGCGCGGACCGCAACGATCGCCGGCAACAGCTCGAGATCGGCCGCGCCTACCAGCGCATGCACCTGCGGGCGACCTCCCTCGGCCTGGCGATGCAGCCGCACAATCAGATGGCCGAGCGTCAGGACCGCGAAGAGACCCTCGGGAGCGAGCCTGAGTTCGCCTCGCGCCTCGCCTCGCTCGTGGGACCCGAGGGCTTCGGCGCGCAGATGATCTTCCGCGTCGGTGTCCCCTGGGACGACGCCTTCTCCAGCCCCCGACGCGGCCTCGAGGAGGTGATCGAATGAAGCCGAGGAGACGAACCCGCAGGCGCACCTCGCGGTCCGCGGCGGGCCTCTGCACAGCGCTCGCGATCATCACCGCGACGCCGCCGAGCGAGGCCAAGGTGTCCGCGGTCGCCTCGACCTCTGCGTCGTCGACCGCCCCCCGCCCTGCGCGGGCCCGGGGCGACGTGCCCCTCGCCGCGACCCTCGGCCTGAGCATCGGCTCTACCCGCGAGACCCTCCGCCTCAGCCGAGAGGACGGGGCCTCGAGCGTCGACACGAGGGCGCTCATGACGAGTCGGCTCGACCTCGGGCTCAACTACATCGTCGCCGGGATCGGCGGTGAGCGCTGGCGCCTGCGCGGCCAGTCGAGCCTCGTCGGGCTCGGCGCAGAGGAGGAGACGATCGCGGGGGCGGCCCAACGACGAAGCGCGAGCACGGGCGTCGCCCCCTTCGAGGTGATGCTCCGCGTGCGGGTCCCAATTCCCCGCCGCCGATGAGGGCCAGATCTGTCACACTGCGGCCTCCCATGGCCCAGACGCCCGGAAGGAGCCGACAGAAGCGGCGGATCGAGACAGAGCAGCGTCTTCGCGACGCGGTCGAGGAGCTGATCTGCGAGCGCGGCGTCGAGGCGCTCGGGGTCAACGCGGTGGCGGCCCAGGCGGGCGTCGACAAGGCCCTGATCTACCGCTACTTCGGCGGTCTTCCCGGCCTCGTCGAGGCCTACGCCCAAGGGGCCGATTTTTGGCCGACCCTCGACGAGATCCTGGGACCTGACCGCGAGCTCCTCCGCCGCGACGACGTCGCCGAGATCGGCGCAGAGATCCTCCGCCGTCACGCCCAAGCCCTCCGATCGAGGCCGCACACGCTGGAGATCCTCGCCCGCGAGTGTGTCGAGCGCGGACCCCTTACGATCATGCTCGAGGAGGTCCGGGAGCGGCGAACCGAGGCGATGTACGCCGAGATGGCCGCCGCAGGCTACGAGGTCTCACCGATCGAGGCGAGCGTTGGAGCGCTCTTCGCAGCGGCGATCAACTACCTCGCCATCCGCTCCCGCTTCATCAAGCTCTTCGGCGGCGCCGACCTCGGGAGCGACGACGGATGGGACTCGATCATCGGCTCGGTCGAGGCGGTCTTCCGCGCGCTCCGGCGCCCCTAGCAGCCTATCTCGCCGATGACCTCCTCCTCCTCAGGAGGCCGTATCCGAGCGTGCTCCTGCTCGACGGCCCGCTGTCGAGCGAGCCGATTCCCCCTCGAGGCTCTCAGCCCGGCTGATACCCTCCAGCTTCGATCCAACATGCCCCATAGCGTTGATATCCCGAAGACACAGCCCCCAGCGTTCCCGGACCGCTGTATCGAGTGCGGCAAGGGGTCCCCTGGAGCGACGCTGACCTGCTCGGCGTCGACGAGCGCCTGGAAGCCGCTCAAGGAGCCGCTGTGGAAGGGCTGGAAGCAGGAGGTGCCCGTGTGCGAGGGCTGCAAAGGAGCGCTGCGCCGCGGCAAGTGGCTCGGCCGACTTGTCTTTGTGGCGAGCATCACGGTCACGCTCAGCATTCTCCTCGTCATGCTCACCTTCTCTCCCTCCTTCGCGGAGGGATGGGTCGGATACGCGGCGCTCTTCGGCGCGATCGCGGTGCCCCTCCTCGTCGGACAGGCCATCTTCACCCCGAGCGTCGAGTTCTCAGGCTTCGCCGACCGGCTGGTCTTCAACTTTCGCAGCCCCGACTACGCCAAGGAGTTCGCCGCGCTCAACGAGTCTGTCGTGAAGTGAGGCGGAGACCGTGCTGACCCGCACCCGCGGAGCTCAAGCGGCAGCCTCGCTCACTCGTCCCGGCCAGTGGAACCAAGCGACGAAGCGGTCGTCGATGATCCGGGCGCCGACAAGGCCGGTCTCGTAGGCCTTCTTGGTCTCCGTGAGGCGGTAGCCGTGGACGACGAGGTCGGCGCAGATCCGCAGGCCGAGGCCGTGACCCCCCGTCGTAAAGCCGCCGACGAAGAGCTCGCTTAGATCATCGCCAAAGCGCTCGCGCAGGCGGGCCTTCTGCGCAGCTGAGACTTGGTTGACGACGGCGAAGCGGACGTTGCCGGGGCCGGCCACCTTCGCGTCCGCGCTCGCCGAGCTGACCGGATCGACGCGGACGTAGACCGCACCGTCGGCGGTGAAGCGGGTCGCGTTGTTGATGAGGTTGTAGAGAACCCGGTCAAGGGCCGCGAACTCGATACAACAGTCGGCGATCGAGCCGTCAAAGCTCGAGCTGTAGTCGATCGCCGCGCTGGCGCCGTCGATCATGTAGTCGGTCTCCGACCATTTCTCGCGGAGGAGGTCGATCCGGTGGTGGAGGATCTCTTGGTCGGCGGCGGTCTCCTCCGGGTCCAGGTCATGCACGGCGCTGCGCATGATCTTCATGTGGTCTCGGACGAGGAGGTAGACCCGCTCAAATTCGCCGGGGAGGGCCTCGCCCTCCTCGATGACCTCGAGCAAGAGGGCGAGCGCGTTGTAGGAGCCGCCGCGAACGTCGTGGTAGGCCTGTCGCAGCTGGAGGCTCAGCTCGTCCCGCTCTAGACCGACGCCGAGCTCGGCGACGCGCGGCGCGAGCTCCTCGCTGTAGCGCTGTCTGCGGAGGAGCTCCACCAGCGTCTCCGGCCCCGCGCTCCCCTGATAGACGGTCCGGGCTGCGGCGTAGACCTCCCCGAGGAACGCGTAGAGCGCTCGGACCCTCGCGGCATCGTCAGCAGCGAAGTCGCCCAAGGCGACCCCCGTGATCCCAAAGTGCCGCTCTCCGACGCTTGGCAAGGGCTCCGGGTGCAGGTCCTCCAAGAGCTCCGATGCGAGCGGAGGCAGGGGCCTGCTCGCGGCATCTCCGGTCTGCTCACGCTTCGCTCCGCTTCGGGTCTCATCGGCCATCTCCGCTATCGTAGGGGATCCTCGGCGGATGATCAGCCGAGTGCGGGTGCCCGCCCCCTGAACCCTGAGCTCTCGCGAGCTAGCGCGCAGGTGAACCTGCGGCCTGCCGCCTCGTCACGGCGCGCTATTCGTACATTCTGAGCCTTGGGCCGTGCCGAAAGCGCACCTCATTACCGCGTGGATTCTTTGGCTCCACACCTGGGAATGCGCAGGACCCGGCCCCGCCCGACGAGCGTCGCAGCTCGCCGCTCACAAGCGAAGTCTTGGCTTGTCGATCGGCTAGCGCGGCCCCACTCAGACCGCACTGCGCCGACGGCGACATCCTGTGCCTCCTGCATGACGTTCGACGCTCTACGGAGCATCGGAGCGCCACAGCGCCGGGCTGCTAGTCCTAAAACAAGCGCTGGTGTGAAACCGCCCCCCAGTTCCGTGTAGAAGTGCGCTCACGCGGACTTTTGCCGCCCGAGTGCTCGGGCGCGGGTGAAGGCTCACCTCCTGCTTGACGACGGGCGGAGCTCGGAGGCTGAAGGCGGGCGGGCGAGGGGCGACGAGGCGGGTCCCTCGCGGACGCGGGTCCTCCCATGCCACGTGCTCGCCACGGGTCAAGCTGAGCTGCTTGAAGAGACAGGGTACGCGTGTCTCCGCGCGAGGCACGGGTCCTCCCGCTGCGTCCCTCCCGTCGCCCCTCGCTCGCCCGAGCGAGTCTGTCGGCGCTCCGCTTGCGGGTACGTGGATCGCCTGCTCGCGTAGGTCTTCGCTCGGTACGTGCTCGTCGAGACTCTCGACGATGATGAGAAACAACGCGCATCGTCGGCCGAACTTCGGTCCGTGTCGAAGTCCAAGCGAGCGCGAGCCTCCGAGGCCCCAGTGAGAACACCGAGCGGGACAA
>JAUHWG010000032.1 GCA_030424595.1 Polyangia bacterium
CGTGAAGGTCTTCGAGAACAAGCGCGGCTACGACGAAGCGACGCATGTCCTGAGCCACGTCTACAACCTCTTCCTCGGCGGCAGCTTCGTGCTCGGTGTTCTCACAGGCGTTTCGGAGGCTCTCGATCGCTCGGACTTCGGCACGGACCGAAGTTCGACCGGCGATGCGCGTTGTCGCTCATCAAGTGCGCGAGAGACTCGACGAGCATGTGTCGAGAGAAGGTCTGCACTCGCGAGTCCTCTACGCACCCGGTAGCGGAGCCCAGGACGACTTGCTCGGGCGAGCGAGGGGCGACGGATGGGACGCAGCGGGAGGACCCGTGCCTCGCGCGGAGACACGCGTACCCTGTCTCTTCAAGCAGACCAGCCTATCCCGTGGCGAGCACGTGGCATGGGAGGACCCGCGTCCGCGAGGGACCCGCCTCGTCGCCCCTCGCCCGCCCGCCTACAGCCCCCAAGCTCCGCCCCTCGCCAAGCACGAGGTGAGCGCTCACCCACACGGATACAGCCGAAGCGCAAAACCCGTGTCACTGACGATTCTACGCGGGTTGTCTAGGACGCCTCACAGCAGCGCTCATTTCAGGTCTAGGGGGCTGTGGCGAGCGTCCCGTGCGCTCTGCCACTCGCCCATCCCCTCGCATCCGTCAACACCTGCGGTCGAATTCGCCTCTGCGCGCGAGCGCTCTACTCGTCGCTCGACGACAGGCTCGACGATGCCGAGACATGCACACTCGGAGAGGTCGGGCTCGAGAACGATGAAGAGCCGCCCCCAGGGGTCCGGCGCCACGCCGACGACCTCGGCGACCTCGTCGCTATCGCCGAGGCCGTCGATCCCCGCGCCTACGCCGGACGCAAAAAAAAATTAGGGTCGCGGTCTGGCTCGACGCGCCCGTGACGCTCAGGGACTTGAGCGGGCGAGGCTCCCTGCGCCGCAAACCCGGAGCGCCCGGGTTGACCTCTACGGGCGCTAGCTGGGGGTGATCCGGTCGATATCTTAATAGGATGGGAAGCTCTGCGATGAGCGCAGCGAGTCCTCGAAGGTCCTCATGGGCCTCTGAGCGCTCCATCGAAGCCCCCCAGGGCGAGCGGCGGGTGGGGACTTCGCCTTCGAGCCAGTGGAGGCGCTCTCCGACATCAGCCCTGATGTGTGATCATTGTGCCCGCCTTCATCGGACGGGGTCCGCAGGGTTCCTCATCGACAGGGACGGATGCTCCGATGACCGAAACAATCTCGGGCGAGGAGTGCTCGAAGGGAAGACAGCGATCACTCCCTGGCTGTCGGGGCCGATCGTCGGCCGAGCCTTGTAAGCAGCCGCTGGCGATCCGCCGTGGCGACGCCCGTGGACGCTCTATCGGCTTGATAGCGCAGGAGCTGGAGGGGGGCCGCGGGATGACAGGATACTGCGCCGCTTCGAGCTGAATGAGCGGAGTTCATTGAACACACACGTGGTTATGTGTATGTCTCGCGAAATCGCCTCGCTCGGTGTGTTGCGAGGTCGTACCTCTGGCACATCGTAGTCTTGCGACTTTTGGGGGGGCGTCCCGATGATGCAATTGTCGAAATTCGGGGCGACTGAGGCCAACCAGCGCCGAATGTCAGCTTCGCGCCGGGCGTGTGAATCATGTGTTTCTCGTCGTGTGTATGTGCGGGGGGGGACCTTCGCTTACACCGTCACATGTCACCTAGAGACGATAATCACATTTTTTCAGGATTTCGTGATCCGAAGGCACAAGTAATGACACTATATATACCGTGGTACGCGGGAGGCGGGCCCTGACGAGAGTCGGGAGCGGCGTCGGCGGATCGCGTAAACGCCCGGTGTGGCCCCAAGGGTCGTCGCCGGGGGCTAGGTTGAACGGTTGCGACGGCGAGTGCGGGCAGGGGCTCGCCTTGACCATATAGGAGATGACAATGATGCGGACGATCTCATCCTTTACGATGCTCTCGCTCTCCCTTTCCGCCGCCCTCGGGGTCGGCTGCGATGCGGAGCCGGAGCCCGAGGAGGAGCTCCTCTCGCAGCTCGAGAACCGCGACGGGCTGCCGCCGCAGTTCGAGGAGTTCATCCTGAAGCTCCTCCACAAGGTGCTCCGGGCGAAGGCGAACTATCTCGGTCTGGAGCCGATGCCGGCGCCTCCCGAGGTTCGCACGGAGCTGGTGGAGCTCGGCCAGGCGCTCGCGTTCGACAAGATCCTGAGCGGAAACGAGAACATCTCGTGCATGACCTGTCATCACCCGCTCCTCGCGACCGATGACGATCACCAGCTCTCGATCGGTGAGGGAGGGATCGGCCTCGGCCTCGACCGCGTCCACCCCGACAACGTCTTCGTCCCCCGCAACGCGCCGCCGCTCTTCAACCTCCAGGCGATGGACACCCTCTTCTGGGACGGTCGGGTCAACGTCCACGACGGTCAGTTCAAGACGCCCGCGGATGAGGAGTTGACCCCGGAGATGATCGCGGTCTTTGAGTTTGGTGCGACCTCCGCTCAGGCGATGTTCCCGGTCACGTCGCGTCGAGAGATGCGCGGTGTGCTGGGGACCAACGACCTCTCCATGATCCGCGATGACCTCTTCCAGGCGCAGTGGGCTGCGCTGATGGAGCGGCTCGGCGGCATCACCGAGTACGTCGAGGCGTTCGAGGCCGCCTACCCGGGCACAGACTTCGAGGACATGAGCTTCGCCCACGCAGCGAACGCGATGGCTGGCTTCCAGGTCGCCTCCTTCGGCGCTCACGAGACTCCTTGGGACAAGTTCCTCCGCGGGGATGACACCGCGCTCAGCTTCGATGAGCTCAAGGGGGCTGCTCTCTTCATGGGCCGAGGCAACTGCGTGAACTGCCACAACGGCGTCAACCTCAGCGACCTCGACTTCCACAACACCGCGCTGCCGCAGTTCGGGCCCGGCAAGGCCGAGGGCGGCTTCAAGGACGATGACGTCGGGATCGGCGAGCTCTACGCTCCGGAGGACAACTACCGCTTCCGTACGCCTCCGCTCCGCAATATCGCCGTGACCGGGCCCTACGGCCATGCGGGACAGTTCATCGAGCTCGAGGACTTCATCGCCCACTACATCGATCCCGAGACGTCGCTGCTCAACTACGACGTCGACCAGGTCGAGCCGCTCCTTCAGCCGACCATCGTCCACAACGAGGCGGCTGTGCTGGCGAACTTCGACCCCGACGAGGTCGTCGCCGACATCGACGAGGATGAGGTCCAGTTCCTGGCGGCGTTCTTGGGCGCGCTCTCGGACCCGGCGTCGGAGGACCTCGCCGAGTTCGTCCCTGAGTCGGTCCCGAGCGGTCTTCCGGTGGAGGAGAACGTGGTCACGGAGATCGACAACCTCGCCGGCACGGTGACGATCGACATGGGCTTTGACACCTCAGGCGCGCGCGAGTACCAGATCTGGGAGCCGTCGATGTGTGAGGGCGGGGCGAGCACGGATGTCTCGTTCGACCGCAACGCGAACACCCTGAGCATCCACGCCACCTTCGACGGTCTGCCCCACCGGCCGACCTACTGCTACGACTACGATCCGTCGACGGAGTTCAACGACTACCCTGAGTGTGTCTCCGACGGTCGCTGGCAGATGTGGCTGGTCGGCAGCTTCTTCTCGAAGCGCTCGATCTTCTACTACGACCTGGCCGACGGCGGGCTCATCGGCAATGAGCACGACGTCGACCTGAACGCCCTGCCGCCGACCGCGATCCCGGTCGAGATCCCGGTGCTGCAGATGCTCTGCACCGACTTCTTCGAGTCGGACCCGTCGACCCTGCAGGCCGACGTGACCTTCGACTACGACTACGACAATATGCTCGACATGCTCGGCAGCGCCGGGGTCTACGTCGGAGTCCTGCCGAAGAACCTCTTCAACCCGCTCGAGCTCGACATCTACTACACGCAGGACGGGCTGCCGGCGGATCAGGCGATGAACTTCGACGACGTGATCGAGAACCTGGCCGAGGGCAAGGGCGGGCTGTGGACCGTCACGTCCTACGAGCCCTTCCCCAAGCCGGACTACCTGAAGGCGCGCGACAACCTCATGATCGGCTGGGGCGGCAACTGGCCGAAGATGGATCCGGCCTACGAGAAGCCCGTCGAGTGCGGCGAGAACTTCCAGTGGAACACCGGCTTTGCGCCTGTGCCCCCCCTCGACGAGCAGTAGGAGGAGCGAGGCTCGATCGCAGGGTCGAGGATGAGCGCCGAGAGGGCGGCCCGTTGATTCGGGCGGCCCTCTCGGCTTTGTGTCTCGGCGATGCCGGGCGGACTCGGGGTCCGACGCCGCGCGATAGACGACCCTGGCGGAGGCTCGGGCGACGCCGACCCCGGCGCTGGTGCGCCTGCTCGCCGATCTTCTGAGCGGTCGGCGTCCCGGGGGTTGCTGGAGAGTCGCGGGCGCTTCGAGAGCGCCGTCCCCCGGCGCTCTGCCAAGCGGGCTACTCGTCGCGGAGGAGGGCGCTCACAGCATCCAGGAGCCCCGCAGAGGTGAAGGGCTTTTGCAGGACTCCGGCGATCGGCAGGCCGCGCGCGCGCAGAGTGATCTCCGGGACGCTGTAGCCGCTGACCAGGAGCACGGGCGTGTCCGCTCGGAGCGCGAAGATCTCTGCGGCCACGTCGATCCCGTTGATATAGGGCATGGACACGTTGAGGAGGACGCAGGCGATCGCCTGCGGATCGGAGGCGAAGAGCTCGAGCGCCTCATGGCCGTCTGAGGCCGAGAGCGCGGTCGCACCGCGGATGCTGAGCAGGCGACTGGTGACCCGGCGGATCATGGGCTCGTCGTCGACGATGAGGATGCGCTTGTGGTGGAGGTCGACCGTGGCGCTCTCGCTGGGGCTGTGCTCGCTTCGCTTGAGGTCCGCGCGGACCGGGAGGAGGACGCGGAAGATCGTGCCGATCCCGGGGGTCGAGGAGACCAGGAGGGCGCCTCCGTGGGCGGCGACGATCGCTCGTACGCCGGCGAGGCCGAGGCCGCGCCCTTTGCTCTTCGTCGTGAAGAAGGGATCGAAGATCCGAGCGAGGGTCTCCGTGTCGATGCCACAGCCGGTGTCCTCGACCTCGACGAACGCGTAGTCGCCCTCGGCTGTGGCCTCGTCGGCGAAGCCCGCTCGGAGCAGGGCACGATCGGCGAACATTGTCCCGGTCCGCATCATCACTCCGCCGACGTCGTCGGCGATCGCGTCCGCAGCGTTGACGATGAGGTTCATGACGACCTGGCGTAGCTGGCTGGGGTCGCCTTCGACCAGCGGTACGTCGTCGTCGATGGCGTAGTGGAACGTGACACTTTGTGGGGTCGAGACCCTCAACAGGCGAGCCATCTCGCGGGTCAGCTCGCTGAGGTCGATCGTCGTCTGCTGGGCTCGCGCGGTCTTGGTCCCGTACGAGAGCATCTGCGCGATCAGATCCCGCGACCTATCGGCGGCGGTCGTGATGTCGGTGATCGCCGCGGCGAGCTCCTGGTCGTCGGCGAGCGTGTCGGCGAGCTCCTCGCCGAGCAGCTCGGCGTTCCCGAGGATCGCCGAGAGCACGTTGTTGAAGTCGTGGGCGATGCCGCTGACCAAGACGCCGATCTCTTCCAGGCGGTGTTCGGCCATTCGCTCGCCCGAGATGGTGTCGGCGTCGGCGGAGCGAGGTTCGACGCGGGCGAAGAGATGGTCGCCGACCCGCCGGATCTCGGCGACGACGATCCGCGAAATGCTCGCGCTCTGGAGCTCGAGGCTCATCCTAACAAAGGAGATTCTCTGGCTCAGAAGCTCCTCGATCGGCCCTTTTGCGCCGCCGACGACGATCTCTGAGAACCGTTGGCCGCGAAGCGCAGACCATTGCAGATCAGACCAGGCGCCGACGACCTCGAGGTCGAGGATCGTCGTGTCGCCGGCGAGCAAAAATTCTACGGAGGCTGTGCTCTCGCCGGTAGAGGGGATCCCCCCCTCGGGTGCTACGGCGACTGCGGTCAAAGACGAGGTCCAAAATAGCCAAATTTCTGGTGTTCGGCGAGCCTGAGGTGTCGCGGGCGGGATGGGCGAGTGCGCACATGAGCGCTGCCGACAAAACTGGGCTCTCCGGAGGACCAGGGATCGGGTATTCTCGCAGAGCTTGCCGAAGACGACCGACCAGCACGAGGCGTGGACGCTGTCGGAGACCGAACACGGTCTTCTCACAGCCTCGCTTCGCGGTGACTTCGACGAGGCGAGCGCTGAGCGTCTTGATCTGACGCTGCGGGATCGCCTCGCGGCGGTGCCCCCTGGCTCGATGGTGCTCCTCTTCGATCTCAACGAGATGCGCCGCTGCAGCGTCGGCGCGCGCGAGGTGCTCGCCGGCCTTCAGCGGCATGTCGGCGGTCTCGCGCGGCGGACCGCGTGGGTCACCAACCGACCGATCTTCCGGGGGATCGCCCTCTGGGTCTGCCACTGTGCTCCTGACTCGAACGCTCGGACCTTCCCGACCGCAGCTCACGCGAATGGTTGGCTTGAGTCGAGCGGCGCCCGCGAGATCCTGCTCCGCGAGAGCGCGGGGGAGTGGGTCGGGCGCCTGCGCGGTCGGGCGATCTATGCCAAGGAGGCATCATGAGCCAAGGAGGCATCATGAGCGCTAAGGATGCATCATGAGCGGCTTGAGCCTGGTCCAGCGCTCCTTCGTGTCGGCCATGCGGGCGCTGACCCGGCTGAGCGCCGGCTACGACATGGGCCCCATCCAGGAGGAGATGGTCCGGATTCACGGGGTGCGCGGGGCGTTTCGCCTGATGAAGCTGGGGGCCGAGGTCACGTCCACGCTCGTCGATGCGGTCGGCGACTACACGGCCCAGACCCTGATCGGGATCGCCGCGCTGTGGAACGGGTGCCGGTACTGCGTCATCGGACATATCTACTCGGCGAACCTCCATCTGTACAAAAAGACAGGTAAGATTGGGCCGCTCGACGAAGACTCGCTCATCGACCTGATGTACATGACCGACACCGAGTCCTATGAGGAGCTCGCGAAGACGTTCTCAGGCCCGGAGGACGCGGAGCTGTGGTCCTTGATCGATCGCATGTTCCAGCTCCGCTTTCACGATCTGACCCCGCGCGAGGGCAATGACGATCTCCTGAAGGCGACGCTCGCCTATTGGGAGTGGCTCAACGAGTGCACGATCATCCTCGGTGTTGACGCGAAGCCGGGTCATGTCCCCGCGCTGGGCTACATGCGCCCGTCGTCGGAGCTGATCCAGGGCTACGAAGTGGCCCGCAAGGCTGCTCGCGCGGCTGCGACGGAGGGGTGAGGGCGTCGCCCTTCTCTCGTACGATCCGTACGAGGGAGAGACCGGCAAGGCCGCTCTTCTCGCCCGAGGTGGCGGAGCAGTCCTGGCGTCTGGCGGAAGGCCGCCCGCCGCTCCCGCGAGCGCGACCGAGGACCTCAGCGCTAGAATTGTGTAGCCCTCAGCCCCGCTTCTGCGTACAAATTTTGGGTGATCGGGTTCCAACCACTCGCCCCATCGCTCGGCGCCGAGGTCGTCGGGGTTGACCTTCGCGAGGAGCTCGCGGAGTCCGTGCTCGCGACGTTGAGAGAGGGGCTCAGTCGTCACCTTGTGCTCTTCTTCCGCGACCAGGTGATCGACCCGAAGCACCACATGGCCCTAGCGACAGCTTTCGGCGTTCCGGTCGCTCACCCGGCCTACCCCGGCGTTGAGGGGTTTCCGGCGATCAACGTGCTCGAGAGCACCGCCGAACGGCCGACCAAGATCGACACTTGGCATACGGACATGACCTTCCTCGAGCGGCCGCCGCTCGGCTCCATCCTCCGCGCGCGGGAGATCCCGGAGGTCGGCGGGGACACGATGTGGGCCAGCCTCTACGCCGCCTACGAGGGGCTCTCGGCGCGAATGCAGCGTTACCTCGAGGGGCTCCAGGCGAGCCACTCCTTCGCTCACGGATTTCGCCACAGCCTCGCCGAGCCAGGGGGCTGGGATCGACTTGGCGACGCGGTCCGCCGCAATCCGCCCGTCGAGCATCCTGTCGTGCGCACGCACCCGGTGACGGGGCGTCGGGCGCTCTTCGTCAACCGCCTCTTCACGACCCATATCGTCGGCCTCGCCGAGGCTGAGAGCAGGGCGGTGCTGGGCTTTCTCTTCGAGCACCTGGAGACGCCTGAATTCACCTGCCGGTTTCGCTGGCGGCGCGACTCGATCGCCTTTTGGGACAACCGCGCGACGTTGCATCGGCCGCTCAACGACTACTTTCCGGCGCGCCGGCGGATGGAGCGGATCACCATCGCGGGGGAGCGTCCGCGATGATCCGCCTGCTCGTTCTCGACGCCTATGATGAGGCTGGCCGTCAGGCGCTCAGCGGCGCAGGGGCGAGCCATGCAGGGGTGCTCTACCGGAGGTTGCTCTCGCGACTCGCGCCCGAGGCGAGCGTCGAGGTGGCCCCCTTCAGCTCGGAGGCAGGCTTCGCGCCCTCCTCGGCGCTCCGAGAGTACGACGGGATCGTCTGGAGCGGCTCCAACCTGACGGTGTATCGCGACACGCCGGCGGTGCGAGACCAGCTCAGCTTCTGTCGTGCGGCCTTCGCCGCCGGAGTGCCAAGCTTTGGCAGCTGCTGGGCTGTACACGTCGCGGTGTCCGCCACCGGCGGGGCCTGCGAGGTCAACCCGCGCGGCCGCGAGTTCGGGGTAGGACGGACGATCACCCTCAATGAGCGAGGCCAAGCGCACCCGATGTTCGCCGGCAAGCCGCCGGCCTTCGGCGCCCTGACATGTCACGAGGACCACGTCACGTCCTTGGGGGAGCACGCAGAGTCGCTCGCCGGCAACGCCTTCTCCGCGGTCCAGGCGGTCCGTGTTCGCTACGGGGCGGGCGAGTTTTGGGCGGTCCAGTACCATCCGGAGTACGAGCTGGTCGACGTCGCTCAGCTCGGCATCCTCCGCTCACGGCAGCTCATCAACCAAGGCTTCTTCGCGGGAGATGAGGACGCACGCCGCTATATGGCGGAGCTCGAGGCGCTGGGCGCCGAGCCGGGCCGGCGTGATCTCGGGTTTCGCCTGGGCGTCGGCGACGACGTGCTCGACTGGGACATGCGCACGCTCGAGGTCCGCAACTGGCTGAAGAGCCAAGTTCTCCGCGATGAGGGCTGAGAGCGAGGCGTTCTCGGTGAGCTGCGACGGGAGGCCGTCGGGTGAAGAGCTCGTAGGCGCCCGAGTAGGGTCGTCTTTGGTCCCTGAGAGTACGACCGGTTTGGACGGCCCCGGTGAGGGCTTGCATGGCTGCGGGGTCTTGCGGGCGAAGTGGAGCCGATGACCTCGGTCTCGGCTGGTCTCGTCCTGCGGTCGATGCCGCGCCGTTCCCACAGCGCCTCGTCGATCTCGGGGTCGGCGCCCGCGGTGTGTTGGATCCAACTTGCTCGCGCGGCCGCTGCCGTGGTCTCTTGCAGGAGGTGCCTGGCGACTCCCCCGACGCCCCCGCGGAAGCTGGCACGCGCGCGCTGAGGATCCCGACAGGGCCCTGCGACCGTTTCTTCGACTACTGTCTCCAGCCCTACGCCCCGCGCTGCGATCCGCGAGGCAAGCTGCGGGGCGAGTCCCTGCTCTGGTCGAGCCTCGCCGTCATGGGGGTCCCGGTCGCTGATGATCGCCCTTTCCACGCGGTCCAGCGGGTCGCCGGCCGTGACATGACGGTCTTCGGCGTCAAGCAGCAGGGCGGGGCGCTGTCGTGGGAGCTGTACTTCTACGATCCCGACCGCGAGGATCCGCGGGTCACGGCCGCGAGCCTCCGCCGCGAGCTCGCCGGCGAGCTCGAGATCGTCCCCGAGGTCGCCGATACGATCGGCTACTTCATGGTGAGCTTCGAGCTCGACGCCGCCGCGCTCGCCTGCCGCCGGGTCGAGGAGGTCGACGTCTATTTGCCTCTTCACGGTCATCAGGGCGGGTTTTCCTACAAGTTCACGGCCTCCGGTCGTGAGCTCCGCAACACCTATCGCTTCCACGATCCGCGGGCCGAGATCGAGGCGATCGTCCACCAGCTTGAGCGCAGCGTCTGCGTCGACATGAGCCGCACCGACCTCGCCGAGCTCCTCCTCCCGGAGCTCCTCGACTGCGCCAAGATCTGCGTCGCTCGCAAGCGCTTCGCCGACGGGATCTACTACTCGGGGATCACGGTCGGCCAGCTCCTGTGGTTCCTGCGCCGCTTCGACTACCCGGAGGCGATCGTCGGCTTCATCACCGACAATCGCGACGACCTCGAGCACCTGCGCTTCGACGTCGGCATCGATCACCGCACAGGCGCCGACGGCCGCCTCGAGGTGCCGAAGACGAGCTACTACTCGACCCTGTAGCCGCCCTGCCGCTACACTCGGCGGCGGAGCGTCGTGTCCTCTCTTGACCCCTCGATCGCCGGATGGCGACACCTTGATCCCGACGCCTCGACGGTCCGCGAGGCGCACGATCCGACCGTCGGCGTCGTCTTCGAGGTCTACGGTGACGGCGCTCGGCTCCATGATCAGATCGTGGGGCGCCCCGGGGCTTTCGCCCGCCTCGAGGCGAGGCTCCTGCGCCTGCGCGCCGAAGACAGTCTCCCGGCGCTCGCCTGCGAGGTCCCGCTGCGAACCGACAACCTGGGCGCCCTGTCGCGGATCGTCGACGTCGCCCAGGAGCTCGGCGCCCTGCGCTGCACCTTCGCGGCGCCGACCGTCGACGGGCCTGGGATGGCGCCGGTCGACAGGATGATCCCGGCGGTTCTCGGCGCCCTCGATCGCTGCCGCGAGGTCGGCGTTGTCGGCCGTGTGCGCGGCCTGCCGGCCTGCCTCCTCGGCGAGCACGCGGGCTGCCTCGAGGGGGCTGGTGATGCCAGCGATCCGCCGGCGTTCGCCTGCCTCTTCGCGAGCCGCTGCGAGCTCGGGGATCGCTGCCGTGGCCTTCCGACGGCCTACGTCCATCGTTTCGGCTGGGAGGCGCGCCGGCTCCGTCCTGCTCTGCGCGCGTCGCCCTGGCCCCTGCACGACAGCTCGTCGGAGGCCTTCGCGGCCTGGCGTGCGCTCCTCGGTCGCGCGGCGAGCCGAGTGACGGCGGTCGCTCTGGATCGCTGCGCCGCCCGGTTCAGCGTCGACCTCGGCCGCGGTCGCTCGCTCGTTCTCGAGCTGACGCCGCGGACCGAGGAGGCGCCCGCCCTCGCCCGGAGCCGCTCCTTCGACATCCGCTACACCCGAGCGAAGGGCGTCGGAGGCCCCGAGCTCGCGCGGATCGTGAGGGCGATCGCCGCCGCGATCGTCGCCCGTGATGACGGCTCGCTCTACCTCGATCCGCGGCGTGGCCTCCCGCCGCTCCCTCCGCTCCCGTCGGGCGCGTAGGCGCGGCGCTCGGATGAGCTTGTGCCGGCCGTGGGAGCGTCTCCGGGAGCCTGTGTCGTGTACACTCCGACGACCGTGGAGCACCCGCGACATCGCCTGGCCAGCAGCGCAGCGGCGCCGCGCAGCGCGGGTGGCGAGCGCCTCTTTGACCTCGCGTTCGCGCCGTACCGGCCGCTGCGTCCGACGGCGGGCAAGGCCGGCGGCGACGCGCTCCTCTGGGAGGCGCTCCAGGTCGCCGGCGCGCGCGAGCGCTGGGAGCCGGCTCTGCGGGCGATCCAGCGCGGTGTCGGACGGGGCCGGACGATCTGGGGCGCGTCGGTCGGCGCCGCGCAGAGGACATGGCGCCTCCGCTTGGCCAACCCCGGCCGTGTACGCCTGCTCGAGGCCCTGCGCGCGGAGCTAGGGCCCTGGCTTGCGGTCGCGCCGTCGGTCGATGACGACGGAGCCTACGATGTTCTCGGGATCGAGCTCAGCGAGGAGGTCGCAGCCAGGGGGTGCGTCGACGCCGTGAGCCACTATCTGCGCGGCGCGGAGCCGAGGACGCTCGAGGTCTGGCAGGTCGGCTCCGCGGGCCGTCGCCGCGTCGACGAGGTGCTCATCGCCGAGGCCAAGCGCGAGATCAACGTCACCCTCCCGCGGATCAAGGCGAGCCCTATCGTCGACTTCTCGGGAGATCGCAGCCTCCTCGGGCGGACCCTGATCCCCGAGCTCTTCGCCTGCCGCTATCTCCACGTCTGCCGCCGCTGCGACGCCGACGCCCTCGTCTACTCCGGGATCAACGTCGACCAGCTCACGTGGTTCCTCTCCCGCTTCGGCCACCCCGCTGCGCTCGTCGACTACGCCCGCGGCCAACGCGAGCGCCTCGATCACCTCCTCTTCGACGTCGAGGTCGCCTACCGCCAAGAGGGCGTGGCGATCGTCTACCCGGAGACCACCCTCTACGGGAATCTCTGATGGAGAGCTACAAGGGCCGCTTTGAGCCGACGCGCTTCGAGGACCTGACGGTCACCGTCGACTTCCACTGCCACAGCGCGTGCCGCTTCTGCATCGTCCAGGAGGGGATGAACTACTACAAGGGCGTGCCCTTCGAGCTCTACGAGGCCGCGGTCGCCGACAACCGGAGGGCCAAGCGCTACCGACGGGTGACCTTCACCGGCGGCGAGGTCACGCTCGAGAAGCGCCTCTTTGACTACATCGACATCGCCCGCGACTCGCAGAGCTTCGAGCACATCCGCATCCAGACCAACGGTCGTCTCTTCGCCGATCGAGCCTTCGCCCGCCGGGTCGTCGACGCTGGGGTCGACGAGTTCTTCGTCTCGCTCCACGGCCACGACGCGGCGACCCAGGACTACATCTCCCAGCGGCCAGGATCGTTTGACGAGGCGATCCGCGGCCTCGAGAACCTCCGCGAGCTCGGGGTCTGCATCCTCACCAACACGGTGCTGACGACCCTCAACGAGCCCACGCTCGCGGCGATCGTCGACACCGTTCGGCCCTTCGCGCCGGCGCGGATGGAGTGGTGGAACTACCTGCCGATGGAGGACTACGCCGATGAGCTCGGCCTCCTCTCGCCGATGTCCGAGCTCGCGCCGTCGCTGCGGGAGGCGCTCGCCCGGGCCCGCGACTACGGCATCGAGAGCGCCGTGAAGTACGTGCCCCGCTGCCTCCTCGGCGAGCACGGCGAGAGCCAGGACAACACTCAGCCGGACGTCGTCATCGTCGAGGAGTTCTACGACAAGTATCCCAAGTTCGCCTGCATCCACGAGGCTGCCTGCGAGCATGGCGATACCTGCCTCGGGCTCCATCATCCCTACATCACCAAGTTTGGCTGGGAGGAGGACGTCCTGGTCCCCTTCCCGCGCGCGACCCCGTGGCGGGAGCCAGAATATGGCCTTTGGGTCGGCTCCGATCGCCCCGGCGAGGGGACGGCGATCCCGACCGATCAGCCGCGCTGGGCCGGCCTCGTCGTCGGCGTCGCCGAGCGTCACCGGGCTCGGCTGGCAAACGTCATGCTCCAGCGGCGGGCCTGCGTCTACCGCTTTGAGCTGGGCGAGGGCGCGACGGTCGACGTCCTCCTGACCGCGCGGAGCGAGGCGCCAGCCCTCGCCCGCAGCGCGTCCTTCAACCTCCAATACCGCAACCTCCAGGCTGACCTCAGCGCCCCTGGGCTGCGCGAGCGCCTCTCCGCGCTCGTCGAGGACGCGATCCAGACGGTCATCGCCCGCGACCCGGGAGGCATGCACCTCGACGCCCGCAAGGGCCTCGTCGGCGACGACTCGGTGCGTCGTCGGCCGCGGCGTGCGAAGGCGCTGCGGGTGCTGGACGGATCGGAGCCATGAGCGTCGGCGTGGCCGCCGAGGACCACGCGAGGTCGCTGCGCGAGCGGGGCTTCACGGTCTTTGAGCGCGCCTACGATCCCGCCTGGGTGGCCTCGCTGCGCGCCGATCTCGTGGGGCTCTACGAGGAGCTGGGGCGGCCGCCGCTGCACGATCCTGGGCATCGCGAGCTCGCCCCTGGGATCGAGCTGTGCGCCGCAGGTCTCGCCGTCCACTCGCTCCTCGCCCAGCGCCCGGCCTGGGCGGCGACGCTGCTCCGTCCCGAGGTCGTCGCGTCGATCGGCGATCTCCTTGGCGACGATATGGTTCTCGAGGTCGCCGGCTGTGTCATCTCCGATCGCGCGCGCCCCTTCTTCGCCTGGCACAGCCACGTCGGCGGGGTCGACGACGGCGTCCATCGGCGCCGCGGGATCTGGCCGGTGGTCCACGGGGCGGAGCGGGTGATGTGCCTCCTCTACCTCCAAGATCTCGGCGACGACGCGGGGCCGATGCTCGTCCTCCCGCGGGCGGCTGGGGATCCGGCCGGGCCGCCCTTCGACTGCTCCCTCGATCGCTGGCCCGGACAGGTCGAGCTGCGGCCGCCGGCCGGGAGCGTGGTCGCCATCGAACAGTGCACTTGGCACGCGATCCGGCGGATGCAGGGGCCAGGGCTGCGGATGTTCGTCGGTACGACCTTCGCCGCGCGGACGACCGCGCCGGCGGGCTTTGTCGATCGTGACCTTGGCCGCTGGGCCGAGGCCAGCCCGCTCCTCGCGTCGGTCGTCGCGGAGGGCTGAGCTCCTCGCGTCGGTGGCCGTGGAGGGCTGAGCTCCCCCGCATGGGTCGTCGTGGAGGGCTGAGCTCCTCGCATGGGTCATCGTGGAGGGCTGAGTCCCTCGCGTCGGTGGTGGAGGGCTGAGCTCGTCACGCTCGTGGTCGGGGATGCAGGAGAGGGCTCACCCTCTTCGTGAGCGCGGAGCGTTGAGGCGCGCCGCCGCGCTTGGTGGCAGGGGCGGGCGACAAGCGTCGTCGTCGGGCATCGTCCTTCGCGAAGGAGGCTGGAGAGGTAGGCGATGGCGCTCCCGTGCAGGGAAGGCGAGAGGCGTCGCTTGGCGGGCGCTCTCGATCGGAGTGGCACACGGGCCACCTCGGGGCGAAGACGCCCTAGCGCGGCAGCAGCGAGCGCAGGAGCGGGCCGCCGCCGTCAAAGCTGCGCAGCGAGTCGTCGACCGACTGGGTCGGGGGGGCGTCCGGACTCGTCAGGTAGGCGCCGATGAACATCCGCAGCCCGGGTCGGCGCACGGGCATCACCGCGTGCCAGGTGCACTGCTCGAGGATCAGCGTCGAGCCTGCCGGGAAGTGGAGCTGCTCCTGGCCTGGCCAGCTCTCGAGCATCGGATCATGGGGCGGCTCGGTGGGCTCGCTGAGCCGCCGCGGCAGCGCCCGGAGCTCGCCGCTGTCGGCGTCGATGTCGTCGAGGTAGTGGACGACGATCACCCGCTGGGAGGCGGTGAAGCGCGGGAAGTCTCCGCGCGCGCGGTAGTCCTCGACGTCGATCCCGCCGATGTGGTTGTGCCAAGAGAAGAAGGGGCGCCGACGGTCGCAGAGCACCGCGCCGGTCAGCTCGAGGCGCACGTCGGGGCCGAGGAGGGCCCGCGCGGCGGCGATGACCCGCGGCGCGAGGATCTCGTCGGCGAGCTCCGGACAGAGGGCGAGGAGGCGGGTCAGGACAAAGCCTGTCGGCGCGAGCTGGACGTCGGCGGCGATGGACCTGCCCGAAGGGTCATAGGGCGTCGGCGAGCCGTGGCGGGTGTAGAGCTCGGTCAGCGCCGCGCGTAGACGCGCGACCTGCTCCTGTGTGTGGCCGCCGACGACGATGGTGTAGCCGCGCTCGCGAAGCGCCCTGGCGTGGGCCTCGGCCTCGTCGGGATCCTCTGCCTGGACGTGCAGCGCCCCGACATCGCCGAGCTCGCCCTCAGGGTTCACGGAGCGCGCTCCCCTCAGCTACGGCCTCGCGAGGAGCGGCGGTCTCCTTCGCCTTCGCGGCGCGGTCCTCTGCGGGTTCGAGGGCGCCGCGGAGCGTCGCGAGGTCGACGTCACCGAGGTGTACGGCCATCGCCCGGAGGATCGCCAGGAGCTTGCGCGGCGCCTCGCGACCGCCGTAGGAGAGCCCGAGCTTGCGTGACTCGACGAAGTGAGGGCCGCTCTCGCGCCCGCTTATCCGGATCACCTGCGGCGGGAAGGTAGGATCCTCGACCTCGAGCACCATGGTGTCCCCGTCCATCGACGCGAGGTTGATCCGCGGGCGCTGGAGCGGCGCGTTTGTGGGGGCGAGACCCAGGAGGCGCGCGAGCTTGGGCGAGGCTGGACGCGGCGGTAGCGGGATCTCGACCGGCCGCGCCCGTCGATCGCCGTCCCCCCGGTGACGCCCGGCGAGCTGGACCAGCTCCTCTTGGAGGACCGCGAGCTCGCGGAAGGTCTCGCGCCGCTCGTCGGCGCTGACCCGCGCCGGCGTCTGGCTCGGCGCTTCGTCGAAGTCGTCGAAGCGCTCGCGGGCCGGGCCCGGCCACGATGCCACCGCCGCGTCGCCGAGGACGGTCCCGGGGAGCGCCTGGTAGGTCGACCACATGAAGGAGTCGGGGCGCAGGCGGTGGAGCAGCCCCGTCGTCGCCTGCATCTGCGCCCGCGTCTCCCCCGGGAGCATCGTCATCAGCGAGGCGCTGGTCGCCAGCCCCAGCTCGCGACAGTCGTCAAAGACCCGCTGGAGGCGGGCGTCGCTGGTGCGGCGGTTGAGCACGTCACGGCGCAGGTCGGCGTCGCCGGCCTCGATCCCGCAGTGGAAGAGGGCGCAGCCGGCGGTGGCGAGCAGCTCCAGGCGCTCGCGCGTCGCTGCGTTGGGGTGCATCTCGACCTTGAAGGGGAGGCCGACGCGGCGGGGATAGACCTCCGCGAACTCCCGCAGCCAGTCGATCGGCGCCGGGAAATGCTCGTCCCAAAACTCGAAGCCTTCGGGGTCGTAGCGGTCGCGGAGCTCGGCGAGCTCGTCACACAGGTGCGCCACCGGCCGGATGTTGCCTGGCTCCCGCCCCGAGCCGGAGAAGCCCTGCAGCTGACCCCAGCGCGGCGCAGAGCAGTAGGCGCAGGTGAAGGGGCAGCCGCGGCTCGCCCGCGTCGGCAGGTAGCGGTCGACGTGGGGGCCGAAGGTGTTGACGCCGCCGCGGAGGATCTCGGCGAACTCGCCGAAGACGTCGTAGTCCCAGGGCGGGAGCGCGGCGATGTCGTCCACCGGATCGGCGCCGGGGGTCGGCGAGGTGAAGCCGTCGGCGTTACGGACCCAAAGGCCAGGTTGGGTCGCGGGCGGGCGACCCTCCGCGAGGGCGCTCAGGAGGGCTGTCAGCGGTCGTTCGCCGTCGCCGATCGCGATCGCGTCGACGGCCTCGGAGGTGGCGACGTCCGCGGGTCCGAGGCTCGCGTGGTAGCCGCCGATGACGATAAAGGGTCCCCGCTCGCCCCGTTCCCGCGCCCGCGCTCGCAGGCGCTCGACGAGGGCTCGGGCCCCCGGCCAGTCGCGGGTCATCGCCGTGACGCCGACGACGTCAGGGGCGAGCGCTTCTAGCTCGCCCGTGACCGCGTCGATCGAGCGCCGGCGAAAGACCTCGAAGGCGAGGGGCTCGTGCCCCGCGGCGCGGACGATCGGCGCGAGCGCGGCGACCGAGCTGCTGAAGGGCCGCGGCGGGTCGGTGAAGAAGACGAGGACGACCCTCATCGGCGCTCCCTCATGCGATCGCACCGAGGGCGTCGCCGTGGACGACGTCGATCACCCTGCGCAGCCCTGGGGCGCTCTCGCGGCTGAGGTGACCGCGGTGCGAGTAGGCGAGGCCGTCGCGCTCGGCGAAGAAGCGGGCCCCGGCGGCGAGCGGCACCACCTCGAGCACGACCTCCTCGGAGGGCGCCGCGAGATCGAAGAGCAGCAGGCGGTCGCGCTCGCGGACGCCGCGGAGGCTCCAGCCCGAGGCCGCGTCGGCGATGGCATCGCGCAGACGGTCGATCGCCGCGGTCGCCAGCGACGAGCGGAGCTCCTGCCTGTGGGGGTGCGCGTCGACCTTGGGGGCCGCGTCGTCGCCGTGACCCCCGTGCGGGCGGACGACGAAGCCGACCCAGTCCTCGTTGAGGATCGGCCGATCAAAGCTCGCCGCGAGCTCCGTCACCCGCTGCCACTCCGACTCGTAGACGTCGGCGGGCCAACCCTCGCAGGCGAGCATCTCGAAGGTCCGCGGGTCGTATTCGATCGCCATCTCGGCGGCCCGCTCGAGGAGCGCGTCGGGGAGGACGAGGCAGCGGAAGATCTTCACCGAGTGTCCGAGATCGAGCGAGGTCTCGAGGGTCCTGCGGAACGACTCCGGGTTGTCGCCGGGGAGGCCGTAGATGAGCTCGATGTCGACGTCGACGCGGCCGCGCATCCGCCGGAGCACGCGCTGAAAGCGGTCGATGTCGAAGGGCCGCCCGAGGCGCTGGAGGACCTCCGGATCGAAGCTCTGAATGCCGACGCTGGCCTGGATCTGACCGCACTTGTCGAAGAAGTCGAGGTGGTGATCCTGGAGGAAGGTCGGGTAGAGGTGCCCGTGGACGATCATGTCCTTGAGGACACCGACCTCCTCCTCGGCGGCGACGAGGCTGCGAAAGGCGCGGGGGCTCAGGTTGAAGGCGGCGTCGAGGAAGAAGACGTTGGGCACCTCCGCCCGCCGCAGGCCCTCGAGGTGGCGGGCGAGGTACTCGGCGTTGTGGACCCGATCGGACTTTTGATCGCCCCACTGGCAGAAGGCGCAGTGGATCGGGCAGCCGCGGAAGGTCTCGACGTAGCCGCTCTTGCCCTTGGGCGCGAGGTCGAGCTGGTAGGGAGACGGGAAGGCGCCGATGTCCGGGCGCTCGGCCTCGCCGCTGCTGCGCCACAGCCCGCGCTGCGGGAGCTCGAGGCCGGCGACCCGCGAGCGCCAGGCGGGATCCTGGTGGTGGCGGACGAGCTCGCGGATCACCGACTCTCCCTCGCCGGGGACGATCGCGTCGAGGCGATCGCGGAGGGCGTGGTGGGGCGGCAGATCGAAGACGTTGCGCCGCGCGGCCGGACCCCCGGCGACGATCACGATCCGCGGGTCGTGCTTGCGCAGGCGCTCGGTCAGGCCGGCGAAGACGTCGAGCGACCAGATGTAGGTCGAGAGGCCGACGAGGGTCGGGCGGAAGTCGGCGATCGCCGCGAAGTATTCGTCGGGATCGTCGCTGCTCAGATCGATGATCCGGACCTCGACATCGGCGAGATCGGGGGCGCTGACGATCGCTGCCCGGAGCGCCTCGATGCCGTAGGAGAACGAGAAAAAAGTCCCGTTTGGGTCGCGCCACTGCGCGTCAACGGCAATCAGTGCGATCCTCCGCGTCACGCGCATGGAGCGTATCACAGGCGTCGTCATCGCGGTGGAAGTAGACGTTGGAGGGCGCGTCGCCGAGGCGTCCTCGGGCGAAGGGGAGCGAGAGGATCCACGGCCGCCAGCGGGCCCTTGCCGACCCGTTCATCGCCGAGAGCTGCGCCTGCAGAGCCGCCGCCGACGCCTGCTGCGCGGCGCGTCGCGCCAGCTCCCGCTCGAGCACGAGGGCGGACGCGGCGTGGAAGTAGACCTGCTCGCCGCCGCTGAGGAGGCAGCGCTGATAGACGAGATAGCGGCTCCCTCGCCACAGCTCCGGGAAATGCTCGAGGTTGCGGATCGCCGCGCGCAGGCGGGCGGGCGCGAGGCGGACGTAGATCTTAAACTCGTGGAGGCCGCTCGCCGAGAAGTCGACGCCGACGATGTAGACGGTCGTCGGATCGAGCGAGGGGGGTAGGGGGGGAGCGCCGACCGCCTGGCGCAGGCGCTCTACCTGCGCCGATGAATCTGCCCTAAAGATCAGGTAGTACTTGAGGCGCGGGGCGGCACCGGCCCCGCCGGCGTCATAGCCGAGGACGATCTGCAGGACCTCCGGGGCGACGGAGGCCCGCGCCCGAAGCTGGTCGATGAAGGGCGGCGGGAGCTCGACGCCGACGGCCTCGGCCGCCGCCAGGAAGCGCTCGTCCGCGACCTCGCCGGCCGACGGCGCCCCGAGGTCGAAGTAGCAGGTCTCGCGCCAGGGGCTCAGGACGTCGCCTATCCGCGCCGAGTACTCCTCAAAGCTCGGCCCGCAGGCGCCGGCGCGGACGACCTCGTCGAAGCGCGCGAGCGCCTCGGGGACCGCAGGCCTCGCCGAGCGCAGGGCGACGAGCAGGGGGCTGCCCACGGACACGGCGCCAGGCTAGCACAGCACGGGGAGCGCCGGCGGTGGTATGGATGGAGCGTGCGACGGTCGCGAGCTCGAGGCGAGCCGAGAGAACGGAGGGAGCTGGTCGGGTCGCCCTCGAGGGGGGACCTGGGCGTGCTCCCTCGCCGCGCTCGCCGATCGGCGCTGAGGAGCGTCGCGCTCTCGCGGCCTGTCGGGGCAGGAGCCGGAGGCCGCGGTGGATCTGCGTGACATTCTCCTCGACCTCGTCGCCCCGGCGACCGTCGGCGATGCCCTCGCCCCCGGCGTCCACCTCCGGGGCGCGTCGACGGAGCTCGGCTTTCGCATCACGGTCCTGGTCGACGGGCGCCACGAGGTCCACGTCGAGGTCAGCCCGCGGGCGCCGGGGCAGCCCCACGCCGCGCGCACCGACAAGCTCGCCTTCACCTACCGCTCCGGCGGGGCCGAGCGCGTCGATCCGCAGGCGGGCATGCGCGCCTGCAGGGCCGTGGCCGCGGCCGCGGCACCGCGTGAGACCGCGGTCCTGAGCGCCCTCGCGGAGGAGGGCAGGGGCGAGGCCTCGCGGATCCGCGAGGTCGAGGTCACCCGCCTGCTAGAGCTCGCCGGCACCCCTGAGCGCCGCTTTTACACCCTCAGCCCCTACGTCGGCTGTCTCATCGGCTGCCGCTTTTGCTACGCCCAGTCGCGCCTCGATCCGATGCGCGGGGTGATCCGCCTGCCGCAGGTCCCGTGGGGCTCCTATGTCGACGTTCGCGTCAACGCCCCCGAGGTCCTGGCCGCCGAGCTCCGCGAGCTCAGGCGTCTGCCGATCAAGTTCTGTCCGATCGTCAGCGATCCCTACCAGGCGATCGAGCGCCGCGTCGGCCTGACCCGGCGCTGCCTCGAGGTGCTCGCCGCCGTCCCCGATCCGCCCCCGGTCATGATCATGACCCGCTCGGACCTCATCCTCCGCGATCTCGACCTCCTCCGCGCGCTCCCGGAGGCCTGGGCCGGCGCCTCGATCCCGACCCTCGATGACACGGTGCGCGCCCACTTCGAGCCCCGCGCCGCCTCGATCCCGGCCCGCTTCGCCATGCTCCGGGCCCTCCGCGAGGCGGGGATCCGCCGCGGCGTCGTCGTCCAGCCGATGCTCCCGGGACCGCTGGAGCCCCTCGCCGACGCCCTCGCCGAGCATGTCGACTCGGTCAGCCTCGGGGTGCTCCGCGGCGAGCACGGTGCGGTCGCCGACTTCGCCGATCCCCGCTATCAACACTCGGGCGACGAAGCCTGGCAAAAAGAGCGGGCGATCGCCCTCCGTGACGCCCTCGTCGCCCGCGGCGTCACCGTCTGGCTGAGCGAGCTGCCGCCCGAGATCGAGGCCTGGCGTCCCGCCGCGGCGCGCTGACCCGGGCGTATGCTCCCCATCGAGAGTGAGGTCGGGAGTGAGGTCGGGAGTGACCAAGCTGACCCATCACCGCGCCAGGCCAGGATCGCCATCGAGAGGCTCCATAGGGTGGAGAAGCAGCGCGGCCCTCATCCTCAGCTCACCTTCACAGGAGGACGAGCCGGTGGACGGGCGAGGGGGGACACCGGGAACGAGTCTAGGACGTGCATCGGCCCCTTGGAACAAGGGGCCGATGCACGCTCCGACCTGTCTGAGAGAGTGGTGTCCCCCCTTGACCGGCCTTCGCCTCAGCCTCCCCCCCCCCCGAACCTTCGCGCCCGAGGCAGCCCCCGCAGAGCGAGCGAGCGAGCGACCGACCCGCGAGCGCCGACCCGCGGCACCTCCGAGGACTTTCTTGAGAAGTCGGGGGTGAGGTCGAGCTGAACCTCGCCGGGCGCCCCGCCGCCGGTTGAGCTCCGCCGCGGCGACAACGGGCGGCTGGAGCAGGGGATCGCAGCGCAGCCCTGAGCGCTCATGGGTTCGCCGAGAACATCCGCGCCTGGGACCTTTGGTACACTCGCGGACGCCCTGGAGAACGTCGACGCAGAGCCGCTCAGCCCGGCCCGCTTGCTCTCGGCGCTGCCGGAGTCGCTGCACCTCGATCGGTCGATCGTCGGCGGCTTCGCCCTCCACGACTGCCTTCGCCTCGCCGATCACGAGCCGGTGCGCCTCGACTACCGCTGCGGTGACGCGCGTGTCGAGATCGACGTCTCCCCGAGCACGGCAGGGGGTCCGCCGCGCCTCCTCGAGGTCGCGGGCCTCGGGATCTCGTTTCGCCGCGGGTCCGACTCGGCGGCTGCGACGGCGATCGTGCATACCCTCGCCGCGGCCCTACGCGCGCGATTCGGTCCGGAGCCCAGGCGTTGGCGCCTGCTCCCGGTCTCCGGCCGCCACTTGCCCTCGGCGATCGCGGGCGAGATCCGCACCTCCGCCGCGGAGCTCGGCGATGACCCCGACGGGGCGCTCCTGCTCCGCGACGCCGCGCACCACGACCTCTGCTACGGGGCGCGGCCGGAGGCTGTACAGGTGGCGATCCGCGGGCGCGAGGTCGACGGTCTTTCGGTGCGCTATCCCGCGCCGCGAAACGGGCGGGTGCCGCCCTCGGGCGCCGTCTACCCCGTGCCCGCGCGGATCGGTCTGCGTCGATCGATGCGGGCTCACTTCGCCGGCCTCGGCGTCGTCTTTGATGACGACCTCCGGCCGCGGACGGTGCCGACGCCCGCCACCTTTCGCCGCGCCCTCGCTGGTCGGTCGGAGATCGCCAGGCTGCGGCCGCGCCTCGTCGCCGGCCTCGGGCCGATGCTGCCAGCGATCACCTGGGCCTCCTATCTCCGCCGCGGCGTTCTCCCGATCTCGATCGCGCCCTCGTGGGCGGTCCACCTCCACCGCCTCGTCCGCCGGGTCCCGCCGCTGGCGAAGATCCCCTGCGACGTCGGCATGGTCGTCCACGACATGGGCCTCCACGCCCTCGGCCTCCACGCGATCCCGGCGGCGGCCTGGGAGGAGCTGGTCGACCGCGCCGTCCGCCGCGTCCGCGCCCGCGGTCTGCGGCTCGTCCCGAGGCTCGCCGGCTTCTTCGAGGGCTCGCTGACGCGGACGAGCTGGGAGGTCTGGAAGCTGATCGACGCGCCCGCCGACTTCGGCGCGGCCTTCATGGGCCGCGTCCCGGCCCTCGAGGCCGAGCTCGACGAGCTCTGACAGGGTCGCCCGCCCCGCGCGGGCCTGCGCTACTTGGGCGGGCTCTTGTCGGCCATCACGACGATCAGGAGCAGAAAGCCCTTCTTCGGCCCTTGGGTGACCTCGGCGACGCCGCTGCCGAGACCGTCGGCGAGCTTGGCCTCGCCCCAGAAGTCGAGGTCCGGGAAGGCGGAGAAGTCGTTCGCCATCACCTGCTGGGTCTTGATCGCCGCGTAGGCGCTCGCCTGGAATTCATCGTTGAGCGCCTTGCGAGCGGCCTCTTCGTCGCCTCGGGCGATCCCGTCGGCGAGGCGTTGGGCCATCGGCTCGAGGGCGGGGTCCCAATGGATGGGCGCGAGCTTGGCCTGGCTGCGCTTGTCCGCGATCCGGCGGCGGAGCTCGGCCTTGGGATCCGCGGGCGCAGCCTCCGGCGGCGCGAGGAAATTCTGGGTGATGAAGATAGGCCGGGGGGCACCCGCCGCGGTCGACTCCGGGTCGCCGATCACAGCTCCGATCCCGACCCGGGGGACGTCCTCGGCGAGGACGTTGATCCGGTGACCGGGGCTGTTCATCAGCGCCTCGTGGATCGTCACGGGTCCGTAGCCGCGGCCGACGTTCTCGCGCAGGCGGACGACCTCGATCCCGCTGCGCTCAAAGCGGTCTCCGGCCATCCCGGTGGTCGGCGAGCGGTGGCCCATGAAGTCGTTGTCGACCATGTCCTGGCTGTGCGCGCGGGCGACCGCGGCGGCGGCGTTGTCCCACTCCAGCGGTCGCAGGCCGCGTTGGGTCCGGGCGCGGTTGACAGCGTCGAAATTGGCGCGCTCGATGGCGCCGACGTCGATGTCCGGGTCGACGTGCTCGAGCACGTAGGTGACCGTCCGCGGGGCCTGGGAGCCGCAGTAGACCGTGAAGTTGGCGGCGATCTCCGGGCCGTGGGGACCGTCGGCGAGGACCTCGATCCGGTGCCCCCCGCGCTGGAGGCACTGGACCTCCGCGCTGAAGCGGGCGCCGCGGGTCTTGCCGCCGCGCAGGCTGCTCTGCTGCCACTCGCCTGCGGGATCGATCACCTCGACCCGCGGGTTCTCGCGACCGCCGATGAGGCGCCCCTTGAGGGTGATCGTCGCCCCCTCGGCGACCTCGACGGGGAGGGGCTCGATGGCGACGGTCCGCTCGGTGCGGGCGACGATGAAGCGGGATGTCCCGTCCTCGGCGCGGTGGATGCCGACGCCGATCCAGTCGTCGCCGCCGCTCGGCTCGCCGAGCATCGCGAGCTGATCGACGAGCGCTCTCATCGCCTCGGCGCAGCCGTCCGCGTCGGGGTCCTCGTCGCAGGGCGCCTCGACCTCGACGATGCCGATCCGCGGCGGAGGCTCGACCATACCGGCCCATCCCATCAGGCCGTCGATGAGGGCGCTCGGCATGTTGAAGCGATCGGGGGCGGTCCGGGCGAGCTCGCGGGCGACGCGGCTGAGGCCGGGCTCGTGGCGCAGACCCTTGCCGGCGAGGAGCTTCAGGAGCTGCGCTTCGCCGGGGTTCAGCGTGTGCTTGGCGGGGCTGCCGTAGCGCTCCGCCGGGGCGGTCGAGAGCCTCGCCTCGCGGGTCTCGCTGTGGATCCCGCGGAGCTGGCGGGCGTCGACCTCGGTCGCCCCGTCGGGGAGGACCTGGGCGACCTTGGATCGAGCGCGCCGGTCGTTCGACGACGAGGGTCCTGCGCAGGCGGCCACCGCCAGGGCAGAGACCAGCGCGGAGAGGAGGGCAGCGCCCCTCGGCAGGCCCGAGCGAGCGATGCGGAGGGCGAGTGAGGCGGTCTTCCGGGGCATCAGCGGAGCTCCAGGTGGGCGGCGTTCTCCCAGGCGTGGAAGTCCGGGCGCAGGGTAGGGCTGAGGGCTGTGGCGACGGTCTCCTTGCGGCCAGGATGGTCGAGCCGGAAGACGTTGACGTTGAGGGTGGTGCCCGGGGCAGGCGGGCAGAGGACGGTCGTCTCCGCGCAGAGCTCCGACCAGGGGATCGCGACCTCGACGGTCCAACCCCGGTCGCGGTCGCGAGCGTCGTTGATCGTCCCGTCGACGTCGACCGCGGTGAGCCAGCGTGAGTCCCAGGACTCATCGCCGCGGCGGTAGGCGGGGAAGCGCGCGTCGAAGGTGATGCCGCGGGCGGACACTTGGTACTCGAGGTAGCGCTTTCCGGTGCGGTCGCCAGCGATGAAGAGCTCAAAGGCCTCCTGCTTGTAGAGCGGGTCGTCCTGCGCCCCGTAGGTCGTCCAGAGATCGTCGTCGGGGAGGTCGCCGGCGACGTAGAGGTTGTCGGCGTCCCAGGCGAACCACACCTCGGTCGGCGGCTGCGGGCCGGGCTCACCGTCGAGGCTCTCGACCAGGAGCGCGGGGGGGCGCTCCCAGGTCTGCTCGCCGAGGGCTCCGTCGACCTTCGGGCTCATCTTCGGCGCGCTGACAGCGGTGGGCTGCCGCGCGATCCTGACGACGCCGAGGAAGCCGCGGCCGTCGTCGCTGCGGGCGCCTCGGCGGGCGGCGAGCGGGCGGTCGCCGTCGGAGAGCGTGAGCTCGAGGATCGCCGTCGAGGGGTGCCAAGGGGAGGGGAGCTCGAGGTCGACCTCGACTGCGCCGTCGCGGAGGTCGAGCTCGGCGAAGACATCGCGGGGATCGGTCTGGGCTCCGGTGGGGCGCAGCTCCTCACGGCCCGCGCTGCGCGGGGTTCGCAGGCCGACGCGGCCGCGGAGACCCGGTGTGCTCCCGCTGATCGTCATCGTCACGTGGACAGGCTCCCCGGGCCGCGGTCGCGCCGGGCTGACGACGACATCGTCGACCCGCACACCGCCGTCGAAGTCTACGCCGCCGGCGACCCGGATGTTCCCCCGGTCATCGTCGTCGCCTGCGCTCGGCCCCGCGGAGACCGCGAGGATGGGCGGCTCCGCCGTCGGCTCTGCGCGCTCGCTGGCGACCTCGGAGCAGCCGAGCAGGAGGGCGGGGACGAGGACGACGATCCCAAAGCGACGGCCCTGAGCGCCTGACCTCGTGAGTCGGTCCACGAGAGACGCCTTAGAAGCGGACGACGAAGCCGCCTGGGCCGGTGGGGACCGCACCACCGCGGGCGCTGAGATCGTCCATCTGCTCTTCGCGGGCCGCCTGGACCGCGATCCCCGTGATCGCGCCCGCAGAGGCGGCGATCGCCGCGACGGTCAGCCAGAAGTACCACTTCTTGACGATCCGCTCCTTTGGCTTCGGCGGCGGCGGCCTGTCCTTCGTCGGTCCAGGCTTCGGAGCGAGGGCTGCGAGGCGGGCAGCTCGGGCCTCGTCGAGCTCCTCACGGTGGGTCGAGTCGGGCTCGTCCAAGGCGGCCCCGCGCGACTCCTCCTGCAGCTCCTTGATGGTCGCGGTCGCGGTCTCGCGTTCGGAGACCGCGTCCTCGTCGAGCGCCTCGCGGTAGCCGCTCCAGGCCGCGATCGCGGCCTCGTAGTCGCCGAGCGCGGTCGCGGCCTCGGCCTCCTTGGCCCAATTGGCCGGGCTCGGATCGTCCTCGCGGGCGGCGACGGCGAGCTCGCGAGCTCGGGTCAGGTCACCGGCTTCGAGCGCGGCCTCCACAGACGAGGCGGAGGCCGCCGGCGCGGCGAGAAGCGGCCGGGGTCCGAGGCAGAGGCCGACGCTGAGGGTCGCGACGAGGAGGGAGACGCAGGACATGCGCCCGCTCGAGCGGCGCTCCGGCGCTCGCGCTCCGTGGCGGCGGGCAGCGAGGGGCTGCGTTCGCCTCAGGGGTGGCGCTTCACGATGGAGGGCTCCGGGCTGGAGCGGTCCGCGGAGGAGCGCTTCGGGGTGCTGAGGGCCTACGGTCGAGGGCATCGCCGATTCTCGGGAGCGGAGGATAACACCTTCGCTCGTCGCTTGCTCGGCCTTGCTCGGCCCCGCTACGCCTCGTCTGCGGCCGCTACGGCCGCGTCCAGGAGGTCCTGGAGCGCAGACGGCATGCTCTCCAGGCCGGTCGCGTCCGGGCGGCGGCGGGTGAAGACGAAGCCGCTGCCCTCGTCCCGGCGGTGGCGGTAGCCCATGAGGTGGAAGACGTCGACCGCCCGCGGCCGCTCGCGGTCGAGGACCATGTGGTCGTTGCGCGTCGGGTCGCGGCGGACGCCCGGCAGCCAATGGACCAGGCGATCGATCCGCGAGCGCCGCAGGCCCGCCGAGAGCGCGAGCCAGAAGCGCGAGACCTGGCGGGCGAGGAAGTAGCCGTCCTCCCCCTGGGGCTGGTAGCGCGGCAGCATCATCAGCGCCGCCTCGGGGGTCCGGACGTCGCCATGACTGTCGCTCGCGACCACCTGCGCGTCGCCGACGGGCTGGAAGTTGGCGAAGCCCGGGAGCATCGTGAAGGGCTCGTCCGCGTCGTGGACGACGTGGCGGTGGCGGATCTCGATCACCGGCGGGAGGCCGCGGGTCACCTCGCGGAGACGTCGCTGGTGGTCGGCGAGGTCCGGGACGTCGGCCGCGTCGAGGCAGCCCGCGGCGACCAGGGCGATCCAGATCGCGGACTCGTGATTGTCGGCGGTCGCGGGATCATCGTGCTGGCCGCCCTCGATCGCGACGCCGATATGGCCGAGGTCGCAGAGGAAGCCGAGCATCGACCCATCGATCACCTCCTCGAGGCCGAGGACGACCGGGACCCCCAAGGAGAAGGCGATCTTGCGGTTGCGGATCACGTCCGCCATGCACGAGAAGGGCGCGCCGTCGCCGGAGGTGCTGTGGAGGTCGATGAAGACCAGGGGCTCCGTGGCGGCCGCGAGGAGCGGGGCGAAGAGGTGGAGGAGCTCGCGCTGCTCGCGGTCTTCGGGGGTGTCCTTGGCGGGGTCGCGGCTGAGGAGCGCGACCATGTCGTCCAGGACCCAGCGCCGGTTGAGATCGCGGGCCAAGTACCGCGCGCCCTGGGCGAGGCCAGCCCGGTTGCCGGCGATCCCGGTCAGGGATCCGCGCAGGGGAGCGTCCTTCGCCGCTAGAGCCGCCAGCACCCGCTGGACGGCGACGATCCCCGCGGGCTCGTTGCCGTGCACCCCGCCGGTGACCATCACCTGCGGCCCGGGGAGGCCGCGGCTGTAGGTCCCGAGGATGCGGGGCCCGAGGGTGGGGGGGTCGTCGGTCTTCGGGCCGGGGAGCGCGTCCTCTGTCGCCGAGCCGTCAGTCGCCGAGCTTTGAGTTGCCGAGGTAGTGCTCGAGCAGTTTCGCTGAAACATCGAAGAGGTCCCGTCCGGTGATGAGCCCCACCAGGCGTTCGCCCTCAACTACGGGCATGCAGCTGATCTTGTGCTCCTGCATCAGCTTCATCGCCTCCAGGGTGGGCGTGTCCGGCGAGGCCGTCACCGCCACGGGGCTCATGATCGAGGATACCACTACCGGCTCCTGCCCCTCACCCGCCGAGTGCATGGCGATGAGCTGGAGGAGGCAGCGGTGGGTGATCATCCCCACGAGATGGCCGCCCTCGTCCTCGACGGGGACGTGGCGAATGTGCTCCCACTCCATCACGTTGGTCGCCAGATCGACGATGTCGTCGGGGTGGACCGTGAAGAGATCGGTCGACATAAATTGACCGATCGTCCGGAAGTCATCGCGCGGATCCTCAGCGCCCTCATTGGCCGATGCCAGCTCCCATTCGTGGACCGGCTTGTCGCCGCGCTGGCGCTGGACCAGCCCTGAGACGACGGAGCGATAGGCGTTCTCCGGGCTGGTCGTGCCCTCCATCGACGCTAGAGATTGGAGCACCCAGCGGGCGCCGGTGCGGTTGCGACGGACCCGCTCCTCGATCGTGCCGAGGTAGCGATCGATGTCGGCGCCGGCGATCTTCGCCCCCTCCAGGCCCGCGCGGGCGTGGGGCAGGAGCTCGTCGAGGATCAGCTCCGCGGCGGTGTAGGTGCGGTCGCCGATCCAGGAGAACTGGGCCTGGAGTCCGTGGCGCGCCGCCGCGAAGAAGTTGTTCTTCGCGTCGTCGAAGGCCATCACCTCGTGGATCTTCGGGTGCTCGTCGGCGTAGGAGGCCATCAGACCGAAGAAGAAGGCGGCGTTGGCCATCTCGTCGAGGATGGTCGGCCCCGCGGGGAGGCTGCGCATCTCGATCCGGAGGTGGGCCTTATCCTCGGAGAAGCCGTAGCAGGGGCGGTTCCAGCGGTAGACCGAGCCGTTGTGCATCCGCAGGGCGGAGAGCTTGGGGATCCCGCCGCGGTCGAGCACGGCCATCGGATCCTCGTCGCGGGCGCCGGCGATCATCACCCGGAAGCGGGCGATGTCCTCGCGGAAGAGATCGAGCACGCCCTCGCGGACCCAGCGATCGCCGAAGTGCACGCGCGGCCGGCCGCCGCGGGCGTGGGCGGTCGCGGTGCGGACGTCGATCGACTGCTGGAAGAGGGCGATCCGGGTCTCCATCCACAGGCGATGGCGGAGGAGCACCGGCGAGTTGACCGCGGCGGCGAGGACCGGGGCGCTGACCGCTTGGGCCAGGTTGTAGAGGCGGGCGAACTCCTCGGGGCCGGTCTGAAAGTGGATCTGAAACGAGGTGTTGCAGGCCTCGAGCATGACGTTGTCGTGCGTCATGTCGAGCTCATCGAGGCCCTTGATCTGGACCCGGAACGCGCCCCCGCGGTGCTTCGACATCACCCGGTTGAGCTCGGCGTAGCGGGGGATGGGCGACATGTTCGAGAGGTCGAGATCCGCCTTGCGCAGGGTCGGGAGGATGCCGCAGAGCACGACGTCAGCGCCGATCCGCTGGGCCGAGCTGGTCGCGACCAGCACCGCGTCGCGGATCTCCGCCTCCATCTCGCTGAGGCAGGTCCCGCCGAATGTCTTCGGGGTCAGGTTAGCCTCGAGGTTGAAGCGGGCGAGCTCGGTCGTCAGGTAGTCGGCCTCGAGCGAGTCGAGCACCTCCATCGCCACCGGCGCGGGCCGGAGCGACTTGTCGATCAGGAACATCTCCTGCTCGGCGCCGATCCGGCGGATCCCCGATTCGATGCGCCCCTCCTTGAGCATGCGGTCGAGCGCCTTGACGTCGGCGAGGAGCGCCTTGGTGAAGGCCCTGAGCTCCAGCTCATCCTTGGCTGTCGATACGCTGTGTTCGCCCATATCGTCCTGTTATCAGACGCTATCGAGCTTATCGGCGAACCGCAACAAAGGGGAGCGCGCAGGCTCTGTCGGCTGCGCCCTCGGAGCGCCCGCCTGCCTATCCTTCGTCGTAGATGTCTGTCTTGATCGTCGGCCCATCACCGGGGCTGGGCTGCTTGGTCGCGGGCTTCTTGGTCGTCGTCGTCGTCTTCGTGGAGGCGGGCTTCTTGGTGGTCGTCTTCGCGGCGGAGGGCTTGTTCACCTCGGCGCTCGGGGCCTCGGCGGTGGACGAGCCGGGTTCGTCATGGGCCGTCTGGGCGGCTGTCTGGGCGGCTGTCGTGGCAGCGGCTGTCTGGGCGGCTGTCTGGGCGGCTGTCGTGGCAGCGGCTGTCGTGGCCGCTGCGCCGACATCCGCTGCGGGAGGCGGCGTAGGTTGGGCGGGCATCTCCTCGGTCGTCAGCGACGGGGTGTCGCCCTTCCGCCGGTCGCCCGGGTTCACCGGATCCGGCGCTGAGCTGGACCTGAGGGCGGCGAAGACCAGCAGCCCCCCGGCGGCCAGGATGAGGACGACGAGCCCCGTACGTCGTCGTCCGGATCCAGCGAGCCCTCTCCCCTGGTCTTCAGGCGCGGGAAGGTCGGGCGCGGGAAGGTCGGGCGCGTTGAGGACAGTCGCGGGAGCTGGGCTCGCCCCCGCGGGCAGGTCGGCGAAGCTCGTCATGATCGGTCGCACCGGCCGAACCGGCCGAGCCGTCTGAAGCGGCCGAAGCGGCCGAAGCGGCCGAACCGTGCCGGGATCAGCGCTTGCCGAGACCGGCAGATCGAGCCGTTGGGTCGACGAGTCCGCGGCGCTCAGGGGAGGCACGGTCGCCGCTCCGCTCTCCGCGGCGAGCGGGCTCATCGGCTCCGGAGGGCCCAGAACGAGGGCGGCGAGGGCCTCCTGCTCGTCCTCCAGGATGGCGCGGAGGCTGGCCGCGACCAGGTCGCCGTCCGCCGGCCGTAGCTCTGGGTCCTTGGCCAGGAGCGAGAGGGTGAACTCTGCGAGCTTGGCCGGTATCGGCCGACTTGGCGCGGCCTGTCGGGGGTCCAGCGGCGGGCTGTGGATGTGGTGGCCGACCACCTCCATCATCGTCTCGCCGACGAAGGGGACGTCCCCAGTCAGCATCTCGTAGAGGATGACCCCGAGGCTGTAGAGGTCTGCGCGGGCGTCGAGGGGTCGGCTCAGGGCGCGCTCGGGCGCGAGGTAGTAGGGCGTGCCGAGGAGGGCGCCCGCCTTGGTCTGGACGCCCGCCTCGCCCTTGGCCTTGGCGATGCCGAAGTCGAGGATCTTCGGGATCGTCTGCCCGTCGGCTCCGGTCGCGAGGAAGAGGTTCGCCGGCTTGATGTCCCGGTGGATCACGCCGACCCGATGGGCGGCGGCGACGGCCGTCGCGATCTCGGCGAGCCAGCCGAGGCGGAGGTCGGCGGGTCCCGGACGCTCCATCGCCTCCTCGAGGCTCTCGCCGTCTAGGAGCTCCATCACCATGTAGATCCGGCCGTCGGGGAGGGTCGCGCAGTCGAGGACCTCGACGATCCCGGGGTGGCCTATCCGGGTGGTGAGCAGCGCCTCTTGGCGGAAGCGTTGGACGTTCTCGGCGCTCGTCTGAGCGTCCTTGTGGAGCATCTTCAGGGCGACGCGGCGGCTGAGGAAGCGATGCTCCGCGGCGTACACGCGACCCATCCCGCCCTCGCCGACGAGGCCGGTGATCTCGTAGCGGCCATCGATGAGGGCGCCGATCGCGAGGGGGGCGTCGTCTTCATCCTCGACCCCCGCCGAGGTGGTGCCAAACCTGAACGGACGGGTCTTGGCGGGCACATAGGGCGCGGTCGGCCGGGTCCCCGCGGTCATCCGGGGAACGGTACCACCGCCCGGTCAGGGGTGCTATACGGGCGCCCTCAGCTATGGGAACCAAGAAAATCGACGCCCTCGCGGAGCTCCTTGAGCGCACCGGAGGCGACGCCGAGCGGCTCGAGGTCGTGCGTCGCACTCAGCGTTTCAAGCGCTCCTGGATCGAGCTCGCAGAGGCCCTCTCGAAGGTCCGCAGCAGCCAGGCCTTCACTCGCTGGGGCTACAACGACTTCTACAAGTACTGCGCGGAGGAGCTGACGCTGAAGAAGGCGACGGTCGACAAGCTGACGGTCTCCTTCCACACTCTGCGCTCGCACGCGCCCGAGGTCCTCGAATGGGACGGGGTCGCCAAGGTCATCCCGAGCTACGACGCGGTCGACTACTTCTCGCGGGCGGTCGGCGAGGTCGACAGCCGGAGCGAGCCGAAGAAGCCGACCCCCGAGGGCGAAGAGCCGGACGCAGGGGCGGCTGACGAGGGCGATCCGGAGTCGGACGAGTTCATCCGCGAGGTCCGCCACGCTGTCTTCGACGAGGGGAAGCCGCTCGCGGAGCTCCGCAAGCGCTTTGATCCGGTGCTCTATCCTCGGCCCAAGGGCGCGGCCAAGCTCGAGATCGTGCAGAAGGCTTCGGCGGCGGCTCGCCGCCTCGCGGAGCTCCTGCCCGACATCGACGGGCTCGACGACAGGCGGATCCAAAAGCTCGAAGTCGAGCTCGGGATCCTCCGCCAGGAGCTCGACGCGATCTGTGCTCCGCTCAAGGAGTCGGTCAAGCAGGAGAAGGCGCGGACCAAGAAGAAGCCGCCGCGGCTGCGGGTCGCGGCGCCTGTCTAGGGGCTCAGACCTCTCCTGCGCTCGCGCCGGGTTCACGTCTCGGCTCCAGCTCTCGGATCCGCGGAGACCTGGGGCGCGACCCCGCTCGCGCCCCGGTCGCGGTCTTCGGTCGCTATCATCCCCGAGCCCATGAGCGCAGACGAAAGCCAACGGCAGACGACCCTGCAGCCCTCAGCGCTGCGTGTCTGGCTGTCGACGCTCCGGGCCTCCCTCTTCCCGATGACGCCGCAGACCGAGGTCTTCGGCGCCCGTCGCCTCTGGCTGATCGCGACCTACACCATCCGTCGTTGGCTCATGGAGGACCGCGGCACAGGCCTCGCGGCGAGCCTCGCCCTCCAGACGATGCTCTCGGTGGTCCCGGTGGCCGGGCTCCTGCTGACCGGCGTCGACCTGATGGGCAAGGAGCGGGGCAACGAGTTCCTCCGCGAGATCGCCTACGTGCTGATCCCGGATCCGGCCCGCTCCGAGCGGATGGCCCAGGCGATCGTCGACCTCGCCCACAACGTCACGGTCGAGCGCCTCGGGGTGGTCGGGTTCTTCGGCGCGCTCGTCATCGCCTCGCTCCTCTTCACGACCCTGGAGAAGACGCTCAACGTGATCTGGCGGGTCCACCGACGACGCTCGGCCGTCGCTCGCTTCACGATGTTCTACACGCTCGCGACCCTCGGGCCGCTCGTGATCTTCTACTCCTTGGCCCAGCCGATCTTCTCAGCGGTCAACGAGATCTCGCTCGAGCTCACGCCGATGCTGACGACCGGCGTGGCGATGATCCTCGTCAATCGCTTCATGCCGGCGACGACCGTCCGCTGGCGACCGGCGATCACCGGCGGGGTGATCGCGGCGCTGCTCTTCGAGGTCGGCAAGCGCGGCTTCGCAGCCTACCTCTCGGTGATCGCCAACTACGAGAGCGTCTACGGCTCGCTGGCGATCCTGCCGGTGTTCACGGTCTGGACCTACGTCTCATGGTTGATCGTTCTCCTCGGCAGCGAGGTCGCCTACGTGACCCAACACCTGCCGGTGGTCGCCCACGACGGCTATGTCCACCCGAGCGTGCGCAAGTCGGGGGTCGGTGAGGTCGGCGCGGGCCGGGTCGCGGCGCGCTTGGTCTTGGCGGTCGCGGATCACTTCGATCTCAAGCACAGCGGCTCGACGGTGACGCAGCTCGAGACCCGGTATCAGATCGGCCTGGCGCGGATCTCGAACATCGTCGATCGCTTGGTCGAGGCTGGCTATCTCCTGGAGACCAACGCCGAGGAGCCGAGCTACATCCCGGCGCGGCCGCTCGACCAGATCAAGGTCCGCGACATCTTGGCGCTCTTCGAGGGGGGCGACGTCCCGGGGGTCCGCGACGGCGATCCGCTGGCGTCGATCTACTACCGCCTCGACGCGCTCAGCGACGACGCGCTCGGCGAGCTCGACTACTCGGAGCTTGTGGCCAACTCGCGCCGTCGCAGGCGGGGTAGCTCGAAGGATCGCGACGTCGTCGCGAGCGAGGCTCAGGCCGCGGTTCGGGCTCAGGTCGGGGGCGCGATCGAGGGGTCGACCGAGGCGGACTTGCCCGACGAGGCGGACGAGGCGGACGAGGCCGACGAGGCAGGCGAGGCAGGCGAGGCAGGCGAGGCAGGCGAGGCAGGCGAGACAGGCGAGACAGGCGAGGCGGACGCGCTCCCTCGCTAGGAGCGTCGTGAAGGACGCTCCCCCCGAGGGGCCGTGGTGCAGGTCTCGGCCGAGCTCCGCGTGCGCGCTGGACTTTCGCTTCGGCCGCCTAGCAGCCCGTAGCGAAAGTACCGTGTGCTCTCGCGCCGCAATCGTCGGCCCTCTTGGCTTCGACGAACCACCGCAAGTTTCGGCGGGGCCGAGAGGGCCGACGAGGGCGAGCGAGAGCGCGCGGGACTCTTGCCACGGCCTCCTAGGGGCCGAAGATGTGGTTGAAGCGCATCGCCTTGCGGCCGGGCTGGAACTGGGTGCTGTTCACGGCCTGGAGGATGCACGTGCCCATCAGGGTGCCGATGACCTCGCTCGGGATGTCGGCGCTGATCTTGCCGGTGCCGACCTTGACCCGGAGGCTGACGGTGACCTTGCCCTGATCCTGGGCCCGGATCCCGTGGCTCTTGGCGCACTTCTTGATGTAGCGCTGGAGGTCCGCGGCGACCTGACGACGCTCGTCTTCGGTGATCGCCTGCATCGCCCCCATCCTGGGATCGGTGTTGACCTCATCGGTCTCGACGTCGGTGTCGGCCGCGGCTTCGCTCGGATCGGCCACCTCCGGGGCGGTGGCCGCGACGGGCGGTGTCTCGACGAGCGGGGTGGTCGCGGCGACGGCTCCATCTGCGGGGACGGGCGGCGTCTGGCCGTCGGCCGAACCAGCCTTGGTGTACTGCCAGACCGTGATCCCGAGGGCGAGGACGACGAGGCCGAGGATCGCGGAGAGCCAGCGGTAGGGGTTGGGCCGGGACTGCTCGATCGACTCGACGTAGCGCTCGAGGGAGTCGGTGACCCCGGGGCTCTGGTCGACAGACATCTCGGACGGGTCGAAGGTGACGGCCGAGTGCTGGCCCGTCGACATCACCTGGTTGATGCTGTTCCCGCTCGAGGAGGAGAGGGCCTGATGACGGCCGGTGCTGCCGATGTGCTGCGGCGTGGAGTGGCGCCTGCCGCCGGAGGAGGACTGGAGGGTGACGTTGAGGGTCGGCGCGCGCTCGGCCACGGACTCGGCCGTGTTCTCGCTCAGCGTCGGCGTGTCGTCCGGGGTGTCGGGGATCGCCGGGAGGAAGAGCCCGGTCGAGCGCAGCCGTTGATCGGCGGCGACCAGCGCCTCGGTCATCTCGCGGATGTTCTGGTAGCGGTGCTCTGGGTCCTTCGCCAGGGCCTTCATCACCACCGCCTCGATCGCCGGGGGGATGTCCGCGCTCGGCGCTCGCTGGCGCGGTGGGATCGGCTCCTGCGTGAGCTGGAGGGCGATCGTCGACATGAAGGTCTCGCCGCGGAAGGGGACGACGCCGGTGAGAAGCTCGTAGATCATCACCCCGAGGGAGTAGATGTCGACGCGGGCGTCTGGGATCCCGTCGCGCGCGAGCTCCGGGGCCATGTACTCCGGGGTGCCGAGGAGGGTCCCCGCGGCGGTCGCCTGCGCGACCGGCTTCTTGCCGCGAAAGGTCGTCGCCTCGGTCATCACCTTGGCGATGCCGAAGTCGAGGAGCTTGATGAAGTCGGAGTTGCCGCCGCGCTTGATCCGGAAGCAGTTGTCCGGCTTCATGTCGCGGTGGATGACGCCCTTCTCGTGGGCGGCGTTGAGGGCCCGACAGATCTGGAGGACCATCCGCCGCAGCCGCGTCCAGGGCAGCCGGCCCTCCTTCTCGATCGTGGTCGCGAGATCCTCGCCCTCGAGCAGCTCCATCGCCAGGAACGCCTGACCCTGATCGGTGTAGCCGAAGTCGATGATGTCGACGATGTGCTCGTGCTGGATCATCGACGCGGCCTGCGCCTCGCGGAGGAATCGCTGGGCGATGTCCGGCGTGTTGCCGAGATCCGGGCTCAGGACCTTGATCGCGAGGCGGCGGTGGATCGTGATGTGCTCGGCGACGTAGACCGTGCCCATCCCGCCCTCGGCGATCCGCTCGAGGATCTGGTAGCGGTCGGCGAGGATCGTCCCGACGAGGCGTAGTCCGGGCCCCGGTCTGCGGACTACAACCTCAACATCCTCGAGGTCGTCCATCGCGAGATGTGTCATCTCATCGGCAGCCGCGCTCGGCTCTGTGAACCGGCGGGGTGGCGGAGGACGTGGAGGCTTGGGCGGGACTGCCATCGGCGAGGCGCTCTAGAATAGCCCAGATCGCTCCTAGCCACGATTATGCGGCGCGGGGTGGCAGCGTGCGCAGGACGCGGCGCATCTGCGGACCTGCGCGCGCGCCCCGTGGCCTGGAGGCTCTCAGCTCGGCGAGATCTGGCGGACCGCGCTCAGGAGATCCGCGACCGTCAGGCTCGGCGGGAGCCCGTCCTCGAGGAGTTGGTTCCACAGCGGCAGGAGCTCCGACTCCGGCTCCTGCTCCGCGAGGACCTCGGCAAGCGCTGATACCGCGGCACGTTGGCGGGCGCGGTCGAGCCCGCGGATCAGCGCCTCGGCGATGGGCGAGGTCGCCGTCGGCTCGGGCGCCTGGGGGGGGCTCTCGACGAGGCGGATACGGCCGCGGACGCGGCGGGTCGCCTGCTCCACCGCGCGGGTGAGGAGCGCCTCCGTCGCCGGGTTGATCGTCGGGGCCGGGGCCTCCGGGGACTCGTTGGCGGCCTCCTCATCGCCGATCTGGCTAGCGCCGTTGCTGCGGGCTACGCGCTCGATGATCGGCGGGGCGACCTCGCGTCGCCAACGGCGGCGCACATCCCAGCGCTCGCTGTTCTCCTCGGGCTGTGGCGGCGGGATGACGCCAGCGGCGACCTTCTGCTGGAGCGCCTGACCGCGCTGGAGGATCTCCTCGCCGTGCCCCTTGGGCAGGACGGTGACGACCGTGTCCTCCTTGATGATGGCGTAGAGGGTGTCGCCGAAGGACTCGAGGGGCACCAGGATCTGCGGCTCGCCGAGCATCACGTCGAGGGTCTTCACCGCCAGGCTATCGTCCTCGGCGCGGCAGATCGCGCTGTCGAGGCGATCGCGGAGCGCCTCGTCGTCGTCCTCTGCCTGAGTCGGCACGAGCTCCCGCAGACGCTGAACCGCGCGGTGGGTGATGCTATAGCGGCGATGACCGGGAAAGAGGCTACGGACCATGGGCCAGGGGGGTGTATCGTAGGATGCTCGAGAATGCCACCTGTCATCGCCTGCCCCCAAAGCGGCCGTGGCGGTCAGCGCTGGGTGGCCGGTCGACTGGCACTTCAGGGATCCGCGAGCGGCTCTGGCGCGGCCTGCGTGGGGCTTCCTTGCGGCTTCCTTGCGTCGATCGCCGGGGGTCTGCGAAGCTCCTAGGATGTCCCGGCATACGCTCGCCTCACCGTCGTGGCCGCTCCGAGCAGGGCGCCTGGTGGCGATGACGTTGGTGATCGGGCTCGCAGCGACCGGTGACGCGCTCGCCGCGCCCTACGTCGGCGCCGGGCAAGCGGCGATCCCCGAGGGCGGGGATCGGGTCGGACCGCGGAGGGACGCGCTCATCAAGGCCCGCAAGGCGGCGCTCGAGGCGGCGCTCGCCGAGCTTCGCGGGGTCGATCCCGCCGGTCGCAAGCGGGTGCTCGACTCGGCCTCGGCGTGGACGAGCGCCTACCGCGTCCTCAAGCAGAGCGACGACGGGGCGACGGCGACGGTCGAGGTCGAGGTCGAGATCGACCTGCCGCGGATCGAGAAGCTGCTCGTCGGCGTCGGCGCGCCGGTCGGCGGGGTCGCCCCGCCGCGCCTCGGCGAGGTCCGCGGAGAGGCCTGCGGCGACGAGCTCGCGACAGGCGCTCGACAGCTGATGGCGGCGCGGGATCTGGCGTCGCTCGAAGGCGAGGCGTCGGCGGTGATGAACGTCAGGCTCCGATGCGAGGCGCTGGGCGAGGTCTATCAGGCGAGGGCCCACGGCTCGCGGGTGACCATCTCGACCCAGGTCGGCGCCGAGCCGCCGATCCAGAGCACGGCGCTCGCCTTCGCCGAGGACCCGCAGGCGGCGGAGCTGGAGGCGCTTCGGCGGGCGTTGGCCGAGCTCTCGGAGATCGTCCGCAAGGGGCGCGATACAGCGATCTCCCTCGAGATCGCCGCGCCGTGGCCGGCGGCGAGGATCCGCCGCTTGGAGCGGGCGATCGGCTCGTCGATCGTCGGCGTTCGCTCGGTCTCGCTGGGCGGGATTACGCCGCAGGGGGCCGTGATCCTGCGGATCGACGGCGGCAGCACCCTCGTCGCGCAGGACCTGGCGATGCGGATGGAGGCGCTGCGGATCCCAGGCGCACCGCTGCGGATCCTCGAGGTCCGCGACGCTCGACGGATCGCCGCCACGTTCTAGCGAGCAGGCGAAGGCGAAGGCGAAGGTCGCGCGTGCTCTCGCGCCGCGATCGTGGATCCTCTCGACTTCGCCAAGACGCCACTGGACCGGGCTCTCGTGCACATCTTGGCGGAGCCGAGAGGGACGACGAGGGCAAGCGCGAGCGCGCGGCACGTGATGCTGCGGGCTGCTCACTTCGGCGGGGGCTCGCAGAGGGCGACCGCAGAAGTGAGCGGGGCGAGCCGGCGCCAAGTGTGGTCTACTCCGCGGATGCGCGCTCCTGCCCTGGTCTTCGGCGCGGCTCGTGCCGCCTCTGTCGCCCTCTGCGTGGCCCTCGGCGCGGCGCTCACCCTCGGCGCCTGCGGCAAGCGGGAGCAGAGCGCCGCCCTCGTGATCCACACGCCGGACGAGGACGCGGACGCCGAGGTGTACGTCGACGGCAACTACGTCGGCCTGGTGCGGGCGCTCTCGCAGCAGTCGACGGGGCCGCTCCTCCTCGCGCCGGGGGTGCACCGCCTGGAGATCCGCAAGCCCGGTCGATTCCCGGTGCAGAAGACCCTGCGGATCGACGGCGATTCGCCGACAGAGATTGTCGTCGACGCTGAATTGCTAGAAGATCCCGAGCTGTGACCGACCCGCACGTCCGGCGCACGCACACCTTCGTGCAGATCGCGTTCGTCCTGGCGTTCGCCTACGGCTTCCTCGAGATCCTCCAGCGCCTCCAGCCGTTGATGATCGCCCTCGGCGCGGCGTTTGTCCTCGCCTACCTGCTCGATCCGCTGGTCCTCGCCCTGCAGCGGCGCAAGGTGCCGCGGGTCTCCTCGGTGCTGCTGGTGCTCGGCGCCGGCGGTGCAGGGCTTGTCCTCTTCCTCTCGCTGACCCTGCCGCTGGTCTCCGCCCAGGCGACGGAGTTCTTCGCGAGCGCGCCGGAGCGGATGGAGACGATGGGCCTGTGGATCGAGGCGAGCTGGGGGAGAACGGTGCCGCTGCTCTGGGACGACCTCCAGGCGGAGCTCCGCCAGCGGATGTCGAGCGGCGAGATCCGCGAGGTGCTCGGCAGCCTGAGCGGCGGGATCTCGAGCCTCTCGCGGGTCGTCGTCGTTCTCGTCCTGATCCCGATCTTCACCGTCTACCTCCTCCTCGACTTCCCCCGCCTCATCCGCTTCTTCGGCGCTCTGGTGCCGCCGCGGAACCGGGCGCGGGTCTTCGGGCTCAGCCGCGAGATCTCCGACGTCATCGCCCAGTGGGTCCGCGGCGAGCTGGTCTTGATGTTCACGCTGAGCACCCTCTATTCGCTCGGCCTGGTCTACGTCGGCGTCCCGCTCGGGGTGCTCGTCGGCTTCATCATGGGGATGCTCGCGTTCATCCCCTACATCGGCCCCGGCCTCGGCCTGACCCTCGGCCTGGTGCTGACGTTGATGGACTTCAACGGCTTTGGCCAGCTCCTCGGCCTCGCCGGGGTCTTCGTCGTCGTCCAGACCCTCGACGGTCTCTTCATCACGCCGCGGATCCTGGGCGGCTCGGTCGGGCTGAACCCGGCGGCGGTGATCGCCGGCTTGATGGTCTGCGGCTCTCTCTTCGGCATCGGCGGGGTGATGATCGCGGTCCCGCTGACGGCGAGCGTGGTGGTCATCAGCCGCCACTTCCTCGAGCGCTACCGGGAGTCTCGCTTCTTCCTGAACGGCAGCGAGAGCGAGGCGGCGATCGAGGCGGACCCGAGCATCAGCGGTCCTCACCGCAAGCAGTGATTTGTCTGTCCCCTGGGACAGTAGAGATGCAGGGCGCCGGACGTCGAGCGTCCCGTAGAGGCCGACGCGGCGCCGCGGAGGAGGCCTGCCGGAGGTCGCTCCGTGCCTCGGCTAGAAGCGGACGCTGTAGCCGAAGGCGAGCCCGATCGAGGCCCGCGCCCGCGGGACGGCGAGCTCCTGGAAGACGCTCTCAGAGCAGGTCTCGGCGACGGGGCCTCGGCCGTAGAGGTTGGCGACGCCGTCGAGATCGATGCGGAGCCCGTGCTTGCGGCGCTCGCCCAGGAGGATGAGCACACCAGCGCGGGCGCCGAGGCGGCCGCCCCAGCGGGCGCTGACCAGGGTCCCAGAGCCGCTCGCGCAGGCAGGCCTGGGGATGTTGGCGCGGGTCCGCAGGGTCTCCCGTCCTGCGCCGACGATCCCCGTCAGGGGGATGACCAGGCGGCCCGCACGGCCGACGGGGATGTGGACCCCGACGAGGGCGTCGAAGGCCTGGGCCGCGGTGGCGAGCGTGGTCGTGGCCTGGGTGTTGCCGCCGCCCCCGACCGCCAGGCCGGCGCCGAGGAAGAGCCGTCGCTGGGCGCCGAGATGGGCGCCGCCGCGGATCATCAGCGCGCCGATCGACGCTCCCTCGACCGTCGGGTGAGCGTTCATCTGCGGGATCGACCAGAGGGCGAGGCCGGCGACGAGAGAGCCGCGGGGGAGCTCCGCGGCGGTGCCCGCGGGCCCGGGCGAAGCCGCTGGGGCCTGCTCTTTGGAGATGTCCGAAGGGGCAGGAGCCTGAGCCTCGGCGGTGTTCCCGGGCTCGGCTGAGTCGCCTCGTGGAGGCGGCTGAGGTGCCTCGTCCGCGGGGGGCTTGTCTGGGGGGGTCGGCACAGGCTTGAGCGAAGCCGCGGTCACCGGCGTCCCCCCTAGCCCGCGGATCAGATCCTCGACCGCGGGCCGATCCTCGGCGGTCGGCCGGGCGGCGAGATAGCGGTTGTAGGCGTCGATCGCCGCGTTCGCGTGCATGCGCTCCGCCGCGTGATCACCATCGCTGCGGGCGCGCGCGTGGAGCTGCTGGTGGCAGATCCCGATGTTGTAGTCGAGCTTCGGGGTCGGCCGGAGCTGGTCGGCCTCGTCGAAGGCGGCGATCGCCGCTGCGTAGTCCCCGGCCTGGAAGGCCTTCTGCCCCCGCTCGGCGGCCGCCTTCGCCTGCTCGCGCGAGCGATCGTCGACGCTGGGGGGGGCGGTCTCGTGGGCCTGGGCTGGGCAGGCGGCTGGGCAGGCGATCGCGAGGGCGAGGCTCGGGGCGAGGGCCCAGCGGGCGAGCCGGAGCGGCGAACGTAGTCTTTCCAGCACAGGCACGGTGGAGACGTCCGTCGCATCCTATCTCGTCAGGCCCTGCGCGGCGCGGCGGAGGCTGTGCTCCAGCTCGCGGCGTCGGGCCGAGGTCGACCAGCTGCGCGAGGATGGCCTGCGCTGCGCGAGCCGAGCCGCGGAGGATGAGCTGGGCGCAGGCGAGGCGGCGGCGCGGCTAGCCCTGGCTGGGGAGCGGGTTTGTCCCCTCCGCCACCGGTCCTGGGACAGGCGGGAGGGCGTCCGAGGCGGCCGGCTTCGCGGGCGCGGGCTTCGGGGTTGGCTGGGGCTGGGTCTCCGGCTCCGCGGTCGCCTGGGCGAGCACGGGGGCCGAGCTGGCGTCGCTCTGCGGGAGCATGATGCCCCCGTCTTGGGTCAGCCGCGCGCCGCTCTGGTCGCGGATCGCCTCGCGTCGCTCGAGGTAGACCTGGACCAGGCGTCGGGCGACGTAGTGCGCCTTGATCTTCCACTTCGGCTCGTTGGCGAGCAGGACCGCGAAGGCGATCTCCGGGTTGTCGGCCGGGGCGTAGCCGACAAACCAGTTGTAGTTGAGCGCCGGCGCCTTCTTGCCGGTCAGGCTGCCGGTCTTGCCGGCCACCTTGACGTTGGCGATGTAGGGGACGCCGTTTTGGTCCTTGAAGCTCTTGCGCGCGGTGCCCTCGGTGGTGGTCGCGACCATCATCGAGCCGACGCCGCGGGCGGCCTCCTTGGGCAGGGTCCGCTCGATGTTCGGCAGGGGAGGGGTCTGATCGCTGCCGTCGGGGGCGAGCACCTGGGCGACCAGGTGCGGCGGCTGGAGCACGCCCTCGCGGGCGAAGATGCTGGCCATCGTCGCCCCGTGCAGCGGGCTCATGTCGACGTGCCAGAAGCCCGCGGCGACCTTGGCCCGCTCGCGCGGCTCGGCGGGGATATGGGCGGGGCTGCGCTCCAGGGGCAGCTCAAAGGGGATGTCGCGCTCAAAGCCGAGGGCCTTCGCGCCGTCGAGCAGCGACTGGCTGTCGAGGTGCTTGAGGGCGAGCTTGGCCATCACCAGGTTGTGGCTGTGGGCGATCGCCGACGAGAGGCTCTCGCAGCGGGTGTCGCGGGCCGGGTTGTCGGTGAGCATCTCGTCGGTCAGGCCGTGGAGGCCGCCGGAGAAGCACTCTTTGGTCTTGCCGTTGGCCCGCTTGTTCTTCAGGAGCGCGGCGGCGGTGACCAGCTTGAAGGTCGACGCGGCCGGGGCCCAGGCGGTCGTCAGCACCTCGAGCGGATCGACCTGCGAGTCCATGCTCGAGTGGCCGGCGAAGGTGAGAACGGAGTTATCCCGGAGATCGAGGACGACCGCGGCGGCGTAGGGGACCTCGCGTGAGCGGAAGATCTGGAGCGCCGTGTCCTGGAGGACGGGGTCGATCGTAAAGAGGATGCGGTGGCCGTCGGCGAGCTCCTGGACCATCCGGCTGCTCTTCGGATCGACGGCGGCTTCGACCGGATCGTCGGGATCGCTGGGCCCGGCGTCGGGGTTCGCGGCCGCGGGGGCGCCGAGGGGGACGAGGGTGGCCGCGGTCAGATCGAGGCGATCGCGCCAGGGGAGGGCGTCGATCGCCTCCTCCTGGGGTCGCTCTTCGCTGAGGACAGTGGCGCTCGAGCGGACGAGGTCACGCTCTTCGGGGATCTCCTGCTTCTGAACGTAGAAGGCGATCGCCCCGAGGGAGGCGATGAAGAATAGCGCGCCAATGCCGCCAAACCGGCGTGGGGGGGCAGACATCCGAGAGGGTGATAGCAGCGGTCCTCCGAGCGGGTCAAAAACGCGGCATGTTCGGCCCCTCGGCCGCGGACGGAGCCGTAGGCGCCGGTTTGTGGCCGGTCTCGGACGGGTCTGGGGCAGGTCTGCGGGGGGTCTGCGGGGGGTCTGCGGGGGGTCTGCGGCGCGGCCGCGCGCCCAGTGTTCCTACAACGTGGGACTCGCGCGCACCCGATTGCCCCGCTCGGCGCATCAAACGGCGGAGGTCTGGTAAGTTTGCACGCCGGGAAATTCAGACCCCGGCCCGGTTCTCGACTATGCGCGACGAGACGATTGTCACCGTAATCAACAAGTCCGATGACACGGGCTCAGGGCTGCAAAAAAAGGATGCATGCCTGGTCGTGATTTACGGCGCGGAGCTTGGGCGGAAATACAATATCCACGGCCGCGAGATGACGATCGGCCGGGCGACGCTCAACGACATCTGCGTGTCGCAGGACTCCGTGTCCCGCACCCACGCGAAGATCCATGTCGACGACAGAGGCGTCCGGATCCGCGACAACGAGTCGACCAACGGCACCTACGTCAACGACCACAAGGTCCACGAGGCGTGGCTCAAGGACGGCGATCTGATCAAGATCGGCCGTTCGATCTTTAAGTTCCTGACCGGCGACAACATCGAGAGCTCGTACCACGAGGAGATCTATCGCCTGTCGACGGTCGACGGGCTCACCCAGATCTTCAACAAGCGCTACTTCGTCGAGACCCTCGATCGCGAGCTGAGCCGGGCCCGTCGCTACGACCGGCCGCTCGCGCTGGTGATGTTTGACATCGACCACTTCAAGGCGTGCAACGACACCTACGGCCATCGGGCGGGGGACTACGTGCTCCGTGAGATCGCGATGTTGGTCCGCGATCGGGCGCGCAAGGTCGACGTCGTCGCCCGCTACGGCGGCGAGGAGTTCGCGATCATCCTCCCCGAGATCGACCTCAGCGGCGCCGGGGTGATGGCCGAGAAGGTCCGCGCGCTCGTCGAGAACACCCGCTTCGTCTTCGAGGGTCGGCACATCCCGGTGACGATCTCGATCGGCGTCTCAGAACTCTCGCACACGCTCGCGAACTCCGACGACCTGATCAAGAGCGCCGACGCCCGCCTCTACAAGGCGAAAGAGGGCGGCCGGAACCGGGTCGTCGTCGACTGAGCGCGGGCCCGTGCTCGAAGGGCTCGTGAGCCCACGCTGGGCCGCGGGGTCCTACCCGGGGCAGGGAGCTGCGAACGCGCACCGCGAGTTCACGCCGTCGCCGAGGTTCCGGTGGGGCTCGGGCGGGGGACGGGCCTGCACCGGCGGACGAGCACGGGCACCCGGCGGACGAGCACGGGCACCCGGCGGGCGAGCACGGGCACCCGTCGGGTCGGCGTCGGGTTGGCGTCGGGTTGGCGTCGGGTTGGTTGGCGTCGGGTTGGCGTCGGTTGGTGTCAGGGCGGGCCGGGTGTCGGGGACCGCCCCGTCTCGCCTCGGATCTCCCTGTTGTCCCTCTCGCGTTGTGGGCGCCGCCGCCCGTCATGCTTGCTTCCGCGCCTCACGCTGGCCTACCTTGCCCTGTGGCCGTGGCCCGACAGCTCTCCCCTGCGCCCGAGGGCGCCCGTATCACCGTGCTCAACGCGGCGCTGGCCGATCAGATCGCCGCCGGTGAGGTCGTCGAGCGACCGGCGTCCGTGGTCAAGGAGCTGGTCGAGAACGCCGTCGACGCGGGGGCGACCCGGGTCGACGTCGAGCTCGTCGACGGCGGGCTCACGGCGATCCGCGTGATCGACAACGGCGGCGGGATCCACCCCGAAGATCTGCCGGTCGCGATCATGCGACACGGCACCAGCAAGGTCCGCGGCCCCGAGGATCTGGTCGACATCCAGACGCTGGGCTTTCGCGGGGAGGCCCTCGCGAGCATGGCCGCGGTCGCCCACCTGAGCCTCCGCTCGCGGCAGCGCGACGCCGCGGTCGGGGCGGAGATCCGGACGGTCCCCGGCGAGACGCCGACGCCCTCGCCGGTCGGGATGCCGACCGGGACCCAGGTCGAGATCCGCGGGCTCTTCGCCAACGTCCCGGCGCGCCGCAAGTTCATGCGCTCCGAGGCGACTGAGGTCGGCCACTGCTCCGAGACCCTGCTCCGGATCGCCCTGGTCAACCCGACGGTCCACCTGACCCTGCGCCACGGCCGGAGGGAGCTGCTCAACCTCGCCGCCGGGACCCTCGACGTGCGGGTGGCTCAGGTGTTGGAGCGCCGGGCGAGCGGACCCTTCTTCGCCTTCTCGGGGGCGGAGGATCAGATCCAGCTCTCGGGGTGGCTCGCCGACCCGACCCGCGGGAGCGGCGGTCGCAGCGGGCTCTACATCGTCACCCGTCGGCGGGTGGTCCGTGAGCGCAACATCAGCCAGATCCTCGGCCAGGCCCTCGGGGAGGCGCTCCAGGCCAAGTCTCCGATCGGCTGCCTGATCGTCGAGCCGCCGCCCGCGACCGTCGACGTCAACGTCCACCCGCAGAAGTCGGAGATCCGCTTCAGCGATCCGCAGCGGGTGTACGCGGCGGTCCGGCGGATCCTCGCGGCGGAGCTCCCTCGGGCGCCCTGGTCCCCGGGGGGCGCTGCTGCCCCCAAAGACATGTCCTCGGGGGCGGAGGCGGATGCGGCCCCGAGGGCCCCTGCCGACGGCGGTGCGGGCGAGGCTATCGGTCGTTGGGCAGCGGCGCGCCCCGAGCCTGATGAGGTCTCGGTCCGCGGCGCCGAGGAGAGCCCTTCGCGGGGGGGAGCGGCGGCCCCTCGGCGGCGTGGAGCGGCAGGCCCCGCAGCGGTGCGCTCCGACGATGCCCGGCGGGTGGGAGGCCGTGGGATCGACAGCGAGCAGGGGCTCCGCGAGATCGTGCAAGCGGCCGCCGAGGCGCGTCTAGGGTGCTCTGGCGGAGCGAGCCCGTCGAGCCCGTCGAGCCCGACGAGCCCGACGAACCCGACGGCTCAGGCCGGACCGGCGAGCGTCGCTCAGGACGCAGAACCGGCGATGAGCGGCGAAGCGGCTGGGGCCGCGTCTGGTGGAGGTTCTGGCGGCGGTTCTGGCGGAGGTTCTGGCCGCGGCTATCGCCTCAGCACCCGCGCGCTCGACCTCAGCTACAGCGCCCACAAGCGGGAGGTCCGGGCCGCGGCGTCGGAGCTCCGCGGCACCCGTGACTACGAGCCGCCGGTCCAGGTAGACCCGCCCAGGCCGGGGATCGGGCCGCTCTTCGCCGGCGTCGCCATGCCTCTACACGCCGAGCTCGAGGATGAGCCCGAGGTCGACGAGGACGCTGACGAGGCCGAGGCCGACGAGGGGGCGGAGCGTCCGCTGCCGCGCCTGCTCACCTGTCTCCCGGGTCCGGTCGCGATCTACCTCGATCCGGCGAACCGCGGCGAAGAGCCGGGCGAGGCGACATTGCTGGCGATCGATCTCCGGGCGCTGCGCTCGCACCTGGTCTTTCGCCGGTTGATGCGGGACCTCAAGGCGAGCCGCGCGTTGGCGGTCCAGGGCCTGCTCCAGCCGGTGGTCGTCCGCTGCCCGACAGGCGACGTCCGCCTCTGCGCCGACGCCAAGCAGGAGCTCCTCGATCTCGGGGTCGATCTCGACGCCTTCGGCGACGATGCGGTCGTCGTTCGCGGAGTGCCTGCGCATCTGCGTTCGTGCCTCGACGACGCCGACGTCACCGATCTGATCGCCCGCGTGATCCCCTGGCTGCGCCTGCGCTCGAGCGATCGTAAGCGGGCGGAGCCGCAGGCGCTGCTGAACGCGATCGCGGCGACGGCGGGGGCCCAGGACCCCGCGCCGCGCCTGGCCAAGCGTTGGATCGCCGAGCTGGTCGAGGGCGGCGAGTCGCTCGACCAGGTCCCCGGGGTCCGGCGCTGGACCGCGTCGACGCTGCTGGGCGGGGGTGGATGAGCGGGCTGCGGGCGCTCGCGCTGGTGGGCCCGACGGCGGCCGGGAAGTCTCGCCTCGGGATCGGGATCGCGGAGCGCTTCGGCCTGCCGATCCTCTGCTGCGACTCGGTCCAGGTCTACCGCGGGCTCGACATCGGCTCGGCCAAGCCGACCGCTGAGCAGCGCGGCCGGGTCCGCCACGAGCTCCTGGATCTCGTCGACCCCGATCAGCACTTCAGCGCCGGCGACTACGCCCGAGCCGCCCACGAGCAGCTGGCGGCGGGCTGCGGCCTCTTCGTCGGCGGTACCGGCTTTTATCTCCGGGCCGCGGCCTGGACCAACAGCGGCGGCGACGGGGGGGAGAGCGGCGACGCCGGGGAGAAGGCGGCGCGGGCGGCCTTCATGACCGCGTGGGAGGCGAAGGAGGCGGCGGAGGAGGGATCGATCTACGCCGAGCTTCGCCGCCGTGATCAGGAGACCGCAGGGGAGATCCACCCGCGCAACCGCGTTCGCGCCCTGCGAGCGCTCTGGCTCTGTGAGGTCCACGGCCGGCCGGTTTCCGAGGTCCGGCGCGAGGATCCGCCGCGTCCGCGGATCGAGCTCGGCCTGATCGTTCTCGACCCTGGGACCGCGGAGGTCGATCGAGCGATCGACGCGCGCTGTGAGGCGATGCTCGCCGAGGGGTGGCTCGCTGAGGTGGAGATGCTCCGGCGAGCTGGGTATGATGCGCGCCACAAAGCGATGCGAAGCCTCGGTTATAGCCAGCTCCTCGAGGTCGTCGAGGGGCGTTCAGACCTCTCTGCGGCGACAGCCCTGATCAAAGCAGAGACCCGCCGCTACGCTCGGCGGCAGCGGACCTATTTCCGCTGGCAGTTGCCCGCCGCCTGGCGGGTCGAGCTCGCCTCACCCGGGGCGGCGCCGTGGTCTGCGATCGAGAGCTTCATCGCTGGAGGCGTCCCGTGAGCAACGGCAGCAAAGTACTCGACTTCGAGCGGCCCATCGTCGAGCTCGAGAGCAAGATCCAAGAGCTCAAGGTCCTCTCGGAGGGCTCGGCGGGCTCGGCGGACATGAGCCACGAGATTTCCCGGCTCGAGCGCAAGGCGGCCGAGCTGCAAAAGGAGCGCTTCGCCTCGCTGACCCCGTGGGAGGGGCTCCAGCTCGCGAAGCACCCGGACAGGCCCTACACCCTCGACTACATCGGCGAGATCCTGACCGACTTCGTCGAGCTCCGCGGCGATCGTGCCTACGCGGACGACCCGGCGATCATCAGCGGCATGGGCCGCTTTGAGGGCAAGCCGCTCGTCGTCCTCGGCCATCAAAAGGGCCGCAACACCAAGGAGAACCTCTACCGGAACTTCGGCATGGCCCGCCCGGAGGGGTACCGCAAGGCGCAGCGGCTCTTCGAGCTCGCGGAGCGCTTCGCCCTGCCGGTGCTCTGCCTCATCGACACCGCCGGCGCCTACCCGGGGATCGGCGCCGAGGAGCGCGGCCAGTCCGGGGCGATCGCGACGTCGATCGAGATGATGACCCGCCTCAAGGTGCCGACGGTCTCGATCGTCATCGGCGAGGGGGGCTCCGGCGGCGCCCTGGCGATCGGCGTCACCGATCGGATCCTGATGCTCGAGCACGCGGTGTACTCGGTGATCTCGCCGCGGGGCTGCGCCTCGATCCTGTGGAAGGATCCCGACGCGGAGCGGACCGCCGCCGAGCAGCTGCGGATGACCGCCTCGGATCTTAGCCAGCTCGGGATCTGCGACGAGATCATCCCCGAGGCGGTCGGCGGGGCCCACCGCGGGCTGACGGTCACGGCGGCGGCGATCCAAGAGGCGCTCCGCCGACATCTCGGCGAGCTCGAGGCGCTCTCGGTCACCGAGCGGCTCGACCGTCGCTACGACAAATACCGACGAATCGGCCACCTGGAGGTCGTTCCCGGGGCGATCTAGCCTGGGAGCGCTCGGTCCTGTGTACGAGCCCCTCGTTCTCGCCGCCGCCATCGTCCTGGGGATGACGCTCCTGCGTCTGGTCCGGCGGCCGAGCGGCACCCCGGTGCTCTTCACGATGATCATCGCCGCCGAGCTGGCGATGGCGGTGGCCGGCTTGGGCCCAGCGGCCCAGCCCTGGGGCATCGCCGCGATCTGTCTCTGCGGACTGACGGTGATCGTGCCGTGGCTCCTCGAGGGGGCGGCCAAGCGCCTCTTCGGCCGCGGGCAGATGGCGATGGCCGTGCGGGTGACGGGGCTGCGGTCGATGCTGATGCCGGGGGCCGGGCTCGCCCGTCAGCAGGAGATCCTCCGCGGCGTCAGCATCCTCGAGCGCGAGGGGGTCGACGCGGCCCTCCGCCACTTTCGCCGCCTGCTCCAGGAGACCGAGGATCGCCAGGAGGAGGCGGTGCTCCACGAGCAGATCGTGTCGATGCTCTTCTTCGCCCAGCGCTGGGGGGAGGCTATCGCCCACTACGAGGGCCACTTCCCGCTCGGCTTCGCCGCCCTGCGCCCCTCTCTCGCCCTCGGGCTCTTGCGGGCCTACGGCGAGACCGGGAAGATCGAGAGCGCCGCCGGGCTCCTGCGGGTCCTGGAGAGCGGGCCGATGGCGACCGACCCGGGCGGCTCCGACCTCCTGGGCCAAGCTCGCCTGACCTTCCTCGCCTACGCCGGGGAGCCGGGCTACGTCGAGCTCGCGATCGGCCACGACAAGCTCCTCGGGATGTCGGAGGCGAGCGGGGCGCTCTATCGCGGGATCGCCCTGGCCCGCGCAGGCTCGGTCGACCAGGCCGTCGTCGAGCTCACCCGCGTCGCGAGCCTCGCGGGCGCGAAGGACGAGCGGGTCGTCGCCGCCTCGAAGAGCGCGCTGCAGGAGGTGCGCGACGCCGCGGTCGAGGTCGCCCCGGAGCTGCGTCGCTATGTCATCGCCGTGGGCGAGCGGCTGCGGGCGTTCCTCAGCGCTGAGCGGGCGCCGCGGCCGAAGGGGTCGATGGCCGCGACCTACAGCCTCGCGGCCCTGATGATCGTCGGCTACGTCGCGGTGCTCTCCCGCGACGGCGGCGGCCTCGGCCTCGTCGCCCTCGGCGGCTTCACCGAGGGCCTGTGGAGCGCCGGCTCCTGGGGTCGCCTCTTCACCGCCCCCTTCATCCACGGCGATCTGATCACGCTGATCCTCGACCTCTACTCGATCTGGCTCGCGGGACATATCGTCGAGCGCCTGCAGGGGAGCGGGCGGATGCTCTCGATCGCCCTCGGCGGCGCCGCTGCGGGGCTCTGGGCGGCCTCGGTGATCGAGACCGAGCCGATGGCGATCCTCGCGGGCGGACCGGTGATGGCGGTGGCGGTGGTGGTCGGCGCTCTGTGGACGCTGGTGCCGGTGCGGCGCTGGACCATCTCCTCGCGGGCCCGTCGCTCGTTGATGCTGACGCTCTTGCTGCTCCTCGGGGCGCAGCTCCTCGCCTGCATCCCGGCGATGGTCGGGCTCGACGTGATGCCCCTCTCGCTCGGCGCAGCGGCCCTGGTGGCGACGATCTTCGCGACCACGCTCGCCGGGCCCGAGTCGCCGCGTTGGCTCGGTCGGGTCTTCGCCGCGCTCGCCCTGGGGCTGGTCGGCGCGCTCGGCCTCGGCACATATCACGTGCTCGCCGAGGACGTGGAGGGCTACCTGCTCGCCCACCGCGAGGTCGAGATCACGGTCGAAGGGGTGCGGCTCGCCGTGCCCCACGGGTTTCGTCGCAACGCCGACCCCGATGACGACAAGGTAGGCCTCCCGCTGCCCTTCTACGACGGGCTCATCGACGACATCGCCCTCCACGGCGGGGGCCTCGTCCAGATCGCCGTCGCCTCGGGCGTCGAGGCCGACGGGATAGGCCTCCTCACGCTCGATCCGGGGCTCGCGCACGAGGTCACGATCCTCACCGAGGGATCGGTCCCGGAGGAGCTCCGCGGGCCGCTCGACGCCGCCGCGGGGAGCTGGCGCAGCTACCTCGTCTCGCGCAACGGCGACCTGGTCGCGCAGGTGGTCGAGCGGCGCGTGCCGGGCTCGGACAAGGTCGTCCTGCTGATCGCGGCGCCGCCGGAGACGGTCCCCCAGAGCGCGCCGATCTACGGGGCCATCCTGGCCGGGGCGAGCCCTGCGGAGGCGAACCTGGCGGAGGCGAGCCCTGCGGAGGCGAGCCCTGCGGAGGCTGCGAGCCCCCAGGACGCGACGTAGAGGGCGCTCATCGAGCGTCAGGCTCCGTGGCGGGCTTCGGGTCCTCCGCCTCCGTCTTCGCCGCGGGCCCGGGACCGCTCAGGGTCGCGCCGCGGATCGGTACGACCGGCTTGCCCTGGATCGTCACGTAGGTCCGGGTGAGCTGAGCGCCGAAGAGGACGATCAGCGCGGAGTAGAAGGTCCAGACCATGACGACGACGAGCGTACCCGCAGCCCCGTAGGCGGAGCCGACCCCAGCGCGGCCGATGTAGAGGCCGATCGCGTAGCGGCCGACGACGAAGAGGCCCGAGGTCATCGCCGCGCCGATCCAGACGTCGCGCAGGGGGATCCTCGCGTCGGGGAGCCAGCGGAAGAGGGCGGCGAAGAGCCCGGTCATCATCAGCAGCGGGATGCTGAGGTCGACGATCCGCCAGGCGAAGCTGAGCTGGCCGAGGATCGGGTTGGCTTGGAGGGCGCTGAGCAGCGACGAGGCGATCACCAGCGCGAGGACCGCGGCGCCCATGAGGATGACCAAGAGGAAGGAGCGGGCGCGCACCTTGAGGGTGCCGAGGAGCGGGCGTTTGGGCGGGACCAGGCCCCAGATCTGGTTGAGCGCACCCTGGAGCTGGGCGAACGCGGTGGTCGAGCCGACGACGAGGCCGATGATGCCGACGATGGCGGAGACGAAGCCGCCGCTGTTGGACTGTGCGTTCGCGAGGGCGAGCTTGGTCAGCTCGGCGGCCTCGGGGCTGAGCGTGTTGCTCAGGCTGACGAGCTCGCCGGACGCCGCCCGCTCGCCGAGGAAGACGCTCAGCATCCACATCGCGACCAGGACGAGCGGGGCGATGGAGAGGAGGGTGTAGTAGGAGAGGGCCGCCGCGAGAACGAGGGGCTTCTCGACGAGGAATTCGCGGACCGAGCGGGTGAGCAGCGGGATGATCTGCAGCGCTCGCTTGGTCGCCGGTGGGAAGGGGTTGGCCATCGTCGGGGCTGGGCCCGGCAGTGTAGCCCCACACGGCCGAGGCGAAAGTCCCCTGCGAAAGTCCCCTGCGAAAGTCCCCTGCGCTCGCGGTCCGCTCGGCTCCGCCGAAGCGGGCTGTATGGACCGGTACGGCGGCGTTTCGTCGGAGCTAGGCGGGGAGGCGAGGTCTGGGGAGCGCACGGGGCCTCACTCCAGCCCGAGGGAGGCGGTGGGCTCCGCGGATCCTAGCGGTTCTTCGTCTTCGGCCCGAGGAGCCAGGCGTCGACCTCGGCCGCCAGCTCCGGCTCGTTCTCCTCGGCGAAGATCCGCTGGGCCTCCACGGCCGCAGCCCGCGCTTCGACGCGCTCTTGCTCGTCGGTCGCCGCCGCGCGTCGGGCCTTGGCGAGGGCGAACCACGTCTGCCCGGCCATCACCCGATCTGTGGGGGTCTCGTCGTGGAGCTCGCGGGCCCGCTCGAGCATCTCCAGGGCGGCCTTCGTCTCCCCTGCGCGCAGGAGGTGCTCACCCAGGCGGGTCCGGGCCTCGGCGGCGATCAGCGGATCGGCGAGCTCGACCGCGCGGGCGTGGAGCGCCCGCGCCTCGGCGGATCGTCCGAGTCCGTCCAGGGTGATCGCCAGGCTGGTGGCGATCGTCGCGATGTTCGAGTGCTCCGGGCCATAGGCGGCCTCGGTGATCCTCAGCGCGGCGCGGTAGTGGTCGACCGCCTCCTCTGGTCGGCCGCTGAGGTCGAGGCCGAGGCCGATGTTGTGCTCGATCGTCGCGAGGCCTGGATAGTCATCGCCGTAGGCCGCTCGGGTCCGGGCGAGGGCATCGACATAGAGGGCGCGACCTTCGTCGTGGCGGCCGAGCTGGGTCAGGGCGTCGCCGCGTTGGCTGAGGGCGAGGGCGATCATCGGATGGTCGGGCCCGACGGCGGCCTCGAGGAGCGCCTGGGCCTGGACGAGGAGCTCGAGCGCCTCCGCATAGTGGCCGCGGTCGAGCTCCAAGGTGCCGAGGTTGAGGGTGATCTGGGCGACGAGCTCATGGCCGTCACCGTAGGCGGCGCGGAGGATCTCGCGGCTGCGGAGGAAGAGCGCCTCGGCGGCGTCGAGATCGCCCTGGGCCCGGCGCATGGCGGCGAGGTTGTTGCTGACCTTGGCGACGTCGGGGTGCTCCTCGCCGAGGGCTGAGGCGAGCCGCTCCGCTGCGCGGACGAAGCTCTCGGCGGCGTCGTCGAGCTCTCCGAGGGCGAGGTGGGCGGTCGCGATACCGTTCTCGGCGAGGGCCCGCTCGCGCTCGCCGAGCTCCGCCTCGACCGCGAGGTCGCGGGCGACCTCAAAGTAGGCCCGGGAGCGCTCCGGGTCGCCCGCCCGCTGCTCCAGCCACCCCAGGTGCTGGTTGTAGTCGAAGCGTAGCTCTGGGGGATCGCCGAGCCGGGTCAGCCATGCGTCTGCGTGGGCGGCGACGCGGCGCCCTTCGTCGACCGCTCCGTCCTCGTAGGCGACCCAGATCCGACGGATCCAGGTGATCGCGAGGAGCCGATCGTGGTGGCCGTGTTCGGCGGCCAGGAGGGCGCGGTCGAGCTCGGCGCGGGCCTCTTTCTGGTCGCCGGCGGTCGAGCGGATCCAGGCGAGCTCGGCCCGCGCCTCGGCGAGCGTCGGCGCGTGCTCCAGGGCGGCGGCCCGCTCGACCAGCGCCTCCGCCTGGGAGGCGGCCTCGTCGAGGTGACGGGCGCGGTGGAGGAGCTGGACGCGGGTCAGGCCGACCTCGATCGCCGCGAGCTCGGCCTGGGCGGCGGCCTCCACGGGGGCGGCGTCCTGTTGGCGCAGCGCGTCGATCTCGGCGCATCGGCGCGGCTTGGGGAGCTCGCCTAGCCCCTCGAGGCTGTGCGCTGCGAGCTCGACGTCGGCCATGGTGAGGGAGCTCAAAAGACCGTCCAGACGTCCGCGCAGGCCCCCCAGGCAGCGCCGCTCGAGGGCGAGGGTCTCGGGCGAGCGCTCGCCCCTCAGCTCGCCGCGGCAGCTCGCCTCGTTGGCGGCGCGCCAGTCCTCGGCGTAGGCGTCGACCGCCGCGCTCACCTTGTGACCAAGGGCGCTCAGGTAGGGCCGCTGAAAGGACTCGTAGCGGAGCTGGAGGGCCTCGGCGCGGGCGGGGCTCCAGACCTCGTCGAGCTCGGTCCTGGCGACCTCGCAGGCCTCGCTCACGTCGACCTCGGCGGAGGTCGACGCACCGGCCGCGAAGGCCGCGACGGCGACGGCGGTCGCTCCGGCGCCCACCGCCAGCGCCGCGGCGATCCGCGGCCATCGACGTCGACGGCCGCGCTCGAGCGCGACGATAAACTCCCCCATGTCGGCGAAGCGGTCCTCGGGATCTTCGCTGAGCGCCCGCGCGAGCGCCCCCTGGAGGCGGCGCGGGATCGCAGCGGTCGCCAGGCTCGCAGGGGACGACGACCGCGCCGCTCGCGTCGACGGGGGGAGCACGCCGTAGAGCGCCTGGTGGAGGGCGACGGCGAGGCTGTACTGGTCGGAGCGGGCGGTGACCACCTCGCCCCGGCGGTGCTCGGGGGCCATGTAGGCGGGCGTCCCCCCGACCCGGGTCGGGGTCCTCGGCGTGTGTCCATCGCCGCTCGCTGAGGCTGGGCCAGGCTCGTCCAGCGTGTCGAAGGTGTCGCCCTCTAGGCCCTCCTCGTAGGTCCCCGCCGCTTTGATCGACGGCGCCGCGGCGAGGCCGAAGTCGATGACCACCACCCGCTCGCCCTCGACGATCGCGTTGTCCGGCTTGAAGTCGCGGTGGACGATCCCCTTGCGATGGGCGGCGTCGAGGCCCTGCGCCGCCTGGACGAAGAGGCCGACCAGCGCCCGCCAGTCGCGGTCGCGGGCGCGGAGAACGGCCGCCAGCGTCGGCCCCTGGAGGCGCTCCATCGCCATGTAGAGCCGCCCCTCGTGGGTGCCGACGTCGAACACCGAGACGATGTTGGGGTGGGCGAGCTGGGCCAGCGCTCGCGCCTCGCCGAGGAGGCGGTCGCGGGCGGCGGAGTCCCGCGGCCGGTGGCGGGAGAGCTTGAGCGCGACCGGCCGCCGAAGCTCGCCGTCGTAGGCGGCATAGACCACGCCCATCCCCCCGGCGGCGATCCGTCCTTGCACCTCAAAGCGGCCGACACGGGCGCCTACCGCGAGGATCGGCGCCCGCTCGAGCGCGTCTACGTCGTCGGTGTTGTGCTCGGACGCGGGGCCGAAGCGGGAGGTGGAGGAGGGGCCCTCCGGGGCGAGCGCGGCGACGACGGCGAGCCACTCCGGGCTGCGGTCGAGCGCTGCCTCGAGCTCGGCCCGGTCCGCCCTGCTGACCTCGCCGCGGAGGTAGGCGGCGATCGTCGCCTCGTCGAGTTGCACGCTCATGCCCGCGTCTCTATAAGCTGTGGGAGCCGATGGATCCATCGCCGCGAGAGGTCGACGCCGCCGACGAGAGCGCGCCTACGGGCGATGCGCTCGGGCGCGCCTGCGCGGTCGTGGCGTCCGCCTGGGGCGACTCGCCGGAGGTGCTGGCCTTCGTCGCCGCGCTGGCGGAGCGGGTCGGGGAGGGGGAGCTGGAGGGGCTCCACGTCGCCGACCTGTACGGCGCCGATCGTTGCGCCCGCGGCGACGCGACGGCGATCGCTTGGTTCGAGCGGACCTGTGTCGCGACGCTCGGGCCGGCGCTCGGTCGGATCGACCCCTCGCCGGCGTTTGTCGACGAGATCCGGCAGCGGGTCCGGGAGAAGCTCCTGGTCGCCGCCGACCCCCGGGGCGCCCGGATCCAGGAGTACGCGGGGCGGGGCCCCTTGGGCGCGTGGGTGCGGGTGGTCGCGGTCCGTGAGGCGCTCGCGGCCCGCCGTCGTCCGGGGCTGACCGCGGCGAGCGACGAGCTCCTCGACGTCGGCGCGAGCATCACAAGTCCAGAGCTCGGCCTGGTCAAGGAGCAGTACCGGGCCGAGTTTCAGCGGGCCTTCGCCGAGGCGCTGGCGGAGCTCTCCGCGGAGCAGCGCAACCTCTTGCGTCACCACTACCTCCACGGCTTGACCCTCGATCAGCTCGCGAGCCTCTACGAGATGCACCGCTCGAGCGTCGCCCGGCGGATCGCCAAGACCCGCAGCGGGCTCCTGAGCGCGACCCGGCGGGCCCTGATGACCCGCCTCGCCACCAGCCCCGCCGACTTCGAGGAGCTGATGGGGCTGATCGCCAGCCGGATCGATCTCAGCATCGAGCGTCATCTGGCGGTCTAGCTCGCGCGGGGGTGGTGTCGGTCGCTCGGCGCAGGGGGGCCGATCAGTCGGGGACGCAGGCCGAGAAGGCGGCGTTGTCGATCTCGACGCAGTCCCAGAAGTCGGGGCACTCGGTCCAGTCCTCGCAGGTCTTCGAGCAGAAGCCCCAGTCGTCGTCGGCCTGGCCGAGACAGACGTTGTCGGCGCACTCGTCGGCGAAGATGCAGGGCTCGCCGATCGCCGCTCCGCCGCCGCCGGTCGTCGGATCGCCGGTCGGATCGCCGCTGGTGCCGTCGCTGGTCCCGGCGGTGGTGGTCGTCGTAGTGGTGGTGGTGGTGGTGGTCGAGTTGGTGGTGCCGCCGGTGCCGCCGCTACCGTCGCTGCTGCCACCGTCGCTGCTGCCGTCGCTGCTGCCGGTGCCGTCGCTGCTGCCGGTGCCGCTGCTATCACCGCTGTCGCCGCTGTCGCCGTCGGTCGCGCTGCCCTGGGTGGTGTCGTCGCCGTCGTCGTCACAGCCGGGGACGAAGAGGAGGAGGGAGGATGCGAGGAGCCAGTGGATCTGCTTCATGGTCAGGGTCTTCTGAGAATTGTTGGGATCGATGGGAGGTGTCGGCGGCGTAGATCGCCGCCCTCAGCTCCCTGATGCGGGCCCGCGGCGGCTGTCTCGATTTTTCTTTGCGGGCGGCGCTCCGGTCGTCTTGCATTTCACCCAGACCCGGCGAATCATTCCGAGACCGGTGGTGATCGACGACGCGAGGGGCTCGGTTCGGGCCCTCCTGGGGCCGACCAACACCGGCAAGACCCACCGAGCGGTCGAGCGGATGCTCGAGCACCGCAGCGGGATGATAGGTCTCCCTCTGCGCCTCCTCGCCCGTGAGGTCTACGAGCGGATGACCGCGCGGGTCGGCGAAGAGGCGGTCGCGCTGATCACCGGCGAGGAGAAGCGGGTGCCGGCGCGCCCGCGCTACTGGGTCTGCACGGTCGAGTCGATGCCGGTCGAGCGCGAGGTCGACTTCATCGTCGTCGACGAGATCCAGCTCGCCGCCCACCGCCAGCGCGGCCATGTCTTCACCGATCGCCTGCTCCGCTCCCGCGGCGCTGTCGAGACTTGGTTTCTCGGGGCCTCGACGGTCGCCCCGCTGATCCGCGAGCTCCTGCCGAAGGTGCGGATCGAGAGCCGGCCTCGCCTCTCCGAGCTGCGCTACGCCGGCGACGCGGCCCTGACCTCGCTGCCGCGGCGCTCGGCCGTCGTCGCCTTCTCGGCGGAGCGGGTCTACGAGCTGGCGGAGCGGCTGCGTCGCCGTCGGGGCGGGGCTGCGGTGGTGCTCGGCGCCCTCTCGCCGCGGACCCGCAACGCCCAGGTGGCGATGTACCAGGCCGGCGAGGTCGACTACCTCGTCGCCACCGACGCCATCGGCATGGGCCTCAACATGGACGTCGATCACGTCGCCTTCGCGGCGCTCGACAAGTTCGACGGTCGCGAGGTCCGACCGCTCGAGCGCGACGAGCTGGCGCAGATCGCCGGCCGTGCCGGGCGCTACCGCAGCGACGGGACCTTCGGCGCGATCTCGGAGGTCGGCCCCCTGCCGGCGTCGCTGGTCTCCGCGATCGAGCGCCACGCCTTCGCGCCCCTCTCGCACCTGGTCTGGCGCAACAGCGACCTCGACCTGCGCTCGACCGGGCACCTGATCGAGAGCCTCCGCGCCCGCTCTCCGCGGCCGGAGCTGCGCCGGGTCGAGCGGGCCGACGACTTCGACGCCCTGACCCAGCTCGCGAGCAGCCCGGAGATCCGCGAGCGCGCGCGCGGTCGGGGGATGACCGCGCTCCTCTGGGACGTCTGCCGGATCCCCGACTTTCGCCGCTTGATGCTCGACTCCCACGTCCGCCTGCTCGCGCGGATCTTCGTCCAGCTGAGCGGCCCCACGGGCCGCCTCGACGTCGACTGGATGGCAAGGCGGATCGCTCGCCTCGACGATCCGGACGGCGATATCGCGACCTTGATGGGCAGGATCGCCTTCATCCGCACGTGGACGTACATCGCCAACCACACCGAGTGGGTCGTCGACGCCCGTCACTGGCAGGAGCGGACCTCAGCGATCGAGAACGACCTCAGCGACGCGCTGCACGAGCGCTTGACCGAGCGCTTCGTCTCGCGGCGGGAGCGGACTCGGGTCATCCCAGCGGCGGCGCGGCCCGTCGACGAGGCCAACCCCTTTCGCCGCCTCCTCGGCCTGGATCTGCCCGCAGGGCCCATGGAGGAGGGGTCCGAAGAGGGGGAGGCCCTGGCGGCTGACGCCTGGGTCGAGCGCTTCGTCGACGCTGAGCACCGGGCGATCGAGGGTCGGGGGACCGAGGTCTTCTTCGGCGAGCGCCGGGTCGCGCACCTCCGCCGCGGCCCGGATCTCCTCCATCCGGAGGTCGTCCTCTCCGTGGACGAGGAGCTCGGCGCCGGGGCGCGGGCGCGGATCCATCGTCGCCTCGTCGCCTGGTCGCGCGATGAGGTCGCCGCGATGCTGGGGCCGCTGAGCGCGGCGCCGCGCTCCTCGGCCTCGCCGGCGCTGCGGGGGCTCCACTACCAGCTCGTCCGCGATCTCGGGAGCATCGCCGCCGACGCCGGATCGGCCCAGCTCGGGTCGCTGCGGGCTGGCGAGCGCGGCCTCCTCCGCGAGCTCGGGGTGGTCGTCGGTCGTCGCTCGATCTATCTCCGCGGCGCGCTGACGCCGGCGCTCATCGGCCGTCGGCTCGCGCTCGTCCAAGCGTTCTTCGGCGCTGGCGCGCCTGATCTAGCCGAGCTCGGGGCTCCTTCGACGCCCGCGGATCAACGCCTCGATCCGAGCCGTTACCTCCTCGTCGGCTACGCCGTCGCCGGTCCGCGGGCGCTCCGCGTCGACGTGCTCGAGGACTGCCTCGCCGAGCTCCACCGCCTCCATCAGCGCCTAGGCGACCCGCGCGAGGGGAGCATCGTCCTGCCCGAGGGGTTCGCCGCGCGCCTCGGAGCGCTGGGCGACGAGCTCGAGCTTGAGGAGGTCGCCGTCGCGCTCGGCCTTCGCCCGCTGGGGGGCGGACGCTACCGCCTGAGCGCGCCACGAAGACACCGTCGCGGGCGGCGTCGTCGACGATAGGGGCCCGGCGCGGTCGGGGCTGGGCTCGCACGCTGGGCTCGCACGCTGGGCTCGCACGCTGGGCTCGCGCGCCGCGATCGGAGCCCCCGAAGAGAGCCCGCCGAAACGCGTTCTTGGCCGCGTTGGCGCGATAATGGTCGGAGAAAGGGCCTGGTCGCACCGCGGGCCTTCGGCCTACCATGCCCTAGCCGTGCCCTTGTTCGTCGCTGTGATGGCGGCGCCAGGGCTTGATCCTCGCACTGGGGCGCTGATGTCCGTTGAGCCTACTAGAGTGATCTCCATGCGCCTCGCGCTCTCGGGCTTCGCCGAGAGCTGGGCCCAGAGCCGCGTGGTCGCGGACTACGTCGCCCGCTACTCCGCCTCGGATCGCTTCGATCCAGAGGGGCTCGCGACCCGGATCTCGAGCTTCGTCAACGAGGTCTTGGAGCTCGCCTTCGCAAACCACGGCGAGGGGACGATGACCGTCGACGTCACCCGCGAGGACGAGGCGATCCACGTCGCCTGCACCGTGCCGACGAGCCCCGAGGTCACCGCGGTCTTCGACCGGGCGCTCGGTGACCTCGGCCGCCCCGATCTTCTGCAGAGACACTGCGAGGGCTTCCTCGCGCTCCTTGACGCGCCGGAGCCCGATCCGGCCGGCGCGTTCGTCGAGATGGCGTCGGTCTTCGGCCTGACCCCTTCGCTCCTCCGCGGAGACGACGCTGTCGTCGTCTCCCTCACCATCCCCGCCGAGTGAACCGCACGATGGCCGCACCTGCTCCGTATACGGTTCGTTTCGTCGAAAATGATCAAGAGGTCGTGATCCGCGGCTGCGTGCGCCCCCGCGACGCCGCGGGCATGGCGGACATTCGCGCCTGCCTCGACGGGGCCGCGGCCTCGGTCGCTGGGGTCCTCTTCATCAACCTCAAGCGCCTGCGCTACCTCAACTTCATCGGCTTTTGCGAGCTCGCCCGCTTCGCCCGCGACGCCGGCAAGCTCTACCCCGATCTCAAGGTGAAGCTGGTGATCTCGAGCGTCGTCCCCTGGGCCGACCAGCGCTTCTCGATCCTCCCGGATCTCCTGCCGAACGTGGTCGTCGAGCACTACGACCGGGCGTTCTATCCGGGGCAGGGGGTGATCGAGAACGACGCGCTGATCCCGGTGCTGAGGACCCAGACCAACATCGTCTGGCATCACGAGCGCGATCTCCTCGCGAGCCACGGGATGCGGCCGGGGATGAAGGTCGCCGACATCTGCTGCGGGATCGGGGACTTCGCCGTCCTGATGCGCAAGGAGTTCAAGCCGTCGCGGCTGGTCGCGGTCGACCACTCGCGGCCCTTCCTCCAGTACGCGACCCAGGTCGCGAAGGACTTCGGGATCAACGACGTCGAGTACGTCTTCGGCGACGCGACGAACCTCTTCCTCGAGGACGACGACTTCGACTTTGTCACCTCTCGTCTCTCGCTCCAGGTGTTCAACCAACCGGAGAGCATCCTCCGCGAGCTGATGCGGATCTGCAGGCCAGGCGGGCGGGTCTATCTCACCAACGAGATGATGTCGCACAACTACGGCTACCCGCGGCATGAGACCGTGAGCTGGACCTACCGCCAGATCGACGAGATGTGCCAGACCCTGGGGATGGACATGTCCTTCGGGCCCAAGATGTTCTCGCTCTTGACCGACCTCGGCTTTGAGGACATCCAGGTCAAGACCATCGCGATCACCAACCGCAACACCTCGCCCGAGGACTTCGCCCGGGTCATCGAGAGCTGGGAGGCCTACGTGACCGGCGAGCTGTCGACGGCGACGAACCTCTCCGAGGAGACGGTCGAGCGCCTGCGATCGGGCCTGCGCGACCACGTGTACACGATCACCTCCAAGCGCGGCTACGCGACCTGGCCGCTCTACGTCGCCTCCGGCCGCAAGCCGAGCGGTGGCGGACGACGAAGCCGGGGAGAGGCGAGCTAAGGACGTATGGCGCGGTCTTCGCTCCGCACCAAGCTGGTCCTGGTCGCCGGTGTCTCCGTCGCGGCGGGCCTCCTGCTGAGCGGCGGTGCGGCGTATCTCGGTCTCCAGAGCCTCGGCCGCGACGCCGGCGAAGAGACCCGAAAGGGCCTGCGCTACGCGACGCAGGAGTACCTGCAAAAGCACATCGGCAACGTCGCCCAGCGGCTGAGCATCGAGGTGAGCCGGGCCGAGGGGGAGCTGGCGACGATCGCCGCGATCTCGCAGGCGTTCGTCGACAACCGCGAGGAGCTCCAGCCGGTCTTCGACGCCGCCGCCAAGGCGCCGATGCTCGCCGATCAGCTCGTCTACCACCCCGAGGGGGACTGGGCGCAGAACGGCCCTGACGAGCCGGCGACGGTGACCGCCTGGGGCTACCTCCTCACCGATCCCGGTGTCGACGAGGAGGACGCGGGCAAGGACGCGGGCAAGGACGCGGGCAAGGACAGCGGAGACGCCGACAGCGACGGGGACGAGGGTGCTCAGCCCGCCAGGGCGGTCCGCGAGGACGTGGCCCAGGCGATCGACGACACCGCCCTGATGGATCTGCTGATGCCGCCGATCCACCGCCACGGGTCGCGCAAGCTCCAGATCTACTACGTGGGCCCGACCGAGCGCCCCTTCGCGCGCTTCTTCCCGAGCAAGCAGCTCGCGCAGACGCTCGACGCCGAGGCGCCCGGTCACAACGAGGCGATGTTCTGGGACTTCTTCTTCCCCGGCCTCGTCGACGGCTGGAAGAAGTGGATCGGCCAGAGCGCTCGCTTCATCAGTCCCCTGGGCCAGATCACCCTGACCCCGCCCTACTACGACGCCGCCGGCGGCGGGCCGGTGGTCACCCTCTTCCAGCCGCTGTGGAGCGCGGAGCGGGATCACTTTGAGGGCGCGCTCGGCTTCGATCTCTCCCTCAAGGGGGTCATCGACTACGTCGAGGAGGTCAAGCTCTTCGGCAGCGGCTTCGCCTTCCTCGCCCAGGACAACGGCAACGTCTTCGCGGTCAACGAGGCCGGGCGCGAGCGCCTGGGCCTGACCTCGGTCGCCGCGAGCGGCGGCGGCGTCGACATCTTCGAGCAGTCCCTCGGCAAGAGCAGCGAGCAGGCGATGCGCGAGCTGGTCCTGCCGACCGGCGACAAGCCTGTCTTCGTCGAGGTGAAGCTCGGCGGGCGCGACCATGTCGTCGCCCTCCAGCGCCTCGATCCTTTCAACGCCTGGGGCGGCGACGACGAGATCCGCGAGTCGCACTGGGTGGTCGGCTTCGTCGTCCCCGACGAGGAGATCTACGCGGCGCTCACGGCCGCGGAGAAGGCCGTCGCGATGAGCTCCCAGGAGGTGCTCGCGCTCCAGGTCGGGATCACCCTCGCGACCCTGGCGGTGGTCCTCCTCTGGCTCATCCTGGTCTCGCGCCGCCTGACCGCCAGCCTCGTCACCCTCTCCAAGGGCGCGGCTCGGATCGCCAACAAGGACTACGCGGTCACGGTGCCGACCGACGCCAGCGACGGCGATGAGATCGGCGCGCTGACCCAGGCCTTCAACCAGATGGCCAGCGAGATCCGCGAGCACACCGAGAACCTCGAGGGGCTCGTCCAGAGCCGCACCGCCGAGCTCGAGGAGGCCAATCGCGAGATCGTCGGCCTCAACGAGCGGCTCAAGGAGGAGAACCTGCGGATGGGCGCCGAGCTCGACGTCGCCCGTCGCCTGCAGATGATGGTCCTGCCGGCGACCGCCGAGCTCGACGCGGTCAAGGATCTCGACATCGCCGGCTTCATGCAGGCGGCGGACGAGGTCGGCGGCGACTACTACGACGTGCTCCAGGGCAACCGGGCGCTCAAGCTGGCGATCGGCGACGTCACCGGCCACGGCCTCGAGAGCGGCGTCCTGATGCTGATGGTCCAGACCGCCGTGCGGACCCTGCTCACCTCGGACGTCCGCGATCCGCGGCGCTTCCTCAGCCTGGTCAACCAGGTCATCTGCGACAACCTCGCGCGGACCGGCGTCGATCGGACCCTGACCCTCTCCCTCCTCGACTACGTCGACGGCGCCCTGGTGCTCGCCGGCCAGCACGAGGAGGTGCTGATCGCTCGGGTCAGCGGGGTGATCGAGCGGGTCGACACGATGGACCTCGGCCTGCCGATCGGGATCGATCGCGACATCGAGGACTTCATCGAGCTCAAGGAGATCCCCCTCGCGATCGGCGATGTCGTCGCGCTCTACACCGACGGGATCACCGAGGCGGAGACCCCGGAGGGGGAGCTATACGGGATTGAGCGCCTCTGCGCCTGCCTTGAGCGGGCGCGCGAGCTCGACGCTGACGGTATCCGCGACGCCTTGATCGCGGACGTCATGAATCACATCGGCGAGGGCAAGATCCTCGACGATATCACCACCGTGATCCTCAAGCGGATCGCCTGAACCGGGACCACAGGAACCCCATGGATGAACGAATCGGCGACTACCCGGACCTCGATCAGCTCGGCGCCGAGGTCTCCGTCGAGCTCTTCCCGGAGAGCTTTACGGTCCGCTGGGATCTCTGCGGGGCGACCGCAGACTTCTTCGCCAGCTACTTCTCGCAGATGCCCTCCTGCGGGGCGGACGACGACGCGACCCAGGCGGAGGTCGAGAACGCGATCTCTTACGTCCTCAACGAGGCGGTCGAGAACGCGGTGAAGTTCCAGGCTGGCGGGACGATCACGGTCAAGGTGGGCATGTACGAGGACTCGCTGGTCTTCGTCGTCAGCAACTGGATCCTGGGCACGGCCGCCGATGCGCTCCGTCCGCGCCTGCACGAGCTGGTCGAGGGCGACGCCCACGAGCTGCTCTTGGCACGGGTCGAGGCGAACGCGGCGAACCCCGAGGCGGGCGTTTCTGGGCTCGGATTCCTGACGATGATCACCGACTATGACGCCCGTCTCGGCTGGCGGATCCTCGCCCCGGATGGTGCGGGCGAGCGCGTCCACTTTCACACCATGGCCAGACTGCCGATCTTCAGGACCTAAGCCATGGAAGTTCGCGACTCTACCTACCGGGTCTGGTTCGACGAGAGCTCGTCGACGGTCTTCTTTGAGGGGTCGCTGCGCCTCGGCACGGCCGACTACCGACCGATAAGCGAGCTCCTCGACGCCGTGCTCGCGAAGAACCTGCCGGTGCTGACGCTCCACATGCTGGAGCTGAATTTCCTCAACTCGTCGGGGATCAACACCCTCTACAAGTTCGCGATCTCGCTGCGCAAGCGGGGGAGCACGCTCGTGACGGTCCGCGGGACCACGGTCATCGCCTGGCAGACCAAGTCGCTCGCGAACCTCAAGAAGTTCCTGCCGACGATCACGATCGAGATGCTGAGCGACGAGTAGTCCGTCGCCTGCGCGGTGTGCCGACGAGCAGGGTCGCGACCGCGTTCACGAGAGAGCTACCCGCAGGAGAGGCGTGTCCTCGGTCGGGCGAGGACACGCCGAGCTTCTCAGCTCGCGTCCTTCATCCGTCCGCCCATGAGCAGGGTGTAGACCACCGCTGAGACGAGGACGCCGGTGAACCATGCGCCCTGGGCGAGGAAGGCGAGGGCGGGGACGAGGTAGCCGAGGCCGACGACGGCGAGGCCGGCGACGGTCGCGGCGATCGCCTTGAGGTTAAAGCCGCCGGTGTAGCTGTAGGGGCCGCGGCTCTCGTAGAGCCCGCCGAGGTCGAGCTCGGTCCGGCGGACGAGCCAGTAGTCGGCGAGGAGCACCCCGCCGACCGCCCCGAGGAGTCCTGAGTAGGAGACGAGCCAGCCGATGTAGACGTTGAGGAGGAGCCAGGGGCACAGGAGCACGCCCAGGGTCGCCGCGACCATGCCCCCGCCGCGGAAGGTGAGGAGGCGGGGGAAGGCGTTGGCGAAGGAGTTGGCGGGGCCGACGATGTTGGCGGCGATGTTGGTCGAGAGGGTCGCGATCGCGAGGGTCAGCATCGCCAGGAAGGCGAGGCCGGTCGACTGGGTCTCGCCGGCGATCCGGACGACGAGCTCGACCGGATCCCAGATCGCCTTGCCGTAGAGGATGACGGTCGCGGCGGTGACGACGACGCCGATGAAGGAGAAGAGGACCATCGTCGGCGGCAGGCCGAGGAGCTGGCCGAAGACCTGCTCGCGCTGGGAGCGGGCGTAGCGGGTGAAGTCGGGGATGTTGAGCGAGAGGGTCGCCCAAAAGCCGACCATCGCCGTGAGGCCCGGGAGGAAGACGCCGACGATCCAATCCAGGCCGCTGGCGCTCTCCTCCGCCTCCAGGAGCTCGCTGGACTGGTCGAGGATCGTCATCAGGCTGCCGCCCTTGTCGACGGCCCACCAGAGGAGCGCGAGGCCGACGAGGAGGAGGAAGGGCGCGGCCGCCTTCTCCATCCACTTGATCGACTCGGTGCCGCGCCAGACGAAGTAGACGTTGATGAGCCAGAAGGCGGCGAAGGTCACCCACGAGGAGACGCTCATGCCGAGGATCACCGCGCCGCCGCCGATCTCGAGCCAGCCGGGCCAGAGGAGGGCGATCATCGCCGAGATGGCCTCGCCGCCGATGTAGGTCTGGATCCCGAACCAGCCGCAGGCGACCAGGGCGCGGGTGATGCTGGGGATGTGGGCGCCGGAGATGCCGAAGGCGGCGCGGGCGAAGACGGGGAAGGGGATCCCGTAGCGGGTGCCGGCGTGGCCGTTGAGGATCATCGGCGCCAAGACGAGCATGTTGCCGAGCAGGATCGCGAGCATCGCCTGCCACCAGTTCATGCCGCTGCGGATCAGGTCTCCGGCGAGCATGTAGGTGGGGATGCAGACGCTCATGCCGACCCAGAGGGCGGCGAGGTCCCAACGTCCCCAGGTGCGGTCGGCGATCCGCGTGGGGTTGAGGCTGGCGTTGTCGAGGGCGGGATCGCTGGGGGGCGCGGAGAGCTCGACGAGGTCCGAAGAGGGAGACGTGTTCGGCTGAGGGGCGGACATGAGGCGCTAGGGGCATCGTCGGATGGGGGGCGCGATTGCGTCAATGCACTTGGGGAGGGTTTGTGTGGGGGTCCTCGGGGGGTTGGTTGTGGGTTGGTTGTTGTGGGTTGGTTGTTGTGGGTTGGTTGTTGTGGGTTGGTTGTGGGGTGATCGGTTGTGTGGGTGGGGGCTGTCGTGGTGTTTGGGGCGGTCCTTGGGGCGGGAGACTTTGGGGGAGGGAGGGAGGCTGAGGCGTAGGCCGGTCAAGGGGGGGCACCACTCTCTCAGACAGGTCGGAGCGTGCGTCGACCCCTGAAGGGGTCGATGCACGTCCTAGACTCGTTCGCGGTGCCCCCCCTCGCCCGTCCCATCGGCTCTTCCTCCTCTGGAGGTGAGCTTGGGTATCGGGAGCAGAGGCGCTTGGAGTGGGTTGGGCTCGCTACGGTCCAGGTGAGCTTGGGTGTCGGGGGTAGCGGTGGTTGGAGCGGGTTGGGCTCGCTACGGTCCAGGTGAGCTTGGGTGTCGGGGGTAGCGGTGGTTGGAGCGGGTTGGGCTCGCTACGGTCCAGGTGAGCTTGGGTATCGGGGGGAGCGGTGGTTGGAGCGGGTTGGGCTCGCTACGGTCCAGGTGAGCTTGGGTGTCGGGGGGAGCGGTGGTTGGAGCGGGAAGGGGGTGGTGCGTGAGGTGGGCTCGAAGGGCGTCACAGCTTGTGTGGGAGAATTGAGCGAGGCGGCGGAGAGCGTCAGCTCGCCGTCGCCCGCGTTGTGTTCTCCTGAGGAGAGCGTTCGAGGAGGGTCGCAGCCTGGGGGGCGCCGGCTCCCTACTCAAGTCGTAGGGGAGCGCGCTCTCGGTAGAGACGAGGGCTCTCTGGGAACGAGTCAAGGACGTGCATCGACCCGTTAGGGGTCGACGTGCGCTTCGGCCTGTCTGAGAGGGGGGAGAGCCGTCGTCTCTCTCCCCCCGCCTCAGCCTACGCGCCGACCGCCATGATGGCGTCGACGTCGGCTTTGCCGTCGGTGCCGATCGGCTGGATGCCGTAGCGCTCGACGAGGATGTTGAGGACGTTGGGGGTGACGAAGGCGGGGAGCTTGGGGCCGAGGCGGATGTTCTTTACGCCGAGGTGGAGGAGGGTGAGGAGGACGGCGACGGCCTTCTGCTCGAACCAGGAGATGACGAGGGTGAGGGGGAGCTCGTTGACGCCGCACTCGAAGGCGTCGGCGAGGGCGAGGGCGATGTTGATCGCGCCGTAGGCGTCGTTGCACTGGCCGAGATCGAGGAGCCGGGGGAGGCCGGCGACGGTTCCGTAGTCGTGGTCGCGGATTCGGTACTTGCCGCAGCCGAGGGTGAGGATGACCGACTCCTCGGGGGCGCCCTGGGCGAAGTCGGTGAAGTAGTTGCGGCCCTGCTCGGCGCCGTCGCAGCCGCCGATGACGAAGAAGTGACGGATCTTGCCGGACTTCACGGCGTCGACGACCGCGCCCGCGTGGCCGAGGACGTTGGTGTAGTGGAAGCCGGTGCTCGACCTCTTGAGCTCGGTCGGGGTCAGGTCACCGATCTTGGTCGCCATCTCGATCGCCGGCGAGAAGTCGTGATCGGCGAGGCGCTTCGAGCCGGGGATCCCGGTCTCGCGGATGGTGAAGAGGCGATCGCCGTAGGTGTTGGAGGCCCGCGGGATCAGGACGCAGTTGGTCGTCGCGATGATCGGCCCGCCGAAGGACTCAAACTCCTTGCGCTGCTTCTGCCAGGCGCCGCCGTAGTGGCCGGCTAAGTTGGGGTGGGAGCGCAGGCCCTCGTACATGTGGCCGGGCATCATCTCGCCGTGGGTGTAGACCTTGATGTCGGTGCCCTCGACCTGGGCGAGGAGCTCCTTGAGGTCCATCAGATCGTGGCCGGTGATCAGGATCCCGGGCCCCTCCTGGATCCCCTCGGTGATCTCGCAGGGGGAGGGCCTGCCGAGCTGCTCGATGTGACCGTCGTTGAGCAGCTGCATGGTCTTGAGGTTCATGCGGCCGCACTCCAAGACCATCTCCAAGAGGCGATCGACGTCGAAATTGACGTTGGTCATCGTCGCGAAGAGGGCCTCCTCGATGAAGGCCTCGACCTCGCTGTCGGTCTTGCCGAGCCGGCGGGCGTGGGCCTTGTAGGCGGCCATGCCCTTGACCCCGTAGAGGAGGATCTTCTGCAGCGACTCGACGTCCGGGTTCTTGCCGCAGATGCCGATCTCGGTACATCCGGTGTTGTGAGCGGTCTGCTCGCACTGGTCGCAGAACATGGGGAGGTGGGTGGGTTCGGTCTGATGCATGCCGGTCGTTCCTTGCTCCCCGAGAGGAGACCAGGTGTCGCGAAAAAACGGATCCGAAAAATATGCATCCCATGTTCACCTTTTGGCGGACGGGCGAAGTCGGGGCTCTCAGGGCGAGACCGGCGGCTTTCTTTGCCCGTGGAGAGGCCCAACCCCCCCGCGCGGGAGCGCGCAGCGGGGCTGTGGGGTGGGTCGGTCCGGGCTTCCCGCGGCGGGGTCAATGTTCCCCGCGATCGCCCGTGGCTGAGCGCGAAAACGTCGGTGAACTCAACCTTGCCGGCGCTCTCCATTGGTGCTCTCGTGCAAGCCATGGATACCGCCGAGTTCAAGGAAGCGTTGATCGGTCTGATGGAGGCCAAGCAGCACTGGGCCTGGCCCCTCTTCACCTCGGGACAGGTCGCCGCCGATCGTCTGCACGTCCACTTCGAGCAGGAGTACGCGACCTACGTCCGTGACTTCGCGATCCTCCTCGGACGCGCCTACATCCAATGCCCGATCCCGGCGATCCGGGCCGAGCTGGCCGAGAACATCTACGAGGAGGAGACCGGCAAGCTCTCCCTCGGCAAGGCGCACGCCGAGCTCTTCCTCGGCTACCCCGCAGGCCTGGGTATGGACGTCGAGCGCTTCAAGGACATCAGGATGCTCCACGAGGCCGCCCGCTACCGGGCCTATGTCGACGAGGCGACGCTCGAGTGCGGCTGGGAGACGGCGATGGTCGTCGCGACGATCTTCCTCGAGGGCAATGAGTACGAGCGGGCGGTGTTGGACGCCGACGCTCCCAAGCGGCCGGAGCCCGACCTGAGCGAGCACCCGCTCGTCAAACACTACGGCCTCGACCCCTCGTCGCTCGCCCTGACCCGCGCTCACCGGATGGTCGAGGCGGGTCATCGTCACGTCGCCTGGAGCATGGTCGACGCGATCGACTCGAGCGTCTATCCCCAGGTGCTCTCGTCGATGGAGGAGATCCTGAGCCGCTGGCACACCTACCGCGACGCTGTCGCCCGCGCCTGTGGGCTGGTCCGGCCGGTCGCGTCGTAGGGTTGGAGTCTCGCGAGGGGTCGTTTGCGGTGCGTCGCGGATGCGGCGTGCGGGGGGCCTCGCGTTCGGCGGGGCGCCGAGTCTGTGGGCGGGGCATCCTAGCGCGGAGGCCGTGGGGGTGGGGGCTGAGCCGGTGGCCGGGCGAGGGGGGCAGCACTCTCTCAGACAGGTCGGAGCGCGCGTCGACCCCCAAGGGGGTCGATGCGCGTCCTAGACTCGTTCGCGCTGCCCCCCTCGCCCGTCCCAGCAGCTCTTCCTCCTGTGGGGAGCGGGCGTTTCGAAGGGTGAGGTGCTCGCTCGGGCTCTGGTCTCCTGTGGGGAGCGGGCGTTTCGAAGGCTGAGGTGCTCGCTCGGGCTCTGGTCTCCTGTGGGGGAGCGGGCGCTTCGAAGGGTGAGGTGCTCGCCCGGGCTCTGGTCTCCTGTGGGTAGCGGGCGCTTCGAAGGGTGAGGTGCTCGCTCGGGCTCTGGTCTCCTGTGGGGAGCGGGCGCTTCGAAGGGGGAGGTGCTCGCTCGGGCTCTGGTCTCCTGTGGGGGAGCGGGCGCTTCGAAGGGTGAGGTGCTCAGCCTGGTTGATCGACGGCCGCGCTAGATCTTCGCCCGTCCCCACGGGTGAGCTTGCTAGGATGGTCGGATGGCCAAGCAGCCTGGAGAGTATGGCTACGAGGACACCTCGGCGAAGGCGATGGGGGGTGATGCGGGGATTCGTCGGCTGGTGGACTATTTCTACGAGGAGATGGACGCGCGACCGGAGGCCCGCGGGGTCCTGCACATGCATCCGGACATCCCGCTGGCGCGGGAGAAGCTGGCGGTCTTCCTCCTCGGTTGGCTCGGCGGACCGAAGGGGTACCGCGAGCGTTGGGGGCCGATCCGGATCCCTGCGGCCCACGCTCACCTCGACATCACACGGGCCGATCACGACGCCTGGCTCGCGTGTATGGACGCGGCGGTCGATCGCATGCCCATCGCCGAGGACTTCGCGGCCTACTTCAAGGAGGCGATCCGTGTCCCGGCCTTGAAGGTCCTGACAAAGGCCGCGTGCAAGCACGCCTCGCCGGCGCAGGGCGAGCTCTAGCGGCTGCGAACGCCCGGGTCAGGACGAACAGAGCCCCTAGGAGCCTGTGGCGAAAGTCGACACGACCTCTCGCTGCCCCTCGCCCGCCCGCCTACAGCCCCCAAGCTCCGCCCCTCGCCGAGCACGAGGAGAGCGCTCACCCACCCGGATGCAGCCGAAGCGCGAACCCGTGTCACTGACGGTTCTACGCGGGTTGTCGAGGACGCCTCACAGCAGCGCCTATTTCAGGCCTAGCGCCGGACAAAGCGGGCGAGCAGCTCATCGCCGCGACGGGTGATGACGGAGTTGCCCGCGACGGCGAGGTGTTCGATCTCAAAGGCCGGGGAGAAGCGGGCGCGAAGCTCCTCCTCGGTCACCGTGAAGGGCGGCCCACCCTCGCGGCCGTGGGCGAAGAAGAGCCCAACCAGGGCCCCTCCCGGGACCAGCGCGTCGGCGACGGCGGCGACGAAGTCGTCGCGGCGCGCCGGGTCGATCGCGCAAAAGCACGTATGTTCGATCACCAGGTCGAAGGCGGGCGGCTCGCCGCGGAGCTTAAAGACATCCGCCTCGCGGTACTCGATCGGGTGTGGGCTCGCGATCGCCTTCGCCTGCTCGATCGCCGTCGGGGCGATGTCGATCGCCGTCACCTTCGCTCCGAGGCCCGCGAGGAGCCGGGCCTCGTTGCCGCGGCCGCAGCCGACGATGAGGGTCCGGGAGCCCGCGGGGGGCGAAGCCTCAAAGTACGACGCGAGCGGCGGCGCTGGGCGGCTGAGCTCCCAGCCGGTGAAGCCGCGCCGGTAGAGCGCCTCCCAGTCCTTGCTCCCGTCCTCGGTCGTCGCATCCTCCTTCCGGTCGCCGCTCGGCGCCGGTCCTCGGCTGTCGCCGGCCATCGCCCGCAGCTCGCCGAGGATCGCCCGCGCGATCGTCTTGAGCGCGGGCACATGCGGAGCGAGGTCTTCGCCGCGGATCGTCAGGGCGCTCGGATCGAAGGTGCTCCCCGGCGTCGGCGCTACGCGGAGCGCGTCGTCATCGCCGTTGTAGGAGAGGGCGCGGAGCTCCGCGCCGACCCGCGCCGAGAGCTCCTCGAAGAGGGGCGCCGCGGCGCTGATCACCGCCTGTGCGTGGGCGCCGAGCAGGTCTGTGCCGCTGTCGCCGGAGGTATCACCTGTCACGACCCGGACGTGGTCGTCCGCCGCGCGCACCTTGAAGGAACGTAGCTCCATAGCCGTGACCATGGGCCGCAGGAGCCCTTTTCGCAAGCCTCCTGCGCCGCGCAGAGGTCAGCCCGCGGGCTGACCTAGGCGGGGTCGGAGAGTTTGGAGTCCGAGGCCTCGTGCGCCTGGTGGACGACCCTCAGGATCGCCTCGGCGATCTCGGAGGGCACCTCCTCTTGCAGGAAGTGCCCGGCGTCCGTCGCCGTGACCTCCGCCTGCGGCAGCGAGCGGTGGACCCTCCGGAGGAGGCGGCCGAGGATCGGATCCCGCTCGCCCCAGACCAGAGCGGCGGGTCCCCGGTAGTCCTCGACGAATTGCTGCGAGCGCTCGAGCGCCGGGATCGACGGGTGATAGAGGCTGTCGGGGACCATCCGCGCGAGGCCGAGGGGGGCGGCGCGATCGCGGCGCAGGCGGAGCGGGTAGCGGTAGGCCTTGGCGACGGCGCCACGGATCGAGCGCCTGTCGCCTTGGGCGGCGGCGAGGAGGTGCTGCGGCAGCCCGAGGGTGCGGAAGGTGAGGTCGGAGACGACCGGGAGCTGGCTCAGGCGGTGGAAAGCGTTCTTGCGAAAGCCCGGGAGCGGCGGGCCGATGACGGTGTTCATCAGGACCAGGCCGGCGAGACGCTCAGGCCGGGAGGCGAGGGCGACGAGGCCGACGGGACCGCCCCAGTCCTGGCCGACGAGGACCAGCCGCTGCAGATCGAGGCCGTCGAGGAGCGCGCCGATGAGCTGCGCGTGGCGCTCGAGGGTGTGCCAGCTCGGGGAGCGCGGCTTGTCGGAGAAGCCGAGGCCGGCGAGGTCGGGGATGATGATGTGATTGCCGAGGGCGCAGAGCTCGGCGACCCGGCGGTAGAGGAAGCCCCAGGTCGGGTTTCCGTGGAGCATGACGATCGACGGCCGGGGGCCGGGCTTGCCGAGCTCCATCACGTGGAGCCGGACGCCGTCGACACGGGCGCTGAAGCGGCGGATCTGGGCCGGCAACAGCGCGCTTAGCCAGTCGGGGAGCGGCGGAGCGAGGAGGCGTTGCACGTCGCGCACTCTACCGCGCGGATCGTGCCTCTGGGGATCGGGCCCGGCGAGGAGCGGCCCGCAGCCGGACTGCCTCCACGGGAGGAGCTGCCAGGGCGCAAGGCCTCGTCGCGATCTCGCCGCCAGAGGGTCGTGGGGGCCGTCCTAGGCCTCTTTCGAGGCCGTGCTCGAGGTCTCCGCGGCGACCGCATTCTCGGCCCCTTGCTCGGCCTCTGCGCGACGCGCCTGGAAATCGGCGACGGCGCGCTCGATCTCCTGACAGACGCCCTCGCGCGCTGCCTTGGCCGCGACCTTGATCGCGTTCGCGATCGCCACCTCGCCGCTGCGGCCGTGGGCCTTGATCACCGGCGCGCGGAAGCCGAGCAGGGGCGCGCCGCCGTACTCGCGGTAGTCGGTGATGTCCTTGAGCCGGCGGAGCCCGCGGGAGAGGAGCATCAGGCCGACGCGCCAGACGAGCCGCTGCTTGAACGCCTGCTTGCCGAGGCTCTTGAAGACCTCGGAGACGCCCTCGCCCATCTTCAGGGCGATGTTGCCGACATACCCCTCGCAGACGATCACGTCGGCGCCGCCGGTCGGGATGTCATTGCCCTCGACGTTGCCGATGAAGTTCAGGCGCGGGTCGTCCCGCATCCAGGCGTGGGCCTGCCGGAGCGGGGCGTCGCCCTTGTTCGCCTCGCTGCCCATGTTGAGCAGGCCGACGCTCGGCCGCGCGGTCTTGGACACCGCGCGGGCGTAGGCGCTGCCCATGTAGGCGAAGAAGAGCAGGTCGTGCGAGCGGACCCGGACGGTCGCGCCGACGTCGAGGATGAGGGCGAAGGGATCGGGGCTGCTGTCGCGCTTGCGGGTGGGATAGACCGCGGCCAGGGCGGCTCGGTCGATCCCTGGGATCCGCGGCAGGATCTGGGCGGCGGCGAGGACCAGCGCCCCGGTCGAGCCGGCCGAGACGAGGGCGTCCGCCTCGCCCGCGGCGACCGCCCGCATCGCCACCAAGAGCGACGCGTCGGGCTTGGCCTCGATCGCGGCCCGCGGCTTCTCGTCCATGGTGATCGCCTCGCGGGCGTCGACGATCGTGATCTGTGCGGGCTCGTGCTTCACCCGCGCAAGCTCGGCCCCGATGACCTCGCGCTTGCCGACGAGGAGCAGCTCCAGGCTGGTGCTCCGGGAGATGCGGGCCGCGGCCCGCACAGGCTCCGTCGGCGCCTCGTCACCGCCCATCGCGTCGACCGCGATCCGAAGCCTCCCCCTCGCCGCTTCGTCTGCGCCCACCCCCGCAGTCTACGGGGCCGCGGGCGAGGGCACCAGGAGCCGCAGCGCCGCCTCGGCTCACCCCTTCGCGGTCGCGCGCAGGGCCGCGAGCTTCCCGGCGAACTCCCGCTGCTCTCGCCCCTTGAGCCCGACCGTCGCGCAGGCGGCCTCATCCTCGGCCCCGGCGAGGATCCGGCTCAGCGCCGCGACCTCGAGCCGGCTCAGGTTCAGCCCCGCCCGGCGGTAGTCGTCGAAGGCCTCCCAGCACATCGGCACCCAGGCCCGGGTGAAGGACGCCATCGCCTCCGCGTAGGCGCGGATCTCGAGCTGGGCGTGGGGATCCAGGCGCAGGCTCAGGAAGTGGAGCAGGTTGTGGAGATCGATCTTCCAGATCCACTGGGTGTAGAGCGACACCGGCAGGACCGAGCGGGCGAGCTCCCGGGCGATCCCGAGGTCGCCGGCGAGGCGCTGGTAGATCGAGAAGGTCTCCTCCTGGTTGGCCCGCATCAGGCGGACGACCTCGGCGCGGACGTCATCGCCGACCTTCACGGCCTGGCGACCCTGCTTGTTGTCGACCGACTGGAGCGAGATGTCCTCGAGGGCCGGGACGTAGAACTCGTCCGGCGCCTCGGTGTAGCGCAGCGACATCTCGTTGACGTTCGCGGTCCGGTGGCGGATCCACTGGCGAGCGACGAAGATCGGCATCTTGCAGCGGAACTTCACCTCGCACATCTCGAAGGGGGTCGTGTGCCGGTGGCGCATCAGGTAGCGCAGGAGCCCGCGGTCGTTGTGGACCTTGCGGGTGCTCGGGCCGTAGCTGACCCGCGCCGCCTGGACCACGTCGACATCGTTGCCCATGTAGTCGATGGGCTGGACGAAGCCGAGATCGAGGATCGGCACTTCGCGCATCAGCAGCGCCTCGGCGCCGGGGGAGATCGAGCGAGCGCTCGGCTGCGTCGGTTGCGGACGCTCTGCGTCGGCGGCGGGGGTCTGGCGTCGGTCCGTGGGCTCGGTCACCGGCGGAGGATAGCGCCGGACGGGCGATTCTGGGTCGCCCGCCGATGTGACGATCCTGGCTGGACCGCCCGCGAGCGGACGCAAGCCCCGCGCCGTTGGCCTGGGGCCAAACGCGGCGATTGCGGGGCTAGCAGCGGCTCGGCGCGCCTCTGCGCGCGGTATGAAGGAGGCCGGGACTTTTCGCCCACTCGGGCTATGATCGGCGGCGATCCTCCCGGCACTCGGGTCCCCCATGGCGAGGCGGCAGCAACACAGGACGACTCTCGCGCTGGCAGTGGCGATGCTGCTGGCGTCGGCGCTGATCCACCTCGTCCTCCTGCCGGTCGGCAACGGGATCCTCAGCCTGAGCTGGGACTCCCCGCCGCTGCCGCCCACCGACGGGGTGATGGAGATCTCGCTCGTAGAGGCCGATCCCGAGGAGGAGACCGACTCCCCCTCGGAGCGTGAGCCCGACCTCCCGGGCAATCTGGTCAACCTCGACCGGATCCCCGACGAGCGCCCGCCGGAGGAGAGCGACAAGATCGCCGAGTTCGACTCGCGGGTGGAGAAGGAGATCAAGGCGCCGAACCAGCGGCCGCAGCCCGGTCAGGCGCCGACGACCCCCGGAGACGCTCCGGACGCCTCCAAGACGCCCTCGCTGCTCCACCCTAGGCAGGCGAGCGCGAGCAAGGAGAGCGCGAAGGAGGGCAGCGCGGACAGCCCCGGGCTGGCGGACGCGGGCGACGGCGAGGACTCGCTGCCGGTCGACGCGTCGCCGGCGGACGACGGCCGCGCGGCGAGCGAGCCCGGCGCAGAGGGGGCGCCTGCGGCCCGGGCGGGGCTCAAGGGCAACCCCGACGACATGCGCAAGCTCTTCGGTCGTCCGGGGACGATGGACGACCTGCACACGGTCGAGGAGGAGGGCAGCGAGAGCCTGCTCAACGCCCGGCGCTTCAAGTACTCGTCCTTCTTCAACCGGATCCGCGACGCGGTCTCGCAGCACTGGCACCCGGAGGTGCTGCACGCCGCTCGCGATCCGCAGGGCAAGATCTACGGGACGAAGACCCGGGTGACGCGCCTTCAGATCAGCCTCCACGACGACGGCTCGCTGCAGGGGATCCGGGTCGAGAAGTCGTCGGATATCGACTACCTCGACGAGGAGGCGATCCGAGCGGTCCGCAGCGCGGCTCCCTTCTCGAACCCGCCGCCCGGGCTGGTCGATCCGGAGACCGACCGGATCGACTTCGGCTTCGCGTTTATCTTTGAGATCGGCCAGGCGCCGCGGATCCATCGCTACCGCCGCTGACGGGGCGGTCAGCCCGAGAGCGCCCCTGGAGAGAGCGGCGGGCTGGAGAGCGGCGGCGGGCTGGAGAGAGTGGCGGGATGGAGAGCGGCGCTGGAGAGTGGCGGGATGGAGAGCGGCGGGCTGGGGAGTGGCGCGCTGGAGAGTGGCGAGCTGGAGAGAGCGGCGCGCTGGAGAGGCGCGGAGCTGCGTTGTGCGGAGCTGCGCTGCGCGGAGCTGCGCTGCGCGGACAGGGTTCGGCCTCTCGACGAGGCCGCCGGCGCGGTTGTGCAGGAGGACAAGTTGGTATCGTCAGGCGGTGCGCCACACACCCCTCGCTCTCCTCGTCCCCCTTTCCCTAGTCATGCTCGCGTGCGGCGGAGCGGAGAACGCAGCCCCATCCCCAGAGAGGAAGGCGGCGGCGGAGTCGGGGGGGGCTGCGGTCCAGGAGGCGGTCGCCGAGGCCGAGGCTGCGGTCGCGAAGGTGTTCCCCGATGACTTCGGCAAGAAGCCCTGCGAGGTGCTGACGCCGTCGATGGTCGCCAAGGTCGCGAAGGTGAGCGCGGAGGGCCTGACGAGCAAGGAGATGATGGGGATGTGCCTCTACGAGTGGGAGGGAGGCAACGCCAACATCGGCTTTATCAGGGTGAGCGCGACCGCCGAGGACGCGCGCAAGCGCTGGGAGAACGCCCACAAGAACATGAGCCCGGAGGAGGTGAAGGCGGCCTTCGAGAAGATCGGCGACGCGGCCGAGAAGAAGCTCGAGGCGGACGCGAAGAAGGGCGAGGCGAAGGCGGACCCAAAGCACGCCAAGCCGGTGCTCAAGGCGATGGGCGGGGGGCTCTCCGGCGGGATCCAATGGGAGCACCTCGAGGGGCTCGGCGACGCGGCGGCGTTCGAGGCGACGCGCCACGAGAACAAGATCCTGGACCAGACGCTCGTCAGCTACGCCAACAAGATGGACGTGCTGGTCGCGAACATCAGCTTCAGCGTGGGGTTCAGCCTCGACGGGGAGCCGAAGCTGTACAAAGACGAGGGGATCGCGCTGGCCCGCGAGGTGATCGCGGGGCTCGGGCTCTGAGGAGCGGTCGAGCGGCTGAGCGGCTGAGCGGCTGAGCGGCGACGGAGCGGGGCCAGAGGCGCCAGAGAGGCTCGGAGAGGCGCCGGCGGTCCGTCGGGCGACCCCCGGGGGTCGGAGGCGAGGCGACTCGCCTTGGGGCGAGAGGGCTCCGGGAGTCGGCCGCCCTCGGGGCTACTCGGCCGCAGCGCTGTGATCGCGCCGGGGGAGGCGGCAGGTGTAGACGGCGGCGGGCGGGACGTTGGCGACGATGAGCTTGCGCTGGAGGTCGGCGAAGCGGGGGCTTAGGTAGTCGCGGATGTTGAAGCGCCAGAGGCCTCGGCCGGGGCTCCAGACGAAGACGCGGGCGTGGAAGTAGGCGTACTGGACGTAGACCCCGTCGGGGCTGAGGGTGGCGGCGACCGAGCGCATGATGTCGTCGCGGATGTCGGCCGGGAGCAGGCTCATGCCGAGCGAGGAGACGACGACGTCGACCGGCTCGTGACAGCCGAGCTCCGGGAGGATCCTGTCGATGTCCGCGGCGGAGCCGTGGACGAAGCGCAGGCGCGGGTCGACGATCGCGGCAGTCGCGGTCTCGACCAGCTTCTCGTCGATCTCGAAGGAGTAGATCTTCGCGTCAGCGGGGGCCTCGCGGAGGATGGCGCGGGTGACGGTGCCGATGCCGGGGCCGAGCTCGACGATGGTCTTGGCCCGCTTGAGCTCCGGCTGACAGGTGAGGGCGTTGACGAGGAAACGCTGGCTGGGGAGGAGCGATGCGGTCTGATCCCAGGTCTTGAGGCCGCTGGATAAGAAACGCCATACGGCCCCCAGATCGTCGCTTTTGGTGGTCATAGGCCGTGTCTTGGGCCGAGGATACTCGATCATGCGTCGGATTTCTCGGCCGCGAGAGGACCTCTGTGGGGGGTCTCCCGCCGCCGGCAGCTCACGAAAGGACGGCCACAGCAGGCCCACGTGGGCTGGCTGTGGCCGTTTCGGCGGAGTGTCTGCCGGCGGCGATCCGAGGCCCGGGCGGGCCGCTAGCGACGACGTCGGCGGGCGAGGACGAGGAGGCCGAGGGCGAGGAGCCCGATCGGCGGATCCTCGCCCTTGGCGCTACACCCACAGCCGTCGTCGGTGACGGTGCCCTGGCCGGCGGAGTCGGTGCCGGTGGCGGAGTCGGAGTCGGTGTCCGATGAGCCGCCGGGGCCGGCGGAGCCCGCCGTGCCGGCGCTGTCGCTGGAGCCCGTGGTCATCCCGGTGGTCTCGCTGCCGGAGTCGGTGCCGTCGGTGACGCCGGAGTCGGTGCCGTCGGTGCCGTCGGTGCCGAAGGTGTCCATGCTCGTCGAGCCGGTGGAGTCGGTGCCGGCGGAGTCAGTGCCGTCGGTGCCTGCCGAGTCGGTGCCGTCGGTGCCGTCGGTGCCCATCGAGTCGGTGTCGGTGTCGGTGTCGGTGTCGGTGTCGTCGACGCAGATCCCCTGGTCGGCGACCCAGGTCGCGAAGGGGCTGTTGCTGATCCCGGCGAAGGCGATGTTGTCGATGTCCCAGCCCGGGCCGCCGGCGGCGGCGTCGGTGCCGATCCGGAAGCGGAGCTTGGCCTCGGCGCCGGCGAAGGCCATGCCGAGGTCGAGGACGAGCGGGTCCATGTCCGGGTAGGACGGGTTGTCGCCGACGAAGGCGGGGCGCTTGTCCAGCGGGTTGGCGCCGCTGTTGATCGCGTCCGGGTAGCCGGGGTCGAGGTAGACCGAGATGTCCTCCCAGCTCTTGCCGGCGTCGCCGGAGACCTCGATGACGCCGCCGTCCCAGTAGGTGTTGTCGGAGAACTCAAAGGAGTAGGCGTGGTCCAGGGTGATGACCAGGGGCTCGTCTTCGCTGACGAAGATCTCCGGCGACTCGAGCCAGGTGTCGCTGACCCGGCCGACGTCGTCGCCGTGCCAGAGGTGGCCGCCCTCGACGGCGCTGCGGTACCAGATCTCCGGACCGTCGACGCCGCCGGCGGTCCAGGCCTCGATCGGCGCCTCGACGTCGTCGGTCTTGGAGCTCTGGGGGACGACGTCGCCCTGGATCATCGCCGGGATCACGAGCTCCATCGTCTTCTCGCAGCCCTCGGGGCTGGTCAGGCGGACGGTGATGGTGATCGGCTGGTAGTCGGTGATCGCGTCGTCGATCGCGACCGGGATCGCGGCCTCGTGGGCGATCTGCGGCCCGAGGTCAGGGATCATGACCAGCGGGCCGTCGGGGAAGACGAGGCTCGGGTCCGGGTCGATGACCTCGACGGTGGAGCCGGAGAGGTCGTTGGCGCCAGCGTTGAGCACCCCGACCTTGATCTCGCCGAGCTCGCCGTCGTCGACGATGCCGTCGTCGTCGCAGGAGAGGAGGCTGTCGCTGACGGAGAGCCCGGTCAGGACCCCGCGGGCGCTGAGCTCGAAGTCCTCGACGACGCCGACGAGATCGGTCGACATCCGCGGCGGCGAGACGGCGCAGGTGCCCGCGCCGCGGCTGGCGAAGGCGGTGGCGACGGTCGTGAAGTCCTCGCTGTTGCTCGCGGCGATCGCCATCAGGATGGCGTCGCGCTGCTCGGTGTAGGTCGGCATCGTCGGCGCCAGGATCATCCCGGCGACGAGATAGTCGGCGAAGGCGCGGCGGGCCTCGTCAAAGCTCTTGTTGCCCTCGTAGGAGGTGTGGAGGGCGATGTAGCTCTCCCAGAGCATCGTCGTCCAGACCTCGCCGGCGTTGTGGACCTCGGCGTTGGGGATGCCGTTGTTTTGGATCGGGTGGCTGTTGGGGAGCGGCTCGCCGTTGGAGATGTGGCGGAAGGAGAGCGCGTTCTTGGTGGTGTCGACCGAGTAGGGGACCCGGCGGATGCCGTAGTAGCCGGTCTTGTCGAGGCTGGCGTAGGTCGTCCCCGGGTAGACGCCGAGCTGATCGTCGGTGTCGCGCAGGGCCATGTGCAGGGCCATGAAGTCGCCCCAGCCCTCGCCCTGGGAGCGGGTCGCGACCGAGCCGTTCTCGACCAGGCGGTTGTGGATGTAGTGGCCCCACTCGTGGGCGACGATCATGTTGTCGATCGTCCCGTCGCGCTCGACCGACGAGGCGCGGAACATGGTCGCGGTCTGGGGGTCGTTCCCCATGGCCGCCTTGATCGCGTTGCCGTCGGCCTGCGAGATCCCCTGGCTCGGGATCTGCGGGTCGGGGAGGTTGTTGTCGCCGCCGAGGGTCGGCGCGCCGCCGCCTTGGTTGTTGGCGATCAGGACCCCGACGGCGCCGGCGTTGAGGGCGTTGGTCGCCTTGGTCTCGAAGGAGCAGGCGCCGCGGTCGACGAGGGCGATCCGGCCGTTGAGGTCGTTGACGGCGGGCTGGCAGCCGTCGCTGAGGTTGCCGTCGCCGTCGTCGATGATGCGGAGGAGGGCGGTGACGTCGAAGTCCTTCGGGCCGAAGCCGGCGTTGCCGACGTTGTAGGTCTCGGCGAGCGGCTCGACGGTGACGGAGGCCTCGGTCTGGCCGGACCAGAGGTACATCTGCATCCGCGGCGACGCGCCGTCGGCCGGCGTCGACATGTTGGCGTTGTTGCGGGCGCCCTGGAGGGCGGCGTCCTGGGCCTCGGCGAGGAGCACATCCCCGTCGATCCCGCCGCGGCCGTAGTTGTCGGTCTGGGCGTTGCCCGCGGCCTCGTCAAAGCCCGAGTCGTACCAGTAATTGTGCATCCAGTTGATCGTGTAGAAGAGCTGGGTGATCGAGGCCATCGACTGGACCTCGTCGGCGAGCGGCTCGGCGGTGACGTCGTAGAGCCGGTCAAAGATCCCCGGCGCCGTGACGCTCGCCCGGTACTCGCCGTCGCTGAGGCCCTGCGGGCTCTTGTGATCGATGTAGGCGTCGACGTTGTTGCCGAGGGTCTCGGTCGCGCCCTCCGGCAGCCACGGATCCTTGAAGCTGTTGAAGCCGTCGATCGAGACCAGCGGCGGCGCGGTGAACTCGGTCGGCGCCTCGCCGGGGACGCCGGTCGGGTGCGGCGTGTAGTCGATCATCGGCCCGTCCTTCGGGCGCAGGTCGCCGTCCGCGTCGGCCCAGACCCGGTACTGGTAGGCCTCGTAGTCGGTGGCGTCGCGGCGGTGGAGCACCCGGCCGTCGTCCGCGGCGATCACGTACTGATAGACGTCCGCGTCGACGCCAGGCCGCTGGGCCTGGACCTCGAGGAAGTACGCCGGCTCCAGGCCCTCGCCCACGGGGTAGTAGACCTCCTTCGCCCGGGCCGGCACGAGGAGGCGAAAGCCCGGGTCCGCCTCGAGCTCGAAGTGTCGCCAGCCGGCCTTGGTCTCGCCGGTGGGGCGCAGCTCGAGCTCGTCGCCGCTCTCCGGGTAGAGGTCGGCGAGGGCCAGCGCGATCGCCTCGTCGGGGCGCTGGGCGAAGCTCCGGGCGCTCGCAGGGGTGGCCGCAGGGTGGGGCGAGCCTGAGACTGCGCGGACGCGGCGCGAGCTGTCGAGGAGCACCTTGACGTCGCCGTGGAAGACGTCGACCCCGGCGACCGTCTGGCGGAGAACGACGATCACCGAGCCTCGGCCGGTGTTGTGGGTGAAGCGGTGACGGGCGCCGCGGATGGCCGAAGCGCCAGCCCTGTAGTGGTGACGGAGCGCGTTCAGGTGGTGACGGGCGACCGCCACCGCAGAGCCGCCGGGGCCGCGGGGCCCGTTCGCCGGCAGGATCAGCATCGACGGGGCGCCGCGGGAGGGCTCCACCGAGGCGACGTAGGCCTGGGGATCCGACGAGGTGAGGGGGGCCCAGGCCTGGCTTGGGGGCGCCGCGCTCGTCAGCCAGGCGTCATGATCGGGGCGCTCCCCAGCCTCTGCGTCGAGGGCGATGAATGCCAGGAAAGGGAGGATGAGCAGCGTCCGCGAGGAGGTCACCGCGGCATCGTATTCGGCGAAAAAGCGCGCGAGGGCGCGGTTTCGAGCGCAGTGGTAGTTTTGTGATGGGAGGAATGCCGGGGGAATTTGGCCCCAGGTCGTTCACCCCGAGCGCGCGCTCTAGCGTCCCGCGCGGCTCCGGTTTAGGCGGAAGGCCGTGCGGACATCGAAGTGTTTTACGTAGGGGTGGTCGGTGCTGATCCCGAGCACGGAGCCGTCCGGGCGGATCACCGTGACGCCGCCGCCCGGCCCCCGTTGTCCCTCGATCGCCCGGGTATTGAGGTCGACCGAGACGTCGCACTCGAAGTTCAGCATGCCGCGGCGCAGGACCATCCGCTGACCTCGGAGGATGTTCCGGTGGCCGTGGACGATCGCGTAGATCCCCGCGGCGTGCATCGCCTCGAGGCCGGCGGCGGTGAAGGGGCGATCGGAGGGGCGGTACTTGGTCCGGAAGGTGTTGCCGAAGGAGCCGTGGTAGAGGCCGAAGAGGTCGTCGTCGATCAGGCGGCGAAACTCCTCGTTGAGCTCGTGGATCCCGTTGTCCCGGATCTTCGCGGCGATCACATCGTCGACCCCGGCGTGGACGAAGAGCAGCGAGCCGAAGCGCCGACACAGGCGCATCTGCTCGAAGAACCAGGCGAACTCGCCGCCCGGCAAGAAGAGCTCCTTGGCCCGCTGGAAGGCGGCGTAGACCATGCCGAGCGACATCTCCATCTCGTCGCACATCTCCTGGAGCTCGCTGACCTTCTCCCGGATCCGGGCGACCTCCTTGGCGATCTTGTTGGGCTGCATCAGCCCCTCGACGGTCTTCGGGAACGCCTCGTACCAGCTCTCGTCGTGGAAGAGGCGCTCGCGGACCTCGTCGTCGCTGAGGAACTCGTGGGGGCCGCTCGGGGCGATGTACTCGTCGTAGATCTCCTTGTAGAGCGGGATGGCCTTCTTGCCCATACGGACGAAGAGGTGGGCGAGGCGCGGCTCCTTGGAGCCGCCGTACTGGAAGCCGACCAGGGCCCGCAGGTCGTGGTTGCCGACCAGCAGATCGACGTCGGCGCCGCTGTCCATGAGGAGGCGGACCGCCCGGAGGAGGCGGAGGTTGTTGGGCCCCTTGTCCAGGCAGTCGCCGCCGATGATGAAGGTCGCCCGCCTCGCCTCGTCGGTCAGCTCAAAGTCGGCGTCCGCGGGGCCCGTCTTGGCGATCGCGCCAGAGGCGACCAGCGAGCGGAAGAAGGCGTCGGCGTCCGCGTGCATGTCGCAGAGGAAGTAGAGGGTCCGATCCGGCCAGAGGATCGAGCCGTCGCCGAGGGCCCTGTCGGCGTAGCTGCACAGCTCCTCCTCGGCGATGTCGTAGCTGTCGCCGGTCTTGTCGATCTGGAGGCGGGTCCGCAGCTTGGGCCAGCGCTCGGGCTCGCGGGGGAGCTCGGCGCCGATCCACTCGGTGCCGCGGTAGCGGGGGGTGATCGTCGGGTGGGGATCAAAGGTCATGGGGAGCTCCTGTCCTCGCGGACATCAGTCGCGGACATCAGTCGCGGGCGGCCTGGCTGGTGGGGCGGACCTTCCAGGCGCCGCTGTGGTGACGGAAGGTGCCGTCGCCGCGCCGCTCGAGATGGACCGGTTGGCAGTGGTGCATCGACAGCCCCGGGAGCTCGCCCAGGGCCAGCGTGCCGAGGCTGACCGCGGCGTGGCGGAGGGCGGCGCCGTGGCTGACGAAGAGCTTGAGCGTGTCCTCCGCGGCGGCCTCGGCGAGCTCCGTGAGGCCGCGGAGGCGAGCGTCGACGTGGGTCGCGACGCGAGCTCCCGCCTCGAGGAGCGACTCGGCGCCGATCACCGGCAGCTTGCGGGTCGACTGCGACTTCCAGCCCTCGGGCAGCGCCTCGTAGCGCGGATCGTCGCCGATGATCCTGGCGATCTCGTCGACGCTGAGGTTGGCCATCGCCCCGAGCGAGCGCTCGCAGAGGGCGTCAAAGCTGACGACCTCAAAGGCTCGGCCGAGCTCGGTCTGGAGCGCCCTGGCGATGATCCGTCCGGTCTCCCAGGCCCTTCGCAGGGTCGAGGTGTCGATCCGCGCGGCGATGCGAAACTCGCCGGCGCGCTCGCGGGTGGCGAGCGCCTCGGCGAGCGCCTGGGCCTGGGCCCGCCCCTTCGCCGTCAGCGGGTGGGGCAGGTGAGCGCTCGGCACTCCGGGCGGCTGTTCGTAGTCCCCGTGGCGGATGAGCGCGGCGATCAGCTTGGGCATCGCCGCGAGGATAGCGGATCTTGATCCCGACCGGGCTCGGGCGCCGGCGGTGACCTGTGCGGCGTCGATCGACCCGTCGAGCCCCTGCGCAGCCGTGGCGGTGGAGGGAGGCGCCAGTGTAGGGCTAGCCCGGGGATCCGCGGAGGAGCTCGCTCGCCCAGACTGTGGCGGCCTCAAAGTCGATCCCGCCGCTGACCTCGTAGGCGGGGACGCCCGCGAGCACCGCCGCGAGCGCGGCCATCCCGTCCTCGTCCGTCGGCGAGGCGAGCGGCCAGAAGAAGAGCCCGAGGCGCTTGTGGAGGATCGCCTGCAGGTCCGGGCGTCCCTCGAGGGTGACCTCCTGGACCCGCATCGGCCCGCCGCCGGGGGTCCAGCGGAGGATGACCAGGCCGAGCGCCCGCGCCTCCAGGAGGAAGCGACCCGGGCCGAAGAGGCGGGGGATCATCGCGTCTCGCTTCTCCTCGAGGAAGCGCAGCTCCGAGATCGGCATCGCCGCGTAGCGTCGCCGCTCGTCGTCGTCGATCATCGACGCGAGGCTGGGGTTGTGGAGGACGGTCCCAGGGTTGACCCGCGGCTGCTTGGGGATCCCGAGGAGTCGCGCCCCGGGGCTGCCGTCGCCGGTCTTGCGGTCGAGGACGGCCCTGTCGTTGCTGACAAAGGCGAGGGCCGGATCGGCGGCCATCATGTGCAGGGCGAGGGTCGACTTGCCTGCGCCGGCGCTGCCGCAGAGGATGAGGCCGCGGTCGCCCCGGGCGATCCCCGCGGCGTGCCCGAGGACCCCGCCGGCGGCGATCCAGCGCTGCATCAGCCGGTGATTGACGAAGTTGACCACCTGATCGACGTGGTCGCCGATAGGTCCGGCGATGAGGTCGACGCCGACGCCCATCACCAGGACCACGCCGGTGCGGATCTTGTGGACGACCCGGCCGTCCGCGAGATCGATCCAGGCCTCCTTCGGCGGACGACCCTTGTCGTCCTCCTTGACTGTCAGCGCCGAGGGGAGGGGCGGCGTGTCTCCGCGCAGCGCGGTGATGACGAGGTCGGGCGTGGCCTGGGCGCCGTCGCCCACGCTGATGAACTCAGCGAAGTAGTCGGCGAGCTCGGCATAGACCGCGGGGCCGTCGACGCGGAGCTGCACGCGGTATTCGGGCAGCGTCAGGTCGAGCTCGCGGAGCGGGCCCGCGGCCGCGAGCAGGCTGTCGTAGAGATCGCGGCAGGGGTTCGCAGAGCCGGTGGCCATCGCCCGGAGGATATCAGGCGGCGTCCGGCGACCTGGTGGTTCGGCGACCTGGTGGTTCGGCGAGGGGTCGGCGAGGGGTCGGCGATGGTTCGGCGATGGTTCGGCGATGGTTCGGCGAGGGGTCAGCGATGGTTCGGCGAGGGTTGGCGAGGGGTCGGCGATGGGCCGGCGAGGGGTCAGCGATGGGCCGGCAGCCAAGAGGCCGACAGCTAGTGACTGTGGCCGTGGTGGCCGTGGTGGTGGTTGGCGTGGAGCTTCGCCTCGGCGAGCCCCTCGCGGAAGAGCGGACAGCGGACCTGGGCGCAGGGTCTGGCGTCGCCGTCGTCGATCTGCAGGGTCGTGTGCAGGATCCCGTGCTCCTCCTGGAGGAGCGCCTCGGCCTGGCGGAGGACGGTCGCCGCGGCGATGCCGGGTCTGGCGACGAGGTGAGCCGTGAGCACGGTCTGGCTCCCCATGCCCCACAGGTGGAGCTCGTGAAGCTCGGCGACGCCGTCGAGCGCCTCTAGGGCGCTGCGGATCTGGCTCGGGTCGACCTCGGGGGGCGCGAAGTCGAGGAGGGCGTGGGTGGCGTCGCGGAGCACACGCCAGGCGCTGATGACGATCAGCGCGGCGATCCCGAGGGAGATCAGCGGGTCGGCGAAGTGCCACCCCCAGCCCCAGGCGAGGAAGGCCGCGGCGAGGGCCCCGACCGAGCCGAGGGCGTCGGCGAGCATGTGGGCGAGGGCGCCGCGGATGTTGATGTTGTCGCGGTCGGCGCGGGCGAGGAGCCAGGCCGATCCCAGGTTGATGACGAGGCCGATCGCGGCGACGATCATCACCGGGACGGCGGGGAAGGGCGGGGGATCCCCGGCGAGGCGCTCGGTCGCGTGGACGACGATGAGCCCGCAGGCGCCGAGGAGGAGGAGCGCGTTGGTGAAGGCGCCGAGCGCCTCGGCGCGGAGGAGGCCGAAGCTGCGGCCGGGGCTCGCGGGGCGTCGGGCGAGCTCGGCGACGACGAGCGCGAGGAGCAGGGCCGCGCTGTCGCTGAACATGTGCGCCGCGTCGGAGAGGAGCGCGAGCGACCCGCTGACCAGACCGACGACCAGCTCGACGAGCATGTACCCGCCGTTGAGCGCGAGGGAGAGGCGGAGCGCTCGCCGGATCGGATCGCTGCGCTTGCTGGCCTCGCTCATCGCTGTCCTGGGGTCGTGGCCACCCGCCGGGGAGCGGGCCTGGGCGACAGTTTGGCGCGCACGTTGGCGACGCGCCACCCTCGCGGCGCCATCGCGAGGAGGACATACGATCCACAGCCCGTTAAAGAAATCGAGCGACCCCGGGGGGTCGCTCGCTCGATCGTCGGGAGTGTCTACCTCTCGACCTGGGACATGGAAGGCTCACCGAACTCGCCGCCGAAGTACCCCTACGGTGGCGCACGGAACCGCGATTTGCGGGGTTGGTCCAGCCCGTCGCCACCGTAGGGGTACTTCGGCGATAGCGACGTTCTGGAATAGCCTTCCTTGTGAATGATGCTTGGCGGAACTCTCGGTCGGCGCAACGCCGACCACGGTGCAGAGCACCTAGCTAGACTCTCATCCTCCTGAAGATCGAGTTCAATACCTCTAGCACGATCCTTCTGGGGAGATCAACGCCCCAGGTCGCCCGGCCTGCGGCAGGTCGCCCGTCACCGGCGACGCGGGCGTCTGTACGAGGGCTGCGCGATCAGAACGCAGGGGCAGGTCCAGGCGGATCCCGTGGCGCGGTCGTCGGAGCTCGTCACGGAGAGCCGCGAGGGGCCGCTCCGACGCGTGCGCCTGGAGGCTTCGTTCGGTGGATCGCCCCGGCGGAAAGCCCCGGTCGAGCGCTCTGGCGGAAAGCCCGGTGGAGCGCTCTGTCGGTGGAGCGCTCTGATCGCTCCAGTGGAACGCTCTGAGTGGATCGCCCCAGTGGATCGCCCCGGTGGATCGCCCCGGTGGATCGCCCCGGTGGATCGCCCCGGCGGATCGCCGGCAGACCGCGCCGGCCAGGCGGTGATCAGTCCGGGTAGGCCCGGACCCGGACCTCGAGGCGACGGAAGCCCGCGATCCCGCCGAACGAGCCGCCGATGTGCACGACCTCGACAGTCTCGAGCATGTCAGGGAACTTCACCGCCGGCGGCGGCAGCTTCTTGAGGGCATCCGCGAAGGCCTCGTCAAAGGAGAGGTCGTTGGAGTAGCCGGTCGCCTCGCGGTAGTGGACGTTGAGATCGCTGAGGATCGGCAAGGGCTTGCCGCCCAGGGGCATGATGTCGTCGCTCGGGAGCGGGGCCTGGGCCGCGAGGGGCTCCTTGGGCTGCGGCCGCGGAGGCGGGCGGCTCGGGGACTTGGCCTTGGGGGTCGCCTTGGCCTTGGGGGTCGGCTCGGCCTCGGAGGCCGGCTTCTCATCGTCGGCTTCGATCCCCATCCCGGCGAGCTCGACGTCCTGCGAGTCCTCCAGGCTGAGGCTCAGGACGATGTCGACCAGGTCCTCCTCCGTGTACTCGACCGGGACGTTGTCGTCGCCGTCGACGTGGCGGAGGGTGACGAGCTCGGAGGGACGGCCGATCGAGAAGATCTCGCCGTAGCGGAAGGGGGTGGTCCCGCCGGTCGCGGGCCCCGGGCGTCGGCGGGCGCGGAGCTCAAAGATCGGCCGCTCACCCTCGCCGACCTGACCGATGTCGAGGTCGAAGTCGGGGGTCGGGAGCTCGCCCTCGGCGATGATGAGGAGCTGCGAGCGGGAATAAAACGCGTAGATCGCGGTGCGCTTGGCGAGTTGAGCTTCCGACATCACTTCGGTCCCTGCCTAGCTCGGAGGATATCAGCCAATCGCGTCGAGATTGCGGCGGACTTGCTGACGTCCGCCGCGCGGCTGTGCTCGGGTGTGGACGACACAGGTCGGATCGACCTCTCTCAAGGTCACCGTGGCAGAAAATTCGCGGCCCTGGATCGCACGCTGGGGGCTGTCGGCCTCATCTTCGCATGTAGGACAATGTCGCACTCGAGAGGTGGGGATCGCGACGTTGGTGATCCTCTATTCTGGGGGCGATGAAGTCAGCCGCGCCGAACCGGGCTCCCCTCAGCTCTGGGGCTGCGGCGAAGCCCCGCAGGGGCTTCATCGCCGGCCCCCTCTACGACAGCCTCTTCTTCATCGGCTCGCCGCTCCTGGCCATGGTGCTGGGGATCTGGATCGCCGATTCGCCGCTGCGGACGACGACGCTTGAGATCGGCGAGTACAGCGACAGCCCCGCGGGGCTCTTCATCGGCTCGTTCATCATGGCCCACCTGGTCCTGGTGTTCTTCCGGTCCCACGCGAACGGGGCGATCTTCAAGACCTTCCCCCTGCGCTTCACCCTGATCCCGGCGCTCCTCTTCGGCGGGATCCTCCTCTCGGACTGGGTGATGGTCGCGACGTCGGTGGTGGCGACCTGGTGGGACGTCTACCACTCGAGCCTCCAGACCTTCGGGCTCGGCCGGATCTACGACTCCAAGGCGGGCAACAACGCCAAGGTCGGGCGACGCCTCGACTACCTGCTCAACATCCTCCTCTACGCCGGGCCGATCCTCGCCGGCGCGACCCTCTTCGATCACGTCGAGGACTTCTCGGAGTTCGACCAGCTCGACGATGTCGTCGCCGCCTTCTTCTCGTCGGTGCCGGCCCGGGTCGAGGGCTTTGAGGAGACGCTGACGTGGCTCATCGTCGGCGTCGGCGTTCCCTTCCTCGCCTATTACATCGGCGCCTACATCCGCTACGCGCGGCAGGGCTACAAGGTGTCGACGCAGAAGGTCGCGCTCTACGTGTTGACGGGGCTCTGCTCGATCTTCACCTGGGGGTTCAACTCCTTCGGCGAGGCCTTCTTCATCATGAACTTCTTCCACGCGCTGCAGTACTTCGCGCTGGTGTGGTGGATGGAGCGCGACAACATGACCCGGACGATGCGGACGGGCCGGCGCTGGCTGACGCTGGTGGTCTTCCTCGGGTTCGGGTTCTCGTACGGTCTGTGGGCGGAGCTGCTGGACGGCGACGTGCGCTGGGCGATGGCGATCGTCTCGGTCGTGTCGATCATGCACTTTTGGTACGACGGCTTTATCTGGTCCGTCCGTCGTCGGCAGGTCTAGGCGGGTGTAGGCAGGTCGTAGGCAGGTCGTAGGCAGGTCGTAGGGAGGTCTGGGCAGGTCGTAGGGAGGTCTGGGCAGGTCTGGGCAGGTCGTAGGCAGGTCGTAGGCAGGTCGTAGGCGGGGGCAGCGATGCGGTGCTCTGCGCTTGGGCGGAGGCTCACCTCGTGCTTGTCGCAGGGCGGAGCTGGGGGCTGTAGGCGGGCGGGCGAGGGGCGACGAGGCAGGTCCCTCGCGGACGCGGGTCCCACCATGCCACGTGCTCGCCACGGGTGGGGCTGATCTGCTTGAAGAGGCAGGGTACGCGTGTCTCCGCGCGAGGCACGGGTCCTCCCGCTGCGTCCCACCCGTCGCCCCTCGCTCGCCCGAGTGAGTCTGTCTGGGCTCCGCTTGGGGGGTGGCGGCGGACTTTGTCAGCGTCGAGGTCGTCACCGCGGGTTGGCGGCGGACTTTGTCAGCGTCGAGGTGGGTTGGCGGCGGACTTTGTCAGCGTCGAGGTGGGTTGGCGGCGGACTTCGTCAGCGTCGAGGTCGTCACTTCTGCGGGCCCGCAGAGATGTAGGCTGGACCCTGGGCTGCGGGTCCCCATGCCAGGTGCTCGCTGGTGGGGAGGGGGAGGTGCTTGGAGAGACAGGGGAGGGGTGTCTCCGCGCGAGGCCCGGGTCCTCCCGCTGCGTCCGCTCCTCGCCATTCGCTCGCCCGAGGAGAGCGAGCCGTGCTCACGTGTACAACAAGGGTCAGGCGTTGTAAGGGCTGGCGACCTCTGCCATCCTCAGGGATGGTCCGTCGAGCGCTCGTGGTGGGACTCGTGGTGGGGGCTTGCACCTCGTCCGGGCCTGGGCAGTCGTCCAAGGTGGCAGTGGAGCGTGAGGCTGTCGAGCGAGGGCCCGTGCAGATGGAGTTGAAGGCGATTCGGCACGGCAAGCCGCCGCTGCGCTGGTACTCCGGGCGCCTGACGCTCGAGAACCATGCCGATCGTCCCCGGTGGCTGGTCTTCCCGTACTCCATCTCGACTCCGTTGCAGGCAGAGCCGGTGTTCACGGCGGACGACTCCCCGGGGATCCCCTTTGGCGGGTCGGGCTACAGGGGGGAGGGCGGAGATGTGGTGGAGGTGCGGATGTACGGCAGCAATTTTTCGGCGTTCCACCTCGCGGCGCATGGCCGGGTGGTCTTCGAGCGCTATGGCCTCGAGGCGTGGGGGCCGGTGGAGCGCTTCGAGGTGTGGGAGGTCGCGGAGCTGCGGGTCGACGGGAGGCCGCTGGAGGACTGGCTCCCGTACCCCACGCTCTCCGGCGCCGACGTCATCGTCGGGCCGAACGTCAAGAGCAGCAACCTAGACTGGAACCCCGTCACCCATAGAGGGCGCAAGGACTACCCCGCCGAGCCCGTTCAGGAGGTCCGCGCCGAGGTCGTGCGGCGCTGGCCGGTGGAGATCGTCGGCGCCGCCGAGCAGCATGCTCGGTGACCGTTGGTGACCGCTGGCGAACGCCGACGAGCGAGCGTGGGGCCCATCTCTCCCGGCCTACGCCACAGCCTCCGCCTCTCAACCCGAAAGTGCAGCGCTCCAAGCACCGGCCCGGACTTCGACCCATCCCACGCATTCGGCCTAGGGCGCGCGATGGCTCCGCAGCCAGGCCGCCAGCTTCGCCGAGACCTTCGCGTCGCCGGTGTCGCTGTCGATGAGGGCCCGCTCTGCCGAGCGGACCAGCTCGACGGCCTCAGGGCGGCGCTCGACGGTCGGCCACAGCTGCTCCGCCTTGAGCAGCTTGAGCCGCGAGGCGGTCGAGACGTGATCCGGGTGCTCCTCGAGGATCGCCAGGGCCGCGTCGAGCTCGGCGAAGGCGGCCTCGGCGTCGCCGGTGGCGAAGCGCACCTCGGCCCGCTTCGCCTGGAGATCGGCGTAGATCGGGTGCTCCTCGCCGTTGATCTTCGCCGAGCGGGCGAGGGCGGCGTCGATGTGCTCGAGGGCCTCGTCGTGGCGCTCCGCGAGCAGCGCGACCTCTGCGAGCCCCGAGAGGATCAGCACCGTCTGCGAGGTCTCGCTCAGCGATCGCGCCTCGAGGATCGAGAGGGCGCGACGGAGGTAGGGGACGGCCTCCTCAGGGCGGCCCTCCTCGCTCAGGACGTCGGCGAGGTTGTAGAGCGGGTAGATGAGCTCAGGGTGGTCGTCGCCGCGGGTGGCCTCGTCGATCGCCAAGGCGCGCTGGATCATCGGGATCGCCTCCGCGTTGCGGCCCAGGTCCGCGAGGGCGGCGGCGAGGCCGTTGAGGGATTGCGACACCTCGGTGTGATCGGGGCCGTAGGCGGCCTCGCGGGCCTCGAGGGCGACGACGAAGGACTCGCGGGCCGCCTCGAGCTCGCCCTTCATCAGCTGGACCGCGCCGAGGTTGTAGCGGAGCATCGCGTTGTAGGGGTGCTCGGGCCCGGCGAGCGCGGTGTGGATGCTCAGCGCGCGCCGAAGCGTCGCCTCTGAGCCGGTCAGATCGCCGCTCGTCTTCTGGACTGTGCTGTAGATGTTGAGGGCGCTGGCGTAGAGGTGGGGGTGGTCGTCCTGGTGGGCGGAGGCGAGGGCGACCGCGCTCTTGATCGCGACCGCGGCGTGGGCCGGTCGTCCGGTCTCGAGGTCGACGATCCCCCGGTTGAGGTCGAGGAGGATCCGCTGCTTGGGATCTTCGCCGGCGCGGCGGAGCTTGGCCTCGGCGACGAGGGTCCAGCTGCGGGCGGCGGAGGCGTCGGCGTAGTCGATCCCGTCGACGCGCAGGAGCTCGATCGCGATCTCTGCGGCGAGCCTGTCGTCGCCGATCGCCTCCGCCTCGACGAAGCCCGCGTCGAGGTCGGCGCGGGCCTGCTCGAAGGTGCCGAGGTGTTCGCGGACGGTGCCGCGGCGGTGGAGCGCCGCGGCCCGCAAGGGCGCCGCGTCGAGGCTCTCGGCGAGCTCTAGGGCCTCGTTCGCGAGGGCCTCACCGCGATCGAGCTTGCCCGCTCGTTGGGCGATCCGGGCCTCGAGGAGCAGCCCCTCGGCGGACTCCCAAACCTCGAAGTTGCTCGCCTCGGCGCCCCGATACTCGCGGCGCCGCAGGGCGCTCGCGGCGAGCCCCTCGAGGTCGGCGCAGGGCTCCAGCGGGGCGAGCCCTGAGACCGTCGAGAGGGCGTTCTCGACCACCTGGGTGTCTGCGTCCCGGAGGAGCTCCGTGGTCGTCTTGAGCTCGAGCTTGCGCCGATCGAGGCAGGCGGTCTGCTCGCCGAGCGCCGGCGGGAGCTGTCCGCGGGTGCCCTCCCTGGCCATACATGCGTCGACCATGGCCGGCGCCAAGGCGGCGGCGTAGCGCTCCAGGCGGGGCTCGATCGCGGTCCAGGTCGCGTCGCTGTAGCTGAGCCCGGTGGCGGCGAGCGAGGCCTGGATGTCGCGGGCGACCGCAGCGTCCCAGATCCCACCGAGGTCTCCAGCGCCGGCGCAGCGCGTCGTCAGGTCATCACTGTCGACCCGGGCGACGGTGTAGGCGAGCAGGACCAGGGCGAGGGCGGCGAGGGCGAAGCTGGCGATCCGGACGAGCCGACGCCCGCCCTGGGTGGCCCGGGACAGGTCGCGCAGGAGGGAGACCATGTCCGGGTAGCGCTCGTCGCGGTCGACCGCAAGGCCGCGCAGGAGCACCTTTCCGAGCGCCGCCGGGATCGCCCGCGAGGGGATCGACGGGGGCCCCTCGCGGACCGCTTGACGGAGCTCCTCGACCGTCTTGGCGGCGTAGGGGCGGGCGCCGTAGAGCGACTCCCAGAGGGCGACGGAGAAGGCGTAGACGTCGCAGCGAGCGTCGGTGTCGCCGAGGAAGAGCTGCTCTGGGGCCATGTAGGCCGGCGTGCCGAGGAGGGTGCCGGCTTGGGTGAGCTCGACGCCCAGCGAGGTCGAGCTCATCGCCGAGAGGAGCGCGCCGCGGAGGGAGGCGCTGCTCTCTAGGGTCGACTCGTTCGCCGGGACCTGCGAGCCCGCGCGGGCGAGGCCGAAGTCGAGGATCCGCGGGCGACCGTCGTCGGCGACGATCACGTTGACGGGCTTGAAGTCGCGGTGGATGAGGCCGGCCTGGTGCGCCGCCGCCAGCCCCTTTCCTGTCTCAATGTACATCTCGACGATGTCGCGCCAGGTCGGCGACCTGTCGCTGCGCCACTGCCTCAGCGTCACGCCCTCGACGTACTCCATCACCAGGTAGACCTGATCGCCGTAGCTCGCGGTCTCGTAGACCTGGATCACGTTGGGGTGGGAGAGCTTGGCGAGCGCCTGCGCCTCGCGCTGGAGGCGGGTGCGCCCGAGGGTCCCCTCCTCGGGCCGACTCAGGAGGAGCTTGATCGCGACGCGGCGATCGAGCTCGTCGTCGTAGGCGGTGTAGACGACGCCCATGCCCCCCTGACCCAAGCGGCGGAGCACCGTGTAGCGGCCGATCTTGAGGGGCTGCGGCGCCTCGACGGGCGCGCTTGGGGGACCGGCTAGCCCGGGCGTCGTCGGGCCCCCCTCGCTCGGCTCGATCCGGGTCGGCGCGTCCTCCTCGCTCCCCTCGTCGGGCGTGGTCATCGAGCCATCCCCATCGGCGTTGCCTTACCTGAGTCTAGCCCCGCGGGTCGACGCATTTCGTGCCGGTGAGGCGCGCTCAAGCGCGTCGTCGGTCCTGGCAGGCCGTGGCAAGAGTCCCGCGCGCTCTCGCCTGCGCTCGTCGTCCCTCTCGGCTCGGCCGAGACCTGCAGTACCGCCCGGTAGAGCGGCGCCTTGTCCGAGCCGAGAGGGCCCACGATTGCGGCGCGAGAGCGCAGGGGACCGCCACTCCGGGCTGTTAGGCGATGTGGTCCGCGCGCCTCCGCTCGCTCCTGGACGGTCGCGCGCTGGGCTCCCATCGCTGCCGCTTCGGTCGAAGAGCTCGCGGCGCGTTGGCGACCCGCGGCGCGCTAGCGATCCGCGCCCGAGGACCGGACGAGCCGGAGGCTGTAGAGCCCGCCGTCGCCGCAGAGGTGATCGACGAGGGCGAGGAGGAAGAGGCTCGCGCCGATCATCTCCAGCGACTCCTCGAGGAGGTCGATCGCCGCATAGACCAGGTTCTCATTGCCGGCCTGCTCGGTCCACAGGCCCAGCGGGAGCTCGAGGAAGAGGGCGCCGGTCAGGTAGATCGCCGCCGAGAGGAGGAAGCGTCGGCGCGAGGGCTGGGGGAGGCGGCGGAGGAAGGGGAGGTAGAGGATCCCGAGGAGCGCGACGATCGCCGCCGCCGGCAGCACCCAGCCGAAGTAGAAGATCCCGCTGGTGTTCTCGAACATCGCGTCGACGGCCTCGTGGATCCCGACCGTCTCGTCGAAGGAGATGTAGAAGAAGCCGGCGCTGAGGAGCCACCAGCGCCAGCGATCCCCCTGGGCGGCGCTGGCGATCACCGCCAGGACCCCGCCGCAGAGCGCCAGCAGGGTCGCCGAGTACCAGGTCGGCAGGTTGCCCTCGTAGCTGAGGGAGAGCAGCGTCAGCAGGTCGCGGCGGATCGCCGCCTCGGGCAGGAGCTGGACCGAGAGCTCGGCGAAGACGCCGAGGACGATCACGAGCAGCGTGGCTGTCCCGAGCGCCAGGCGCAGGCGTGATCGGCGAAGGCTGGTCTCCATGCCCGGCCTCGCAGCGCCTCAGCAGAGTCGGTTGAGGCCGTTGAGGGCGGCGACCCGGTAGGCCTCGGCCATCGTCGGGTAGTTGAAGGTCGTGTTGATGAAGTACCGGAGGCTGTTAGCCTCGCCGGGCTGGGCCATGATCGCCTGGCCGATGTGGATGATCTCGGAGGCCTGATCGCCGAAGCAGTGGATCCCGAGGATCGCCAGGCTGTCGCGGTGGAAGAGGATCTTCAGCATGCCGACGGTCTGGCCGGTGATCTGGGCCCTGGCGAGGCTGCGGAAGAGGGCGTGGCCGACCTCGTAGGGGACGTTGTCGCGGGTCAGCTCCCGCTCGGTCCGGCCGATCGACGAGATCTCAGGGTCGGTGTAGATGCCGGTCGGGATGTCCTCGACCAGGCGGTGGTCGGACTCGCCGTCGACGATGTGGGCCGCGGCGAAGCGCCCCTGATCGTAGGAGGCGGAGGCGAGGCTCGGGTAGCCGACGACGTCGCCGACGGCGTAGATGTGCGGCTGCTCGCGGGTCCGGTAGTTCTCGTCGACCTCGATCTGGCCGCGGCCGTTCGGGGTGATCCCGAGGCCCTCAAAGCCCATCTCTTGGGTGTTGCCGGAGCGGCCGTTGGCCCAGAGGAGGATGTCGGACTTCAGGCGCTTGCCGGACTTGAGGTGGATGACGACGCCGTCGTCCTCGGGCTCGATCCGATCGTAGGTCTCGTTGTTGCGGATCAGGACCCCGCGGTCGCGGAGGTGATACGAGAGGGCGTCGGTGATCTCGTCGTCGAGGAACGAGAGGAGCCGGTCGCGCTGGTTTATCAGGTTGAGCTTGCAGCCGAGGGAGCGGAAGATCGACGCGTACTCGCAGCCGACCACGCCGGCGCCGTAGATCGTGATCGTCGACGGCGTGTGGTCGAGGGTGAGGATCGTGTCGCTGTCGAAGATCCGCGGGTGGCTGAAGTCGACGTTCGGCGGCCGGTAGGGCCGCGAGCCGGTGGCGACGACGAAGGTCGCGGCGCGCAGGCGCTGGGTCTGGCCGTTGGGGCTCTCGGTGCTCTGGATCTCGACCGTGTGCGCGTCGACGAAGCTGGCCCGGCCGGAGATCAGGGCGACGTCGTTGCGGCCGTAGAAGTCGCGGCGCATGTTCGCCTGGCGATCGATCACCGAGGCCGCGGTCCGGAGCAGCTCCGGGAAGGTCGCCCGGTGGCCGGCGATGTGGTCGCGGAAGAGCGGGTTCTTCGTGAATTCGTTGACCGAGCGGACCGCGTGGCGCAGCGCCTTGGAGGGGATGGTCGCCCAGTGGGTGCAGCCGCCGCCGACCTGCCGGTACTTCTCGATCATCGCCACCCTGCGGCCGGCCTTCGCGGCCTTCATCGCCGCTCCCTCGCCGCCCGGGCCGCTGCCGATCACGATCAGATCGTAGTCGTATGAGTCCTCCGTCATCGTCGCTCCTCGCCCCTGCGGGCGCCGCGAGTCTACCAGCGATAGGGGGCCTTCGACGGCTGTTGACAGGAGCGCCCAGCTCCGGGAACGTGCCGGTGATGACCCGCAAAGAGCTCGTGACTGCCCTTCGCGATCGCCTCTCCGAGGGGGAGCAGAGCCCCGCGCTCGCGCAGCTCTCCCGCGTGGACCTCGCCGCGCTCATCGATCTCACGTTCGAGACCATCGGCGAGGCGATCGCCGCCGACGGGCGCTTCTCCCAGCCGGGCTTCGGGACCTTCTCGGCGAAGACCATCCCCCCGCGGCCCGGTCGCAATCCGCGGACGGGAGAGGCGATCATGGTCGGCGAGCGCCGGTCGATCGCGTTTCGCCCGAGCGACCGGCTAAAGGCGCTCTAGCAGCCCGTGGCGAGAGCCTCGCGCGCTTTGGCGGGCGCTCTGGCGGGCCTCGATGCGGGCCTCTCCGGGGGAGCTGGCGACTCTCCGCGGGGCGCGTGAGGGCGGGCTCGCCCGCCCAGGGATCCGTCAGGGTCGGCTTGTGGGCGCTGGAGCATGCGTGATACGCCTCATTGATGCCGCCCTTGGCGCCCTGGCTGCTCCTCGCCACCCTCGCGGATGGACCGGCGGCGAGCGTTACGTCGATGAAGACGAGCGCTGTCGCGGAGGAGAGCCCGGAGGCGCTCGACGCCGAGGCGGCGCGGCTGATCGAGGAGGCGGAGCGGGCCTACCGGGTGCGCGACTTTGGCACGACGATCGAGCGCCTCGATCGGGCCTATCGTCTGACGGGGGCGACGGCGCTCCTCTACGATCTCGGCGACGCCCACGCCCGCTACTACGAGCTCGATCGCAACCCCGATCACCTGCGTCAGGCGCGGGCCTTCTTCCGCACCTACGCCCGCCGGGCCGAGGCCGCCAAGCTCGACCCGGGCGACGCGCGCGAGCGGGTCGCCGCCCTCAACCGGAGGATCGAGGCGGTCCCGGCGACGGTGCCCGCGGCCGCGCCCAAGCTGCCTCCGGCGGTCGATCCGGCGGAGCGGCGGACCTCGGCGGCCGCCTGCCCGGAGCCGGACGGGCCCGCTGTCGATGACGCGGGGGAGCGCTCCGACGATCAAGTCGACGAGCGATCCGCGGAACGCTCCGGCGATCGAGCCGACGACCGCTCCGGGGAGCTCAGCGTCGGCCTCATCGCCGGCGGCGTCGCGCTCCTGGTCCCCGGCGTCGTCATGGGGGCGGTCTACTCCGCCGAGGGACGGCGACGGACGCTCCAGCTCGAGGAGCTGACGACGCTCGGCGCCTACGACGACTGCGCGATCGGCTGCGAGGCCCTCGAGCAGGAGCTCGCCCGCGAGCGAGGGCGCGGCCTGGTCACCAGCCGCGTCGCGGCGACCGGGATCGCCCTCGGGGCGCTCGGCGGGGCCCTGACGATCGCGGGCGTCTCCCTCGCGATCGTCCGCGCGAAGCGACGCCGCGGCGGGGGGCGAGCCAGCGAGGTGAGCCTCGCGCCGAACATCGGCGGGCTCTCGCTGGTCGGTCGCTTTTGATCGTGCGGGCGCGTCGGCCTGATCGCGTCGGCCTGATCGCGTCGGCCTGATCGCGTCGGCCTGAGCGCGTCGGCCTGCTCGCGTCGGCCTGCTCGCGTCGGCCTGCTCGCGTCGGCCTGGGCCCCCCGTGGACTAGGAGTCCGTGGCAAAAGTCCCGCGCGCTCCCCAGCCCTCGCCCCCTCTCGGCCCCGTCGAAACCTGCACTACAGCCGGGCAGAGCGGCGTTTCGACGACGCCAGGGCCGACGATCGCGGCGCGAGAGCGCACGGGACTCTCGTCGCCGGCTCCTAGCTGTCGTCGTCGTCGTCGACCGCGTCGTCGGCGGTCATCGGCTCCTGCCGGAGCACGTCGCCGAGGGAGCGGGCCCAGCCCTCGAGATCGCCGAGCGTGCTCTCGAGCTGGAGCTTGGAGACGGCGAGCTGCTCCATCGTCGCCCGCAGCAGGGCCTTGGCCCGGCGCAGCCGGCTCTTGACGGTCCCCGCGGGGATCTCGAGCACGAGGCCGATCTCGGTCGCCGACATCCCCTCCCAGTAGTGGAGCTCGAGGGCGATCTGGAGGTCGACCGGGAGACGGCGCAGCGCCTCGTGGAGGAGCTGCTGCTCCTTGTGCTTGGCGACGACCGTGCTCGGCGAGGGGTTGAGGTCGAAGAAGGACTTCGACTCGAAGTTGAGCTGGGCGTCGAACTTGCGGCGTCGACGGTAGTGCGAGAGCAGCTCTAGGCGGGCGACGCCGAAGAGGAAGGTGCGGAAGCTCGAGGCCCGGCGGAAGCGATCGCGGGACTCGACGCAGGCCAAGAGGGTCCGCTGCATGACCTCGTCGGTCTCGTCGCCGACCTTGTGCCGCAAGAAGCGGTGGATGCTGTCAAAATGGCGGTCAAAGAGGCGGGAGCCTGCCTCTAGGTCGCCGTCACGCCAGGCGTCGAGCAGCGCGAAGTCATCCTCCATGGGCCGCAGGCTAACACGAAGGAGCGTCGACCTCGGCGGGCCAAGGGAGGAGCAGCGCTGCGGAGCGCGCGATGTTTGCGACGCCGCGCTGGGCGAGCTGGGCCTCGACCTCTCGGCGCTGCGGCCCGTCCTCTGCGAGGCGCCAGCGGCAGAGGGTGGCTCGCAGCTCGAGGCCGGCCTCGGAGAAGAGGGCCGCGGCCTGCAGGAGGTGGTCGCGCCAGGGGTCGCCGGTGGCGGCCGCGAGGGCGGCGTGGATCGCCGCGGCGAAGGCGAGCCCGACGGGGAGGGGATGACGGCGCAGGAGGTTGCGGTCACGATCGGCGTCGGTGAGGCGGTGGCCGCCGGCGATGAGTGCGGCTCGCGCCCGCAGCTCCACCGCGAGGGCGGAGACCAGGGAGTGGAGCTTGGTCCGGCCGATGGCGGCGTCGATCCTCCGCCAGGCGGGCTCGCCGTGCCCCGCGGCGAGGGCCGCCTCGGTCTCGCCGCTGAGCCGCGGCCACTCCACCAGGTCGAGCGGGCGGGGAGGAGCGCCGGCCGCCGGGGGATCCTGGGGAGAACGTCCGGCGTGGAGCTCGAAGCTGCGTCGGTGCGAGCGGAGGCGAACGTCGGCGGAGATCGAGCGTTGCTCGTCGGCCTCGCGGATCCACCCCTCCAGGTGCTGCTCAGGATAGGCGAGGTCGCCGAGATAGGAGGCTAGGCCGAGCCGAAGGTCGCGGGCGAGGGTCCGCTCCCAACCGCAGCTAGGCACCGCCTTCAGGAGCTCGAAGGCCGCGTCGAGGGCGGCCGTGACCTCGCCCGGAAGACCGCGCTGGAAGGCGATCGCGGCGGCCGTGATCGCGGCGAGGGCCCGAACCCGGGGGGCTTCGCAGCGCTCCGCCAGCGCTGAGGCCTGGTGTTGGAGGTCGCTGGCGCGCTCGAGGTCGCTGGCGTCGCAGGCGAGCCGCAGCGCCTCGAGGGTGAAGGCCCGGCCGACGCGGACGGGCTCGCCGACCCGCAGCGCGAGGCTGAAGTGGCGGGTTTGGGCCTCCGTCGCGAGGATCGGATCGGTCGCCTGAAAGCCGACGCTCGCGGTCCAGGCGGCGTCGACCTGGAGGAGCTCGCGGTGGGGGATCTGGTCGGCCGGGCGCTCGCGGAAGCGGGTCCCTCGGAGGCGGAGCTGTCCCCGTCGGAGGAGCGCGCTGAGTCCGCTCGTCTGGGCGTCCAAGGGGCCCATACCGAGCTCCTCGAGGGACTTGGCGAGGGCCTCGCGGCCGGGCTCGACGACGCCGTTGGTGAGGAGGAGGCGGGCAGCGATGAGGCGGAGCTCGATCGTCTCCTCGGGCCGGTCGATGTCGGCGTGGGCGCGCTGGAGGACCCTCGCGGCGTCGACCTCGAGCCCCGCGGCGGAGAGCGAGCCGGCGAGGCGACGGAGGAGCGCGGCGCCTCGGGCGTCCTCGTGGCCGAGCTCGTGGGCGAGGCGGAAGAGCGTGGCTGCGCCGTAGTGATCGCCGCGGACCTCCCGCTGCTCCGCGTGGAGGAGGGCGTAGCGCTGGGCTCGGTCGAGCTCGCCGGCGCCGCGCAGGTGGTGGATCAGGAGCTCAGGATGGTTGGTCCCGCGCTGCTCGAGGGCGGCGGCGAGCCGGCGATGGCGCTCGCGGAGGCTGGGGCCGTCGAGGTGCGAGAGGATCGCTGTCCGGACGCGCTCGTCGAAGGGGGCGATCCGCTCACCGGTGTCGGTGATGCTGAGGCGGAGGAGGTGGGCGGCGGTCGCCCGGCGCAGGCCGGTGTAGAGCGCCCGCTCGTCGATCCCGGCGGCGGCGGCCAGGTCGAGGGGGAGGGGGCGCTGAGCTATCGCCGCGAGGCTCGTCAGCTCGACCGCGGCCCGCGGGAGCTCGCCGATGTGGCGGCCGACGAGGTCGGCGAGGGTCGGCTCGGGGATCCCCTGGGCGACCATCAGCGCAAGCTCGTGGATCCACAGCGGGCTGTGCTGCGCCTCGGCGGCGATGTGGACCGCGAGGTCGAGGCTCGACGCGTCGTCGAGGAGGCTCTCGGCGAGGCTGACCGCCTCCTCCGCGGCGAGGGGACCAATCGCGATCTCGTCGCCGCCGAGCTCGTCGATCAGCCTGTCGAGCTCGGGGATCGCCGCGGTGTCCTCGCTGCGGTAGCTGAGGATCATCATCAGCGGCGGCGGGTCTGGGGCCGCGAGGAGGTCGATCAGGCGACGGATCCCCTCGGCGTCGCTCCACTGCAGATCGTCGATCCACAGGAGGATCGGCCGGAGCCGGGCGAGGCCGCTCAGGAGGTGGCGGAGCGCGGCGAAGCCGGCGTCGCGCGAGGGGGCCGGGCTGCGGCGGTCGGCGAGGGCTGGGACCTGAGAGAGCACCGGAAAGACGCTGACCACCGCGGCCGCGTCCGGGGGGAGGAGCGCCTCGAGCTCGCGGCGATCGAGGAGCCGGAGGTGGCGGGCGAGGCCGTCGACGAGGTCGTCGAGGGCCTGGGCCGGGACCGCGTCGCCGGGGTTGCAGCGGGTCCGCAGGATCAGCGGCTTGGGGCCGTCCGCCGCGCCGCGGACGACCTCGAGGAAGTGGGCGACGAGCCGGCTCTTACCCTGTCCAGAGGGGGCGACGACCCGAGCCAGGCGCATCTCTGAGGGCGCCTTGGCGTAGAGCGCCCCCAGCCGCGTCAGCGGGATCGTCAGGCCGATCATCGAGCTTTGCCGTCGCCTCGATCCGGAGACGGGGGTCGGCGGATGTTTGCCGCCGCGGACCCAGGGCGCGGCGGCGGTGCGCTGGAGCAGGGCCGCCTCGTCGGGGCGCTTCTCCGGCTTGGGGGCGAGGAGCTCGACGCAGAGATCGCCGAGATCCGCCGGGATCCCGCGGGCTCGCAGCCGCGGGTGCGCGGGCGGCTGCGACTCCTTGAGCATCAGCACCTCGGCCATCGCCAGGCCGCTGTAGGGCGGCTGTCCGGTGAGCGCGAGGTAGAGGGTCGCGCCGACGCTGTACCAGTCGGCGGCGGCGGTCAGGCGCTCGGCCCGGGACTGCTCGGGCGGCATGAAGGCGGGGGTGCCGACGATGAGCGAGCCCTGGGTCGACTCGAGCATCGTGTTGAGCTGGTCGGAGACGAAGCCGAAGTCCATCAGCACGACCCGGCCCTCGGCGGTGACCATCACGTTGGTCGGCTTGATGTCACGGTGGAGCTTGCCGAGCTCGTGGAGGGCGGCGACCGAGGCGACGAGCTGGGAGAGGACGCGGCGCAGGCGGGCGACGTCGAGGATCGGCGAGGGGGGCAGCTCGTCGGAGAGCTCCGGCGGGCTGTCGCTGCCCCAGAGATAGCGGAGGAGCGTGACCCCGCGGATGAGCTCCATCGTGAAGAAGAAGGTCTCCCCCTCGCGGCCGAGCTCGTAGAGAGAGACGAGGTTTGGGTGGGTCACCCGCGCCAGCGATCGAAACTCGCGCTTGAAGAGGGCGAGGGCCCGCGGGTTGCCGCTGCGAATTGTCTTCAGGGCCACGTGGCCGCCGGTCCGCGGATCGATGACCTCGTAGACCAGGCCCATCGCCCCGGATCCGAGGCGCTTGACGATCTCAAAGCGGCCGATCCTGACGGGCTCCGCGGGCTTCTTGAAGACCGACTGGCGCATCCGTGCGCGAAGCCTCGCGGCCTCAATATCTCGCGGGGCGCCCTCGGGATCGTCGCCGTAGCTCGGCTTCCGGCTCAAGCGCCGAGATTATCACGGGGGGCGCATCCCAGGCGCCCAAGGGGCGGTCCGGGGCGGTCCGGGGCGGTCCGGGCGGTTGGGGGCTGGCGGGGGATTTCCCCATTTGCTGGCAGAGTCCGCGTCCGCGGTGGGAGCGGAGGGAGGACTCTGCCCGACGCGAACACGCGAGCCTCCCCAGCCGATGAACAACCCGACCAACGAGCGAGCGAAGAGCCGACCGACAAGAAGAGGACCCCTACGGTCGGGGTCCTCTCTCGAGGTCGCGATGATCGCGGCTATGTCGCGGCTATTTCGCGGCTATTTCGCGGGGGCGTTGGCGAGCGGCGCCGGCTGGGCGGCGCTCGGAGCCGGAGCCGGAGCCGGAGCCGGAGCCGGAGCCGCAGCGGCGTAGGACGAGATCGCAGCCTCGATGAAGCTGTTGTTGTCGGTCATCGCCTGGATCACCGCGTCGCAGGGGACGTAGTCCTTGATCACGACCTGGTTCTCGGGCGGGTCGCGGTGGGGGACCGTGTCCGACTTGAACTCGACGGTGCCGGCCCAGGGCATCAGCTTGACCGGGTTGGCGCCGGGGCTCCCGATCAGGGCGACGACGATGCACGAGTTGCCGTTGCGGTTGAAGAGGACGTTGATCGGCATGCCGTCGCAGCCCTCCTGCGGGCAGACGCGCTCCGGCTTGGGCCGGACGTCGACGGGCTTGCCCGGGACGGCGCGCTCGATCGAGGCCTTCACGTGCTGCTGGATCTGCGCGGCGAGGGGCGCGTTCTCCTCGGCGATGCTGCTCGGGATGATCCGCGGGTAGAGGAGGACGACGCCGCCGGCGACCCCCTTGGAGTGGGAGATCTCGGGGCCGATGAAGCGGTTCGGATCGACAGTCGTAGCCGGCGCGGTGCCGGTGCCCTCGACGCCTCCGGCCTGGGGATCGGCGCTGTCGACCGGCACCCCGCCGGCGTCTCCGCTATCGGCGATCGCGGGGTTTTGTCCATCATCAGGGGGAGTGGAGTCGGAGTCGGACTTGCAGCCGAATCCGGCGACGATGAGGGCGAGGACCCCGACCTTCAGGGACTTGAGCATGGCCGGGATTGTACAGGACGATCCCGCCAACACCGCAACCGTCGGCATTTCCAAGCGCCTCGGGTGTGACCTCCGACGAGGACAAGGGGGGCGGCGGGCCCCATTCCTCCGTGCGCGATTTCGCGAGAGGCGCTATACGTCGGAGGATGCGCCTCGCCGACAAGGCCCAGAGGATCCACGGGATCCTCGATCGGCTCTACCCGGAGCCGCCGATCCCGCTGCTCCACAGCGATCCTTTCAGTCTCCTGGTGGCGGTCGCCCTCTCGGCCCAGACCACCGACGCCCGGGTCAACCTGGTCACGCCAGACCTCTTTCGGCGGGCTCCGACCCCCGAGGCGATGGCCGCCCTCGAGGTCGAGGAGATCCTCGCCTTCATCCGCACCTGTGGTCTCGCGCCCGCGAAGTCGAAGAACCTCCGGCGGATGAGCGAGCTCCTGGTCGAGCGTCACGGGGGGGTCGTCCCGCGCAGCTTCGCCGAGCTCGAGGCCCTGCCGGGGGTCGGGCACAAGACCGCGAGCGTCGTCATGTCCCAGGCCTTCGGCGTCCCGGCCTTCGCCGTCGACACCCACATTCATCGCTTGGCGGCGCGCTGGGGGCTCTCGGACGGTCACAGCGTCGAGCGGACCGAGCGCGATCTGAAGGCGCTCTTCCCCGAATCGAGCTGGAACCGGCTCCACCTGCAGATCATCTACTTTGGCCGCGAACATTGTCCCGCTCGCAGCCATGACCCCGAGGTCTGCCCGATCTGCAGCTGGGCGTTTGTCCGCGAGCCTGAGCCTGCGAAGGCCCGCAAGCGCGGCGCTGCGACGACGAAGGCGGGGAAGAGGCCCGCGAAGAAGAAGACCGCGGGGAAGAAGACCGCGGGGAAGAAGACCGCGGGGAAGAAGACCGCGGGGAAGAAGACCGCGTCGAAGGTCACGAAGAGGAGGACGGCGAAGGCGACCGAGACGAAGGTGCCCTCGACGAAGTCGGCGAAGGTGCCCACGGCGAAGAAGAAGATCGCGACGAAGAAGGCCGCGAAGGGGACGACGGCGAAGGTGCCCTCGGCGAAGGCAAAGACCGCGACGAAGAAGACGGCGAAGAAGAAGAAGACCGCGGCGAAGGCCGCGAAGACGACCGCGACGAAGGTCTCCTCGACGAAGAAGAAGACCGCTGCGACGAAGGCCTCCTCGAAGAAGAAGGCCGCGAAGGGGACGACGGCGAAGACGAAGGTGCCCTCGCCGAGCTCCCAGGCCGCGAAGAAGAAGACCGCCGCGAGGCCGAAGATCGCCGCGGGCGGCTAGCTAGAAGAACACCTGGGCGCCGAGGCTCCCCGCCGCCGTGAAGTCTGCGCGCGGGCTGATGGGCCCCTGGATCGCGCCGATGAGCGACCAGCGCGGCGTGACGTTGTAGGCGAAGCTCGTCAGGACCATCGCCCGCAGGGCGCCGACGGGGCGCTCGGCCTCGCCGGCGCGGCTCGTCGTACAGAAGGTCCGCTGGCCCTGGGGGTCGGCGCAGAAGTTGGCGACCCGGAGGTCAAAGAGCATCCCGAGGCCGAGGCTGAGCTTGTCCTTGGCGACCCGCGATCCTCCCTGGGCGCCGAAGGAGACGTCGATCGCCGTGCCCGCGCGGCGGTTCTCGATCACCGAGAGGCCGATGAGCTGCCAAAAATGACGGCTGTAGGTCCGGGTGAAGACGATGAAGGGAGAGACCGCGGTCGTCGGCCCCGGGTCGACCTTGAGCTTCACCGTCCGGGTCGGGGCGACGACGGTGACGCCGGTGCTCAGCACCCGGTGGATCAGCTTGCGCGCGTGCGGGGTGATCCGGAGCTGGAGCCGGGTGTCGCCGTAGCCGAGGCTGGTGTCGCCGCTGCCGTCGAGGTCACGGATCACCAGGAGCGGCGCCTGGGCGGCGATGGAGATCTCGGGGATCGGCGCGTACTCTCCGTAGAGCGAGGTCGAGTTGGCGAGGTTCGGGGCGAGGCCGGTGTCGGCGTAGACCAGCTCGTTGAGGAGGAGGAGGCGGGATTGCGATCGGCCGCCCCGTCCGCCGAGGCTGTTGATGCTGCGGACCCCCTCGGAGGCGCCGTGCCCCGGGACATGGTGGGCTGAGGCGGTCTCCGGGAGGAGACTGAGCGAGGCGCCGAGGAGGGCGCCGGCGACAGATCGGAGCGCCCTGCGGGCCCTGCGGGCGCGGGCGAGGAGTGCGCTCCGACTCATCGTCGGGCTCATCGCCGGGCTCATCGTCGGGCTCATCGCCGGGCTCATCGCCGGGCTCATCGTCGGGCTCATCGTCGGGTCCCCCGCGGGGTGCGCAGGCGATGACAGTCGAGGCAGCCGCGCGGATCCTCGATCATCCAATCCTGGACCAGGGGGGGATCGTCGCTGGTCGCCATCTCTTCGACGTGGGCGGCGAGGGTCGCCTCGTCCATCCCGCGCATGTGCTCCGCCATCGCCGACTCGAGCTCGTGGCAGCTCATGCACGCCCCGCCATCGCCGGCCGTCAGGCCCTCATGGTGGTCGCGGGGGGCGATCGCCGGCGCATAGGCGGAGAGGCAGCCGGAGAGGCCGCCTGTGATCGCGGCGAGGCCGAGGGTCCCGGCGATGAGGATCCGTGGAGCCACGCTCACGCGTAGCGGATCCTGGCGCCGCTGCCGAGGGGGTGCGCGATGATGCGACTCTTTGTCGCATAACCCGCAAGCTCGGCTCTGCGGTCTAATTTGAGCTCCGTGCGACACCTCCTACTTCTCGGACTTTGGCTGCTCGCCGGGGCGACGCTGGGCTCCTGTGAGGGGGACGACGGAAGCAGCGGCGGCGATGACCTCGGCCGACCCTGCGCCTACGACGGTGACTGTGGCGGCGGGCTCATCTGTGACTTCCACATGGGCCTCGGGACCTGCCAGGAGGATCACGGGCACAGCAGCACCGGCGACAGCGACAGCGACAGCACATCGACCGGCTGAGCTCGCCGATGCAGGGACGAAAGAGTGGCACATTCACCGCTGTGCACGACGCCCGGCGGACCTCGGAGATCGCCCTCCGCACCTTTGTCATGGCCCGCTGGGTCCTCCTCGGCCTGATCTCGCTCGGCTGGGCGGTGCAGCTCGCCTCGCCGTCGGCCTTCGCGACGATCATCTCGTGGTTCCCGCCGCCGCCGGAGCCCCGCGGGACCGCGGCGGTCATGGTCGTGCTCGCGCTCCTCAACCTCGGGACGCAGCGCTGGATCATCGGCTCGGGGCGGTCGACGGCGAACCTCGCGGGCCTCCACCTGATCATCGACGCGACCGCGCTGACGGTGCTCTTGGCCCTCTCGGGCGGGCTCATCAACTCGTTCACGACGATGTACTTCGTCCCGATCACCCTCGCGACCCAGGTGTCGCCGCGGTGGACCTGGGCGGTCTCGGCCTACTGCCTGGTCATGTTCGCGAGCCTCTTCGCGCTGGCGCCTGTCCCCGAGCACAGCCACGCCGCGCACGACTTTGAGGCCCACCTCCGGGGGATGTGGGTCGCCTTCGCGATGTCGGGGGCGTTGATCACCTACTTCGTCCATCGGATCGCGATCTCCCTCGATCGGGTCCGCCATGAGCTGGTCCGCCTCCGCCACGAGGCGATCCAAGATCGTCACCTCGCGGCGATGGGCACCCTGGCGGCGGGGGCCGCCCACGAGCTCGGCTCCCCCCTGGGGACGATCCGGATGCTCGTCAGCGACCTCAACTACATGGACGAGGAGGAGCGGAGCGAGGCTATCGGCACGATCACCGACGAGGTCGGCCGCTGTAAGCACATCATCCAGCAGATGGCCTCGCCGGAGCTGCGCCTGGCGACCCTCGGGCGGGATAGCCCGACCTGGCCGCTGGCGGAGTTCGTCCGGGAGTTCGAGGGGCGGATCGGCGAGATCGCGGTCACGGTCGAGCTCCTCGGTCTGGGCGGAGCGACGCCCCAGCGATGCGGTCAGCCGCGGGAGGTCATCGGCCAGATCCTCCGCGAGCTGGTGCACAACGCCGCCGAGGCCTGTCGGGGGCGGGAGAGCAGCGTCGGGGTCAAGGTCAGCCTCCGGCTCGACGGCGACACCGTCGACGTGCTCGTCGAAGACAACGGGGTAGGCCTCGATCCCGAGGCTACAGCGGCCGCCTTCGATCCCTTCTTCTCGACCCGCGAAGAGGGGCAGGGGATGGGCCTCGGCCTCTACTTGGCGCGGGCGCACATGCGCCAGCTCGGCGGCTCGATCGAGCTGAGCTCGGAGCTCGGGGTCGGCTCGCGAGTGCGGGTGCGCTTTCCGCTCGGGGCCCCGCTGGAGCGCCCTCCAGCAGGTTCAGGCTAGCGCCGCGCCACCTGCTCCCCGCCGCGATGATCCTCAGCCAGGGTTGGCAGGAGCTCTCCTGGGAGCGTGCGCCGGGCGATCCGCGCGGGCGTCGCCTCCTCCGCGTCCACCGTATCGCCGCCCGGGTGCTAGGTTGCCAGGGCAGGCGGTCGCACGCCGCGTCGCTTGGCCGCACCCCGTTGCCGTTACGTTAGGTCGGGGGCACAGTCATACAAAGAGGATTTGGCGATGCCCGGAAAACCCGCGGAGAGCGGCCAGCAATCGGTCCTGGTCGTCGATGATGACAAAGCTTTTTGCGCTGCCCTGGCGGGTTCGCTAAGGCGCCGAGGGGTGGCGGCCCTGATCGCCCACAATCACGACGAGGCGCTCGCCGAGGCCCAGGCCTGGCGGCCGAGCCGGGCGGTCGTCGACCTGCGGATGCCGGACAAGAGCGGCCTCGAGGTGGTCGCGGCGCTCAAGCGGCTCAACCCGGAGATCTCGATCGTCGTCCTGACCGGCTACGGGAGCATCGCGACGGCGATCGAGGCGATCAAGCTCGGCGCGGTCTACTACCTGACCAAGCCCGCCGACGTCGAGGAGGTGCTCGCGTCCTTCACCCGCGAGGCCTCGTCGATCCTCAAGCTGCCGGAGGCGACCAGCCCCAAGCCGCTCGGCGAGCTCGAGTGGGAGCACCTCCAGCAGGTGCTGACGGACTGTCAGGGCAACATCTCGGAGGCGGCTCGGCGCCTGGGCATGCATCGGCGCAGCCTCCAGCGCAAGCTCGCGCGGGGCCGACCGCAGCAGGGCGCGGCGGCTGAGAGCTCGGCCTGAGCTGGACCTGAGCTGGGTCGGATCGCGCGCGGATCGGTACAGGTCGCGGGAGGGCGGCGCTGTGGACCGCGGTCGACGAGGAGAGCGTGAGGGTCCGCCGCGGCCCCTGTGCTAGTCCTGGGGGATGCCGCGCCTCTTCATCGCGATCGACCTCCCCGACGAGATCGACGAGCACTTGGAGCTGCTCTGCAGCGGGCTGCCCGGCGCTCGTTGGGAGGGGGCCGATCGCTTTCACCTGACGCTCCGCTTCCTCGGCGACGTCGACGGCGGACTCCACCGGGCGATCATCGACCGCCTCGCGACTGTCCGCGCGCCGACGCTGAACCTCACGCTCAAGGGGGTCGGCTTCTTCCCGCCGCGGGGGGAGCCGCGCTCGCTGTGGACCGGGCTCGCCGAGGAGGGGCCGGTGCGCGAGCTGAGGCGGAGGATCGATCGCGCGCTCGATCCGCTCGGGGTAGAGCCGGACAGGCGAAAGTTCGCGCCCCATGTGACGCTGGCCCGACTCCGCGATCCCGACGTGCCGCGGGTGGTCGAGTACATCTCGGCGCATGTGCTCTTCCGTAGCGCGGAATTTGCGGTGGAGCGGTTTCTCCTGTGCTCGAGCGTCCGCTCGCATAGCGGGTCGAAGTACCGGGTCGAGGCGGGCTTTCGCTTGGGCGCCGCTGCGGGGGAGTGAGCGGCGGGGGGGAGAGTAGGGTGGGGCGTAGGGTGGGGCGTAGGGTGGGGCGTAGGGTGGGGCGTAGGGGCGTAGGCTGGGGCGTAGGCCGGTCAAGGGGGGGCGCCACTCTCTCAGACAGGTCGGAGCGTGCGTCGACCTCCCCTCACGGGGCGGTCGATGCACGTCCTAGACTCGTTCG
>JAUHWG010000003.1 GCA_030424595.1 Polyangia bacterium
CAAGAGAGGGGAAGTTCGCGAGGTTCAATAACCGTAGGATGCTCAATTGGTGGGGCAGTGCTCTGTAAAAGCACGGTGCTTTGGCACATGGGGGTTCGAGTCCCTCCCTGCGGATCGCACACAAGAGAGGGGAAGTTCGCGAGGTTCAATAACCGCAGGATGCTCAATTGGTGGGGCAGTGCTCTGTAAAAGCACGGTGCTTTGGCACATGGGGGTTCGAGTCCCTCCCTGCGGATCAATCCAGACGACAACAGCGGGTGGCGATGAACTCTCGCGCTGGCGAGTTGAGGGCTCGCGCGTCGGCGCATGCGGGTTGGGCAGCGCTGGAGTCATTGAAGATCGAGCACCGGGCGGCGAAGGCCGGGGCGCAGGGGGGGGGGGAGGAAGACCCTTGCCTTGTGGAGCGGACCAGTGCAGGCTCGCGTCCGTCATGAACCGGGCCGTAGGACGATCAGGACGGTGTTCCACAGCGACTTTCGCGATCGCCGGGGGGAGTGCTGGGCTCCGCCGGGCGCATCCTCGGGGCGCGCTCCTGCTCGGGCTAGTCCTGGCGGCTTGCCGTGCGACCCAGCCGGTATCGGCCCCGGAGGAGACCGAGGCGCGAGCGCCCGCGTCCGCGCCGGCCATGTACCTGTCTCCACCTCTCACAGGGGGCTCTCCGTATTGCCTGGACCCGGAGAGCGAGGCGCTGCGCGGCAGCCTGAAGAACCTGCGGATCGAGGATGGCGGCGGCCTTTCGCGGGAGGCCCTCGCCGCAGATCTGAGCTTCTTCGCCGAGCTTCTTGCGAAGGTCTACTCGGGCCACGCGGAGCTCACGCAGCGCTACGATCTTGCGGTCGACGCTTTCTTCGCCGAGTGGGCGGAGAACGTCCGCGCCGGGGCCGGGACGATCGGCTTTGAGGAGGGCTTCGTCGCGGGCTTCATCCGTCTCGCGCGATTTCACCGGGATCGCCACCTCGCGCCGATAGGCGGCGATGCGGCGCTCCACGAGCGACCAGAGCTGCGCGTGTCCGAGTTTCTCGGGCCTGCGCCGCCGAGCGACGTCGACCTCGGCAACTGTCGGGTGAGCGAGTCGCCGACGAGCGAGTCGCCTTTGGCCTACCAGGTGCTCCCCTGGACCCTCCGTCGTGCTCAGCGCGCTGTCGCTCGCGGGGGTCGAGATACCTGTCCGTCGGGCTCCGCGAAGGAGGGCGGAGGGAGGACGACAGGGTGCGGGAGCGCGCTAGAGCCCGTGGTCGCGGTGTCGACCGTCGGTGTCGCGCCCGAGTCGCTCCGGCTGGAGTGTGCCTCCTCGGAGCACGCGCTCCTGCGTAGGTCGGACCCTGTCAGTCGCGACGCCGACGGGGATGGTCCCGCCTACAGCGCGAAGGTCGTCGGGGATACGACGATCATCCGAGTGCGCCGGTTTTGGGGCGACGAGGCGGACCTCGAGCGTCTCGAACAACTCCCCGCCGAGTACGGGCTCCACCGGGGTTCGCGACGGATCGTCTTCGACGTCCGCGGCAACGGTGGAGGCGACGACAGCACCCTCTTCAAGTGGATCCTCCAGGCGACCGCCGATCCGTGGTCGCAGGGGGTGTCGGTCGACTTTCGCGCGGGGCTGGGGGCCTGCGGTGAGTGGAACGCGCTGGTCGTCGAGCACCTCCTCTCGGGCGAGGTCGACAGCGCCGAGCGGGTCTCCCAGCGCAAGGTCGCCCGCGAGGCGATGCAGGGCGCGGTCGGGCAGGGCGAGGTGCTCGAGGTCGACTCGGGCCTGCACCAGAGCGAGGCCGAACACCCCTTCGACGGGCCGGTCTTTGTCCTCGTCGATCGCAGCACGGCCTCGTCAGGGGAGAGCGTGCCCCAGTACCTCTCGCTCGCGCTCGGTGCCCACATCATCGGTGAGCGCAGCGCCGGCTTCGTCGACTTCGGCAACGTCGTCCCCTTCGTCCTCCCGCGGACGGGCCTGTGGGTGCAGGTGCCGACGACACGCTTCTTCAACGAGAGCCCCCAGGAGATGGTCGGCGTCGAGGTCGACACCTACCTCGACGGGGAGCTGATCGGTGAGCCGGCCGAAGCGTTGCTGCCTGTCATCGATCGGATCGAGGCTCGCCTACCAGCGAAGGGCGAAGCCGCGGCCGAACCGCAGCTCTGAGCGCTGGGCCGTGCCTGCGCCGATCAGAGCACGAACGGGATCAGCACCTTGCGGTCCCGCGGGTACTCCGGGAATTTTTCCTGGTACCAGCGGTGGGTGGCGAAGGCCCGTGGGATCAGGTTTGCCGCGCTGATCCCGAAGATGAAGAGGGCCCCCGGCGACCAGGTGAAGATCGCGAAGCCGATCCAGGCCATGAGCTCGGCGAAGTAGCTCGGCGACGAGACGTAGCGGAAGAGCCCGCCGTGCGGGATCCTGTAGCGCTTGATCCCGGCTGCGACCTCGTCTCGGCTGCGGAGGTTGCGGACGATCGCGTCGGAGTGGACGTTGAGCGCCAGGCCGCTGAAGTAGATTCCGATGCCGATGATGAAGCGCGGATCATCGAGCCAGCTGTCGGGGTAGGAGCCGAACTCGGAGAAGTAGGAGCCGCTCAGGTAGCCGTGGAGCGAGGTGACGACCCAGCCTGAGACCACGACCAGGAGTCCAAAGCTCGACTTGGACCCTCGCGCCACGCGCATCAGCGCGGGGAAGATGAAGCCGCGGTTGGCGTAGTGGATGCACCAGACCCCGGCGAAGATCATCGGCACGAGATCGCCCGAGTTGGGCCCCTGAGAGAAGAAGTAGAGGAAGCTCAGGGTCGCGGGCAGCTCCATCAGGAACCAGCCGAGGCGAGGATCCACGCTCACGCCGTAGCGCGGCGAGGCGAAGCGGCCGTAGGGCGACTGGATGACCCGCGCTGCGACGACCACCATGCCGACGAGGACGAAGGCGAGGAAGAGAATGGTGTCGTAGGTGGGGTCGCCGGTGAACCAGGACATCGGCCCGATCCTGGGGGGTGAGCGGCGATCCTGCAAGGGTCCGCGTCACAGGCGGGGCGCCTCGGTCTGGGGGAGCTGAGTCGTCCGGGTTCGCGCCTGTACCGGGCGTGCCGCAAGTTTTGGCGCAGCCGAGAGGGGCGACGAGGGCCAGCGAGAGCGCGCGGGACTCTAGCCGCGGCCTCCTACTCGTCGATAAAGCGTCCGGCCCAGCGCCAGCGAAGCGTCGCGTGGCCTGAGGTGGCGCCGCCGAGCTCGAAGTGAAAGGCGGCAGCGGTCGAGAACCCGGCGACGTAGATCCCGAGGAGTTGACCCGCAGCGGTCGACATGAAGGGCTCGTGACCTACGGCGATGATGCTCGCGCTCGGGTCGGCCCCGCTGACCCTGGCGATGAGGTCGAGGGGGTCGCTGTGGGAGTAGAGGTCGCCGCAGGCGGCGATGATGCCCTCATAGGGGAGGGCGGCGGCGACGAGCTCCGCGGTCTGGAGGGCGCGGACCAGCGGGCTCGACCAGATCTGCGTCGGCCGAAGCCCGCGCGAGGCGAGGGCCTCGCCGGTCGCCGAGGCCTGGCGCCGGCCGTGGACGGAGAGGGCCCGGCCCTCATCGCCGAGCGGCGCCTTGGGTGCGAGGGCCTCGCCGTGGCGGATCAGGGTCAGGAGCATCCGCCGATCCTACCGCTTGTGGTCCGCGCGATCGACCGCCTAGCGGCCCCTGTCGACGACCGCCGCCTGCCAGCCGCACAGCGCCAGGATCCGGGCGCCGTCGGGTGAGGGGAGCGCCTTGGTCATCCGGCTGTAGCCGATCCGGACCTTGCGCGGGATCCCCTCGGCCGTCCAGAGGCTGGGCTGAGGATCGCCGAGGGCCGCGGTCAGGGGACGACCGTCGGGGAGGAGCGCGACCGAGCTTATCGGGTGCTCGACCGGAGCAGGAGTGCCGAGCTCGACCTTGCCGAGCTCCGCGCCGTCGAGGTCGAAGCGCTCGATCATCTCGCCTCGGCAGAGGAGAATCTCGCGCGAGTCCGCGCGGAAGCCGAGCACCGCCGCCCAGCTAGAGCTCGGGATCGTCGCCGCGATCGAGCGCGTGTGCAGGTCCCAGAGGGTGATCTTGGTCCACTGATCATAGTTCTCTTGGAGGAGCATCCAGCGGCCGTCCTGCGAGAGGCCTGGGTTGGCGTCGACAGGCTCGGGCTGCTTGGCCTGCCACAGCTCGTCGGCCTCGAGCTCCCAGACCCAGACGCCCTCGCCGGTCGCCATGACGACGCGCTTGCCGTCGCCGGTCCAGCGCAGGGTGTTGTAGCTGTAGGGGATGGGAGCGCTCGTGCTCTGCAGGGGCTTGAGGTCGGCCCCGAGGATCGAGACGTCCTTGTCCTTCGAGACCAGGATCCGGCCGCTGCCGTCCGGGCAGGCGATGATGCAGTCGTAGCGGGTCTCGCTGGTGGCCAGCTCTTCGCCGCTCAGGTCGTAGACCCCATAGCCGTAGTTGGCCCCGCCGATCATGACCCGACGATCGTCGATGAAGTCGAGGTCGTTGAAGAAGTCGTAGTTCGACTCCGGCCAGGGGCAGCGCGCCTTGCCCTTGCTGCGAACGGGCATGATCTCGAGGGCGAGCTCCTTGTAGTCCTCGGGCTGCGCTGGGATCGCGATGTGCTCCTCATCCGCGGAGAAGCGGACATGGCCGAGCGCGGTGCCGGTCGAGTCGCGGTGGAGGCCGAGGCGGGGGAGCTCCGTGCGCTTGACCAGGACGCCCTCGCGATCCCAGAGGGCGAGCTCCCAGGGGCCCGTACGCTCGACGGTCCGAAGGGCGCCGCTCGGGCTGTAGGTGAGGATGCTGCCGTCGAAGTCAGGATCGATCTCCGTCACGGCGCCGGTCGTCGGCTCGACGGCGACCACCTTCGGGCCCGCGCTCATCAGCAGCTCGTCACCGCTGGGGGAGAGGCGAGCGTTGTAGGTCCCGTAGCTGGAGCGTGTCTCGTGGCGGAGCTCGGACTTCGGCGAGGTGCTGCCCGCGGCGAAGAGCCGAGCTCGTCGATCCTGGCCGCCGCTCAGGAGCTGGCCTCCGCGGGTCGCGACGTCGGTGACCGGACCCTGATGGGCGGCGCGCCGGCTCGGGTCGCCGGAGAAGGTCCAGGTCCACACGCCGCCGTCCTCACAGCCGATCGCCGCGAGAGGCCCCGTGGGGTCGACATCGATCGCGGTGATCGGGCTCCCGCAGGGGGCGCGGCCGAGCTCGGCGCCGCTGTGATCGACGAGGCGAGCGCTGCCGTCGGCGCAGCCGAGGAGGATCCGTGAGGGGTCGACGCAGCGGGCGCTCGTGATCGCGGCGTCGACGTTGAAGCGCCCGGTCTCCTTCTTGCCTTTGGCGTCCCACAGGATCACAAGGTCGCCGCCGGCGGTGAGCATCCCGCCCATGTCGGGGAAGATGTCGACCGCGCGGACGCCCCAGTGGTTGAGGAACCCCCGGGCGGCGCCGAGCCCCTTCTTGGTGACCGCGTAGAGGGTCGCGACGCCGTTGTTGCCGGCGATCAGGGTGAGCTTGGCGTCAGGGCTCCACGCGCCGTCGAGCAGCTGGAGCTCAGACGTCGCGTAGGCCGTGCTGTGCCACGACATCCCCTTGGAGAGGTGGGCGAGCCAGCTCGGCTCGCGGGTGATCACGCGGACGACGATGGAGTCACCGCCCTTGGAGCGCTTGAGCAGCTCCATGCGTTCGACGATCCGATCCATGTTCTCGGCGATCCAGGCGGGGTCGTAGATCCGGAGCCCTTGGAGGGGCGAGCCGTCGGGATCCTCGAGCAGTCGGAGGATGAGGGTCGGCGATAGATCGAGCTGGTCGCCGTCGAGAAGACAGCCGATCTGAAGCTCGGCGCTGGTGCCTTTGACCTTCTTGACGAGGACGCTGTAGACATCTGTGGACATGACTGACTCCTGGGCGGGAGAGAGTACATGATCGCGCGTCGCACCACGAAGCGCCCCGAGGTGCGGGTTTTGCACATACACCCGGCCGGGGGAGCCGGTGAAAATCCTGTGTTCTTTCACCGTCAAGTTGCTGCGCGTCGGGTCCAGAGCGCAGCAAAGCGCAGCACCGGACTCGCCGGTGCTGCGCTTCAACCTGCCCCCTCGCTCACGTGCGGCCGTCAGGAGTTGGCGCCGGCCGCTTCGAGGACGAAGGGGTAGGTGACGATGACGCTGCCACCACCGTGGGGCTTGGGGAACTTCCAGCGGCGCACGGCCTTGGCGATGCAGTTGCCGACGGAGCTGTCCTTGACCGTCGTGTTGGCGACGACCGCGGTCGGGACCTTGCCTGAGCCGCCGATCGTGAACTGGACGGCGACGCGGCCCTTGAGGCTCTTGTCCTTGGCCAGCCCCTGGTTGTAGCAGTGGCGGACCTCGTTGATGTGGGCGCGGACGATCCGGCGGACGATGTCCTTGTCGAGCGCGCCTTGGACGGTCGCCTTGGCCGCGTGGACCTTGGGGACCCGACCGCCGCGGTCGGAGAAGCCGGTGCCGGTGCCCCGACCGTACTTATCGCCGCTTCCGCTGCCGCCGCCGCCGATAAGCCCGGTCTTGCCGAGTCCGACTGTACCCTCGCCGGTGCCGCCGCCCAGGCGACCGGTGCCGACCAGGCCGAGCCCGCCGACCCCGTAGGCCTCTGCGGCCTCGGTCCCCGTCAGGTTGCCCCACAGGTCGGCGTCGTCGTTGCCGGCCGCCGAGGCGAAGCCGTGCGGTGAGGCGAGGAAGTGACCGGACTCTTGGTTCATGATCCCGAGGATCCCCGCGTTGCGGGCCGCGAGCTCCGGGTTGGAGTTGCGGGCGAGGCGAGGGATCGCGCTCTGCGGGCCCTTGAGGGCCATTCGACCGTCGCTCGAGCGCGACGTCGGCTTGCCCGCGGCGCCCTCCGTCCCGGCGCTGCGGGTGCCGCTGCTGCCGGCCTCGCTCTCGGAGGCGACCTCCTCGGTCGGGGCGGGGGGCTCCTCCTCGGGGGCCCGATCGGGCTGGTTGAGGTAGCCGACAAAGCGGTTGTCGGTGACGCCCTCTTCGGTCATCAGGTCCTGCGCGCCCGGAGGGATCATCTGCGAGAGGAGGAGCATCGAGCCGATCGCCGTCAGCGAGCCGACATTGTAGGCCCAGAACGAACGGTCGCGCTCTGACTTGCGGGCGATCACGGCACCTGGGGCGACCGAGTTGACGTAAAAAGTCACGTCGTTGTAGGCGACCCGACAGGTCGCGCCGGGGGGCAGGGGCATGCTGTAGTGGGAGCCGACCTTCGCGGCCCGGCCGGAGCTCGCGAGCTCGCAGAGATCGACCGTCTCGCCGCTGCTCGTCACCTCGCCGCGCATCTCCGCGGTGAAGCTCAGGGAGAAGCTGTCGTCAGCGCTGCGGACCAGGGGAAAGCCGGATGGATCCGGGAGGCCTGCGGTCGGCACGTGGAAGGAGGCGTCGTGCCCCTCGCCGATCGTAAAGTCGCGGCGGACCGCATCGCCCATGCGGACCGCGCCGAGGCCGAAGGGCACCAGGCCGAGGAGCGCGAGGGCGACCCCGAACCCGCCGAGCCCGGTCCCGGGCTTGTCGGGCGTGACGCTGCCGTCGACCTGGGCGGCGACGACCTGCTCGTCGTAGCCCTCCCAGTCCTGGGACACCTCGTAGCCGAAGAGGCCGAGCCCCGCGAGCATGAGCCCGCCGCCGAGGGCCAGCCAGGCCGGCGCCTGCGAGCGACGATCCTTGAGCTGACCGACGTGCTGGACGTCGAGGACGGTCGAGCCGTACATCGCGACGACCTCGGCGACCCGGGTGCCGTTGTGGACCTCGCACTCGCGCGGGTCGATGATCGGCGTGTGCCGGGGCGCCGGGGCGAGGGCGAGGGCGGGCGCAGGCCTGTGGACCGGCGTCTCGGCTGCGACGGGGATGTCGAGCTCGAGCCGGTAGGGTCCGACCTCGAGCTGATCGCCGCTGCGGAGAGGAGCGCTCTTGCTGACGGGCTGGCCGTTGAGGTGAACCCCGCTGCTCGAGCCGAGGTCGAGGACGCGGACTTCGTCGCCGGCGACCTCGATCACTGCGTGCATTCGTGCGACCGACTCGTGGTCGAGGCGGATATGGCTGCTTCGCAGCTTGCCTATCTTGATAACCTCATTGTCGAGCGACTGGGTGTCAACGAGCTTGTCGCCGTGGAATACGCGAATCGTGAGGGTCTTGCTGTTCATGGCGGGCTCCGTGTTCATGCTACGTGGGGATTGACAGCGGCGACCCCTCAGGGTTCCCGAGCTGGCGAAAATATCGTCGGCGCCGGTCTTCTGCGGGGAGTGCCGCGCCTGGACGTTCTTTCGCCCCGGAGCGCTCGGCCTTGAAGGGGGCGCGGCGAGCGACGTCGCGAGGCTGGGTGTAGGCGGAGGTGATCGACGCGCCGTGAATGTGCCAGTGATACCTGCGCCCGAATGACACTCGCCTCTCTTCCTCTCTTCCTCTCTTCCTCTCTTCCTCTCTTACTCTCTTACTTCCTTCCTCTTCTCTTCACGTCGTTGCGTCCCTCCTGCTCGGGCCTGGATCGCAGCTCCGGTCTTGACCGGAGGTCGTCGCCGTTCGCGAGCGACCGCTGCCGGGCGGGGGATGGAGTCAGAGCGCGGTCATGGGTTCGCATGCGGCCCGCAGGCGCGGCTCCGGCTCGATGTCCACGGAGGGGGCGCTTTGATAGAATGGCCGGGATGGCTGTAGTGATCAGGGGAGCGGGGCGGGCTCTGCTCGTCGCGGTGATGGCGGTGGGCTGCGTGAACGCTGGGGACGAGCGCGCTGTGGAGAGGGGCCGAGAGGGCTCGCCGGCGGTCGAACCGGAGGTGCAACCTCGGTCGGTCGAGGCGACGCCCGCGGAGACCGTCCAGCACGGAGCGGGTGGCCTTGAGGGGGCGGAGGCGGAGGTGGCCGGGTCGGGATCGGCGGCCGAGCCCTCGGAGCCGGGGGCGGCCCTTGACCTCGCGATCGGCCGCTGGTTGCTGGTCAAAGAGGAGCCTGCGGACGGCGAGGGCGGCTTCCTCGAGCAGAGGTGGCGGCGCTTCGAGATCCGCGCGGACGGGACGTTCCACGGCCAGAACCACGTCGAAGTGCGCGACGGCAGGTGGTGGCGCGAGGGGGAGGCGCTCCGCTTCGACGACGCCTCGATCGCGCTCGAGCGGCTCGACGCTGAGAGGCTCGTGCTCGTCGAGGACCTCACGGAGATGTACCGGCGCGGAGGACCGAAGCGGCGGCTGCGAAACACCTACCGCCGGATCAGCGAGTCTGAGCTCGGGCCGATGCTGGGGACCAAGGTGATCCTCTCCGCCCCCGTGGCGGGGAGCTACGCCGGTCACTATGACTATTCGATGAGCAAGCTGCCGACGATGGAGATCTCGATCGAGAGGCGGATCGAGGGCCAGGCGAACCTCACCCTGGCGGCCGACGGGAGCGCCGAGGCGTGCTTTGGCCTCAAGGTTCGCAAGTCCTACGATGAGAGCAAGTACTCGACCCGTGACGGCAAGCACCGCCGCGACGACGAGGAGCGGAGCGTGCTCCTGGGTGTTCGCGGGAGCTGGGCGGTCGAGGAGGGGAGGGGCACGATCTCGGCCGACAGGTTCTGGCGCGACGCCTGCCCGACCGACGAGCGCGAGGCCGACGTCATGGCCCCGCTCGAGCTCGAGTGTCAGGCGATCGCGGCGAACCGGCGGTTGCCGGTGAGGACCCTCGCGTGCCTCCTGGTCAGCGGCACCTCCGAGCTGCACGACATCGCCCTGAACCCGGCGGACACCGAGCGCTCTGGCCCCTATACGCTGCAGAGCGATCCGATGGGGCGTATCCCGACCGATCAGGGGCGGCCATGGATCCTCTTCGGGGCGGGCGATGGGCTCAGCATCGAGTCCCGCGACGGCCGGCGCGAGGCGACGCCGACCCTTACCTTTAGTGCGAGCCGAGCCGGCGCGGCCAAGGTGGTCGAACCGCGCTATATCGCGCGGCAGCCGTAGTCCGCGGGGCTGTATCGACGTTCTGCGGCGCCACGTCGCGGTGGCGCCGGCTCTGCGGGGCTGGCTGCGCGCCACGGCCCTCTGCGGCGACGACATCGCGGATCGCAATCTTTGCGATCTCGAGCGTGGCGTGTACCGTGTCGCCCATGCACGTCCTCCGCGCCTGCTCCATCGCCACCATCTCGCTCCTGCTCGCCTGTGGAGGCAAGCCTGGGGACTCCAAGCCCGGCGAGAAGGCCGACAGCGCCGCCGAGAAGGCGGAGGGCGAGAAGGCGGAGGGCGAGAAGGCGGAGGGCGAGAAGGCGGAGGGAGAGAAGGTCGAGAAGGCGAAGAAGAGCCTCGACCCGAGCCGTGACAAGTCCGGCCTGCTCGCGCGGACCGCCGCCGTGCTCGAGACCGAAGAGGCCTTCGACAACGAGAAGCTCCGCAGCCTCTCCCACCACGCCGAGAAGCTCCCCAGCGTCGAGAGCGTCTGCAAGCACGTCGCCGACATCCGCAAGGATCCGGACACGGTGAAGGGCTGCGTGAAGGACACCGAGCACTGGCTCGCGAAGATCGGTCCTGAGATCTACGGTGACCTCGCCGAGTGCCTGCTCGCCGCGAAGACCAGCGAGGAACTCAGCGAGTGCGAGGAGGCCGAGCACGAGATCGAGGTGGTGCTCCACACCAACGCGAAGGGGGAGGGGCTCTCCAAGGAGACCTGCGACGCCTTCTACGACCACTTTGAGGAGATGACGATGGCCGAGGCTGGCGACCAGGCCGAGCTCGTCAAGGACATCCTCGAGGAGGTCCGCGCGGACATGATCGTCACCTGCATGGAGCAGGGGACCAAGGCCGAGATCGAGTGCGCGATCAAGGCCACGGACATCGACAAGCTCGAGGACTGCTCGCCGAAGCTCCTCTAAGAGGGGACGCGGCTGAGCTCCCCGCGGAGAGTTTTCTCGCTCACCGCGGAGAGCGGGCCAGTCGCCCGCCGGCATGGGCGAGCGCTTCGACCTCGTCGTCGTTGAGCGTATCCGCCCTGCGGCCGAGGACATCGCTGAGGGCGCGGCGGTAGTCGTCGACGGCCACGTAGTAGCCCGGGTCCTCACGGACGTCGATGTCGCAGATCCTCTCCGCGCGCTTGATCAGCCGCCGGCAGTCGCTGCTCAGGTGTCTCAGGTGCAGTCGTTTGCCCGCCCGCTGATACCTCTCAGCGAGCTTGTTGATCGCCTCGATCGCGCTCTGGTCGACGATCCGGGACTCTGCGAAGTCGACGCAGACCTCGTCGGGGTCGGTCGCCACGTCGAACTTGGAGGCGAAGAGCGTCGTCGATCCGAAGAAGAGAGGTCCGTAGATCTCGTAGTGCTTGACGCCGCTCTCATCGACGTACTTTCGAGCGCGAATCCGCAGGGCGTTCTCCCAGGAGAAGACGAGCGCCGAGACGACCACGCCCGCCACGACCGCGACGGCGAGGTCAAACGTGACGGTTAGCCCGGTCACCAGCCCCATCACCAGGACATCGGCCACGGGCACCTTGTTGAGGACCTTGAACGTGTTCCAGGCGAAGGTGCCGATCACGACCATGAACATGACGCCGACGAGGGCCGCGATGGGCACCATCTCGATGTAGCTGGCCGCAAACAGGACAAAGCAGAGGAGCGAGAGCGAAGCCACCAAGCCCGACAAGCGCCCACGACCGCCGGATTTGATGTTGATGATGCTCTGGCCGATCATCGCGCAGCCGCCCATCCCGCCGAAGAAGCTGTTGGTGATGTTGGCGGCCCCCTGAGCGATGCACTCCCGGTTGGCGTTGCCGCGGGTCTCGGTCAGCTCGTCGATCAGGTTGAGGGTCATCAGCGACTCGATCAGACCGATGGCCGCGAGCACGAGCGCGTAGGGGAAGATGAAGGTGAGCGCCTGCCAGGAGGGCTCGACGAGCGGTACCGCGAAGCTCGGCAGGCCCGCGCTGATGCCATCGCCGCCTCGGTCGGCGATAAAGGACGCGACCGTGGGGCTGTCGAGCCCGCCGAGGATGGCGACCGCGCAGACGAGACCTATGGCGGTGAGCGCGGGGGGCAGCTTCCCGGTCAGCTTTGGCAGGCCGACCATGAGCAGCATGGTGAGACCGGTCAGGCCGATCATGGTCCACAGTTGCACACCCTCCAGCCAGGCGCCGCCGGCCTTGAACATGCTGAGCTGCGATAGAAAGATCACGATCGCCAGTCCGTTGACGAAGCCCATCATCACGGGGCTTGGGATCATGCGGACGAACTTGCCAAGGCGCAGCAAGCCGGCGCTGATCTGAAGCGCTCCGACGAGGAGCAAGGTCGCGAAGAGGTACTGGAGGCCGCCTGTGTCGCTGGCGGTCAGCTCGTTGCCCTCCCGTACCAGCGAGACCATCACGACGGCCATCGCCCCGGTGGCCCCCGAGATCATGCCCGGCCGACCGCCGAAGAGCGAGGTGATGAAGCCCATCATCACCGCTCCGTAGAGGCCCACGGTCGGCGGGATGCCGGCGACGAAGGCGAAGGCGACCGCTTCGGGGACCAGGGCCAGGGCCACGGTCAGGCCCGAGAGGATGTCGTCTTTTGCGGTGCCGGATGCGTTGCGGGGGGCGGGAGGGGAGGGGTTGTGGGTGCTCATGAGCTCAAGCCCATCCCGGCTCGCAGCGTGCGCTCCAGGTTCGCGGGGGGCGGACCCTACACGTCGCGACTCCGCCAAGCCACCGCCAATTCACCGCCGATTCTCCGCCAGCTCGCCGAGCGGGCGGCCAGACATGTGCGCATTTGCGTATCTAGGCGCAGTCGCGGAGGGGGCGGACGATGACCGTGGAGGCCTCCAGCGCTTTGCGGCGGTCTCGGGCGCCTCGCGCCAGAAGTCGCTCAGGACATACGACGGGCGGTCAAGCGTGAGCGTCGGTGCCGCCCGGTATTGCGGCGTCTAGCAGCCACGAGGACCGACGATAGCGGCGCGAGCGCACACGGGACTTTCACCACACTCTCCTCATTGCCCATAAGGTACGGTACGGTACCGTACGCGAAGGGTGGTATACACAATCAACCCCGCCCTATGATGATTCGCTCCGGGAGCGCACCCGCGTGAAGGGTCGCATGGCCGCGTGCCGAGTGATCGGCGCACTGGCGTCGTGATCGGCTCAGACCCCAGCGGCGCCGCCGAAGGCGATCGGCGCGGCCAAGGACGCCTCAGGGATCCCGAACGCGTCGACGTAGGCCTGCGCGCTCAGGGCGACCTCGTCGCAGAGGCTCTGCACCTCACGGCGGATGCCGCCGGCCCGGCTCGGCTCGGCGACGCCGTTCTCCATGAACCAGCCGAGGTCGCTCTCTAGCCGCCACAGGGCCCAGAGGACGAGGAGGCGATCGAGGGCGCCCCTCTCCGGCTCCTCGGCTCGCTCGGTCGCGGCGACGAAGGCGTCGAAGACCACCCGCTCGATGTGCGCGCGGGCCATGTCGATCAGGTGGACCTGGATCGCGGTGAAGGCTTGGTGCGGCGCCATCCCCCGCTTGATTCGCCTCTGAATCCGGCGCGCGCCGGCCTCGACGAGGGTTTTTTCACGGAATTCGAAGAGGCCGCGGAGCGTGTCCCGATCGCGCAGGTGCTCCGTCGAACCCAGCCGCTTCGTCACCGGGTTCGTCTCGCGAGCGGCTCGGGCCAGCTTCTCGCCGACGTAGCGCAGCACCCCGAAGACCCGGTCGTCGCTGAGCTGCTTGCGAAAGTCTGTGAGCAGCGCCTTGGCCGTGAGCTGGAGGAGGACGGTGTTGTCCCCCTCGAAGGTGGTGAACACGTCGGTGTCGCTCTTCAAGGGCCCGATGCGGTTGGCGCTGAGGTAGCCCTGTCCGCCACAGCACTCGCGGCACTGCTGAAGCGCGTAGGTCGCGTGATCGGTGGTGAAGGCCTTGACGCCGGCGGCGAGCGCCTCCACGGATCGCTTCGTGTCCTCATCCTCGGCGGTCAAGTAGGACCGCCGGACGTGCTCGATGGCGAAGGCCGCGGCGTAGCTCTGGGCGAGCGCCGGCATCAGCCGTCGTTGGTGCGCGGGGTAGTCGATGAGCCGCATCTCCGGCTCACCGGGGGCGCCGAACTGGCGCCGGTGAAAGGCGTAGCGGGTCGCGATGGTGACCCCGACCTTCGCCGCGCTCACGCCCCCGGAGCCGACACAGATGCGACCCGCGACCAGCGTCCCGAGCATCGTAAAGAAGCGCCTGTTCGGGCTCGGGATCGGGGACTCGTAGCGACCAGCGTCCGTGATCGCGGCGAAGCGGCCGAGCAGGTGATCTCGCGGCACGCTCACCGTATCGAGCCAAATACGCCCGTTGTCGACGCCGTTGAGGCCGAGCTTGTGACCGCAGTCGCCGAGCCGAACGCCGGGCCGCGGCCTTCCGTCATCGTCGCGGAGCGGCACCAACACGGCGTGGACTCCGTGCTCCTCTCCGCCGACCTCGAGCTGGGCGAAGACGGTCGCCATCTGGGCGTGCGCTGCGGCCCCGCCGATCCACTCCTTGCGCGCGCCCTCGTCGGGCGTGTGCAGGACGATGCGGTCACTCTCGCGGTCGTAGGTCGCGGTCGTGCGCAGCCCCATCACGTCGGAGCCGTGCCCGAGCTCCGTCATCGCAAAGCAGCCGAGGAGCTCCCCAGAGGCGATCTGCGGCAGCCACCTGTCGCGCTGCGCCTGTGTCCCGAGGAAGAAGATGCTCCCGCCGAAGAGGCCGAACTGGACGCCGTACTTCACGAGGACCGAGAGGTCGCCGAAGCCGAGCATCTCAAAGACCGTCATGAACTCTTCGAGATCGGTCGCGTCGGTGGTGACGCCTGGGTACGCGAGGGCGCCGAAACCCTCCTCGGCGAGCCGCTGCACCACCCGCTTCACGGCCTCGCGCGCGTCCTCCTTCGACTGATCACGCTCGATACGGTTCTCGTGGTTCTCCAAGAAGGCGCGCGCTCGGGCCCGCACCTCTCGCGCGCGCGGCTCGAGCTCAGCGCGGAGCGCCTCGGGATCGAAGCTAGGCGTTGGCGCTGCGGTCTGCGGCGCCGGGTGCCCGCCCAGGAGGGCCTGACCCGCCTCGGCGGCGTCGATGGACAGCGCGTCCATCACCACGGCCAAGGCGTCCTCCACGTTGGGGTCGCCCTTGCTGAGCGCGACGCCGAGGCGCCCGAGGTGCAGCCTTCGCTCGTCGTCGAGGTTCTTCGCCGCCAGGCGGACCGTCCGCAGAACGCGCGCGAGGAGCTCGGCGGAGGGCGGCGCGTCCGGGTCCACGAGCCTCCGCAGGGTCTCGCGGGCGCGACGGTCGAGCCAGGGCATGCCTGCGAGCTGCTCGCGGATCATGAGCAGCTCCTGCGCTGTGAGCTCGCCATCGGCCCAAGCCACGTAGATCATCGGCAGAAAGGCGCGCACATGCGGCGCGTCGAGCTCCTCGGCGCTTGGCTCCAACCCGGTCATGCCGAGAGCCTAACGCGGGTGCATGCAGATCGCACCCGTGATAGGGATCGCTCACGGGGCGACAGAGCTGTCGGGAGGCCCACGGTCGTGCTCGCCTGGCGTCGGCTGTCGACGCCTCCGCTCGTCGACCTGCCAGGCGAGCACGGCACCCGCGAGCGTGAGCCCGAGGAGCGGCCAGAGCGGGGCCAGGGGATCGCGCTGGCGTTGCCTCGGCGGGGAGGGGCGGAGTATCGGCGTGTTGGACTCACCGAGCCCGTAGCGCCGGCGAAGCTCGGGCTGGAGCTGGGCGAAGGGCTCGTCATCGCAGTCGATCCGGACGAGCGAGGTCGACTCGGCGTTGGCCCAGAAGTAGGCGGCTGCGTCCGCCTCGGAGTCCGGCGGGAAGGGGGCTGCGACGCGCGAGAGCTCGACCTGTGCGGGAGCTTCGCCCGCGTGGTCCAGGGCCCAGCGGCGGCAGAGGTAGCGGGCGTGCCAGACCGTGAGCGGCGGGCGATAGCCGCTGATCGCCTCGTCGACCTTGCGCCAGCGATCGTGGCGCACGTAGGGGCGGCGCAGGTTCTCGGGGTGTTCGAGCTCGGTGCGAAGGTCGTGCTCGTGGCCGGTCCTGTCGGTGACGATGGTCCTTACCGTCTGATTGCGGGTCGGGCCGTTCGGCGCGAACATTCGCCAGCCTTGGCGGGTGAAGGTCAGCTCCATCCAGGGATCGACGATGATCCGCGCGGCCTGTCGCCAAGGGACGCTCTGCCAGGGCGGTGATTGCCACAGCGCGAGGGAGATCAGGTGATAGGTGAGGAGGCCGCCCGCCGCGAGACGACCGGCGGGGCCGTGGGCCCAGGGCTGAGCGGGCGAGGCCCGCGGATCCTGAGGACGCCGACGAGCGCTGCGCCAGCCCGCGGCGATGAGGCCGGCGCCGGCGACGAGCCAGGCGATGTGCCAGCGCTCCGGGGCGGGGCGGGGCGGGGCGATCGCCAACGCTGCGCCCGCGAGGATCAGCGCCCCCGCGGCGAGGACGGCCGCTGGGGGCAGCGCCGAGGTGTCGCGGTGGAGGTGCGGAAGGCGTCGATCCTCCGCGGCGATCGGCGTCACCTTGAGCAGGTGCGTAGGCAGCGGGAGGCCGAGGCGGCCGAGCCCGCGGGTCATCCGCTGGAGCACGGCGGTCACTCCCCCGCCGATCCCGCACAGGACGTAGGCGCTGACCGTCGCGCTCGCGAAGATGCCGATCTCGAAGAAGACCAGGCTGATGCCGTGGAAGACCACGCCGAAGAGGAGCCATGGGAGGGGGGCGATGCGGCGAACGCCCCGGCGGAGGATACGGACGAGCCAGCCGCCTTCGCCGGAGAGAACGCTGGCGGCGATCAGCGCGGAGAGCGAGCCGAGGGCCGCGCTCCGGAGATCCGCCGTAGGCCCGGGCGCGGCGGCCAGGACCCCGGCGAGGGCCCAACTCCCGAGCGCCGCGGCGATCGTCAGCCAGGCTGCTCGCGCGAGTCGTCGCCGAGATCCGCTCAGCTTCGGCGCGCCGGAGCGCGCTGCCGCCCGGAGCACGAGGGCGACGAGGACGATCGGGAAGAGGCGCTCCCACCAGAGCACGCCCCAGGTCGCCAGGCGGAAGGGCCAGGGGCCGAGCGCGACCGCGAGGGGGTGCCAGTCGACGCGGGCGTAGCGATCGAGGTGCAGCGACATCCTCAACGTGTCGCCGGAGATCCACGTGCTCCCGGACTTGGTCCAGCCGTTGACGAAGTAGAGGAGCGCGAGCTGGCAGACGAGCAGCGCTTGGGGCCAGGCCGGGATCCGGCGATAGATCGCTGCGAGCCCCTGCGGATGTTCGGGGGTGGGCGGTCGGCCGACGCCGGTCGTCTCGTCGAGCAGGCCGCGCGCGCGCAGTCGTCGGCAGCGTCGCCAATTGTCGACGCTGAGGGCGGCCCCGCTGCGCGCGAGGACCAAGGGGAAGAGCAGGCTGACGAGCACCTGCTCGCCGCCCCAGTGGACATCGCCGCGGCGGAGGAGCCCGGCGAGGAGGAGCCACGCACAGACCCCGGCGAAGCGCGTGCGCCAGCCGAGCGCCAGGGCGAAGGATGCGAGGGCGAAGCCCCCCACGTGTAGCTGGGCGGCGAGCGGCGTGTCCCAGAAGTGCAGCGGCGACCAGCGCCCGCCCGCGAGGTAGTGGAGGGAGGATCCTAGATCGCGGACACCCTCGCCTAGGATCCCGCTGGCGCGACCGCCCATCACTTGGGGAACGGCGGCGCTCGGCAGGAGGCCCTCATCCGAGAATAGGTACACTGCGAGAGGGGCGATCTCGAGCGCGTAGAGGCAGAGCGTGAGGCCGAAGAGGGCGCGGAAGATCGCCAGCGGCCTGGGGTCGATCACACCCATCAGCACCCGCCTTAGGGTCTCTAGGTGGAGGGCGACGAGGACGATCAAGGCCGCGAGGGCGAGGGCGAGGGCGAGGGCGAGAGCAGCTCCGGTGTCGGCCTGAGGACCGCTCGCGAGGATCGTCGTCGGGACTGCGAACACGCGCGGCTATCCTACATCACGGCGCGGGCAGAAGTGTGTGGCGGCGCTCCGAGCCGCTCTGATAGTCTGCGACGATGGCTAGCTTAACTGACTGCTATTCCTGCGAATGCCTTATCGCCGCGAGTGAGTCGCGATGTCCCTTTTGCGGCGCCTCACAGCGCAACACGACGGCCCCCTCCTGGCTCGCCGTCGGCATCACCCTCGGCTTGACCTTTGGCCTCGGCACCCTCTCCTGCGCCGGTGATGACGGTGAGACCAGCGAGTCGACGATGACGCAGGACCCCTCGGGCAACGCGGATGCGGTCACCTACGGTGGTCCCGACTCCCTCTCGGACTCGGGGACGACCGACGCGGACACCGATACGACGACGGACAGCACGACGACGACGACGACCACCACCACCACCACCACAGGAACGTCGACGACGGACGGGACCAGCACGTCGACGACGAACGACTCGAGCAACGCGGACGCGGTCACCTACGGCGGGCCCGACTCCCTCACCGACACCGACTGGACCGCCAGCGACAGCTGAGCGCTGCAGGGATGGGGGAGCCGCCGCGCTCTGTGGCGGCTGCCTCCTCCGTAAGGCGCGGGATCGTGCTCCAGCGCTTCACTCGCTGAGGTCGACGTCGTAGCCGGGGCCGTTGGGCTCGACCAGGCGGGAGACCCTCGGCTCCTCGGTCGAGACCGGGCCCTCGGCGGCGCGGACGGCAGGATCCTTGGACTCGCGGATCACCCGGAAGAGGCCGTTGTCGAAGCCGCCACCGCTGGCGCCGCGGACCTGCTCGATCCGCTCGCGCAGGCCCTGGCGATCCATCATCAGCGCCCGGTGGTGGCAGAACGGGTTGTTGCCCGGGCGGCCGAGGAGGGGCTCCGCGGCGGCGGTGCAGCCGGCCATGCAGGTCTCCGCGTAGTAGCACTCGCGGCAGTAGCCCCAGAGATCGTCGACCGTGCGGCTGCGGATGTAGCCGAGCTGATAGCTCTCCTCCCAGATCTTCTTGAGGCCGTGGACCCGCCAGGCGCCGCCGACATTGACCGGGCCGCCGAGGCTCGGGCAGTTCTTGATCCCGCCGTCGCTCTCGATCCCGACCACCGAGACCCCGGCGACGCAGCCGCGCCAGTGCTTCTTCTGGGCCGCTCGCAGGCGCCGCTCGTGGGGGCCGAAGTAGCCGAGGTTGTTGCCGGGCCAGAGGCGGACCCGCAGCTCGCCTGCCCGCTCGATCACCTTGTCGAGGGTCTCGAAGAGCTCGAGGAACATGTAGGGCTGGAGGAGGATCTCCGGGTGGTCCGCGGCGTTGCCGTGGGGCACGGTGATCTGGATCTGCCAGGAGTGGATCCCCGCGGCGGCGAGGACCTCTAGGAGCGGCATCAGCTCGCCCATGGTCAGGGCGTTGATCTGGCTGTTGCAGGCGACCTGTCCCCCCGCGGCGCGGATGTTCTCCAGCCCCTGGAAGGCGCGCTTCCAGCTCCCGGGGACGCCGCGGAGGCGATCGTGGGTCTCCTCCATGCCGTCGATGGAGAAGGTGACCGAGGAGATGCCGGCCTCGATCATCGCCTCCGCCCGTTCGCGGTTGATGTTGAGGCCGCCGGTGGTCATCGTGCAGCTCATCCCGGCCTCGCGGATCGCCCGGATGATCAGGATGAAGTCGTTGCGCAGGTAGGCTTCCCCGCCGATCAGGACGACCTCACCGGCGCCGAGATCACGCAGCTCTCGGACGACCTCGAGGCACTCCTCGGTCGTCAGCTCGTCGGGGCGGCGGCGGCCGGCCCGAGGTCCACAATGGGAGCACTTTTGATCGCAGGCGAGGGTCAGCTCCCAGACCGCCCACCGGGGCCCGCCCGCCTTGACGCGCTTCTCCTGCGGCATCCATCGGTTGTCGGGGGTCGGGAGGCTCGTGACCACCGGTAGTCGGCGACGGACGTCAGCAAGGGACATGGCGACATAGTAGCGCGATACGCTGCGCAGTGGGCCCTCTGCATCCTCGCGTTCGCGATGGCCGCTGCGACAAGCGCAGCCCGTCGGCCCTGGGGGCGGGCCGAATTTCCGCCAAGCGCGCGAGACAGCCTTCCCGCGGGTTCTTCCGCGGAGATGGGCCCCGCACTCCCCCCTCAGCGACCAGGCGCGCGCGTGCTAGCGTAGGCTCGGTGGATCCTTCCCGACTAGCCGCGCGATCACGTCGCTTCGTCGCCGGGTTCGCGTTGGTGAGCGCCTGCTCTGGGCCTGACTGGGACGGCTTTGTGATCGATGGAGCCTGGGACGGAGACCAGGCCCAAGGGACACCGGCGGGCGATATCAACGGCGACGGCCTCGATGACATCATCGTCGAAACGCGCGGAGGACCGGTCTATGTAGTCTTCGGCAAGGCGAACAAGCGCACCGTGGAGCTCGGCGATCTTCCGTCAAGGAGGGGCGTCGTGCTCGAGGCCGACCTCCCCGAGTATGCCGACCTCCATGCCACGCCGGCGGGCGACGTCAACGGCGACGGCTTCGACGATATCCTGGTGACGACCCTAGGGCGCGACGGTGGAGCCAAACCAGTCGTCTACGTCGTATTCGGCGCGCGGAGAGTCGCCTCCGTCGTGCTTGATGAACTCGCTCCGACGGCCGGTCGAAAGATCTATGTCCCGTCGGCGTCCACCGGCTGGGTTGAGGCGCTCGGCGACGTCAACGGCGACGGCTTCGACGATCTCGCCGTCGTCCACGGTAGCTGCTGCGTAGTGCAGATCCACGTGATCTACGGGGACTCTGACCTCCAGGAGGTCGACGAGGCCGATCTGAGCGCAGAGATCGGCGGCTTCATCATCGACGGCTTCTATTGGACTGAGGTGGCAGCCGGCGACATCAACGGGGATGGCTTCGCCGATCTCATCGTCGAGAGCATCGCCCAATACGCGAGTGAGGACGCGGAGGTCTATGTCATCTTTGGCGGCCCGGAGATGCACGGGTACAGGTTCCCGTCCGACGGGGAAGGGGAGTTCGACGGCCTCACGATCACTCGCCCTGGCGCGGCCCGGCTCAGCATCGCCTCCGGCGGCGATGTGAACGGCGACGGTCGCGACGACATCGTCCTCGCCGCTGCGAACTGGGCAGAGGTGGTCTTTGGCCAGGAGGACACGGCGCCTATCGTGCTCCCGGAGGACCTCGCGGGGGGGGGGCGGCTTCTCCATCGCCCTCGACTCGTCCGGCTCGCCTGGCCACTCCATCACGGCGCGCCTCGGCCCGGACCTCAACGGCGACGGGCTCGACGAGGTCGTGCTCATCGATGAGCGCAGCGTCTTCAACCAGGAGCCCCGGCCGGACGATCAGGTCCATGTGATCTACGGCAAGGCTGACGGCGATCCGTTGACCGCAGGGTCCGGCGAGGGGGGCTTTTCGTTCGACGCGACCCCCAGCGACGTGGAGTCGGGAGCGTTCGGTGGCTGGGCGCAGATCGACGGGGCAGGCGGCCTCGACCTCGTGCTCTCCGCCCACGAGGGGGAGCGCGGGACGCCAGAGCAGGCTCGCGTCTTCGTGTTCTTCAAGGAGACACCGGAGTAGTCGTCTGGGTCGCACTGCTGTCGTCCTCCGTCGTCCTCCGGCGGTCGTGCTCGGACTCTCCGGCGGACGGGAGCGGTGCACGTCCGAGGCGGTGAATTCTCATCGGCCGGCGGCGCTGCAGGGCGAAGGCTGGTCAGGGCCCGCGGCGAGCCGCTATCCTCCAATCTATGGTTTGCCTTCGATCGTCATCGTTACCCGCCGCGTATCGGCTCGCACCTGCCCTCCTGACGTTGGCTGCGTTCGTCGCGATCCCGGGGGAGGCCGACGCCTGCTCGCCGGACATCTGCTACGACGCCGGGCGCTGGAGTGAGCTCGTCGCCGGCAACCCGCAGGCTGTGCCGACCGACGGCGTCTTCGTCCTCACCGGGAGCCGCTATTTTGTCGACGGCGATGCGAGTGACACCTTCGAGGCGCTCACGGTCGACGTCAGCGTCGACGGCATGCCGGTGGAGGGGGCCCTCGAGGCGGTCGGCCTAGGCGAGACCATGATCTGGCGGCCGGCGGCGCCGCTGATCGCTGGAGCGAGCTACGTTGTCCAGGTGGCGGTCGACAACGGGGCGATCGCCCCGGGCCTCGAGGGCGAGTGCGGGCCCGATCTTCTCGAGGTCTCGCTCGACTTTGCGGTCGGCGCGGGCCCGGCGGGGCCGCTGGTGGCCCCGACCTTCGAGGCCACGGAGTCCTACGGCGTCTCGGACATCATCAGCCTCGACACCTTGGTCTGCTGCGACGGCGCCTTCCCCTCTTCGGAGGAAACCTGCGGTTGGGAGGATATCTATTGGATGACCGGCGAGTGTGCGCCGACCCAGCGGCGGGGGAGGGTGTCGGCGACGTGGAGCGGCGACGCCCCGACACCTGAGTTCGCCGGGATGCTCGCCTACCGTCTCAAGGTCGACGGTGAGGCCGCGGGCTACCGCTACGGCGCTCCCGCGGGTCACTCTGCCGAGGCTGCGTTTTGCGGCAACATTGAGGTCGTAAGCCTCGCTGACGGGAGTTCCGCGGCGAGCCCGGAGGTCTGCTTCGGCGACTCGCCGCCCGATCCGTTGGGACTCCACGAGGTCGATCCCCTCCTGGAGCTGGGCGCCTGCGCGGAGGGGGCCTACACCTGCTCGATTGTCCCTGGCGACTTCGGCGAGGAGTGGGATCCGGACGCCTGTCAGGCCTGGCCGGACAGCGGCGGTACCGCTGGCGAGAGCGAGAGCGGTACTACTGGCGAGAGCGAGAGCGGCACCGCTGGCGAGAGCGGCGACACGAGCTCAAGCGACAGCTCGGGCGATGACTCCTCTGGAAAGACCTCGAGCGCGACGGCGGGCGAGGACGACCCGCCGGAGGGGGGCTGTGCCTGCGCCGTCGCCCCTGGCGACCCGGGCCTGGGGCTCGGCCTGGGGCTCCTCGCACTCCTCGGGCTCCGCCGCCGTGGCGACTGAGCCCGCCCGCAGGATCAGCCGCTGTCGCTGCCGGTCCAGTCGCTGTCCGAGAGGGAGTCCGGACCTCCGTAGGTGACCGCATCCGCGTTGCCCGAGTCATCCGTCGTCGAGGTCGACGTGCCCTCGGTCGTCGAGGTCGACGTGTCCTCGGTCGTCGTCGTCGTGTCGCTGGTGGTCGTGGTGGTCCAGTTGCTGTCGCTGACGGAGTCAGGTCCGCCGTAGGTGACCGCGTCCGCGTTGCTCGAGTCGTCCGTCGTGTTGACGTTGGTCGTCGAGGTGCCGACCGTCGACGTGCTCATCATCGTCGTCCCAGTGCTCGTCGCCTCGGCTGTCGTCTCGCCGTCATCGCCTGCGCACGAGACCGTCACGAACCCGAAGGTCAGGCCTAGCGTGATACCTACCGCGAGCCAGGAGGGCGCGGTGGCGTTGCGCTGGGCCGCCCCGCAGAAGGGGCATCGCGACTCGCCCGCATCGATAAGGCACTCGCACGAGAAACAATCCGTCAAGGTGGACACGGAGCCCAGTCTAACAGAGTTCTAAGGGGTGACAGGGACTTATGTGCGCATTGTGCAGCCGACGCGCGAGGTCTCCGCGCGATGATGACCGGGACGTGATCGCTCAACCTGCGTGGGAGGTCGACCGAGTGATCCGGAGCTCGACCGCGAGTGCGCGGCCAAGCCCTGAGCTCGTCCGGGGGGGGCCGCTCGCTGTCGTCGAAGTCCTCACCGGCGGACGCGAGCACGTCGTGCCAGCGATGGTCGTTCTGTCGCCGAGAACATCCGCGAGGGTGCTTCGTTTGTACGCTACGCTCACGTGATGATGAGCCGCGGCAAGCACCACCTCCTCGCCGGTGCGCTAGCGCTCATCGGTTGTGCTGGGGACGGAGGCCGGGGCGAGAGCGAGGGGGCGACGACGACCTCGGGCAGCTCGGACACGACGAGCGCAGGAGCGAGCGGCACTGGCTCCGCGAGCGTGACGGGCTCAGCGAGCAGCGGCACCAGCTCTGCCGAGACCACGACCACGACTACGAGCGGTGGAGGCGAGACGGGCGGTGAGCTCGCTTGCGGTGCTCCCGGGACCAACTCGTACCAAGACGGCGACAATTGCTTCTGCGAGATCAGCTACGAGTGGTGCACGCCGGACCTCGATGACTACACCTGCTGCCCGGTGGACGTGTGGTCGTCCTGCGGAGCGCCCGGCAGCCACTCGGTCGCGATCGAGGCGGAGTGTTTCTGCGAGGTCGGCTTCGCCTGGTGCGACCCCGTCGACGCGGCGAACTACCTGTGCTGCGGGGAGAACCTGGCCTGCGAAGACACGGCGGAGCCTGGACCGATGTGCGATCTTCGGGGCGACTCGATGTTCTGCAGCAATCCCCTGCTCTGCGGTCCGTGGGAGAGCGTCGCGTACGCATGCGAAGGCGGCGCGTGGGTGCCGCTCGGATCGGACGAGCTTGACGCGCAGTGCCTCGCCGTTGGGGACGACTTCGCGTACGGCTGCGTCTCCCATGAAGGCGGCGCCGAGCTCCGCTGCGGCGTTGGGCCTGGCGACCCCTGCACCGAGGCGACGGTCGACACGTGCGCCGACGCCGAGCTCTTGACGACCTGCCTCTATGGCCGCCTCAGCACCCTGAGCTGTGTCGACCTGTGCAAGATCCAAGGTGCGAACGGTGGGAGCTGCGTCGGCGAGATGCCCGGAGCCTGCGAATGCTGACGGAACGACCCTCGCCGATGTGCCCTCCTCCTCGGGAGGGGAGACAAGCGGACACGGCCTCGTGCCAGGCGGCTGGACGTGCGTCGGAGGAGGGCAGCGGACCCCGCTCGCTGGTGTATTGGCGCTTGCGGTGCGCTCTCCTCTGGCTCCTGATAGGGCCCACCGCGAGCTGTCTGCGTCCCCTTGAGCCCTCCGCGACGGCGACCGCCCCTGCCAGCGATGCCTCCGGGGAAGAGACGTCGGAGTCTTCGGCGACCGGGACGACGTCGACCAGCGAGAGCACGGGGGACGAGACCGATGCCGACACCGAGACCGGCGCTGACTCGGGGATGTCGAGCTGCGAGAACGACGAACTCTTCGCTTGCAGAGAGGACGCCAGCGGCGAGTGTCGAGCCGAGTCTGGATGCGTCGCCGGTGGACAGTGCAATCCCCTCACATGTTGGCGGAAGATCCTGCGGGTAGTCGGGCTTGAAGGTGGAGGGGCGCGGCGCCTGGGTCTTGCCGATGTATTCGATGAGCGGCTTGCCCTTGAGGTTGTTGAAGAGCCTGCGCCCGAGGCTCAGCTCCCAGAGGATGATCCCGAGGGAGAAGATGTCAGAGCGTCGATCGACGGCCTCACCGCGACATTGCTCCGGGGACATGTAGGGGACCTTCCCCATCCGTCCGCCCTGCGTGCTCTCGCGGGAGGTCGCAGCCTTCGCGATCCCAAAGTCGACGACCTTCACCGTCCCGTCGAAGCTGACGATAATGTTCGAGGGAGAGATGTCTCGGTGGACGATCCCGAGGATCGTACCGTCCGGAGCATCGCGCTCGTGGGCGTAGTGCAGGCCCGCAGCGGCGTGGATCATGACGTTGATCAGGTGCTCGATCGGCATCCACACGCCGCGGCGATTCGCCGCTCGGAGCAGCCGGCGCAGATCCCTGCCCTGGACGTACTCCATCGTAAAGAAGTAGTCGCCCTGATCCTCGCCGACATCGTAGACCTGGACGATGTTCGGGTGGTGCAGACTCGCGGCGAGTCGAGCCTCGCTGAGGAGCATCTCGATCAGTTGGTTGTTGTCTGCGTGCTTGGCGAGGACGCGCTTGAGGGCGACGAGCTTCTCGAAGCCGTGGATCGCGGTGGTTCGGGCCAAGAAGAGCTCGGCCATGCCACCTGCCCCGAGACGGTACAGAAGCTCATACTTGCCTAGCCAGACTCGCTCATCCATATCGAGGGGCATCTCTGCCTCGTCGACGGTGACTTCAAACACCTAGGGAGGCTATCTGCCGGGCCTGCGAGGATCAATGCGCACCGGCGGTCGATCGAGCGCCGACGTCTTCTCCGGGGGAGCGCAGCCGCTCATGGTGGTCGCCTGGATGGCAGGGAGCGCCGGGCAGGGATAGGGTCATGACGCCGGAGAGGGGACGGCCCTCGGCTCCTTGGGCTCGGGCCACCCCGCGCTCAGCTCCCTGCGTGCGGAGCTTCCGTGCGGTGGCATCACTGGCGGCGGTGATGGGCCACGCGGCTGCGCGGTTGCGGTTCTGTGCGCCCGCTCCCAAACCCCGTGCCAGGGCGTCTCACCAGAGCGCGCTCCGAGCTGGTGGCGCGTTTGCGAGCATCCGGTCAGAGGTCAGAGGTCAGAGCCTCGCTAGCGGGCCGAGAACGGGAAGAGCCCCCACGGCGGTCCGCGAGGGCTCTTCCGGCGAAGCAGGGGGCCTTAGGAGGTCGCCGAGTTCGCACCCGGACGTTCGCCACGGGTTGCTAGCGCAGGGCGGCGCGGGGCTCCAGGGGTACGTGGGAGCGCACCGTCCTCCGAGGTGAGGTCTAGCCGGCCCTCAATCCGGGACTCCGACGTCCACCGGAAGTCCGCTCGGGACCGACGTCGGGATCGAGCTGAGCAGGTTCTCGGGCGCCGCAGACTCGTCCGAGAGGGCGCGGAGGAAGGCCGCCAGACGCTTGACTTGCTGCTTCTTGTTGATGTCGACGGTCGCCATCAGCGGGTCCTGACCAGCGGCGAGGAGGGCGTCGGTGTTGTCCAAGAGCGAGTCGTGGAGCGAGTCGTGGACGCACTGGAAGGCGGTGTAGTCGACGAAGTCGGTGTCCGGAAGCTGCGTAATATCGTAGTCGAGCAGCGCGCCGACGGGATCGATGTAGTGCTCGATGAAGTTTTCGAGGGTCGCGTACTGGCCGAGTCGGCCGTAGGGCGCGGTGAACTCGACGTTGCGCAGCGGCGGGGTCCGCCAGCGGTAGCGCTCGGCGACAGGAAAGATCTCGTCGCCGAAGCCGCCGAAGAGCCAGGGACCGGCGTAGGTGTTGCGGGCCGCGCCGAAGTCGTCGAAGCCGCCGTCGCCGTTGCGCCTGGGGAGGTCGTTTCCGCAGCCCAAGGTCGGCGCCAGGGTCTGGTGGAATTCGCTGTCGGAGAAGCCGTTGCCGCTGTGGCACGACGCGCAGTTGCCCTGCTCTTCGTCGAGGAAGAGCGCCGCTCCGCGCAGCTCTTTGTTACCCAGGGCGCAGTCGTCTCCGGCCACGAACTGATCCCAGGGGCTCTCGTTCGAGGCGAAGACCGTCAGCTCGTAGGCGGCGATGGCGTTGCCGGCGTGGCCGAAGTTCATCTCCGAGAAGGAGACGCCGGGGTAGGCGGTCTCGAAGAGATCGACGTACTCGGGCACCGCGCCGAGGCGGGCCATGTAGCCGTCGAAGATGCAGGCGAAGGCGACCGGCAGCGGCGTGTCGGGGGCGAGGCAGGCGAAGAGCTCGTTGTCCGGGTCGGTCCCGGGTACCCCGAGCATCTCGCCGAAGGTCACCTCCGGCAGCATCGCCTGGCCGGCGACGACCCGCGGCGCGACCACCCCAGGGAAGTCCTCGAAGGGGACCTGATACTGCGGCAGGATGACCGGCAGGCCCAGGCCGATGACGTTGCCGTCGACCTCCGCCACCTTGCCGTCGATCGTCAGGTTCTCCAGGGTGTGGAGGTTGAAGAGCGCCTGGGTGTGGCGTCCGCCGACCTGGCCGTCGACGCGGTCGAGGCCGACGCCGTGGCCCTTGATCCCGGAGTTGAGCGGCCGGCGATCGGTGGTCCCGAGCGCGGCGTTGTGACAGGTCCCGCAGGACACGTCGCGGCCACCGCTGAGGATCTTGTCGTGGAAGAGCGACCGCCCGAGCTCGACCAGCTCCGGGCGTATCGGAGCAGGTACGGCGAGCGGCGTGATCCCCCGCTCGTCGATGAGATCGCGGACCTCGTCGACGAGCCCCGGATTGTTGCAGGGATCCTCGAGCTCCGCGCCGCTGCGCTCGTGGAGCGTCGCCTCGGGCTCGACCCCGTCGGCGCAGCCGCCAAGCGAGAGTGCAATGGATGTCCCTAGAAGGGGATTGATGAATGCCGTTCGTACACTGCGGGTATTGGCGAATTTCCACATACTAGCGCCTCCTAACTCGGCGTCCGTGACCCGCTACGTATGGACGGGGTGACGCGACGCGCCTATCACCATTGAGCGGCAGGGGGAGGAGGGTCAAGCGCCGCTGCGGAGGATGTGTCCGCAGCTGGAGATGGTGCGTATCGCGGACAAAGGAGGGATGACTGTCCATTGTGGTGTACAGCCAGGCGCTCCTAGGGGCGAAGTCGTTCAGTCGATGTGTTGCGAGCGCGCTCTAGGAGCGCGAGCGCGCGGGCACTCCGTCGTTCCTCCGATGCTCGTCATTGCGCACCGCGGATTTGCATGGGGAAGATCTCCCCCATGCGGGGGCTCTAGCCCTCGCGGATCCGTCGCACGAGCGGTCGGTGCAGGGCGCGAATGCTCAGGCTGAGCGGCGATTGAAGCGACGATTCACGCGACGGCCATCGCCACCTCAACGTCTATCGAGAGTGCGAGGATTACGACTACGATCGCCGAGAACCGAGCACTGAGTACGAAGCGTGCGTTGCTCCTGGGCCAGCGACCTCGGCTCCTGCCGACCTCCATGGGATCCGGGCTGTACTGCACGTCTTGGCGGAGCTACTCACCGGCTGACGCCGACCCACGGCGGCCGACAGTCGCGCCCAGAACCGCGTTCGTAGAGGACATTCTCGAGAGTCGAGTCGCTCGCCGCTGCGCCGGACCTGCATCGTGCGCTCGACCCCCTCGCACTTGACGGCGGCGTCTTGTCGAAGCCAAGAGGACCGACGATCGCGGCGCGTGAGCGCCACGGCTGCTAGCGGCACGAGGTGAAGTCGAGCTCGCCCTGGAGGCCCGGGCAGTTGATCGTCGCCCGGCCGTCGACCAGCGACACGCGACCGAGGCGCTTGTCGGTCCGGCGGATCTCGACGTCGAGGTTCTTGCATTGCGCGGCGGTGAGGACCGTGGAGCTCCCCGCGGAGCCTAGGGCTTCGGCGCTGATCAGCGGATCCTTGCCCGGCGGGTGGACAAGGCGAATGGCGACGTCGACCTCTGGGTCGCGGAGCTCGACGCCGTAGAAGCCGAGCGGCTCGCCGGAGTGGCAGGTCGGCGCGCTCATCACCCACTCCCCGAGCGGGCCGTCGCCGGCCCGAAGCTCGCCGTCGACCACGGTCGTGACGGCGTCGCACATGATCACCGAGGCGGTCGCGATCGCGAAGATCGGCGCCAAGGCGAGGGCGATGAGGACGGGGCGGGGGACAGGCACGGGCGCACGCTACCACGGGGAGTCACCGCGCAGCGTTGAGGTGTCAGCGCTCGCCTTCCGGTCGCGCGTCGCGGTTGTCGGACGCTGCTCGGGCTCCGTCAGGCCTATCGAGGTCGATCGTCCGGACAACCTCCGGTCGCGGCTGACGCCAGGCGACGACCAGCACGAGGATCCCGAGGATTGAGGAGAGCGTCGCCCAGATGTAGACGTGCTCCGTCCAGACGAGGCCGAGCACGGCCGTGGCGCAGTAGAGGACCGGGAGCCAGCGCATCCGCAGATCGATGCCGAAGGCGACGGTCGCGGCGCCTACGATCTGAGGGACGTTGGCGAGGACGAGCGCCAACTTGAACGGAACTCCCGCGCTGCCGAGGCCGACCCAGAGGAGCAGCGTCGACGCGCAGGTCGCCGAGAAGGCCATCCCGTAGACCCTGTTGAAGGTGGTCCGCAGCTGTGCTGCGCCGAGCTTCGCCCACATGAGAGCGATGATCAGGAGCGCGAGGACGTTGAACGCCCCGAAGGCGAGGTACTCCATCCGGTAGATCTCCAGGCGGTCGAGGAGCTCCGCGAGGGCGTTGAAGGCGGCCGTCGAGGTGCAGCCGAGGATGAAGAGCCGCTGCCGGAGCTCGACGGATGCGTTGACGTCGACCTCGCGCTCGAGCATGCGCAGGCGGGCCGCGTCGAGGGCGAGCGCCTTTCGCAGGCTGCGGACACGGTCACGGAGATCAGCGGGCGGCTCGTCGAGCTCGTCGAGGAGGGCGGCGGCGGCCCCTGGTCGCCGAGCTCGCAGCTCAAAGTCGATCATCAGGAGATAGGCCTCAAAGCGGCCGAGACGGGCGGAGTCCGCCTCGGGCCAGGCGTCGAGCGCTTGGTCAAAGCCGAAGCGGCACTCGCCGAAGAGGCCGTGGATCCGGGCCTCGTCGCGGCTCGTCCTCCCACCGCTGCTCGCGGTGAGGGTGCGCAGCTCGTCGAGCCGACGCTCGGCGTGGGAGGCGAGGCTCGCGGCGCCGCGATAGCGGAGGAACGCCTCGACGGCCAGGCGCAGCGACTCCGGGCTGTCGAACCTGTCCTTCGGGTCCTTGGCGAGGGCTCGGCGGGCGATGTCGAGGAGCGGCCGCGGGGCGGAGATATCGTCGAGGTTGGGGGCGCACTCGCGGGCCTTCGCGAGCGCCGCGCTCAGGCTCTGCGCCGCCCAGGGCGGGCTCCCCGTCAGGAGCTCGTAGAGGATCGCGCCGAGGAGGAAGACGTCCGTGCGCGGCGTGATCGCCCCCTTCGCGGGGTCCAGCATCTCCGGGGCCATGTAGGCCGGCGTCCCCGAACCTGCCGGGGGGGAGGCCTCGTGGGTCCAGGGATCGACGTGGACTGCGAGGCCCCAGTCGAGGACATAGACCTCACCAAAGGCGCCGATCATCACGTTCGCCGGCTTCAGATCGCGGTGGACGATCCCGCGGGAGTGGGCGAAGTGGACGGCCCGGCAGACCTGGCCGAGGATCGACAGGTGCCACTGGAGCGGGTCCTCGCGGGCCTCGGCGAGGGCTGGGTGCTCGGGATCGCGGAGGACGCTCGACCAGGCCGCGCCGTCGATCCGTTTCATGACGATCAGGGGCAGGCCGGCGTCGTCGCAGCCGACGCTGTAGATCGGGACGATGTTGGGGTGCTCGAGCGAGCCGGTGATCTGGGCCTCGGTCAGCAGATCGCGGAGGATCACCGCGTTCTCCCGCTGGCTCGGGTGGACGGTCTTGACCGCGACCTCGCGGCCGATCGAGAGCTGGACGGCGCTGCGGACCAGGCCCATGCCGCCCTCGCCGATCACGGCCTGGAGCTCAAACTCGGCCGGCTCCGGTCCTCGACCGGCGATCGCGAGGCGGGGGAGGGCGCTGTGCGCTGCCTGGAGAGGTCGTTGGGCGCGGCTGACCGTGTCGAGTCCGGAGGTCGCGGTCAGGGCTGCTCTGCCCCGCTCGGACAGCTCCGCTGGTCTTCTCCCGGGGTCGGGAAGGCTCGCGAGCGTCGTCTCTGTGAGGGGGCTCTCTGCTCGGACGGGTCCATCGCCACCCTGGGTCATCGGCGCGGGTCTATTCTCCGCGGTCGCTGCGGGTCGCTGCAGGTCGCTGCGGGTCGCTGGTGGCTTCAAGGGGGGCTGCACGGTCTCCCGTCACCCGCGGAGCGGGCGAAGCGAAGCGAGCAGAAGAGGGGGAGATCGGCGGGGCAGGGGCGCTGCGCCCCTAGACATTGTGCATCGTCAGCCTCGCCCGTGCTCTGTCCATTTCGCCGTCGCCGCGGCGCTGTAGCGCCATCGCGAGATCGGGCGGCGAGCGGTAGAGCGCGGGCGCGGTAGAGCGCGGTCGTCTACTCCGCGATCTGAAGCGGCCGTCGGCAGTCGTCTGGGCAGCCGTCGAAGACGTCGCAGCCAGGCCGGTCGATGCGAGGCTGGAGCGGGCACCTGTCGTCCACGTCGAGCACTCCGTCGGAGTCATTGTCGGGGTCGGGGCAGCCGTCGGCGTCTTCGTAGCCGTCCCTGTCCTCGGGTTCGCCGGGGCACTTGTCCTCGACATCGCTGAGGCCGTCGCCGTCGTTGTCAGCGTCGGGGCAACCGTCGAGGTCCTCGAAGCCGTCGCGATCCTCGGCGTGGTCCGGGCAGAGATCATCCGCGGTGGCGACTCCATCGCCGTCCCGATCGACGCTCGCGGGCAGCTCTAGGGGGTCGCTCTGGCCTTGGCCGGCGCCCGCTCCAGACGAGGCACAGGCGGCGGCGAAGAGAACCACGACGAGCGCTCTGTGGGCCCTCGGCGGGCGCGGGCGCTGCGTTCGCGGAGACGGGTCTACCGGCGAAGTCTCCGACGCGGCGAGGCTCCGTGCGGGCGCTCCGAGGCGCCGAGCGCCGCGATCTTCAGGCATGGCCGACGATAGCAGCGGGCGAGCCGGGGGTGGAGCGGACAGGTCCGGGCGGGTGAGGGTTCCACCCTCTTCGAGGTGGAGATCGGAGCCCGCAGGGCTCAGGAAAGAGCGTCAAAATGGCCGGCCGCGGACCGTCTGTGGGCCTTGGAACGCTGTATTTCGGCGAGATTGCCGGTGCATCCCCGTTTCGCGGCGCTTGCGGGAGGGTCTCGCTGCACCCGCGAGAGGTCGCGGACAGGCATGTCGCTCACGCGATCGCGGCACGCTTGCCTAATTCCAGGCCCGTGAGCTGTCGTACTCTCAGGGCGATGCAGACCCGTTCGGACCTCGCCTCCAAGTCCTTCTCCCGCCGGCTCTTCGCCCGCGCAGCGATCCTGGGCACGGTCGCGTTGACGCTCGGCTGCGCCACCTCGAAGGTCTACACCGAGCGTGACGCTGCCTTCGACACATCTGCGGCCAAGAGCTACGCCTGGGTGACCGAGGACCTGATCCTGATCCAGTTCGGCAAGAACCAGCCGAACCTGCGGACCGACGAGAACGAGCTGCTCGTGCGTCGTGCGATGGAGCGGGAGCTGGAGGCGAAGGGGCTCGCCAAGGTCGACAAGACCGAGGCCGACTACCTCGTCGCCTTCTCGGTCGGCGCGACGATCCGCTATCGCATCGAGGGCACCGATGAGGGCAGCTTGGCCCTCGCGGGTCCGGGGCAGAAGCAGACCAAGGGGACCCTCAACATCTACATCCTCGACGCCAAGACCAAGGACGAGGTCTGGCACGGGTGGACCTCGAAGTGGCTGAGCAAGAACGACGACCCGACCGAGGTCGCGGACGCTGCGGTCCACAAGGTCCTCGCCGAGTTCAAGTAGTCGACTGTGCCGCCCCGCCGAGGTCGTCCTCGCCGAGGGTCTTGGCTGCGCTCCCGTCCCAGGCTATGGTCTGGCGTGCGAGCGGATTCGAGCGTCTTCTCTGGGCCTATCAACGTGGGCCTACCCGTACACAGCAGCCGGCGATGGCTCGGGCTCGCCAGGCTCATCCTCGGCGTGGGTCTGGGCTCCCTCGCCGCCTGCGGTGACGACGGTCCTTCGGCCTCCGCAGGAGGGACCTCCGACGAGAGCACGACCGCGGGTGCGACGATGGGGGAACCGACGACGACCGAGATGGGATCGGGCTCCAAGGGCGAGACGGGATCCGGAGAGCCGACGAGTGGGGAGCCGACGACCGGCGACATGACGACGACGACCGGCGACATGATGACGACCGGTGAGCTGACGATGACAGGCGACACGACGACGACCGGCGACACGACGACGACCGGCGGCACGACGACGACCGGCGACACGACGACGACCGGCGGCGAGGGTCTCGTTCTCCCCTGGACCTACATCGCAGCGGAGGATCGGGGCATCCGCGACGATGACTACGGCCTGGGCGCGTTTCAAGCCCCGCGCAAGAGCTCCAAGCACAGCGGGATCGACCTGTCGATGCCGATCGGCACCGAGCTTTACGCCCCCTGCGATGGGGTCTACCTCGCGGACTACGACGGCGGCTACGGCAACTGGGTGCAGGTGATCTGTCCTGTCCCGGCGACGATCGCCGGCGACGCGACGGTCTTCGCCTCGATCCTCTTCGCCCACCTCGACTCGACGAACGTCGCGATCACCGGCATCAACCCGAACAACGCGGGCGCGGTCACCCGCGGCCAGACGATCGGTGAGTCCGGCAAGAGCGGCAATGCCAACGTCCCCGGGCTCAACCCGCACCTCCACTTTGAGGTCGCCCTGGTCGACTCGGAGCTCGCGGGCCTCGAAGAGACCCACGCCTCTGGCGTGGACTACGACACCGACGCCGCGGTGGCCCTGCGCGGATCGCTGGCGGAGACCTGCCTCGATCCCTACAACTTCGCCGCCAAGAAGATCAGCCTGGCCCTCGGGCGGCGGATCGACCCCTTCGTCTTCATGAGCTGCCTCGCGGCGGACAAGCCCGCGCTCTTGCCTCCAGGGGATCAGGCGCTGCACGCCTGGAGCGATGACTACGCCGCGGACTTTGACGTCGACGTCGGCCTGCAGCCCTGACCTCAGCGATAGGCCTCAGCGATAGGCCTCAGCGATAGGCCTCAGCGATAGGCCTCAGCGATAGGCCTCAGCGATAGGCCTCAGCGATAGGCCTCGATGAACTCGCGGAGCTCGCCGACAGTCTCCTCGAAGCGCGGGCTGTGGGTCGAGCGCGGGCGGATAGACGACGAGGCGCTTGTCCGCCGGGTCGGCAGCGAGGGGATCGAGGGCGTCCTGACCGTGGCCAGGATCCTCCCCAAGCGCCCAGAGGACGAAGAGCCGCGCGAGCACAGCGCGTACCAGCTCGCGCAAAGAACCGCTTCAACGGTGTCTGCAGCAGGGAGGTGCTCCTCGGGATGCTGCGCGCTGCTAGCATTCAGCGTGACCCGCGATCCTCTGACCTCGTTCTTCGCCAGCCGCCCAGGCCCGCTCTGCCCGCTTGACCCGGTCGAGGTCGACGCGCAGATCGAGCCGCTGCGGTCCGCGATCGCGCGCGCGCTGGGTGAGGAGGCCCTCGCTCGCCTCTCCATCCCCGCCTCGTTCCGTCGCTTCCTGGAGTCCGCCGGCGGCGGACAGCTCGAAGGCTACCCGACCTTCTGGTCGCTCACGTCGATGGTGCGAAGCACGATCTCATGGCTGGGTCACGTCGACCGCAAGGAGCTCTACGACCCGAGCTTCTTCGCAGACGGCGGGCCCCTCGCCGTCGACGAGGAGCCTGCGGATGGCCCGTGGATCCACTTCGCCACCTATGGTGATAAGCGCTGGCTCTTCCTCTGCTGCGATCGCGATCACCCCGAGTTCGGCCACGTCGCGGAGGGCTATGACAGCACTCCGTGGTTATTCGCCCCCGAGCTGAACTTCGACATGAACCGGCCCTTCGGCGATTACTGGGACGAGTGCGCTCCGTCCGAGGCGCGCTGGACCTTCACCCAGCTCTTGGCGCTGCTCCAAGCGCAGAGCGAGCAGCCAGCGGCAGAAGCACCGCGCTCCGACGAACCACCGCGGTCTTGAGTCCCTGCCAAGCTCGGCTGGAGCGGGCGCTTTCGTGACACAGGAGTCGAGCTGCTCCGCGCAGCACCTTGGAGCCGACCGCCTAGCAGACCCACATGCGGGGCAGGCCCGCGCCTCTCTCCAGCCCTCGTCGCCCCGCTCGGCCCCGCCGAAACCTGCAGTACAGCCCCGTACAGCGGCGTTTCGTCGCAGCCACGAGGGCCAACGGTTCCGGCGCGAGAGCACACGGGACTTCTGCCGCGGGCTGCGGGCCGTTCACGAAGTAGACATCCTCACCTCGACCCGCACATCCACGGCCGAGCCTGGTATGCAGAGTTGGGCACTAGATTGGTTAACGAGTCCGAAACCCCGACGCTCTTCGGTCCCGAGCTCAACAGCGCATTGGACCCGAGCACCTTTGACGACCAGACGTTGCTCGCACCCGATGCAGAGTCGCGTTCGCGGTCGAGTGCGCCGCGGCGAATGAAGACGCTCGCGCGTGGCCGCTCGGTCGGTCGCTACGTCGTCCTTGATCACCTAGGCGCTGGCGGGATGGGGGTTGTCTACACCGCCTACGACCCCGAGCTGGATCGCAAGGTCGCCGTCAAGCTGCTGCAGACCGAGCTCGGCGGCTCGAGTCGCGGGACAACCGGCGCGAGTCGACTGGTCCGCGAAGCCCAGGCCATGGCCGCGCTCTCGCACCCGAACGTGATCACCGTGCACGACGTCGGGACCCTCGGCGATGACGTGTTCGTGGCCATGGAGTTTGTCGACGGCTGGACCCTCGGTGGCTGGCGGGAGGCGGAGCCGCGCTCGCTGGCCGCGATCCTCGAGGTGTTTCAGGCAGCGGGCCACGGGCTCGCGGCCGCCCACGCTGCGGGGCTGGTCCACCGCGACTTTAAGCCCGACAACGTGATGGTCGGCCGCGACGGGCGGGTGCGCGTCATGGACTTTGGTCTCGCACGGCGGATGGGCGTGAGCCCGGGGGACCAAGCAAAGATGGCCACGGTGGCGACGGTGGCGAAGCTCGCCGCGCTACGCGAGCGCTCGCAGCCCGACCTGGACCTGACCGCGACGGGCGCTGTGATCGGGACGCCCGCGTACATGTCCCCCGAACAGTACCTGGGCGAGCCGATCGACGCACGCTCGGATCAGTTCAGCTTCTGCGTGGCGCTGTACGAGGCGGTCTACGGCGAACGACCCTTCACCGCTGAGAACATCGGGGCGCTGGCCTTCGCGGTCTGTAGCGGTCAGATCGCGGACGCGCCGAGCGGGTCCAAGGTCCCAGGCTGGCTGCGCGACGTGCTGGTGCGCGGGCTCTCGGCCACGCCGGAGCTGCGCTTTCAGGACATGAGCGCGCTGCTGGCCCAGCTCGGTCGTGATCGCCGAACCCTCGCTCGCCGCTGGGCGCCGCTCGGTGCCGGAGTCTTGGCGATACTCGTCGGCGCCTGGGGGCTCTACGCTGCGCGTGGCCAGGACAACGTATGCAGCGGGGCCCAGACCCAGCTCGGCGAGGTGTGGAACGACGCTCGTCGGGTCGAGCTCGAGCGGGCGTTTGCGTCGACCCACAAGCCCTACGCCGCGCACAGCTGGGCCACGGTCGCGCCGCTCCTCCATGCGTACACGAGCGCGTGGGTCGAGGGCCACCAAGACGCGTGCGAGGCCACCCGCGTTCGCGGCGAGCAGAGCGAGGAGCTGCTCGACCTGCGCATGATGTGCCTGCGCGAGCGCCTCGAGGGCTTGCGTGGGGTCGTCGACAGCTACGCGGGCGTCGGCCCCGACGCGATCGAGGGCCTGGACTCGGCGGTCGAGCTCGCCACTGATCTCGCACCGATCTCCGATTGCAGCGACGTCGCGCTCTTGACCGCACCGATCAAGCCGCCCAGCGATCCCGAGGCGCGCGAGGGCGTGGCGCTGCTGCGTGAGGAGCTCGCCCGAGTTCGTACGTCGGCCGCGCGAGGGGACTATGCGCAGGGGGTCGATCAAGCCAGCGCCGCGCTGGCCCACGCTCGTGAGCTCGACTACGCGCCGACCACTGCCGAGGCGCTGGTGTGGCTGGGTCGGCTGCAGCACCTCGCAGGCGACCTCGCGGGCGCTGAGAAGAGCTTGCTCCTGGGCGCGGAGCAGGCCGCCATCGGGCATCACGATCTCGTGGCCGCGCGAGCCTGGATCGAGCTCGTCGAGGTCATCGGCGCCAAGCAAGCTCGACCGCAGGAGGGCGCGCTGCTGGCCAAGGTCGCGGGCGCCGCCCTCCGGCGTGGGGGGGGCGACGAACAGGCCGGAGAGAAGGTCGGAGAGAAGGCCGCAGATCTGGCCGCAGATCTGGCCGTGGCGCTCGCGGCCGTCTACAAGCTCGAGGCTCGCTACGACGCCGCCCAAGCCGAGCTCGAGCGTGCGCTGAGCCTGCGCCAGGCCGAGCTTGGCAACGAGCACGTCAAGGTCGCCGATACGCAGCTCGCCCTCGGTGATATCGCCCGTGAACAGGGGCACTACGACGACGCAGCTGCTCGCTATGATGCTGCCCGCGCGATCCTCGAGGCCACGCTCGGCTCCCAGCACCCCGAGGTCGCGCGGGTCTACAACAGCATGGGCAACGCGGCGATCCGGGCTGGACGGCTCGACGAGGCGATCACGCACCACGAAGCAGCGCTGGAGATACGCGAAGCCTCGCTCGGGTCCGAGCACCCCGACATCGCCGCGAGCCTCAACAACCTCGGGGCCGCGCACGAGCTGCGCAAAGAGCTCACCGAAGCGCTCGAGCACCACCAGCGAGCGCTCGCAATCCGCACGGCGGCGCTGGGCGAGACCCACCCCAACGTCGCGATGTCGCTCAACAATATCGGCAATGTCTACCAGTCGATGAGGAGGTTGGACGACGCCCTCGCGAACTACGAGCGCGCGCTGGCCCTCAAGATCGAAGTCCTGGGGCCAGAGCACCCGTCCGTGGGCGAGACCCTGGGCAACATCGCCAACGTCCACGTCAAGAGCGAAGAATGGGAGGCGGCGCTCGACTATGCCGAGCGGGCACAGGTCATCTTCGAAGCGAGCTTGGGCTTCGAGCACCCCAACGTCGGCTCGGGCTACGTCAACCTGTCGACGATTCAGCGGCAGCTCGGCGACTGGGAGGCGTCCCGCGTGGCCGCCGAGCGAGGGCTGACGATCTTCGCGGCGATCCTCGATCCAAGCCACCCGCTGATCGGCAGCGCGCGCCTGAACATCGGTATTGCGCACTTCCGCCTGGGCGACTCGAAGCAGGCCGTGGTCCAGCTCGAGCAGGCGCGCGAGCTCTTCGTTGCGAGCGGGTCCAAGGGGGAGCTCGCTTCGACGCAGGCCGCGCTTGGTGAGGTCTACTGGGCGCTCGGTCGGCGCGAGGAGGCGCGCGAGGAGGTGTCGGCGGCGCTCGTGTGGTCCGAGCAAGCGCCCGGGCAGGCCGACACGGTCGCATCGCTCGGGGCGTGGCTGCGGTCCCACAAGGTCCGCTGACCGCCAGCCAGTGAGGCCGAGCCTCCGTCGGCGGAGACCGTCCTCACCCCTCAGCGCTCTTGAACGGGGTGGCGGCGATGGACGCTAGGCGGCTGACCGTCGTCGTTGCGGACGGAGCAGGAGGAGCGCGAGCAAGGCTGCCCACGGGCGCTCAGGGGAGGGGGTCGACCGACAGCCGCAGCCGCTGACGGCCTCGCTATCGGCTCCGCCCGTCGTGCTCGCCGTGGCTCCTCCGGTCGCGCCGGGGTCGTCCCCCGCGGTCTCACCATCGCTCGTGCTGGTCTCGCCGCCGGTCGTGTCCTCCGGGATCGAGGCGGTCGGAACGAACGCTCCCGGTCGCAGCTCGACGTAGCTGTCAAAGTCGACGCCTTCACCGTCGCCGAGCGGCCCTGGGGCGGCCGCGGCGAGGAGCTCGTCGGGGATGTCGATCTCGATCCGCGAGGCCTGAAAGGTGGAGTGGAGCCAGATCAGCGTCCGGTCGTCGTCGGTGGTGCCGAGGTACTCGACGTCGACCGGCTCCTCGCCGTCCACGGGGTAGACGCGGACATTGTCGGCGCTCAGCGGCAGCGGCACGGCCAGCGCCTCTCCGGTCGCCGTGGAGGGGACTCTCAGCTCGACTCGGTCGAGCACCAGCCAGTGACCGCCCCAACCGATCCCGTAGAACCCATCGCGCCAGGAGGGCCAGAGCGTCAAGCGATCGATCCGGCGGGCGTCCGGGTTGTGGCCGATGAGCGTGCCGAGCGGCACGTCGACGTTGAAGGGGATCCCGAGCTCCTGTCCGACGCCGATCAGCAGCTCCTCGCTGGTATCCGCGTCGCGCCCCGTGAGCTCAAAGTAGAGCTTGCGCTCGTTGCCGGAGGTCACCTTGACGTGGGCGGCGGCGTTGACAAAGCGCACCTGCGAGAAGACGTGCGGGGCGCTCGGCTCACCAGGGCTCGTCGACTCGAGGATCGTCGACGCGAACCCCCGAAGCCCCGAGGTGTTCTCGACGACCGCGTGGGCCGCATATCTCCCGGCGTTGGCGTAGGTGTGGGCGAGCGTCACCTCGGCGAGGCCCGGGGCGATCGTCTCACGCGAGGCGGTGCCGTCTCCCCAGTGGACGACGGCGAGGCGATCGAGCGCGGCCTCGCCCCCCTCGGGGTCGGAGATCGTCAGCCGGAGCGAGGCGGTCGCCCCGTCGGGCTCCTCGGCCTCGGCGAAGACCCGCGGCGCCTCGCCGAGGAGGCAGCCGTTGAAGCGGGCCTCGTCGGCCTCGTCGGCGAGGGGCACCGCGAGCAGGCGGTAGTCGCTGATCTTGCTGTTGCGCTTGAGCAGATCGAGGAAGATCGGGCTCGCCACCTCGAGGATCGCAGCGTCCGGGTCGGCCTCGAGGAGGCCGAGGTAGGCCTGCCGGTCGACGTCGGGCCAGACCGTCGACTCGACCGCCGCGTGCCGCTCGGCGAGGTTGGGCAGCGCGTCCAGCAGGCGCATAAGGCCGAGCATGCGGAGGCCGTTGAGCTGGGAGGCGGGGAGGCTGACGACGTCGCCTGGCCCGGTCACGGCGAAGGGCTCGACCCCCCAGTCGTAGGGCTGGACCGCCGCGACATGTTCGCGCCAGCCGACGCAGCCGCGCGCCGTCACGAAGTGATCGAGCTGCGCCAGCGAGCCGAAGCTCGGCGACTCGCCGTCACGATCCGCCGCGATCCCGGTGTGAAAGCTGTTCAGGTAGACGAGCCAGGAGTCGAAGAACTCCCGGCCGAAGTAGCGCAGTCGCTGCTCTGCGGCGCCGACCATGTTCAGCGGGTGCTCGAGCCCGCCCTCGAGCTCGTCGCGGAGCTCGCTGAGCGCGTTGGGATCGCCGAGGCAGAGCGAGAGGTGATCGCAGGTCTGCGGCGTCGTCAGGCAGGGAGATCCTGGCCCGGCGTCGGGATCGGTGATCAGGGTGATCCCGGCCGCGCGGGTCGCAGGTCCGTACATCAGGTTGCAGTTGATCACCGGGAAGCCGACAAACGACGTGTGGCAGCCGTCGCCAGTGAAGCAGCACTGGTAGCATTCGCCATCACCGCAGTCGACCTTGAAGACCTGAAAGAGGTCGAGCTTGCTAAAGAGGCCAGCGCGGCTGTCGACGAGCCCCGTCCCTGGGATCGCGCAGTACACCGCGAGCGCCTCGCACAGCTCCGGTTCCGCACCCCGGGCCAAGCATTGCTGGTAGTTGCTATAGGCGTCCTTGAGGTTCTCGACCTGGCCGTGGACCTCCTTGAGGAAGCCTGGCAGGTCGTCCGCCGCCGCGGCAGGAGCGGGGGCTAGGAGCGTTCCGAGGGCGAGCCCGGCGAGCAGGGGCGAGGTATGACGAGTCACGGGCTGATTCTACACCTGCGCGCGATCGCGCGCACCGGCGCGAGCAGGAAGGGCCGAGGGACCGCCGAGGGACCGCCTCCTCGAAGGGGCCAAGGTGTCCGATGGGCCCGCGGCAGAGGGCAGCCGCGGGCTCCTGCCACCGGTCGGCCTACTCGGGGATCGTCGGCCGGATCTTGAGCTGCCCCCCGGCGGAGACCTCGGAGACCACGGCGTTGGCGACCGCACCTCCGGCGATGAAGTTGAGGTTGGAGGTGGCGGGCAGCTGGTCGGTGTAGATCTGGAGATAGCCCTGCGAGGTCGGCTGAGCCACCGTGACGTTGCCGAGGACCGCCTTGACCCCGTCGGGGATCGTCGGCGCGCTGACGATGTCGACGGTGATCGACTCGCCATCGCCGATAGGCTCCGCGTCGTCCTTGCGGGTGTCACGGAGCCGGATCGGCGGGATCGCCTTGAAGTCGACGCCGTCGCCGAACCACCCCAGGACGTCGACGGCGTAGTGGGCGTCGCGGAGGGTGTAGAGGCTGGCGAGGCCGTCGTCCGAGACCGGGACGATGACCAGGTTGGCGCGGGTTCGATCCGCCCCGTAGTTGAGGTTGGAGGTCGTCGGCTGGGGAGTCCCGGCCTCGAAGACCGTCGCGAAGCCGGCCTCAGCCGGATGGATCGCGGCGACGTTGGCGATCACCGCGCCCACGCCGGCGACCGGGATCCCGGCGACGCCGGCGAGCTTGAGGTCGTGGGTCCCCGCGCCGAGCTTGGCCGCGCCGTCCTGCTCCTGGCGCGAGTCGAAGATCCGCGTGGGCGTGATCATGTGCAGATCTGCGGAGGGCGGGAACCAGCCGAAGGCGTCGATGACGATCTGCGAGGTCCCGTTGGTGGTGATGTGCTGGAGCTCGACCTTGCCGTCGTCGCCGGGATCGATGAGCACGAGCCCCGGCGTGGTCTCGCCCTCGGCGAAGTTGATGTTGGAGGTCCCGGGGTACTCTTGGTCGGGGTAGACGGCGACGAAGCCGTCGCCCTGGACCTCTGCGACGGCGACGTTCAGGACTACGGCGCCGAGCTGCTTCGGCCCGGGGATGCCGTCGCGGCCGGCGATCGTCACGGAGATGGTCTCCTCCGTGACGAGCGGGCCGACGTGCTCCTGACCGTCGACGCGGGTGTCGAGGAGGCGGGTCGGACCGACGGGCGTGTAGCCCGAGTTCCCGGGGAGGTAGCCGCTGACGTCGAAGATCACGTGGGTCTTCCGCGGCGGGGGCGGGGGCGGGGCGTCGGGGCAGACGTTGTTGAGGCGGACCGGCTTGTAGCCCGCGCTGTAGCCCGCGCTCTCCCAGGACATGTCGCGGACGATCACCCGCATCCGCTCCTGGCCGACCGTCGACTCGACCACCTTCACACCGTAGGCGCCGAGGTTCTCGGCCACCAGGCGGACGTGGGAGTAGGGCTTGTTGAGGGCGTCTCCCGCCTTGAGCTCGCCGAGGCTGCCGATGACGTGGCTGACCTGGTGGAGGTTGCCGGTGGTGTGATGTCCCGAGCGCCAGGCCTTGCTGACAAAGCCGGAGCAGTCGACGCCGTAGGAGCAGCTGTCGACCGTCTTGTCGGTCTTGGTGTTGAGGTCGCCGACCGTGTAGTTGTTGCCGACCGCGTCGTTGTAGGTGCTGACCTCGATGTGGCCGGCGTACTTGTAGGCGACGCCGCGGATCGGCTGGCCGAGGCGCTGGGCGAAGTAGTTGACGGGGGTGCGGCCCGAGCAGCTCTTCATGTGCGAGGCGTTGTAGACCGCCTCGTAGTTGGCGTACTCGTAGGCGCGCATCATGATCTCCCAGCGGCTGATGCACTGCCCGCGCGGGGTCAGGCCGTCGCTCGGATCCGCGGCGGGGGAGGGCGCGGCCTTGGGGCGGGGCTTAGGCTTTGGCAGCGCGCCGCCGGTGATGTTGAGCTGCGCCGGTCGGCGCAGCGACGCCTCGTCGGGGCCGGTGCTGAGGACCCGCAGATCGCCCTCGGGCTCGATCGTCAGGCGGTGCTCGACCCAGACCAGCTCGTCGCTCATCGGCATCTCGACCAGCTGGACCAAGGTCCCGTCGAGCGTAAACCGGTAGGCGAGGGAGCGGGCGCGGATGGCCTCGCCGTCGAGCTCGACGCTGGCGACGCGGACCCACAGATCCTCGTCGACGGTCGTCCCGATCAGCGAGAAGGAGCCGAGCATGCCCGCGGTCGTGACGGTGGCGACCTCCGCTCCGTCGACGATGAGCTTGCCGGTCGACGGATCGCTGTTGTCCCCCTCGCCGCGGTGGCCTCGCAGCTCGACCGTATGTCCGGCGACGGTGTGCTCTGCCCGCGGTAGGCCAGGCGCCGCGATGAGGCCGCTGTCGGCGCTGAAGAGCGGCAGGTGCTCGCGACCGAAGGCGAGCTCGATCGAGACCGAGCCGTCATCACCGCGCAGAAGGCCGGTGACGTCGCGGGGGTCGAGCTCGTCCATCGTCGGCAGGTCAAAGGTCTCCCACGCGGAGCTCGCGACGTCATTGCGGCCGGCGCGGGCGATCACCGGCAGGTCGCCGCCGACGGTCAGCACGTAGACATGGGTCGCGGTGACCTCGATGTCCTCGACGCCGTGGACGAGGCCGTCGAGCTCGTAGCGGTCGACGATCTCGCCGTCGTCGTCGATGACCAGGATCTTGTGTCCGGGTCCGTCGGCGAGCCAGTTGTGCCCGCGCTCGTCGACGACGTAGGCGGCGGGGCCCCAGACCTCCATCTCCTCGGAGTCGAGGCCTTCGTAGGTCAGCTCGTCGGGTCCACCGCCGACGCCGATGCCCGTGATCCGCTCGCCCTCCGCGTCGACGCCGGTGTCCGAGTCGGTGCCGGTGTCGGTGTCGGTGTCCGAGTCGCTCTCGCCGACGATACCGGTGCTAGCGCTGCCGGCGACGCTGTCGTCACCACAGGCGGTCGTCGTCGCGGCGAGGAGCAGCGCCATCGCCCATGAGGAGAGGGGGGCCAAGGCGCGGCGGGGAGTGGGCATGGTGTAGGTCATCATCGACGGTCTCCGTGCGTCAGGTCCGTTGACGCGCGGCCAATCTATCAGCGAAGGCGAGACTGAAGATAGGAGGGACTGGGGAGGGCCGTCAGGGACGTTATGGTGGGATACAATCGATGGGAGTTCGAGTGCTTGTATTCTCTACTACTGACATCGCAAGCAGGAATCCACAGGTCTGATCAGTCTGGCTGGCGAAGGGCTTGGATGACCTCCTCATCGCTCGGTGATTCATGGGTCAGGCCTGGGTGATTCGCTCCCATGGACCGCCGGTCTTGACGAGATCCTCCGCTAGACTGCGCCGGTGCCGACCCCCATCGATCTGGAGACGTGGCCGCGCAGGGCCGCCTACGAGTTCTTCCGCGGCTTTGACGATCCCTTCTTCAACGTCTGCTCGCGGGTCGACGTCAGGCGGACGCGGACGTGGTGTCAGGAGCAGGGGGCGAGCTTCTTCCTCGCGTCGCTGCACGCGGGGCTGCGGGCGGTCCATCGGCTGGAGCCGCTGCGCCTGCGCACGCGGGGCGACGAGGTCGTCCTCTGCGATCGGGTCGACGGCGGGTCGACGGTGCTCAACGCGGACGAGAGCTTCTCCTTCGTCTACTTCACCTATCGCCCAGGGCTCGCGGACTTTATCGCCGAGGCGCAGCGGGCCCTCGACGCCCACCATCGGGCGGGGCCCAGCTTTGAGCCTGGGGAGACCGACGAGATCATCCACTTCTCGGTGCTCCCGTGGGTCCACTTCACCTCCGTCAGCCACGCCCGCAACCACCGGACCGGCGAGTCCGTGCCGAAGATCCTCTACGGCCGCTTTCAGGAGGAGGGCGAGCGCTGCTTGCTGCCCGTCTCGATCGAGGTCCACCACGCGCTCGTCGACGGGCTCCACGTCGGTCGGTTCTTCGCCGCGCTCCAGGCGGCCTTCGACGACCCCGAGGGGACGGGCGAGCTCGCGAGCGACTTCTAGCCTCGCGGCCTGTGGCACGAGCTGCGCGCTCGCGCCAGGCCTCGACACCCGTCGTGTCCTCGTCACACACCCTTCTGGCGATAATGAGGCGATAGCTCCGCGGTCCGGCGTGGCCGTCTGCTCCGCGTCGCGTTCGGGCTTCGCTCGCCAGCCCGCCGACAGGCCCCAAGCTCCGCCCCTCGCGAACCACGTCGAGGAGGTGCGCCCTCAGCCACGCAGGCACGGGCTGCTAGCGGCTGAGCTTGCGGATCACGACGATGATCAGCATGAGGAGGGGCAGGATCAGGAGGAGGAAGAAGCCGCCGAAGATCCTCGCGAAGAGGCCGAGGGCGTTGGCGGACTCGACCGGGTTGGTGTCGACGAGGCTCAGACGGTCGCCGTCGCGGACGGCCCGCAGCGAGATGGACTCGCCGCAGCGCGTGAAGACCTCGGTCGCCTCGACGTGGGTGTAGCTCGCGTCGATCGCCGGGTCGGTCAGGGCGTCGAGGGTCGAGTCGAAGCCCCAGCCGCGGAGGTCGCGGAGGGCTGGATCTTCGGTCGCCTTGGGGTCCCAGCGCCATGTCTCGCCCTGGTCGACGAAGGTCGGCGAGCCCTCCTCGCCGGCGATCGTGAGGGTCTCACCGTTGATCGATAGCTTCGCGCCCTCGGCCCAGCGCGGCGTCGGCCGGGTCGTCGACGACGAGCCCTTGGCTGTCGCGCCGCTGCGGGTCCACAGGCGGACGCCGGCGACGCAGGCCTGCTCTCCGCTGATCGGGGTCTTGAGGGGGCTGGGCGCCGCGAGCACGCCCTCGAAGAGCTCTCCCGGGAGCGGCTCCGAAGCACCGCACGCGGTCAAGACCAGGGCTGCGGCGAGCGGTAGCTTGACCAGCGCTCTTCTCACGGCCTGGAGGATAGCATCGGAGCTCATGCGCCTAGCTCGGCTGTGATGACCCCAGCGGGCGATCGGGCGCGGTCCCCTGCGCGCGGATGTCGGGCTCCGCCGTCCGTCCCGGATGGGGGCTCTGCGGGCGAGGGGGCCGGGGGCAGGGGCAGGGCAGGGCCTTGAGCGGCCTCACAGGGGGCGGCCGCAGGTCGGCGCAGGCTCGCGCTTTCGCGGTTGCATAGGCGTTGTCGCGCCGCTAGGGTGCCGCGCTGTGAAGCCGATCGAGATCTGCCACCACCTCGGGACCGAAAACCTCGACGCCTATTTCGGCGAGTTCTCCGGCAAGGAGATCCGCGCCGTCCTCAAGGCCGGCGGGACGAGCGTCAACGTCCCCGCCACCGCCTACACCCAGGCCGCGCGGCGCAAGGCCTGGCGTCGTCGCTTCGAGAACGAGATCCAGGGCTCGAACGAGCAGCTCGCGCTCGCGCTCCTCCTGGAGTGGCTGATGCGTCACCATCGCTCGCTCCTGGTCGACTATCTCGACTTCCTCGGGGTCGAGCACACCGAGGGCGAGACCGACGAGGACTTCTGCCAGACCCGCGAGGAGAGCAAGCTCCGCGAGGGGATCACCCACCTCATGGAGAAGTACCCGGCGCATCACGTCGCGACCTACCTCCTCCTGGTCGGTCAGCTCCAGGAGACCACGGTCTTCGATCGTTCGCCGGAGCTGCTCAAGGCGATCGGCATGGACGACGCGGCTGCGGCGGAGCACATCGCCGCCGTCGAGGCGCGGATGGCCAAGGCTGAGGCCAAGGCTGCGTCCTAGGGCGCGGAACGGGGGGATCGTGGACCGACTGCCAATGCTCTTGAAGTTCGTGGCCCAGCAGCCCGGGAACCCCTTCCCGCGCTACGGGCTGGCGATGGAGTACAAGAAGCTCGGCCGTCTCCCCGAGGCCACCGCCGCCTTCGCGGCCCTGATCGAGGCGCACCCCGACTACATCGCCGCCTACTTGATGGCCGGCGAGGTGCTCGCGGAGAGCGGCGACGTCGAGGCGGCCAAGGCCATGTACTCCCGCGGGATCACAGCGGCCGGCGCGGCCGGGGATGACCACGCCCTGGGCGAGCTCCAGACGGCGCTGGGGCTCCTCGGATGAGCGAACGCCGAGCGCTCCCAGCCTTGGCCTTCGCCAGCCCCCGCAAGCTCCCGCGGGCGGCTTCGCTCGACGGTCGGGTCGTCGTTCTCGACATCGCCTTCGCCGCCGACGGCATGGGCCCCGGCTTCAAGAAGATCACCGGCAAGCTGATCGACGGGCTCGGGCATCGCCTCGCGCGCTGGGTCGATCATCACGATCACGACCTCCACGGGGACTTCGCCGGGGATCCGCGCTTTGTCCTCCACACCAAGGCTGAGCACGGGGCCTGCCCGGAGATCATCACCCCGGAGATGGTCGCCGACACCGGTCCGGTCGACACGATCCTCGCCCACTTCGACCTCGACGGCCTCTACGCCGCGGCGAAGTGGATCCTCGGCGGGTACGAGCCCTATCCAGGGGCGGATGACGACGCCCGGGCGGTCGACACCCGGATAGGCGAGGTCTCGCCGCGGGCGTCGCTGATCGACAAGGCGTTGCGGGCCCACTACAACGATCCCGTGCTCAAGCAGCGGATCGTCCGCTACCTCGTCGACGGCCTGCGCCCCGGGATCGAGCTCAATTCGATCCGCGCCGCCGCCGAGGACTTCGAGCGCCGGGCCGCGAACGCCCGCACGCTCGCCGAAGACTTCATCGTCGAGGGGCCGATCGCCTTCATCGACGTGCCTGACGGCGCGCCCCAGTTCGACAAGACCGAGCTGCTCCTCCTCGGGCAGGAGCGGGCGACCGTCGCGGTCGTCGTCGAGCGCGGCAACGCCTCGATCGCGGCCGCGTTTACCAGCGGCCTCGACTTTGTCGAGCTGCTCGAGCTCGGCGGTGGGATGCCGACCCGGGTCAGCATCCCGCGAAAGCGCCTCAACGCGGCGATGGCGAAGATCCGGGCCGTGATCGCGGCGTCGTAGCCATCCTCGCCGCGGAGGTTCGTCCCCGAGGGCAGGCTGAGGGGGACGGGGACGAGGGCGCGCGAGCCCGCCTGGCATGCGCGCGAAAGGGCCCGAAGAGAGCCCGCTGCGGGCGCACTCGGCGGAGGTCGATCCGCTCCAGAGGCGCCGCTTGGCGGCTCTCGTGGCCGCTTGGCGGGAATCTTCCGGGCGAGGTGACACTTGCCGGTGCGCGCGGTGTTCCACCCGTTGAGATGCTTAACTCTAACCTCCGCTCCTCCCTCGCCGCGCTCCCCCTCGCGCTCCTCTCCCTCGTCGCCTGTACGATCTCGGTCAACGAAGAGTACGGCCACGGTCCGGCCCACGGCCACGACGGATCGGATCACGCGGCCGAGTGTTATCACGACTATGATCATTGCATCGACGACGCCGACGATGCGGACGAGGTCGACGAGTGCACCGAGCTCAAGGACCTCTGCCTCTACGGCCATGTCGATCCCGAGGAGCCGGAGGACCTCACAGAGGTGTGCATCGATCTTCAGATCGAGTGCCTCGAGGACGCCGAGGACGGCGCCGACGTCGAGGCCTGCGAGGCGCTCTTCGACCACTGCGCGGCGCCCCAGGAGTGCGTCGACGACTGCGCGCAGGTCTGCTCCGCGCCGTCGCTCAGCGGCTGCCTGGGCTCCTACGTCGGCTGCGCAGGGGCGGCCGGATCGGCCGACGAGATCGAACAATGCGGCGATAGCCTGGAGCAGTGCACGGAGAGCCTAGGGGACGTCCAATGCCTGCCGGAGGGGGACTCCGAGCTCCTGGACATCTGCCTGACAGAGCACTCGCTCTGCGTCAGCATCGATCTCGGCGGTACCAGCGACCACGAGAAGGCCTGCTCCGCCGCGCTCGCGTCCTGCACCGGCGCGCACTGAGAGCTCCCGGAGTCGTTCGCCGGTCTTCGCATCCCTCGCCGTTGTGGTCGAGCTCGGCGGCGGCGAGGGTCGTGGCGAGGGCGACCAGGGGATGACCGCCGCGGCGGGGGAGGGCGGCTGCGGAGAGGTGGCGCCACCGCTTGGGATCCCGAGGAGCGCAGACTCTCGTCGTCGAGGATCGCGCTCTAGCTCGGGTTCGTTGACCGGAGCTGGGCGGCGACGCTGATGCCCTGAGCGCCCCTCAGTGGAGGAAGCCGGTGAAGACGCCGTAGAGCGCGAGGATGCCGACCAGCCAATTCGGCAGCCAGAAGATGTGGCCGCCGTGGGCCGGTAGGACCAGGGCGCGCGGGCCGGGGCCCTCGCTGGGGGCCGCGCTCGACTCCTCGCCCGACTCCTCGCTCGAGGTCTCGCCGCCCATCGCCGCCAGCCGCCAGAGCGCGTCGACGAGGAGCAGGCTGATGAGGCCGGTGATCGTCGCCCAGCGGTTCGCGTCGCCGTCGAGCAAGGACGCGAGGCCGTAGGCGATCCCCGCCGGGATCGCGGCGATCAGGAGCTGGATGAAGGTGTTGGTGTTGAAGACGACCATGGCGCGCGAAAGTACGCGGTGCGGCGACGAGCGTCTTGAATCGAACGGTGGCGATCAATCGACCCGCAGCGAGGCGAGGAAGTCGTCCGCGCGTGGGCCGAGGCCGGCGTAGAAGTTGCCTCGCATCAGCGCCCGCTCGAAGGGGATCCCTGAGGGCACCGATCCGAGGAGCGCCCGGGTCGAGCGGGTGAAGTGGGCCTGGTCGGCAAACCCGGCGATCGCGCTGGTCTCGGCGAAGGGGGTCCCGAGGACCGCCGCAGCGACCGCCCGGGTCAGCTTCGCCCACTGCCCGTAGCGCCGCAGCGAGAGCCCCGTGACCTCGCGGAAGAGGGCGCTGAGGGCCCGCGCCGACATCCCGGCGGCGGCGGCGAGGGCCTCGCGGTCGCTCGCGCAGCCGGTGACGATCCGGGCGGCGACGTCGAGGATCGCGGCCGGGGGGCGCTCCATGGAGCCCCAGATCGCCGCGGTCGCGAGGCTGTCGCGGGTCGCGGTGAGGGCGTCGAGGAGGCGCTCGCCCCAGGCCTCGCCGGGGCGCAGCGCGAGGAGGGGGGCGACGAGCTCGGGCGAGAGCGGCAGGTAAGGCGCGCCGAGGCGGCGGAGGAAGCGTGACGGACGGTGGCCCGCGGTCTCCGGATCGAGGAAGACGGTGAAGCGCGGACCCGAGAGGTGGACCTGCTGGCTGACGTCGGGGCCGACCATCAGCGGCCCCGCGATTTCGATCCGGGCGCCGTGCTCTGGCAACGAGAGGACCATCGGCGAGCCGAGGGGGACGTAGACCTTGACGAGGTGAGGGCGGTGCTCGAGGTTGCTCGTCGGCGTCCAGTAGAGGAACGCGCCCTCGATGACGGCGATCTTGGGCGCCGGCAGAGAGGGGATCACGGGCTCGTGCGTCGCCACCCGGAGAGGCTCTCGGATCGGCGCAGGCCTGGCAAGGCGGCGTTCGCTTCAAAGGCGCCGATCGGCGCCTCCCTCGGAGCTACGAACGACCAATTCTCGCGTATCTCGGCCGCATCGCCCCTCGCCTGGAGCGCTCGGACAAGGGGGTCGATCGCCGCGTCGTGGTCGCCGAACGACGTCCACCGCGGACCACCGCGGACCACCGCGGACCACCAAGGATGGAGCATGGCCGGCGGACATGGCCCGCTCGAGCAGCGCGAGCGCGGCCTACGTGGTGGCTCAGGCAGGTGATCCGAGGCGGATGCGCGACGTATCCGAGGGCTGCTAGGGGAGAGCGGCACGCTCCTGCATGCGGACGAGGGGGAGCTCGATCGTCCTGCGCGCCGAAGCTCGAGAGCCGCAGCTACGCCACGCTCACGGCGCGCCTGCCCGGGGTGGAGCCGGCGAATCGCAGCACGTCGTCGACCTCCAGGTGGTCGTTCGCGTGGGCGCCGTATTTCGCGAAGATGAGCTGTCCCGCGCCGTCGATCAGAAAATCGCCGGGGAGACCGGTCAGCCCGCCTTCGGCGTCCAGCGGGTTCATCGGCGCCGTGACCATGCCGCGCATGGCCGCCAACATCGCCCGCGGGTGCATCATCGAGGACAGGCCGTGCTCGAGGGCGTAGAGGCTGTAGAGACGCTTGTCGGGGTCCGGGAGGAGGGCGAAGGGCAGCTCGGCGTGGTGGCGCCGCAGCGACTCCGCCGAGGAGTGGAAGACTACGATCTCGGCCACTCCTGCGGCGCTCAGCTCGTCATGGCGGCGGGCGAAGGAGCGCAGGTGCAGGCTGCAGATCGGGCAGCCGGCGAAGCGTCGGAACTGGAGGTGGACAAGCCCGCCGCTGGGGATGTCCACCCGAGCGCCGTCGAGCGCCTCGGCGGAGAAGCGAGGGGCCTGGGCGCCGGCTTGGAGTCGTGTGCTCTTCATGCTCCTTGGTCTAGGGTGATCCGTGGCATGCAGCCAATCGATTCATCGAATACACATCATGGTAAGTTTCGATGATGAGCTCGCTGCCGATCGACCCAGGTGACCTCTACGCGCTGAAGTACCTGCTCGAAGAGCGCCATGTGACCCGCGCCGCGAACAAGCTCGGGGTCTCTCAGAGCAGCATGAGCCACCGCTTGGCGAAGCTCCGGAGCGACCTGGGCGACGCGCTGCTCGTCCCGCAGGGCAGCGGCCTCGTCCTCACTCCGCGGGCTCAAGCGATGGCGCAGCCGCTCGGAGTCGCCCTGGAGGCGGTCCAGGCAGCCATCTCCCCGCCGCGCTCCTTTGATCCTGCGGCCGCGCGTCTTGAGGCGTCGCTCATGTTGCCCGATCTCCTCGCACCGTTCTTGCCGAAGCTGATGGCGACGCTCCGCGCCCAGGCTCCAGGGATCCAGCTCAAGGTGCTCCCCGTCGCAGGAAAGCTCAGCGAGACCCTCTCGACCGCGGCCTGCGACGTCGCCATCGCCCCGCAGATGTTGGCGGGCCCGAACACCCTGGCGAGGCCGATCGGCGCCCTGCGCTTCGGCGTCTTCCTCGGGCGATCGCACCCGGCCTGCCGGGGCAGGCTCACGCTCAAGCGTTGGCTCGCCGCTGCGCACGTGGTCGTGTCGGTCGACAACCCCGCGGACAATCCGATCGCCAAGGCGCTCGCGGAGCAGGGGCACGAGCGAGTGGTCGGGCTCACCGTCCCAGGCTTCCTCGCGGGGCTCTTGGTCGTCGCCGAGTCGGACATGCTGATGAACGCGCCGCTGCCTCTGGCCGCTGATGTCGCGGGGCGCCTCGAGCTGGTGACGCGGCCCTTGCCGATCGCGCTTGCGCCGGTCCGTCTGAGCCTCCTGTGGCACCCGCGAAACCGAGCCGACCCGGCTCACGCATGGCTCCGAGAGCAGCTCCACGGCTTCTTCGTCGAGGCCCTGGCCGCCGGCGCCAAGCCGAGGTCGAGGGGTGCCTAGCGCCGGCGAGTCCTGGCCGCGTCGAGAGGGACGACGAGGGCTGGAGCGCGCGCGCGGCTCTTGCCAGGGGCTGCTAGGCTCACCCCTGTGGACGGCGAAGTCGCGGGGCCGATGCTCGTGCTGCTGACGGGCCGAGACCTCGGCCGTGCGCTGAGGCTCGAGTCGCGGACCGTCGACATCGGCTGCAGCGCGGCGAGCGACCTCGTCATCGATCAGCCGGGCGTGGCGAGCCGGCACGCTCGCCTGGAGCTGGGCCCCTGCGGCTGGGTGCTCGTCGATCGCAGCGGCGGGTACGGCCTTCAGGTCAACAACGCCGAGGTCCGCGAGCATGCGCTCCAAAGCGGCGATCGTATCCGCCTCGGCGACGCCTTGCTCATCTTCTCGAACCGACAGGACGACCTCCAGGCCTGGCTGACGACGGCGACCAGCGTCGAGGTCCACGACGCGTCGATGTCGGGCGGCTCCCTGCGTCAGCAGTGGCTCGAGCTCAGGGCCTTCATGCGCCCCGGAGACGCCCTCTGGCGCTTCTCGAGCCCGCGGGACTCCTGGCGGCGGCGAGGCGGTCGGGCGGGGCTCTGCGTCGTCCGTGCTGGCGCCGTGGTCTACACGCTCGTCACCGTGATGAACTGACGCCCGCCCGCGATTGCGCGCGGGACTTTTGCCCCGGGCTCCTAAGGGGTCGGGGCCGGCGGTCGCCGCTGCGGTTGCTCTCGGGTGACCGTCCAGGGGTGCTGAGCCCGTCGTCGTGCTCGCGGCCGGTGTGGTCCGGCCCGAGCGGGGGACCCATGAGATCGCGCCGGCCTCAGGGGCGTCGAGAGCTGCCGAGAGGCGTCGAGGGGCGGCCGAGCCGATGGCTCCGGCGCCGCCGGGATGAGATAGGAGCGTGGGGCTCAGAAGGTGCTAGTGAACCCTTGGATCGTCCAATGGGGACCAGTGGCTTCCCCGGACAAGCCCTCGACGGATCACCGGAGCACCCATGTCGGACACCAACGTTCCTCTTCCCTCGACAGCTCACGTCATCGTCGTGGGCGCTGGTCTGGCCGGACTTGCGGCGGCGCGGCAGCTGCAAAGGGCAGGTCATGATGTCGTCGTTCTCGAGGCGGGGGACGGCGTGGGTGGCCGTGTACGGACCGACGAGGTCGACGGCTTTCTCCTCGACCGCGGCTTCCAGGTCCTGCTGACCGCCTATCCCGAGCTCCAGACCCAGGGCCTCCTCAGGGCCCTGGATCTGCGGGCGTTCGACGCGGGGAGCCGGGTGCGCTTCCGCGGGTCCTTCCACCTCCTCGCGGATCCGTGGCGCGATCCGCTGAGGGCGCTCGCCGGGCTCTTCTCGCCGGTCGGCACGCTGGGGGACAAGCTCCGAGTGGCGCGGCTCCGGTATTCAGCGCTCGCCGCCCGCTACCTCGAGGAGCCGGAGCCGGACCGAACCATTCAGGGCGAGCTGGAGGCGCGGGGGTTCAGCCCACGCTTTATCCAGACGTTCCTCCGCCCCTTCCTCTCCGGTGTTCTCTTGGAGTCGGACTTGGACACCTCGGCGCGCTATCTGCTCTTCCTCTTCCGCTCGTTCTCCCGGGGCGAGGCGGTGCTCCCGGCCGGAGGCATGCGGGACCTCCCCGCTGCGTTGGCGGCGGACCTCGAGGGGCGCATCCATCTGGGGCGTCGGGTCACGGCCGTAGGTCGCGACGGTGTGACGCTCGAGGGCGGCGAGTCGCTCCGCGCGGAGCACGTGATCCTCGCCGTGGACGCGGCCGCGACGGAGCGGCTGGTAGGTCTCGAGGCTCCGCCGCACAAGCCGGGGTTGACCGCATACTTCGACGCGCCGGTGTCCCCCGTGGGGGCGCCGCTCCTAGTCCTGAACGGCGAGGGGGATGGAGCGGTGAATCACCTGGCGGTGCTCAGCGACGTCGCGCCTGCCTATGCCCCGGAGGGTCGGCACCTCGTCGCGGTCAACGGCGTGGGGGCGTGGGCGCATGAGCCCGAGGGGTTCGAGGCCGCGGCGCGTGCTCAACTCTCGGGCTGGTACGGCGCGGAGCTCGTCTCGGCGTGGAGGCACCTTCGCACCTACCGCATTCCCCAGGCACTCCCTGCGCACCCGGCAGGATCCCTCGACGCGGACGACGGTCCGACCGAGGTCGAGGGGGTGATCGTCGCGGGCGATCATCAGGTGCACGGCTCGATCGAGGGGGCGCTGCGATCGGGGCGTTTGGCCGCACAGCTCGTCCTCGAGCGCTCGTGAGGTGCACGGCGCTAGCCTGCTCCGTGGCATGTGCACCTGCCACGGCCGGCTAGTCGCGAGAGAAGGCGGCGGCGTGGCCGTTGGCGAGCACTTGGGCGATCTCGGCGGCGTCGAGGCCGAGCTCGCGCTCGGCGACGCCGAGCTCTGAGGAGCTGGTGACGTGGGAGAAGAAGGGGTTGTCGGTGCAGACGCAGGCCTTGACCCCGAGCTCGAGCCAGCGCCGAAGGGGGTGGTCCTGGACCTGGGCGATCGCGCCGACGTGGACGTTCGAGGTCGGGCAGGCCTCGATCGTCACGCCGCGCTCGAGGACGAGCTCGGTGACCGCGGGATCGTCCAGGAGGGTGGTCCCGTGGCCTATCCGCTGGGCCCCGAGCACCTCGATCGCGATCCTGATCTCCTCGGGCGGTCGCCCCTCGCCGGCGTGGACGGTCCGGCCGAGGCCGAGCGCCGCGGCGCGGCGGTAGGGCGCCGCATAGTCCCTTAGGTGGACCCGGTGTTCGCTCGATGGACCGCCCGCGAGATCGATCCCGACGACCCCCGGGCGGCTCGCGGCGATGTCGACCAAGCCCTCCAGGACCGCCGGATCCTCGCCGTAGAGGCCGCAGAGCAGGAGCCCTGCGCGACCGCCCAGGCCGGCGAGGGCTGCGTCGACAATCGCGGCCGGCGTCGCGCCGCGGTGGAGCTGGGGGGCGAAGCGGATCTCGAGGGTCGTGACCCCGTCGGCGGCCGCGTCCTCGCAGATCTCTCGGGCGACACGCTCGACCGCTGCGGGGGTCTGGAGGACCGCGAGGGTGTGGACGAAGCAGGCGAGCGCGTCGTCGAGCCCCATGCCCGCGAAGAAGCGGAGGTCGTCGGGGGCCTCATGGCCGATCGCCGCCGCGAGCTCGTGAAACGTCGATCGCCTGAGAGAGCCGTCGAGGTGGCGATGAAGATCCGCGAGGTCGGGCATCCGCCGAGGGTACCCCTAATAGCTCTAGTCTGGCGATCCCCCACGATCGCGGCCGAGCGTCTGTGCGTCGCTCGCCTGGCGGTCATGCGCGTTGACGGGCTGGGGTTGGCCTCCGCTCGATGCCTGGTATGCTCCCGCGTATGCATACTTCTTCATTAATTCTTGGACTGCGACGCGAGATCCTGGCCGCATTGGGCTGCGTAGCCCTCTTGAACCCCGCATGCGCCGGCGATGACGTCGGGACGACGAGCGAGGGGACGAGCGAGAGCACGGGCGAGGGATCGTCGAGCGGGACCAGCGAGGGATCGAGCTCGGGATCGACCGACGCCTCCGCCTCGTCGACCTCTGCGGGGAGTGAGTCCGCGAGTGGGACGGACGGGACCGAGGGGACGAGCGAGGGGACGAGCGAGGGGACGAGCGAAGGGACGACGAGCGAGGGGACGAGCGAAGGGACGACGAGCGAGGGGACGACGAGCGAGGGGACGACGAGCGAGGGGACGACGAGCGAGGGGACGACGAGCGAGGGGACGAGCGAAGGCACCACCGGCGGTGGGCTCTGTGATCCTCCGCCGGCGCCCCCCGAGGGGCTCATGCAGGAGTACGCCTGCTTCGACCTCCCTGAGGGGGTGGATAGCTGCGAAGAGTGCGACGACGGCTGCGTCCAGTACGGGGTCAACGCGGCGATCACCGAGGATCCCGACTTCTGCTCGGCCGAGGGGTTGGTGATCCAGTGCGGTCCGGATCCGGACGCTGCGCCGGGCACCTGCTGCTTCTACGCCGCCTACAATGGCATTATCTGTGAGGGGCGGCCGCTGATCGTCGACGGCGAGATCCGGGCGTCGGCCCTCTGTGAGCGCTCGGACTGGCTCGTTGCGGCGGCTGTGCCGGTCGCGGAGCTCGACAGCGCGACCCGGTCGGCGCTCGCTGAGGCCTGGGCTGAGGACGCGCGGATGGAGCACGCGTCGGTCGCGGCGTTCGCCCGCCTCGTGCTCCACCTGATGGCCAACGGCGCGCCGGCGGAGCTGGTGAGCGGCGCCCAGTCGGCGCTCGCCGATGAGATCGAGCACGCACGCCTCTGCTTTGGGCTGGCGAGCGCCTACCAGGGGGTGCCCCAGGGGCCGGGTCCGCTCAGCCTCGAGGGGGCGTTTGCGGCGACTCCGACCCTCGAGGAGCTCGCGGTCTCGGCGGTGATCGAGGGTTGCGTCGGCGAGACGATCGCCGCGTCGATCGCTCGCGTCTCCGCGGCGCAGGCGACCGATCCGGCGGTTCGCGCCGCGCTCTCGCAGATCGCCGAGGATGAGTCGCGGCACGCGGCCTTCTCCTGGCGTCTGGTCCGCTGGGCGCTCGAGGCCGGCGACGATCGTCTGCGCAGCGCTGTCGCCGACGCCTTCGTCGCAGCGATGCTCGAGGCTCCGGAGGCGCGGTCGGTCGCGGCCGGCATCGACGCTGCGAGCTGGGGCGCCCACGGGCGTCTGAGCGCGGAGGTCGAAGCCGAGGTCATCCGCGACTCGCTGCGCGCGGTGGTCGGTCCGTGCGCGCTGGCCCTGCTTGAGGGCCAGCTCGAGGGCCAGCTCGAGGGCCAGCTCGAGGGCCAGCTCGAGGGCCAGCTCGAGGGCCAGGCGGTCGTCGCCTAAGTTGATCGCTGGAGCTCGCGGCACAGGTCGATCCGACCCGCCGCGAGCTCTTCGCGGGGTGCTGGATCCGGGCCCGTCGATCCGCTCAAGGTTGAGAACAGCCGAGGCCGAGCCTGTAGGGGCTCGGCCTCGTCGTAGGATTCAGGGGGCTCGCTGTGGCCCCCGCGGATCACGGCAGCGTGCAGATGCCGACGTTATCCCAAGGCGGGTTGTCCTCCATGTAGAAGGCGGAGCAGACCTCGCCAGCGTTGAGGTTGCACTCGCTGCTGTCGCCGTCGAGGGCGCAGAAGGGATTGCAGCAGCCGTCGAAGCCCTGCTCGCACTCGGCGACAACCTCGGGGGGTAGGCACTGGAAGCCCGGGAGGCAGGCGTTGTCGAAGGCGCAGTTGTCGTTGTCCATGCCGCCCTCCTTCGGGTCCGGCTTGAAGCAGAGGAAGCTGCCGTCCTCCGAGTCGCCGTAGCAGCCGTGGTCGAAGGGACAGTCCTGCAGCAGCGGGTCGCAGGAGTTGAGGCAGATCGGCAGGAAGCCGTCGTTGGCCGGGACGCAGAAGGCCTTCGCCCCCTCGCACATTCCGTTGTCGGGGTCGCCGGTGCAGAAGGCGGTGCAGGTGCCGTTCATCCCCTCCTCGTCGGCGAAGAGGCAGATCAGGCCGACGTCGCAGTCGTCGATGCCGCCGCCGGGCTCATCGCCGAGGACCGTGCAGGAGGAGCCCTCCGTCTGGTTACCCATCACCTCGATGCAGATGTTGATGTTCCAGAAGTCACCGGCCATCGCGTTGCTCGACGTACACTTCTGTCCGTCAGGACAGTCTTGCGTGTAGGGGTCGCACATCGAGTCACCCTCGCTCGTACAGTCGGCGGCGCAGCCGTCCCCGTCGTCGTTGTTGCCGTCATCGCACTGCTCACCGTCATCGACCGTGCCGTCACCGCATGTCGAACCTGTCGAGCCGGTCGTCGTCGTCCCCGTCAGGTCGGAGGTCGTGGTCTCGCTGGTGCTGTCGGTCGCGGACTCGGTGGTCGTGTCGGTAGCGCTGGTGGTGCTGTCCGACTCGGCGACCGTGGTGGTCGGGTTGGTGGTCGACGCGGAGTCGGTGTTGGTCGCGCCAGTGTCGTCACCGTTGCAGCCTGCGAGGAGGCTGGCTGAGGCGACCAGGGCGATGAGGCTCGAGGCGAAGTTGCGGGAAATAGATGCGATCATCGTAGGCTCCAGGGTTGTGGTGGTCTGGCAAGCCTTGCCGAAGTCGCGTCCGTGCGAACCAACGAGATCCACTGTGGCGGCCCGGAGGGGAGGCCGTCAACATCTGCACTGGGTCCAGTATGCGGGCATCTGCGCGATCGGAGCGTTTGCTACGGGCGGGGGGAAGGGACGATGGGCGGAGGCGAGCGACGTGCCTGCGGCAAAGGGCAGCCGGCGTTGAGCTCTGCGGATGACCGGCAGGGGGCGTCCGGCGTCCGGCGTCCGGGCGTCGAGGCTCTCGTTCGCTGGGACGGGCCCCCCAGGGCGAGACCTGCGGAGGTCTCCGACCTCCGTTGCGGGCTCGAGCAGCCTGTCACGGGTGCCCCGCGTCCCCTCGCGCCCGAATCGTCGTGACGGGCTCGGGCGCGCGCGCTCGCGGTGCCGAGGTGGATGAGCGCGCAAGGAGGGGGCGCGGGGCCGAGGCCGCGGGCAGGTAGACGCATCAGCGGACGAAATGCGCCGAAATTTGGCGTCTGCGTCCGCGGCTCGATAGCTTCCCCCCGTGCAGGAGCTCGACCAGGCGATCTCGGAACTCGAGCAGGCGCGTCACGAAGTGCCGCTCGCGAGGTCGATCGATGACCTCGGTATCGGCGGTAGCGTCGCGCATTTCAAGCGCTACGAGGTCCGTCGCTGCATCGGCGAGGGGGGGATGGGTCGGATCTATCAGGCCTACGATCCGGTGCTCCGGCGCGATGTCGCGGTCAAGGTGATGCGCCACGATGTCCCCGAGGCGGAGCGCCGTCGCTTCCGTCGCGAGGCGATCTTCGGCGCGCGCTTTTGCCACCCGAGCATCGTCCGGATCTACGACATGGGCGAGCACCGCAGCGAAGACGGGCGCCCGATCGAGTGGTTCTCGATGGAGCATCTCCCGGGATCGGATCTCGAGCGGGTGCTCGGCAGGGCCAGCTCGCACGGTCGTCGCCTGCCGCTGATCTCGGTGGTCGACATCTTCCGCCAGGTGCTCGCGGCGCTCCAGTACAGCCACGACTGCTACGTCGTCCACCGGGACGTCAAGCCCGCGAACATCTACGTCACACGGGATCCGAACACCCGCTTCATGACGACTAAGCTGCTCGACTTCGGCATCGCGCTCGATCTCGACGGTCCTGAGAACTATGAGGTTCTCTGCGGCAACCCCTTTTACATGGCCCCGGAGCAGACGCGGCGCGGCGCGGCGATCGACGCTCGGGCCGACGTGTACGCCGCGGGGCTCTCGTTCTACGAGGTGCTCACGGGCAAGCATCCGCTCGATGACTTCCGCCGGTCGCCCTTGGAGACGGTCCTCTCCGCCCAGAGCAAGTTCACCGCCCCTCCTCCGAGCCGCCTCCTGCCGCCGGACACCTCGCCGAGGATCGCCTCCGCGGTCGACATGATCTACGAGCGAGCGACGGCGAAGGAGCCGAGCGAGCGCTTCCAGAGCGCGCGTGACATGGCCGAGGCGATGATGGTCTTCCTCTCGCCGGTGTAGCCGGTCGCGGCGACGTCCGCCCCTCACCGGACCCCGGACCCGCCGCCAGGCGGCCGGGCAGGGCCTGCGCGAGCCCGCTAGAACGTGATCCCTGCGCCGATCGCCCCGCCGTAGTTGCCGGCGATGTACCCATACCAGCGGATGTCGAAGTTCAACGGTCGGGCCCAGAACACCCAGAAGTCGTTGACGATGAGCTTGAGTGTCGGCCCCACCTGGGCGAAGAACGAGTGGGCCGGGGTCCGGTTCCAACGATGAAAGCTGTAGCCGGCCGCGACGTGGGGGCCGAGGTAGAGGCCGAGGTTCTTGCTCGGGACCAGCTTGAAGTCCCACTCGAACATCGGCCCGATCGTGAAGCCGAAGTAGTCACGCCAACCGCCGACGTGGGAGACGACGCCGAGCGCGGGGCCCTCGGCGTTCCCCGAGAAGTGGTGGAGGTAGTCGAGCCAGACCGCGCCTGCTGGGCCGATACCACGCTTTCCCCAGCCAAAGCCGACGTGGGGGCCGAACTCGAAGCGATTGGCCTTGGTCCCCTCACGCAGCTCTGGCGGCACCGCGCCAGCCTCGGGCGCCGCGAGGGCGACCGCCGAGAAGATGGTCAAGGTGAGTCCAAGAGCTCCGCAGCGCATAGCCCATGATTGCTCGCTCTCCTCGGCGGCGCAAATCACCGGCGAGCGTAGCGTGACTCCTGACACTGCGCTCGGTGTCGCACGTCCGGCGTCGAGGAGTCCTCGCGATCCGCTCGGCCGAGCTGGGGCCAAGTCCAGCTTCCCCGCCCAGGTCGTGACAAGAGTCGCGCGGGCTCTCCCGCCCTCCTCGTCCCTCTCGGATCCGCCAAGACTTGCAGCGGTGTCGCGTCGAACCCGAGGAGCGAAGAGCGCGGCGCGAGGGCAAGACGGGCCGCAGGAGGCTCAGCCGCGGTCGCTCAGCCGCGACCCTTCTCCGGGAGGACAAACCCGTAGAAGCCGGCGACGAGCACCGACCGGTGGTCTTCACAGGCCCGGACTCGGCGCGTCTCGAGCTTCCGGCCGGCGGTCGGCCGATCGACCTTGGCGACGAGACGGTGCGAGCGGACTCCTTTGGTCATATGCCGACCGACCTCGCAGTAGTCCGGCCTCGCCGAGATCCGCTGACGCTCCGCCTCCGAGCCGACCCGGACCCAGGCGACCTCCCCGCAGGAGTCGCAGGGGGCACCGCCGCGTGTTCGCGGGACCTCGACGACCTGTCCGTAGGGCATTCTGTCGACATTCGCGCAGCGCATGCATCGATACTCTCCGACCTCTCTGACCTCTCCGCCCGCGCAAGGGAGCGGCACAGAGGGCAGAGGGTGGGGGTAGGAGACGTGGATCGATCCCCTGCCGGCGTGGACCCAGCCCCAGGGGAATGTATAGACAACGCCGCCACGGTTGCTGAAGCTCGGGGGGCCAAAACCCTCGATAAGCCAGGTCCAGTGGCGGATGTCGCGAGCCCGCGACGGGACGCAGTCTGGCGGCCGCCCGTCGCCGGTGTTGAGGCGGACGCGGATCTCCTGTAGACGCCCGCGAAAGCACATCCAGAGCTCTGCGCTGCGCCCGTCGAGGATCTCGGCGCGGGGACGGAACCAGTCGGCCTGGCGGGCTGCTCCCTGGCTCAGACGGGACCCGGCGAAGCTGTGGTGATCCCAGGTCGCGTCGACCCTCAGCCCGTCGGAGAGGAGCACTGCGCCGTCAAGGTCGTCGATCCACGAAGCCATCGAATACCGTCAGATAGCAATCGTAGCGGCTGGCATGACCCCCCGCGAGGGTTGTGTTCGCGCACCCTGCTCGCTCTCCTGTCAGCCCGGGGCGCGGTCGCCTGGGGACCTCATCGTCCGGCTTCGGCCGCCGCGCTGAAGCGTGGTCCGGGTCCTCGTCGGGGCGGCACGTAGGGGGGATGGGTCGCCCCGGCAAGGCTCTGGGCCGTCGTGGGTCACGCGCGCGCTCTTGTCTCGTGCCCGCGAGAGGTCGAAGCGCAGGGTCCTGCGTCACACCTCGCATCACACCTCGCATCACAGCCCGCGTCGCAGCTCGCGTCGCAGCTCGCGTCGCGTCGCGCAGCGGGCCCTGTTCGCTGGGCTCGCGGCGACCTATCCTCCCGTCGATGGACGCGAACGCCGACGCCCTAGCTCTAGCCCTCGCCGCGCTGGTCCGACGACAGCTCGGCGAGATCGGGGCTGCGGTACCGGAGGACCTAGAGGCGACGATCGAGGCTGCGATGCCGAGCCTGCTCGAGGCGGATCCCGTCGACGAAGAGGGATCGCTGAGCCGCGCTGACCTCTACCGCATCCGCTCCGGGAAGCTGGTCGCGCGCCTCCTCCCGCTCGGCGCGCTCGCCGATCAGGGGCGACGACGGGAGCTCCGCGCGTCGGTCCGCACGCTCATCGGCGAACACCTCGGCGGCCAGCTCCCGGCGAGCGTCTACCTCGACGGTCGCCGCGACTAGCAGCCCGTGGCAAAAGTGGGCTTTTGCCACGGGCTGCTAGCCCTGAAATAAGCGCTGCTGTGAGGCGTCCTCGACAACCCACGTCGAACCGTCAGTGACACGGGGTTCGCGCTTCGACCTCCATCCCTGTGGGTGAGCGCTCACCTCATGACTCGCGAGGGGCGGAGCTTGGGCGCGCGTGAGCTGTCGAAAGGGTCAGGGCAGGGAGACGGTCGAGACCAGCTGCGCCGGCGCGCCGGCGGCGTCGGAGACGGTGAAGGTCAGCGAAGCCGAGAGTGACTGGCCCGGCGCTGTGAGGCCGGCGAGGGTCGTGATCTGGCCGCCGACGCTGACGCGGTAGCGCGAGAGATCGACCTCGACCTCGGCGCTGCCGATGGTCACGTCGCTGAGGGTGCCGCGGACGAGGGCGCCGGTGGCGAGGGTGAGGTCGAGGATCGGGTCCTGGATTGTGACCGCGCCGCCAGTGTGATCGGGGTTGAGGGAGAGGAGGAGCTTGCCGCCGCGAACGGGGCACTCGGGGCAGATCGGTATGTCGGGCTGGGGGCGGACCCAGGGGTCACCGAGGGTGGAGGCCGTGCCTGGCACGGACGCGCCCTGGGTCGCGCCCGCGGGCTCGCAGCGGGTCTGGGTCTGGTTCGCGGCACCGCATGTGATCTGCTCCTTCGTGCATGTTAGCTGGACTGGCTGGGCCGGCATGTCGGGGGCTGCGGCGAGGGCCGCGAGGATCGGCGCGTCGAGGCGCTGGGCGATGGCGGCGCTGATCCCCGCCGGGCGGAAGGGGTTCTGGCAGGCCCCGCCCTGGATCGCGCAGACGCGATCGAAGGCCGCGTGGGCCGAGATCTGCTTCGCGGTGCCGCTCGGGCTCCGACCGATCGCGACCGGGTGCGAGGTCGCGGCCCCGCTCTGCTCGACGAGCGCCATCACCTGGTGGCTCTGGAGCGCTCGGTGCTTCGTCCACAGGAGGGCGGAGATCGCCGAGAGCGAGGCGGCGGCGACGGAGGTGCCGGTCCAGCTCCCGGTCTGCGTCGGTCCGTCGCCGACCAGCGCGTGGTCGGCCGGGAGGAGGCGTCGGGGGAGGCTCTCGGCCCGGGTGAGGGCGATCGGCGCCCCGCGCTCGTCGACGCCGCCCGCCGCGTAGAGCAGCGAGGGGCTCTGCGCCACGACGTTCGGGTCGCCGGCCTGGGGGGCCGGCAGGGTGCCGAAGAGGGTGGAGCAGACCGCCGGGTCGATCGCCGGGTAGCGCTCCCAGATCGCTGGCGCGAGGCCGCCGTGCTCCTGGCAGGGATCGCCGCTGCGGTTGCCGGAGGCTGCGATCGTCAGGACGTCAAGACAGGAGGCATAGGCGAGGATCGCGTGGACAGCCTGCACCGTCGCTGGCACCGACGCGCTCGGCGAGGTCAAGAGGTTGACATGCTTCGTCTCCTGGCCGGGCGCGGTCAGATCGGCGCCGAAGCGCGGATCCCAGCCGAGGCTGAGGTTCAGCACCAGCGGCGAGGTGCGCATGTCGCCGCTCTGCCAGCGGACCAGCGCCTCGCCGATCGCTTGAGCGAGGGAGCCGAGGGAGCCGAGCTGCCCGCCGCCGGCCTGCGGCAGCGGGGAGGCGGCGGTGTACGGGAAAGCCTGGGCGTGGAAGAGCTTCTCCCGACAATCGGCCTGTCCCTTTGGACATCGTACTTCCCGGGCGATCTCGGCGACCGCGAGGCCATGGCGGAGGTGCGAGGCGGCGCCTGAGGTCGCCGCTCCGGCGTCGGCGAAGTCTGCGGTGTCGATCACCGCGATCCGTGCGGGGCCTTCGACGCTGGCGTGGAGTGACGGATCCATCGGCGCATCCGGGAGCGCCCCGAGGGCGCCCAGGAAGGCCTCGCGGAGCGCGGACTGCAGCCCCGGATCATCAGCGAGGCGGGCGCCGGAGAGCTGCGGGACCACGATCTCGAGGTCGGCGTCGACGCGGACGACGTTGTCGGCGGGGGTGAAGATAGGCGGCGATGAGGGCGAGCCGCCGCCGCTCCAGGTGTAGAGGCAGAAGCGCTCGAGCGCCTTCGGCAGGGTCTTGTCCTTGTCGTTGTCCTTGCCGAGGAGCTTCTGGACCTCGCCGGCGCGGTAGAGCGGCGATGCGTTCCAGCCGGTCGACGCGGGGCATGCATCGTCGGCGCCCTTGTCGACGAGGGCGACGTGGCGGTGGTGCACCGGCCGCGTCGTCGGCGACCCCGTCGTCGGCCCCTTCGTCGTCGGCAGGTCGCAGGCGATCTGTGGCAGAGTCTCGGGGCAGGCGGTCAGCAGGAGCCCTAGGGCGGTGAGGGGCAGGATGCTTCTGGAGGCGCTCATGGTGCAGGTCGTCGAGGCGAGGGTACGGTCTGGAGTGTCCTTAGACAGCGGCGCCCTCGATTCTTACGCGGGTGATCGCAGGGCGCATTGCGGTCGATCAGCGGACGAACGCCCGAAACCGAGCCCACTCCGGGTGCGCGTCGGCGAGCGCCCCCTGGGCCTCGGCGAGGGCGTGGACACCGTCGGCTCCCTCTGCGATCGCGGCGATCACTCGCGGCGTGAGGGCGGCGGCGAGGCGATCGTCGACCGGCGAGTCGGTGGCGATCACGAGCTCCGAGCCGGCGAGGAGGAGCGCGCTCGCCAGGCTCATCCCGCCGGCGAGCGCCCGCGGATCGACGAGCCCCGTCTCGCACCCGCTGAGGATCACGCGCGCCGGTGCCCGCCCCGGGAGGGCGAAGAGGTCGCCGACGCTGAGTCTCCGATCGCCGACCAGCACGAGGGCGCTCTCCCAGCCACCGTGCTCCCCGCCCCCCGCGTGCCCGGCGTAGAAGAAGAGATCGCTGGCGACGAGGCGGCGCATCAGGTCCTCCTCGTCGCCGCGGCGGCGCTCGATCGTCCAGCCCGCGCTGTCGAGGGCGGACGTCGCCGCGTCGAGCTCGGTCGACACGGCCGCGAGGTTGCTCGGCGGCGCGAGGAGCAGGGCCCGCCGCCCGTCCTCGCGTGACTCTGTCTCCTGAGACAGGTCCATTGAGTAGGCGACATCGACCGTGGCGATCAGCGGCGCGCTGCGCCATGGGAGGGTGTGGAACGCCTCGGCGCTGAGCGGGCCGCTGGCGACGATCTCGAGGCGATCGGCGGCGTCGATCGCCGCCGCGAAGGGGCCGAGGAGTCGATCCGCGCGCTCGCTGGGGCTCGCGCCTAGATCGGTGATCACGACGTGGTCGAGGGCGCCGTCGGGGGCGAGGGCGAAGGCGACGTCTCCGGTCGGGAGCGGGGCGTAGATCAGCCGGAGGGTCCCCGCCGCGGGGCGTGGGAGGGCGTCGCAGGCAGGAACGATCGCCGCGGCGTCGATCGAGAGGGTCTGATCGAGGAGCGCCCGGGCCCGCGTGGCCTCGCGGTGCAGGCGGGCCCGCTCCGCCTCGCCGCGGCGTCGGGAGAGCCCCCAGCTCGCCTCGAAGGCAGCGTCGATGTCGGCGCGGACGCTGCGATATTCTACGAGCGCGGCCTCCTGTGCGCGCTGCTCGGCGGGTCTCAGGACCCGGCGCCGGTTCTCAAGCGCCAGTCCTTGGTGAACGCGTCCCCGGGCCTGGCGGGCGGTGCAAAGGGCTTCCTCAATGTGCCCGGTGCGGAGGAGCAGATCGACGAGGAGCCGCGTCGATCGATCGCGCTGACCGGCGAAGCGCTCGCGTCCGCCATTGACGGCGATGTCGGCGAGCGTCGCCGCCTGCTTCGCTTCGGCGTCGCGGTATCGAAGCTTCGCCTCGTCGAAGCGGCCGAGGGCCTCGAGAGCCTCGCCGGCTCCAACCAGCGCGAGCAACGCGAGCGATCGGTCGTCGAGCCCATCGGCGACTTGTCCCAGCGCCGCGAAGGCGGCGAGAGCAGCGGCCGGTTGACCTCTGAGGAGCGACGAACGGGCGAGGAGATAATCGCGCCACCTACGAGTCTCGGGCCGCTGCGGCTCGAAGTCGGTCAACGCAGACTGGGCCGCTGCGACGTCCCCCTGGAGCAGGGAGGAGTACGCCAGGTTGATCCGAGCTTCGTCGGCGGACTCCCGATCACCTTGGGAGTCCGCCAGCGCTTGTGCCTCGCGAAGGCGCGGCCGGGGATCGGAGGCGTGTCCGTTGGACAGCATCTCGAGGTCGACCCACGCCGCATTTACCAGCGCCCGCGCCCGCGCCCGCGCAGGAACTTCGTCGCCCAGGGCGAAAGCCTCGGCGAAGGCTCGGTCGGCGCCGGTCCGATCGCCGATTCGCGCGAGAAGCACCCCTTTCTGCGCAAGGGCGGCGAAGAGGTGCTCTTGCCGACCAAGCGCCCGCGTCCCTCGCTCGTGCTCCTCGAGGAAGATGATCGCGCCGCGCAGGTCTCCAGAACGATCGGCGAGGAGGGACGCGAAGTATCCATGTCGCATGCGTGCCTCGGGGTACGTTGAGTGGATACTCTCCTGGCGCCGAAGCCACGCCGCAGAGGCCTCGCGATCGGCGAGGAGAATCAACGCCGCATAGCTCGACGTCACCGCGATGTCGCTCGCTCGCCGCAGCGCTCCCGCGGCCACAAGCGGCTCGAAGGCCCGCCTGTACGCCTCTATCGCCGCCGCTGGATCGCCGTCGCGAAACCAAATATCGCCGATCAGCGCCAGCGCCTCGGCGCGATCCGCCAGCGCGAGCGCAGGCAGCAACACCTCGATCTCGCCCCGCAGCCGCCCCCCGTCCGCGTCGCCCTTCGCCGCCGCCGTCGCGATCGCGACGACCCGCGGATCGATCACCGGCGGGGTCGCAAGCTCAAGCCCCCACGTTGATCCTTCGCCCTCGATCCGCGCCGCCAGCGATCCGACGAGCCCGGCAGCAATCTCGACCCGGAGCCCGCCGCCCACCTCGGTCCCCGCGACCTCGATCGCCTGCCCATCAAGGGTGAGCCGCAGCGTCGCTGGCGAGGCCCCGGCGATCCACAGGCGGAGCGGCTCGTCCGCCGATCGAGCGCAGACGCGGCCGTGTAGGCCGGCGCAGCCGCTGTACAGGATCTCTGGCGTGATCGCGCTCTGCAGCGTCGCCGCAGGGGTCCCCCCCTCCGGCGCCGGGCACCCGCCGCTCAGCGCGATCGCCAGGCCCATCGCCATCGGAACCCTGCTCCGGCGCCCAGCCCCCCGCGGCTTCGCTCGCCGCTCACTCGAGGATCTGGATCCCATAGCTCGGCGTGGCCTCGCGGACGACCCCGGCCGCGAGCGCCCCCTCCACCACGCCCGCGTCCGCGGGCCGCCCCTCCGCCGGCGCGATCAAGGAGCTCAGCGGGTACCGTCCCGTCGCGAGCTGCTCCCCGGCAGCGCGGTCGCCCGGGTTCACGACGCGTGTCTCCTCACGCTCGCGCGCGATCGCGCCCAACGCCCGGAGAAGCTCGTCATCGTCACTCATGGGCATCCTTGTGGTGCCATCGCCGTCGGCGAGACTACCGTATCCAGATCCCGCTAGGGAAGCCAGTGTATCTGTCGACGGGCTATCCGGCGCGCGTCAAGGGCGGCAGACCGCGCCGCCGCCCGCATCCGCGCGGAGCTCCGAGCAGCCGATGCCCGCGCGGCTGATCACCTGTCTCCTAAGACACCCATGGTGATCGTCCGTCTGAACCCCGCGGGGGCGCGCGGAGACCTCGCCGTGTTCACCCGCGTGGCGGGTGCACGCCAAGGCGCTCAAGCAGGCCGAGGGCGAGGAGGCCTGAGGTCGCCGCGCATCGGCCTCGTGATTCCAGCCGCGGGCGACGTCGCCGGCGATGACCGTCGCGAACCACAGGCTTCGTCGAGAAGCGCGGACACCTCTTCTACTCGCGCTAGTCGCCGTGTGTGCTCTCGCAGCCGCGGGCGTGTTGGTCATCGTTTGGCAAGTGTAGACGGACCCGACGTATGTCTTCATATCGGTGGTGGTCGCGGTCGCCACCGCGTCCGCGACGTACGCCCGTCGTGCACCGCTGCCGTCCCCAGCCGAAGGCCAGGCGAGGGCTAGACTCATCGAGAGCGGCCTCCGTGGAGCGTTGCCTCAGCCGTCGGCGAGGCGTTAGGATGCCGCCGTGCAAGCGACAGCGATCCGCGACTGCCTCGAGGGCGTCATCGAACACATGCCAGCCGACTGGTTGAACCTGACCACGCATCGACTGGATATCTACGACGAGCCCTTGGCGAAGACGCAGTTCCTCGAGCGCTTCGAGGCGCTGTTCGAGAGCGGGAGCGCGGACGCATCGACGCTGGCCGCGTTGCCCACGGCGTACGACTACATCCGGCTGGGGCACCCGCTCTCGTGCGTGCTCGAGTGGGCCGTCGCCAAAGCCCACGGAGTACAGGCACAAGACGTGATCAGTTTCTCGTCGAGAACTGCGCCACTGCTCGCGGTCCTGCGCAAGAACCTACTCTCCAAGAAGAGCACTCTCCTGGCGCACAGGGGCGAGCTGCCGAGCTTCCTCGATCCCGACGTTCTTCGCAGCGTGTACGGCTACCGGTTCGAGCTTGTGCGGGTCGACGGCGAGGCAGACATCCCGCCCCATGCCGGCAGCACCGTGTTCCTCGCCGAGTCCGACGACATCACCAACTTCGACCTCCGTCCGGGTGTCGACTTCCACGTGAACCTCGACCGGCGGTGGGGAAGCATCATCGTGGTGACCGGCGGGCAGGGGACGGAGTACGTCTCGGAGATCCAGCACACGCGCCGACGAGAGACCATCGCGATGACGCCCGCGAACTCTCTGGCGGCGATCGAGCGGCTCATCGGCGCGGCCCCGGCCCCCCGGGCGCAGAACGCCGCGGCGAACAGGGCCAGCGTGCTGGCCTCGATCCGCGAGGTCACGGGCACCAAGGCTCCCGCGCTCGTCGGGTCCAGCGGGCTCTCGGTCCAGTACGCTGTCGTGATGGGGCTAGTGCACCACGCGATCGAGCACCACCATGGGAAGCCCATCCGGATCGTCGTGCCCACCAACTGCTATGGCGGCACCAACGACCAGGCGCGACGTGTGGCCGCGTGCCGCGAGGACATCGAAGTCGTCGACCTCGAGGTCGATGGCGGCCGTGACATGGTCCAAAGCCTGGACGCCGTGTTGGAGGAGCTCGCCGCCGAAGACGCGGTCCCGCTCATCATCGCCGAGATCCCCACGAACCCGCGGGTCGAAGTCCCTGACCTGGGCAAGCTGCGCGACGCCCTCGGCAAGGATCGCCGCACCTCCGGGGGGGGCAAGGCGGTCGAGCCCATCTTCATCCTCGATCAGACCTTTTGTCCCAACGTCCGCTTCTTGGGCGAGGGCGACGTCCTCTGCTCCGTCCAAACCATCGCCTACGTGAGCGGGTCCAAGTTCCCGAGCGGGGGACGATGTACGGCTGGCTACTGCGTCGCGAACGCGAGGGGCGAGCACCTGCTCGAGAAGATCGAGCGCCACATGCAGCTTTGCGACAACGAGGCGACCGAGCATCAGCTGGAGGTGCTCGCAGGGCAGTTGCCCTCCATGCTCGATCGCATCGCGGCCGCGTACGCCAACACCCGCGAGTTCGTGAGCTTCGTCCGGGACACTCTGCCAAGCGCCAAGATCAACTTCGTGTCGGATGAGCTCGCGAAGCACGGCTTCACCCCCTCGGTGTTCTCGTTGGACCTCCCCACGCAGGGCAACACCGATGAAGAACGCGAGGCCTACAAGCGCGCGTCCAACCTCGCGCTGATCCGACTGATGATCGGAAAGATCCCGGGCGAAAGTAAGTTCTGCGTCAGCTACGGCCAACTCAAGGGCTGCTACTGGACGGTCCCTGCGACCTCCACGCAAGGCACGACGAAGGAAGGCCACAAGGACTACATCGTCCGCGTCGCCCTCTCGCCGGAGCTCGACCTGGTGCGCCACAAGGCCGTCTTCCAAGAGTTCGTGAATCAGGCCTGAGCCGGGCCTGCGGTTCTTCCCGTCGCCGGGATCATCGGCCTCGCCCGGCTCGCCCGGCTCGCCCGGCTCGCCCGGCTCATCCCGGGGGGGGGGGGACGGGCGAGCCGTCGTCCATCGTCGGCCCTCACGGCTTCGGCAGAACGCCGCTGTACCGGGCGTACCGCAAGTCGTGGCGGAGTCGCGAGGGTCGACGAGGGCAAGCGAGAGCGCGCGGGACCCTCGCCACGGGATCCTAGAGCGGGCGCACCGGGACGTGGATGTCCATGATGATCTTGCCCTCCGGATGCTCCCGTGGATCATTGTGTGGGATCTCGTAGCAAGACCGATCATCGGGCTGATAGCCGCTTTGTGGCAACCATCCGCCGACGACGACGGCCCAGGCCTCGGCGATCCGTCGCGGCGGGATCTCAAAGCGGGCGACGGCACAGGCGCCGCCAGGGATCGTCATGATGCCGTACTCCCCCTCCGCTGGCGTCCCCTCTGGGACGGTCAGGCAGACGCTGAGCCGAAGCTTGTCCTCCTCAGTGACGTTCGGGTTGTCGTGGGCGACGAGGATCATCTGGGTCCCCTCGACCAGGAGCCCGCGGGGCATCGCCCAGGACCGGAGCTTGCGGATTAGGCGGGGGATGAGCTCGGTCTGGCCGTAGGGGCCCACGTGGCGCAGGTAGATCACATGGTGGGCAGGGACATCGCGGACTGTGACTGTTGTGCTGAGCGGATTATCGGGTTCTTCCGTAGACATTGTGTATCTCCAGGTCGGGTTGTTCGTCTGCGGATCGATATACCCATCGGAGACTTCACCGGCATTGCGGAGGTTGCGGACCGCTTTGCGGATCTTGCTAGGTGCCTCGCAGATCTTGCTCTTGGCCCCCTTTCTCCACGCTGTAGCGCTCATACCGAAGGCCTCCTTGAAGGTCCTGGCGAAGGTCGCGGGGCTCGAGAAGCCACAGTCGAGCGCGACCTCGGTGACGCTCGTCTCCATATTCGCGAGGAGCATCGTCGCCGCGCGCTCTACCCGGAGTCGCTGGACAAAGTGGCCTAGGGTCTCACCGACCATCAGCCCGAAGATCCTGTGAAAATGATAGGGCGAGAAGTGGGCGACCTCGGCGAGGCTCGACAACGAGAGAGGCTGGTCCAGGTTGCGTTCGATGTGATCGATGACGCGGTTGACCCGGACGACATACTCGGCGCGGTACGCCTCTGGACGGCTTCGCGGCGGACTCATCGGTGGCGCAGATCCTACCAGCGCGAAGCCTCTCGCGCAGTCCCGCCCATCCTCCGTACGCCGGACATGCTGGGCGTGAGGGCCGAGCGCGGACGTAGGTAGGGGGGCGAGGCGGGCGAGAGCGCGCGGGACTCACGCCAGGGTCTGCTAGGCCTCGTCTGCGCTCAGGGTCGGGTAGATGGCGGCGTAGGCGATGAGACCCTCGCGGAGGATCGTGAGGCAGCGGACCAGCTTCTCGCAGCTCAGGACATAGGCGAGGCGGACTTGGTTTCGGCCGGCGCCTGGGGTGGCGTAGAAGCCCTCAGCGGGGGCCATCATCAGGGTCTCGCCGTCGATGTCGAAGGAGCGGAGGAGGAAGACGCAGAAGTGTTCGGCGTCCTCGACCGGCAGATCTGCGATCAGGTAGAAGGCGCCCTTCGGCCGCGGGCAGGAGACGCCTGGGATCGCGTTGAGCCCCTCGACGAGGAGGTCGCGACGCTCGCGGTAGGCGTCGATCATGGTCTGCATGTCGTGCGCCGGCGTCCGCAGTGCGGCGGCTGCGGCGTACTGATCGATCGTCGGCGGGGAGAGGCGGGCCTGGGCGAAGCGCAGGCAGGCGCTGCGCAGCTCGGGGTTGCGGGTCACGAGGCAGCCGATCCGGACACCGCAGCCGGAGTAGCGCTTGGAGACCGAGTCGATGACGATCGCGTGGGACTCGAGGTCTGGGATCTCGAGCACCGACGGGGCGAGGCTCGCGGGCTCTTCGTCCTCGGGGTAGACGAACTCGCGGTAGACCTCGTCGACGATGAAGAAGATGCCGCTCTCGACGCAGACCTGCCCGATCTCCGCGAGGTCCCCGTGGCGGAGCACCATCCCCGTCGGGTTGCCAGGGGTCGGCACGACGAGGGCTCGCACCCTGGGGCCGATCGCAGCGCGGACCCGATCGGCCGAGAGGTGGAAGTCCTCGCTCGCGTGGGTCGTGACGGGGACGACCTCGACGCCGAGGAGGTGAGCGAAGCCGCGATAGTTGGTGTAGTAGGGCTCGACGACGAGGATCTGCTCGCCGGGATCACAGGTCGCTGCGATCGCGAAGAGGAGCGCCTCGGAGCCGCCGACGGTGACCAGGATATGTTCGGGGAGGATCCTGGAGCCGGCGATGTCGAGCCGGTTGTAGTAGTCGGCGAGCGCCTGCCTGTACTCGGGGAAGCCCTCCGAGGGCGAGTAGGCGATGACCGGCTCGTCGAAGAGGCGGTAAGCCTCGAGCATTGGCGCGACGGTCGCGAGGTCTGGCTGACCGATGTTGAGGTGATGAACGTGAACTCCCCGCGAGCGAGCGAACTCGGCGTGCGGCATGAGACGTCGGATCGGAGAGGCGGGCGCGTTGGCGCCGCGGTTGGAGAGGCCGATGGTGCGCGACATCACCCTCCCAGGATGCGGTCAACCGGGATTCTCTGACTAGAGCCTGAATCTGCTGAGTTTGTGTGGACGGTCTCACTCGTCATCGTCGTCGACGCCGAGGGCAGCTGTGAGAGCCGGCCTTCGCGGAGAATACGCTGCTGGGGCTGCGCCGTCCTGAGGGGGGAATTGTCCGCTCCCTTGCGGCCTGGGACCCCCGCGACGGTCGACGCGTAGGTGGTGGGCCCCACACCGTGCCAGCGGCTGCGAGTCCCCCCGCAGGAGGGGTGGAGGGCAAGATCACTCGCAGGCTGTCCGCGGCACGGTCGCGATCGGGCGAGGAGCGGACCGGTGCTGGACCGGCGCTGGACCCTGCCGGGTCGTCACTGCGAGCGTGCGTACGTCCTCGTCGATCCTGTGATACTCGACGCCTCGAGATGATCGCGAAGTCCAGCGCCTCCGCGACGATCGGGCCCGAGCTGGCCGATGTGGAGGCGTTCGCCGCCGAGCCGAGCTCGATCGTCGGATCCGCGAGCGCGAGCTCGGTCGACCCTCTTCGTGCGGCTCTCTGGCCTGCGTCGCCCCGCGGGCGCCGAGCCGGTGGCATGACGGTCTGCTAGGTCCCACCGACAATGAAGCTCGACATACTCAACTGTGCAGCCTCGGGAAAGGTCGACCTCGACACGCCTTGCGCCGTCGGCTGGCGCGGCATGGGGGAGACCGGATGTACGGATCAGCGGCGCTGCCCGAGCTGCGGACGTCGGGTCTTTCGCTGCGTCAACGGCGTCGACGCGACGTTGCGGATCGCCAACGACGAGATCATCGCCGTGCCCGGGTGGCTGGTCGAGGGGGTGCGGCGGCGCAGGAGCGTCGTCATCCATGGCGGTCATCCCTACGCCCACCGGATCGACGAGGCGATCGAGGGCAGGCGCGCGGAGGGCAAGAGCGTCGCCTTTCTCGTCCCGGGCGAGGGCGAGGGCGAGGGCGAGCGCTGATGATGGACGCCGCGACTCTCGCTCGTGGGTCTAGGCGCCGCCGATGCCTCATCGCGCTCGCTGTGATGATGGTCGGGTCGCTCGCCTGTCTCGGCGAGCGTAGCCCGCCTCCGGTCTCGGCGGTGAAGGTGCTCGTCGATCGCGAGGAGGTGTTCCCGGAGGTGCTGGAGCTCATCGCCTCGGCCGAGCACGAGGTGCTCCTCAGCATGTATCTCCTCGGCGGCGATCGGGCGAGGGGAGGGGAGCCGGCCGGGATCGGCCGTGCGCTCGTCGACGCCCTGGTCGAGCGCCAGCGCGCCGGTGTTCGGGTGCGCGTCATCAACACCCGCTTCGTCGCGGTGAAGGACACCCGCAAGACGGTCGGCGAGGACGACCCGTGGTTCACCCCTGTCTTTGACTACGCTCGCAAGCAGGGCCTCCAGATCCTCCGTCCAGCTCCGGTCCGCGGTGGCATCGATCACACCAAGTACCTCGTCGTCGACGGTCGCGAGGCGATCTTCGGCGGGATGAACCTCGCCGAGGCCGTCGCCTCGAACCACGATGTCATGGTCCGCGCTGCAGGCCCCGTCGCTCGCGACCTGCAGCGGCTCTTCCTCCGCTCCTGGGGCGACGCGGTCGCGGCGAGCGATGGAGCGATCGATCCCGCGACGCTCAGCCGAGGGGCCTTCGACGAGCTCCGGAGTGATGCGGAGCTCCACGCGCACGCTCGGTCCAGGGTCGACGCTGGCTGGTCCGGCTGCGACGTTAAGGCGCTCGCGACGATGCCGGGTCAGCGGCAGATCCGACCGGCGATCCTCGAGGTCCTGAGCTCCGCACAGCGCGGTGACTCGCTGCGGATCTCACTGCTCCTCTTCTCGGAGCCGAGCCTCGTCGACGCGGTGTTGGCCGCCCACGGTCGAGGCGCCGCGGTGCGGGTCATCCTCGACCCGAACGAGGCATTCTACGGGGTCAACTGCGGCGGATCGCTAAACGCGGCGATCGTCGCGAGGCTCGCGGACGCCGGGGTCGAGGTGCGTCACTACGCGGTCGAGCCGGGACAGGAGATGCACATGAAGCTCTTCGTCCTCGAGCGGGCTGATGGAGCGCTGATCTTCGGAAGCGGCTCGTCGAACTGGACCCGGAGCGACATGTGGAGGAACTGGGAGGTCACGGGCCTCTTCAGGCGCTGCGATGGGCCTGCGCGTCGGCTCATCGACCTCTTTGACGCCGACTGGCGCGATCGGACGCGAGCGATGGAGCCCGCGCTCGTCGATCACTTTCGCGACCCCGAGGCCCGCAAGGTGCTCTCTGCGCGGTGTGGCGAGCTCCTGGGCAAAGAGGCGTGGCTTCGGGGTCGACGCTGAACTCGGCCTGGGTCGGTCTCACTGGATCTTGCCGCGGCGGGAGGCCGGACGCCTCCGTCGCCTCGGGCGTCGCTTCAGGGCCGTGACGGCGTCCGCGACCGCTGCGTAGATGGTGACGCCATTGTCGAGGAGTCCTGCCTCGAGGATCGTCAGCGCCATCCGCGAGCCGATGCCGGTGATCGCCGGGGTCGCGCCGAGGAGCTTGACCGCCTGGGCCGCTCGGGTCAGGGCGGCGACGCTGGAGGTGTCGGCGAGGGCGACTCCGGTGAGGTCGATGATCACCGCAGAGGCCTCATAGCGCTTGATCCCGGTGAGGAGCGACTCCAGGGCGTGCCTCGCTCGGCTCGGATCGATCGTGCCGATCAGCGGGAGGACGAGGATACCGTCGCCGACCGGGATCAGCGGTGCGGAGAGCTCGAGGATCTCCCGCGCGATCGTCTCGACCTCGCGCTCTAGCACTTGGGCCTGCTCCCGCGACTCCATCAGCTCCGTGACGTCGAGGGTGAGCCCGAACATCCGCGATGGATCACCGGCCTCGTCCCGCTCGATCCGCATCGAGCTCTGCAACCATAAATAGCGGCCGTCGGCGGCGCGGAAGCGGTAGGGGGGTCCTGCCTCACGGTCACCGCGGAGCATCTGCGCTGTGGACTCGAGCAGCTCGGTGCGGTCGGAGGGGTGAATCCGGTCCCGCCAAAACCCCGGCGTGGAGAACCACTCTTCGGCCGAATAACCGGTGACCTCGAAGAGGTATTCGCTCATGTAGGAGAGCTTGTAGGAGCTGAGGTCAGGGGTGACGGGCCCGTACCAGACGAGGCCCGGCAGGAGACCGACGAGCACGTCGCGGTGGGCCCTGGCGAGCGCGTCGTTGGCGTGCTCCGAGCTGGCCTGGGGCTCTGTCGCGGTCACCGCGATCGCCCGCGCCGCGCAGACGACCTTCGCTCCGTCGTGCGGGGTCGTGCCGGCGGGTCCTAGCGTGAAATCGACGGTCGCGCCGCTCTCGAGCCTGCACCGGCAGTCAAGGGACTCTCCGCGGACGATTACGCGATTCCATCCGTCGGCGAAGAGCTCGCGATCGGCGGCCAGGATCGCGCTCATGAGAGTGGTCTCGAACAGCGCTGCGGTCTCAGCACCGTAGAGCGACACGCACGCGGGGGCGGCGTACAGGAACGAGCCGTCGGAGCGATGCAGCGAGAGGGCGAGCGGGCAGTGCTCGATGATCGCGTGTAAGGAGTCGTCTGAGCCGGTGTGCAACGAATCCTCCGAGGAATTTCAGATCATCGCGGGTGTCTGCATGGTAGAGGATAGGACGAACGCCAAAACGTTGTCGAGGGCTCGTTATGCGCGTTTTCGACAGGGAAGAGTGGGAGTCTGAATGCCAGGTGATAATGACAACAACCTCCTCGTGACACGCCTTACCCAGCTCGAGGATCGCGAGGCGATCAAGGAGCTGAAGGCGGCCTACGCCCGGGGCGCAGATGCGGTCTTCAACAACCCTGGGCACGAGAGCGCCGTCGCACTCTCGGAGCTATTTACCCAGAACGGGGTGCTCGATCTCGGAGGTTTCGGTCGATTTGAGGGGCGTCCTGCGCTCCTCAACGCCTTCGAGAACATCCTCCCGCAGGGCACGCAGTGGAGCACCCACTACATCCTCAGCCCGATCATCGAGTTCACGGCGGAGGATAAGGCCAAGGCGACCTGGTACTTCCGGATCGAGTCGGTGCCGGCCGGCGAGGGGGCGACTCCGATCGCGATCTTCGGCAACTATACGGACAAATACCGGAAGACCCCAGGCGGGTGGAAGATCCGCGAGACGCTCACGGGCTACTTCATCCCGCCCGCATAGGCGGGGGGGGGCGATCATTGATCGACGCTCGCTTCGGGATCTCGCCTCCGCAGGGTCGTCGTCCGACCTGGGGGCGAGATCGGGCTCGGGTGTGAGGACTCGAGGAGCCGAGGCCCAGCGGTTCGCCCATCATGCACGGACTTTCCCCTCTTCCTGGGCAACACGACTCCGCGTCAGCAAAGTCCGGCGAAGGACCCGGGAGAGCGTGAGCAGCTGGACCGGCTTGGAGACATAGTCGTCCATGCCAGCAGCTCGGCAGCGGGCCTCGTCGCCGTCGAGCGCCTCTGCGGTCATGGCGATGACGGCGGGTTGGGGTCCCGTGTGGTCGCTGCGCAGCCTTCGCGTGGTCTCGACACCGTCGAGCACCGGCATCTGAATGTCCATGAAGACAACGTCGTAGGGGATCTTGTGGATTAGCTCGAGCGCGGCAGCCCCGTCGCTCGCGGTGTCGGCTCGGTAGCCCAGACGGCCGAGGAGGCTGACGGCGACCTTGAGGTTGATCGCGCTGTCATCGACCACCAGCACCCGCGCCGGCAGGAGGGTCGCCATAGGCTCGTTGTGGCTCGACCTCTCGGGCGTCGGTGTCGTCGGTTGGACGCTAAAGAGGGTCTCCATTGCCCGCCTGAGGTGGGCGCGCTTGATCGGCTTGTTGACGAACTCGGCGTCCGAGAGGTCTTCGTAGGCGTCGCGGGGGGAGTTGAGCGGGAGCAGGAGAACGACTCGGTTCTTCGCCGGCCCTTGGAGGGCCCCGAGCTCGCTGGTGAGCCCAGCGTCGATGAAGAGCAGGTCGAGCGCCGGTCCTGCTTCGCGGAGGGCCTCCGCGAGGGTGGCGAAGCGATGACACTCGACGCCCCAGCGGCTCAGCTCGAGCCTCAGCGCGTCACCGACGGCTCGGCTCGGCTCGACGATCGCCGCTCGACGCCCGCGAAGCCACGGGGTGTCTTCGGCCGGGGGACTCGGGCTCCTGAGCTCGACGGTGAAGCTGAACGCGCTGCCGCGGCCGACCTCGCTGTCGACGCCGATCTCACCGCCTAGGAGCTCGACGAGGCGCTTGCAGATGGCCAGCCCGAGGCCTGTGCCGCCGAAGCGACGGCTCGTCGAGGCCTCGACCTGCGAGAACGGCTTGAAGAGGCGGGACATGTGGTTTTCGGCGATGCCGATGCCGCTGTCGCGGACGGTGAAGCGGAGCATCCCCTCGGCGACGTCGACGTGGACGTCGACGTCACCTTCGCTGGTGAACTTGACCGCGTTGCCGACGAGGTTCGCGAGGATCTGTCGGAGCCGCGTCGGGTCCGACGTGCAAGACTCCGGGCAGGCTGCGTCGATCGTGTAGGCGAGGCCGATCTCCTTGTCTGCGGCGCTGGCCGAGAAGAGATCGAGGGTCTCCTCGACGGAGTCGCGGATGACCACCTCCTGCAGCTCGATGTCGAGCTTGCCAGACTCGATCTTGGAAAAGTCGAGGATGTCGCCGAGGACGTTGAGGAGGGCCTGTCCGCTGCTGCGGATGACCTCGGCGTATTCGCGCTCTTCGGGGCCGAGCTTGGAGTCGAGGAGGAGGCTCGCCATGCCGATGACCCCGTTCATCGGCGTGCGGATCTCGTGGCTCATCGTCGCCAGGAAGTCCGACTTTGCGAGGCTCGCCGCCTCGGCGGCTCGCTGGGCCTGGTGCGCCGCCTTGGCCGCGTTCTCGCGGGCGATCACCTGGGCGAGGTGGGCTCCAAGGGCTACCTGAATGGCGTGGAGGATCGAGTCGAGGTTTGGAGGTCGCTCTCGGCTCGAGCTCATCAGGAGGACGCTGACGGGCGGGTGCTCATCTCCGTCCTTGAGATGCACGGGCACGCCGAGCACCTGATGGATCTCGGCGGACTGGATGGTGCTGGTGAGCGGGTCGGTGCTGTTGAGATCGATCCACTGGACCTCTTGACTCTCCTGTAGACGCCGCAGCCACGCGGACCTCTGGATCGCCGCCAGGGCGTCGCCGGTCGCCGATGGATCGCTAGCTCGGTGGATCAAGTGCATCCCGATCGTGTGATCGAAGACGGGCGCGACGACGTCGAAGTCGACCGCGTCACAGATGGCGCGGAGGCAGCCGTGAAGCATGTCCTCGCCGGTCTGCGAGGCGTTCGCGATCGCGGCGATGCTCGAGACGAGCTCGAGCGCCGTGGTCTTCTGGCGAAGCTCGGACTCCCGAGGGTCGAGGAGGAGCGGCTCCCAGGCGATCTCGGGCGGCGGACGAGCCCCGAAGAGCGAGCTTAGGAGAGCGTGGGTGCCGAGCGAGAGCGTCGCGAAGAGGAGCGTGAAGAGAGGTCGAGCGTCGTCCCCAATCGTCGGGGGAGCGGCGAGCCGGGGCGCCATCATGACGAGCGCGCCCAGGACGAGCGCGGAGCCGAGAGCCCAGGCGAGGGCGAAGCGTCGTCCCGCGAGGATCGCCGCGATGACGACGACCGCAGGGTAGAGGATGACGGCAGGGGAGGTGATACCTCCTGTGGTGAGGACGACGCTGGAGATGCCGGCGAAGAGGAGCGCGGCGAGCCAGTTGCCGGTCCAGGTGAGGCCACGGGCTCGGAGGATCGCCGGCGTCGCGGCTGCGAGGGCGCCGACGAGCAGGGGGCCGGCCGCCGCGATAGGGGGGGCTCCGGGGTCTGCGGTGACGACGAAGAGGAGGGCGAGGCCGAAGCCGGAGGGGACCAGGACGGCGCTGACGCCGATGGCCATCAGCGCTCGGCTGGAGACATCGCTATTGCTTCGGAGCCCGGCGGGCAGGGGCCTCCGGAGGCGCGCTATCAACCGGGTTCGAAACACGAGATTGGTCGCCCAGTCTACCGCAGTTGAGAGAGGACCCGGCGAGCGGCGCACAGGCGCGGCTGCGCGCCTGTGGAGCTCTCGTCGCTCGGTGCCGACATCCGCGGTTGGAGCCACAGCCTCGGCCTGGTCTGCCGCCGAGGGTGGGCGCGTCCAGGGGAGGCCTCGGGTAGTATGGCGCCGCGTAGGTAGACGATGAACGCCGGGCAAAGCGGGAGCGCATCGGAGACCGAGGGGACGCGTCGACCTGGGTATTTCGCGTCCGTAGAGATGTCTCCGGCGGTCGTGCGGGCACTGCTCGCGGACAACTTCGCGCGCGCAGCGGTCTTCGCCCCGGTCATTGGGGTGGTCATGGCGATCTTCCTCGGGATCGATCGTCTCTCGATCGAGGCCGATGGATCGACGGCGGCCTACGCTGCTGGGGAGTGGCTTTGGGGGGCCCGGCTCACGACGATCGCGACCTGCGTCGCCTGGGGGGCACGGGCCTGGTGGGTGCGCCGGGGTGGAAAGAGCGTAGGGGGCTTTGTCGAGTATTCGCTCCTCTTTGGCCTCCTCCTCGCCGAAGTAGGCGCGATCCTCGGGCTCTACGAATGGTTCCAGCCGAGCGCCGGCTACTACATGGCCGCGGTCTTCTTCGCGTGCATCGCCTGTACTGTCCCCGCGGCGCTCGCCGTCATCACCTTTTCGGTCGGTCTCGGGGGCGTGCTCGTGCCCCTGGCGTACGGGCCAGCAGGGCTGGATATCGGCCTCGCGGTCAACCTGGTGACGACCTCGCTCCTCGGCCTCGCGGTCAACCGGATGGTCTTCATCCTCCGGGTAGGCGCCCTCGAGAGCGAGCTTGCCGCTCAGGAGCAGCGCGACGAGCTCGCCCGGGCCAACGTCGAGCTCGGAGAGGCGCTCGCGGAGGCTGCTCGGGCACGACTCGCTGCCGAAGGGGCGTCACGGGCGAAGTCGGACTTTCTCGCGTCGATGAGCCACGAGATCCGCACGCCGATGAACGGCGTGATCGGGATGACCAGCGTGCTCCTCGACTCACCGCTGAGCCCCGAGCAGCGAGAGTGTGCGGAGGTGATCCGGAGCAGCGGCAGGGCGCTCCTCGGGGTTCTCGGCGATATCCTCGACTTCGCCAAGATCGAGGCCGACAAGGTCGAAGTGGAGCTCCTGCCGATGGACCTCCGCGACGCGGTCGAGGAGACCCTCGACATCTTCTCGCAGGCCGCGGCGATGAAAGGCGTGAGCTTGGCCTATGTCATCGAGGCCGGTTGCCCCGAGCGGTGCGTCTCCGATCCGACCCGGCTTCGACAGATCCTGGCCAATCTCCTCGGCAACGCGGTCAAGTTCACCGCGAAGGGCGACGTCATGGTCGAGGTCGGCCTTCGCGGCGAGAGCCTGCGCTTCGCCGTCCGAGATAGCGGCATCGGCATCTCTAAGGAGCAGCTCACGGCGCTCTTCCAGCCCTTCTCCCAGGTCGACGGCTCGATCACTCGCCGCTTCGGCGGCACCGGGCTCGGGCTCGCGATCAGCCGTCGTCTGGTGGAGCTTCTGGGGGGCGAGATCGGTGTCGAGAGCGAGCTCGGTCGCGGTAGCGAGTTTCACTTCACGATCGCCTATCGACCGGACGCCGCGGCACCTGCGGTCGTGCCTTGGCTGCAGGGCAAGGTCGCGAGCATCGTCGACGAGAGCCCCGCCGTTCGCTCCGCGCTCGTCCATCTGCTCACTCTGTGGGGCGTCGAGGCGCGCGCCTACGGGACCTATCAAGAGGCGGAGCGCGCCGCGGCAGAGGCTCCCGTCGATATCTCTCTTGTCGACGCCAGAGCCGCTGCGGAGTCGTCGGTCGAACTTCCGGAGTCGGGCCCGCCGCTGGTGCTGCTGGCATCGCTCCACCGCCTCGGTGAAGCGTCGCGGTGGACCCTTCCGGTCGCCGTGCTCAGCAAGCCGGTCAAGCGCTCGCTGCTGGGAGACGTACTGCGGCAGGTCTTCAGCGCGGACGCGCCTCGGCGCAGCGTTGACGCGGCGAGTCCGCTCGCGGGTGAGGCGGCGCGGGTCATCTCCTCGACGATGCGGATTCTCTTGGTCGACGACAGTCCGATAAACCACAAGGTCGCGCTGCGCATGCTCGACCGGCTCGGGTGTCGCGCGGACGTGGCGTCGGACGGGGCTGAGGCGCTCGCTGCGGTCCGCCGCGTCGCCTACGATGTCATCCTCATGGACGTCCAGATGCCGGTCATGGACGGCCTCGAGGCGACGCGGAGGATCCGAACGATCGAGCCAGAAGGGGGGCAGCCCAGGATCATCGCGATGACCGCAGCGGCGATGAGCGGCGACGAAGCGCGCTGTCGGGCGGCGGGGATGGACGACTACATCACCAAGCCGGTGCAGATCTCGGCCCTCAGGGCAGCCCTCCTCAGAGTCCCGGCGTGAGGAGGGGGCGAGGACCTCTCAGCCTCGGCCGGTGGATTGCCTGTGGAGATGTCTACGGTGCGGCTTGGGGAGCGACGGCTCGCGGAGCGGTTGTTTCGGCCAGGCTCGGCGCGGGCTCGGCGTTTCGGAGCGTCGTTCGAGGTCGATGACGGGCCGGATCGAGCGGGTTACGAGTCGTGGATCCTGAGCTAGGGGGCGGGCGCTGCGGGGCGCGAAAGCGAGGCTGAAGTGTCGCAGAGAGTCGGCACATCGACCTCGGGGGACCGTCGGGAAGACCCCTTCGGGAAGACCCCTTCGCACCGCTTGGGCAGCGGCTCATGCGACGGCCATAACGGTCCCCCGAAGGTGTTATCCTGAGATGGTCTAGGACTCGACGCCCCATGAGCACACCTTCTCGTGAGCACTTCGGCGCGCTCATCAGCGACGCAGGTCTCATCGTTCGTGAGGTCGATCGTACGTTCTGCGAGAACTTCGAGTGCTCATGCGAGCAGCTCATCGGTAGCGAGGTGTCGGAGCTCATCTCCGCGAGAGACCGACAGGCGCTGCGCTCGCTCGATCGAGCGCTGATCGCCTCATCGTCCCGGCGTGTCGATATTATCGCGGTGCTCGAGGTCGGCGAGGTTCACCGCCTCTCACGCCTCCTCATGACCCCCGATGGCCAGCGGTGGAGGATCAGCGTCGAGTGTATCGACGCTGACGAAAACCTGATCTTCAGCCTCTTTAGCGGATACCGGCGTTGGTCCGCGGCGCTCAAGGGTTCGTCGGACGGGGTGGTCTTCGTCGATCAGAACCTGGTGATTACCGACTACAACGCTCAGTTCGTCGAGTTCATGAGCTTTCGCTCGGAGCACGGCGTTCTCTTGGGAGAGGAGGCGATTCTCGGGGCTGACTTCCCCGCTCTGATAACCGCCGAGGTCTTCTCCCCGCTGCAGGAGATCCAGGGGACGATGTGGGCTCGCGACGGCTATCGCGGCCAGCTGAGGCTGCGGGATCAATGGTTCGATCTCGAGGTCATCCCCCAGTTCCTCCCGAGCAGGGGGCTGGTCGGCTTCAGCGCCTCGTTTCGGGATGTCAGCGATCGCCACCGGATCGAGATCGAGCGAGAGAAGCGGCGCAACGAGCAGATCGAACACCGAGAGGCGATTATTGAGGCGCAGAAGGAGTCCATCCGAGCGCTCTCTGCCCCCCGTATTCCGATCTCGCCGACAGTGACCGTCGTCCCCCTCGTTGGCGCCCTCGACCGCGAGCGGATGGATGAGCTCATCGACGAGCTTCTCCAAGGGGCGGCCGAGGATCAGACCGACACCATGCTCCTGGACCTGACCGGGATCACCGAGATCGACGCAGGTGCGACGACCTCGCTGCTTAAGGCGATTCGTGCGCTGCGCCTGGTGGGGGCCCGGGCGGTGCTCACGGGGATCAAGCCGAGGGTCGCCCAGATCCTGACCAGGACCGACCTTTCAGCCGGTGACGTCACGATCTACGCGTCGCTCCAGGACGCAATTCGAGCGTTGCTCCTGACGCCTCGCTGAGAGCTCTTGGCCCGGGGTCGACCGAGGGCCTCTCTCGAGCACGGCGGCGTGCTGTGGCGACGTCTGCGGTGACGGTCTTTGACCGAGTCTCGGACGCCGCTGGGGCGGAGGGGGTCTCCAAGGGCTCCACTGCGCTTCGAGCGATCTTGGGCGGACATCTGATGCACGGTCCAAGACCAGACTTTGATAGCCTGCGAGGTGACCAAAGGGGAGCCGATGAGAAGCGACAGACCGGACCTACGAGCACGACTCGGGCTCAAGTACAACACCGAGACGTATCGCCGAGACGTCGGCGGGATGGACGTGATCATCCACTGCCATCACTACAACTCGCGCGTGCAGCGGGTCGTCGAGGGATCCGCGGAGATCGACGGAAAGGCGATCCTCGTGTCGACCGCCGAGGCTGTCTTCTCGGAGTACCTCGGCCGGAATCTCCGGGATGCTGACACGTCGGCCGACATGTGGGCGATGGCCGAGTGTCTCTATGCTCATCTGGGCTATGGCCGACTAGACCTCTCTTCGGTCGAGGGGGGGGAGATCGAGGCGCAATCATCTCACTTTGTCGAGGGGTGGAGCGCGAGCTTTGGCGAGGAGAGGGGGCCCGTGTGCTCGTTTACGGAGGGATATCTGCAGGGGGTGATCCACCGTATAACAGGCGAGCTCGTCCAGGTTCGGGAGGTCGAGTGTATGGTGACAGGCGCGTCTCGCTGTCGCTTTCAGGTCGAGCACGGGCGTGAGGAGCCGGTCGTGACGTACTCGAAGGCCAGCTTCGAGCTCCCCACGCGGGCTGATGAGGGATATGTTCGCTCGGCCAACGTCGACGAGGTCGCGATCGTCGAGGCGATCGTCAGCATGCAGATCGAGGGCAACGACGACGGTCTTATCCCTGCCTTCAGCGTCTACCTGGCGAATACGCCCGCTGACTTCTACAATCTCCTCGCTCTCCGCTTCATCGAGGCGATGGCCGCGCTCGGTCGAGAGAAGACCGCTCGCCGCCTGCTTGTCAACGCAGGTGAGATCTGCGCGATGAACACCTTCCGCGGGATCATGAACTCGACCGAGTGGGAGGGGCTCGTCCAGCCGATGATCGGTGAGCAGAGCGACAAACTTCACGGCTTGATGGCCGTCTCGAACGCCCTCGGCTGGGGGAATTGGCATATTCGCCGGCTTGTCCCCGGCGTCGAGGTCGAGATCGAGTCGCTCAACGGCTACGAGGCGCTCGGCCTCCGCGAGCTCCGCGGCGCCGCGAACCGGCCGCAATGCTGCATGCTCACGGGGGTCGCCGCGGGGCTGATGGAGCTCGTCTACGGTGAAGGTACGCTCGATGAGCGCTTTGGGACCTTCGCCCCCGTGGAGGATCGCTGCATATGCTGCGATGATTCGGTCTGTCATTTCCACGCCGAGCGGGTCACGTCGTGAGCGAGAGGTCGCCGCCCTACCGTGAGCGAGTGCCGGCCTGTATCCACCCCGAGACCTACAAGTACTACCTGGAGCGCGAGAGAGTCGCCGACGTCTGGCGTGCCCTAGAGGCCCGCTACGGACGGATTGAGATGAAACGCGCGTTTCACATGATGGAGATCTCGGGCGAGCACCTCTGGCTGCGCTCTGTGGTCGGGGGCAACCCGATCACGGTGCTGCGCAAGCGGACCTTCAACCAGGAGATGCTGGAGGAGCTCCATGCACTCCTCGGGTATGAGCAGGCTGAGCGCTCGTAGGAGCAGCGGCGGAGCGACGAGGTTTGGCGAAACACCGTGCTCTCGCCATCACCGAGAACTCGGGCGATGTCGCACAGGCGGGCGCCCTGCGATGAGCAGGTGGGCGCTCCACGGGTGCATGTGTCGCTATAGAGAACGGTGAGTGTAGGGCCGGCCGGTCGGTCGGCTGTCTGAGCGGTTGATGTGAGGGGGCTCGGACAGTCCTCGCACGAAGAAGAGCACGACTTCGCGCGCTTCCAGCGGGTTCTCAGCCGGTCCGTCTTCCGTCATGATACGGAGCGGGGCCCTCGCCTCGACGGTGCCCGGGGTTGACAGACTATGATGATGAACTATCTAGCGCGGGGTCATTGTACCTCCATTTATCTCGTGAGCTTGGCGAGCACGGCGCTCCTCTTCGGTTGTAGCGGTGATGACACCGCGCAGAACACGGAGTCCGCGACGGGCACCGGGACGACCACCCAAGGCCCTGGGACGATGACCGGGACAAGCTCGGAGTCGGACGCGACCACGGATATGACGGTCACGGGGGGGACGATGGGCTCGACCACGGGTTGTCAAGCCGGCGAGAACGCCTGTGGCGGCTGCGATCCGCTCGACGGGGTCCCTGGAGAGGCCTGCGGCGGCTGTGAGCAGACTTTCTGGGAGTGTGACGGCGAGGAGGGGGTCGCTTGTGTCGGCGAAGATCCGAAGGCGACGGAGTACTGGCCGGATGACGATGGGGACGGCTATGGTGACGAGAACGCCCAGCCGAGCAAGTTCTGCGTCGACCCAGGGACAGGCTGGTCGCCGACGAACGACGACTGCGACGATGATGTCTCCTCCGCGAACCCGATGGGCAGCGAGGTCTGCAATGGGATCGACGATGACTGCAACGGCCTGACGGACGAGGCGCCGGCGGACACGCTTTGTGAGGATGTCTGCTGCGACGTCGAGAAGGTCTGCAACGGCGACAGCTGCGCTGACAAGTGCGCTGGTGGAGAGCTCTGCGGGGCTGATCTTGACCTCTGCTGTGAAGGGGACACGGTCTGCTACTCGAACGCCTGCATCGCCCCGGGGGCTGCCTGCGAGTTCACCGAGGAGTGTGCCATCGACGAGATCTGCGCCGCCTCGCTCGGTCAATGTGTACCCAAGGACATCCTCCCGGAGTGCGAGTTTATCCCCGAATTCGGCGACTTCGAGCCCGTGCAGGGCTGCCGCTGGACGCCCGCGGGGCTCAACGACTTCACGAGCCGCCGTGATGTCGTCGCTACGCCGATCGTGATCAACCTGAGCGATGACAACAAGGACGGCGCGACCGACGACCTCGACACGCCAGACATCGCCTTCCTCACCTACGACCTCAACGGCAACGGCTGCTGCAACGTCGACGCGACGATCCGTGTCGTCAGCGGTGAGTGCAACGAGGACAAGACGATGACGACCTTGGCGTCGCTCTCGGCCCCAGCCCTCACCAACGACGCAGGCATCGCTGCCGGTGATCTCGACGGCGACGGCGTGCCGGAGCTGCTCGCGATCGGCAAGTTCGGCGGACAGCCGCAGGGGGTGGTCGCCTTCACGCGGACGAGCGACGACGCGACGAGCTGGGAGGTCCTGTGGACGAACGAGGAGTACCCGCGCTGGAACGTGCACACCCGCGGAGGGGCCGTCATCTCGCTCGCAGACCTCGAGGGGGACGGTGTCCCTGAGGTCATCGTCGGCAACGTCGTCCTCGACGGCGTCACCGGCGACCTCAAGTGGGATGGTGTCGTCACCAGCGGAGGATCGGGCGGTATCGGCAACAACGGCTTCCTCGGCCCCTCGTCGACGGTCGCGGACCTCGATCTCGACGGTAAGCAAGAGGTCATCGCCGGCAACACGGTCTACAACTTCGACGGCACCGTGAAGTTCAACTACGACTATGTCGGCAACAACTCCCCGTGCGGCGGCAGTCTGCCCTGCGACGGCTTCAACGCCGTCGGGAACTTTGACGACGACGACATGGGCGAGGTCGTCATCGTCCGCCTGGGCGAGGTCTTCATCATCGATGATGACGGCATGCTCATCGAGCGGATCAAGCTCCCCAAGATCAACTGTGGCAACAATGAGTCCGGACCGCCGACGATCGCCGACTTCGACGGCGACATGCTCCCCGAGATCGGGACCGCCTCCGCGGACTACTATGTGGTCGCAGACCCGAAGTGTGTCGGCAACCCGCTGCCGGCCGGCTGTGACAGCCAGGGGATCCTGTGGAAGACGGCCAACGAGGACTGCACAAGCCGCGTCACCGCATCGAGCGTCTTTGACTTCGAGGGCGACGGCTCGGCCGAGGTCGTCTACGCGGACGAGGTTCACTTCCGGGTCTTCGACGGACAGACCGGCGATATCCTCTTCTCCGACAACAGCTTCCGCTCGCACACGCGTATCGAGATGCCCGTGATCGCCGACGTCGACCGCGACGGGTCCGCGGAGATCGTAGTCGGCGAGAACGGCTGGAATGGCGGTCAGCCTGGCCTCGAGATCTGGCACGACGCCGCCGACCTGTGGGTGCGGACGCGGCGAATCTGGAACCAGCATGGCTATTACATCACCAACATCTCGAAGGACGGCGAGATCCCAGCCATGCCCGAGGCCAACTGGCTCAACACGCGCTTCAATAACTTCCGCCAGAACGTGCAGCCTGGGGGTCTCTTCACCGCGCCCGACGGGATCATCCCGACGATGATCTGCGACGCGAAGGCGGTGATGGAGGGTCAGCTCAAGGTGTCGGTGGTGGTCAAGAACGACGGTGCGGAGGTCATGCTGGCGGGGACGACGGTGCACCTGGAGCTCGACAAGGACGGGATGATCACGTCGCTGACGGACCTGGTCACGTCGAAGGACCTGCAACCAGGGCAGATCGAGATCCTTCAGGTGGAGGTCACGCTGCCCCCGGACGCGCCGGAGCTGCCCTTTAATGTCCGGGCGATCGTCGACTCACTGCTGGAGGTCGACGAGTGCATTGAGGACAATAACGCGACCCAGACGCTCTGCTTTATCCCGCAGTAGCGAAAGTACCGTCCTTCAGCGAGCGCCGATGGCGGCAGGGGGCGAGGCGACGCTCTCAAAGGGAGCGATCTCTGCGCGAGTACGTCGACGTCTACTTGAAGCCGAGCACCCGTGCGAGATATCGCGACATGCAGGAGGAGCCGCGATGGTTCTCATCGCCTTCGCCTCGCCCTCGGCGCCGCCGAAGAGCACCCCGGAGCCGCGCGCGGCGGCGAGGAAGCGGGGGCGCGCGCGACGTCGCGGGGCGCTTGGGCTCGTAGAGCCCCCTCCCGGCCTCGGGTCCATCGGCTATCATCCGCAGCCGGTGCCGGGCAACGTGAGCCAGTCGGCGACCCCGAGGCCGAGCCCCGCGCAAACCTCGACGGTCGCTACCTTCTACGCCCCGAGCCGGCGCGTACGAAGCCGACTCACTTCGGCCACGGCGTCGTCACGCTTAGGCGTCGGAGCGCCTCGGTGGCTGTCCCCGCGCCGCTGAGCTCGAGCGCGTAGCCCTCGCCGCTGGCGACGAAGGTCCCGGTCGGACCGCGAACCAGGCCGTGCGCATCGGCCCAAGCGGCCATCGCGGGGCTCGGCGCCTTGAACCAGAACCTCGCCTCCGCCACGACCTCCTCGCCCCTGCGCCCGTAGAGGATCGCGAAGGGCCGCACCTCGAGGGCTCGCCCAAGCGAGCGGCTCGGGGCGAAGCGCCAGTCGCCGTCGACCACCTCAGCGAGCAGCTCCGAGACCGCGGGCTCGTCGACGCTGCGACAGACCGAGACCTCCACACCGGAGACGGAGCCCGGGGGCAAGGCGTGGTGTGTGAGTTCGACGGGGGCGACGATCAGCGGCTTCCCGAGCACGTCGTCGGCGTCGACGAACTCGAGCGCGCCGGACTGCGACGCATGGCGCTCGAAGCCGAGGGCGGCGGCGGCCTCGGTGAGCGCCCCGAAGTCGGTGACCTGGAGGTCCGCCCAGACGCTGGTGGTGCAGTGGACCACGCACGCCACCGGCTCGTTGGTACCCGTGCGATAGCAGGTGTCCTCACGCCAGGCGTCGATGAGCTCCGCCGGGCGACCGAGCGGGAAGTGCGAGGCCAAGGCCGGCCGCGGGAGGTCGGAGACCCCCGCAGGCGAGCCACCATGATCACGGGCGATGCCGTCGCCGCCGAGCGCCGGGCCGTAGCGCGGGCGCAGCTGCGCAGGCTCGCCCGCCGGGATCTTCCGGTTCGACACGGTCGCAGCAGCGCTCGAGACCTGCTCCCGCTCCGGCCCGCACGCGGCGAGCGAGCACCCGACGAGCGCGACGCGGACGGGCAGCGAACGGACGCGCCGCAGCACCCACGCTCGGAGCCCGCGCCTCGCTCCCTCCGGGCGAGCGTCGCGCGCTGGGACCCGAGTGCGCACGCCTAACCAGCTCCAATCGGCGGGCTCCACCCTGTGCACGTCCGCCACGTCGACCTTGAGCTCTTGACTCTGGAGAACCGCCCTGCGAACCGCGAAGACCACGCCCGATCCGCACGCGACGATGTCCCCGAGGTCCGGTCCTCCTTTGCTCTGCATCTCGCGCAAGATCGTCCTCAGGACCCCGGCGAGATGCTCGATCGCCCGCGAGAGCGTGTCTCCAGCGAAGCTCGACGCCGATCCTGGCGCGAAGTACCAGGTCATCAGCGGGTAGGGGGGGCCCTGATCAGGGGCGTGGAGCGTGAAGAGCACGCGCTCACCTTCACTCGAAAGCGTCATGTAGCTCGGCAACGTCAGGCCGATGACCGCGAGCTCGTCCGGCGTGGGGATGTGTTGGCCAACGATCAGCGCTGCCTCGGCGCGGGGGCTCCAGAGCGCCGCCGTGAAAGCCAGAGGCAGCCTACGGACGAGAGCACGGAACACTGAGAGACTCTACCTCTCTTCTTCCTGGAAGCGAACTCCGGTAGGGCCTCGGCTCACTCCCCGTACGGCTCACGTCTTCGAGGAGTGCACAGGCGAGCTCCCTTTCAGGGCCGCGCCGCCGCCGACCCCCGAGCGGATGACCGCCATCCTCGGCCGCATCCACGAGATGTCCTCGATGCCATCACGGCGCGACTTCGTTCGGCTGGTGGCCGCGCTCCCGCTGGCTCATGCCCTAAGCACGCCTCCCCTCCACAAGAAGCCCCCAGCACGCGAAACGCCGCTGCGCTCCCGAATTCGGGACTTTCTTGTGAGGGGGGGCTGCCCCTCATTGTCCCAGAGTTGCCCTACGTGCCCCAATCTGGGCCCAAATTCAGCCCTGCATTCGCATGCGTCGAGTGGGCCCCGATGGAGCCGGACGGTCGACCGTCGCGGCCCACATGACGCGCTACTTTGGATCGAGCATCATGATGATGTTCGCTGGTCGGAGCAGCCGGCGGAGCTCGGGCGCTCTACAACCTGCTGGAGCTGGCAGAGGTGCTGGAAGGAGAGCGGCGTGTGGAGGAAGGTTCGAGAGGTGATTGGCGAGTAAGTTTGGTACGTTGCTCGACCGCTCTTCGCCCACGACGAGATCCCCGGCTGGAGTGCGGCGAAGCGCTTGACGAAGAGTCGTGTGAGGTGGGGGCGGATCTAGACGGTCAGGCTGCCACGAGGTCTGTGGTTCGCGCTCGATCGTTACAGAGACGGCGCGGGCCCCCATCGATGGCGTAGGGCGGGGGCACAGGTCGAACCCGCGCCAGGGGATAGATTGATTCCGACCCTTGTGCTGTTGGCTGTCCTTGCCACTGGACACTCTTTTCAGGGGCCATCTTCACCTTCTCTTCGTCATGCGCGTTCTGGTCCCTATTGTTTCTCTCAAGGGGCAGATACTCTGGCGGCCATGCACCTCGAAGAGAAGCTGAAGAGTTTGGCGGCCAAGGCTGAGAACATGACGGCCCTCCTTGAGACCGAGGAGGCTACCAAGAACGCGCTCGTCATGCCCTTTATCGCAGCACTCGGGTACGATGTCTTCGACCCGACGGAGGTGATTCCTGAGTTTACCGCCGATGTCGGGATCAAGAAGGGGGAGAAGGTCGACTATGCGATCAAGCGTGGGGATGACATCGTCATGCTGATCGAGGCTAAGAGGATCCAGGCAGACCTCAATGTTGCTCATTCGAGTCAGCTCTTTCGCTACTTTACGACCACCAAGGCGAGAATTGGCGTTCTGACGAACGGTGTGATCTACCGATTCTTCTCCGACCTGGAGGAGTCAAACAAGATGGACGAGAAGCCATTCTTGGAGCTCAACCTGCTCAACCTTCGAGAGAGCCTTGTAGGTGAGGTCAGCAAGCTGTCAAAGGCGCAGTTCGACCTAGACAACATGTTGGAGGCTGCGAGTGACCTCAAATACATGCGTGAAATTCGTGCGACTCTTGAGGTCCAGCTGGAGGAACCGAGCGAGGAATTTGTCCGCTTCTTCTTCCAGCAGGCAAACCCAAAGGGGCGCTTCGTCTCGTCTGCGAAGGCGCAGTTTGCACGTCTCGTCAAACAGACACTGGCGCAGTTCATCAGCGACAAGGTCGGCGCCCGCCTCCGCTCGGCTCTCGCTCAGGAAGACGCCTCTGCCCAACATGGCGAGGTCAGAGCGACGGAGGTCGAGAGCAAGACTGACGCCGAGCACATTGATGACTCCGGAATTGTGACGACCGAAGAGGAGCTTGAGGGGTATAGGATTATCACGGCCATAGTATGCGATGTTCTGCCAGCCGAGCGGATCACCTACCGCGATAGCAAGTCCTACTTCGCCGTGTTGGTCGACGGGAAGAGCCGTCGACCATTAGCGCGACTTCACTTCAACCGGAACCAGAAGTATGTCGGGACTTTCGACGCGAAGAAGAAGGAGACGCGCCATGCGATCGCGGATGTTCAGGGAATCTATGCGCTTCGGGAGCCCCTTCGCGCAATGGCTCAGCACTGGATCAGTCTCGACCAGGCGGCGCGGAAGCCGGCTGTAGACGAGACAAAGAAGGAAGTTCCGCACTAGCGACCGTGGACACCTTCTGGGCCGTCTGTGCGCCTTGGTCCCGCCGCCGCGCTTCCACATGACCCGCTGGGATGCCGACGCTGAATGTCGGGCAGCACTTCGCCCAGAGAGCTCGACACCTCGGTAAAGGGAGCCCACCAAACCACCACACCAAACCACCCACCAAACCACCTGCCAATTCCACCACACGCCCAAAGGGACATATGCTCATTGGTGCGCGGGGCAAGCAAGGGCTCCTCCGCTTCTACGGCTCGCGCTCGCCCCTAGAGCCCCGGGGCGAGGGCGCGCGCGGCCTCACGGTCGCCGGAGAACGAGAACGCGTCGACCAGCAGGTGCCAGTTGTCCGGGTCCTCGATCTGATCACGCAGCAGCTCGAGGGCCTCGATCTTGTCCGCGCCCATCGCGAACTCGTCGAGCACGGCGACGGCCTCGGCCGCGGTCAGGCGCTTGCCGTTGACGGCGAGGCCGAGCGCCGACAGCTTGCTCGCCGACGAGGCCTCGGCCTGGACCGCCGCTAGGATTCCATCGACGTCGCGCGAGCGGGCTGCGCCGCTCGGCTGCGCAGCGTCGCTCGCCGGTTGGGTCGACGGATTGGCGGCGTCGCGCTCGGCGGCCTGCTCGGCGGCGAGCTCCTGCTCGGCCTCGATCCGCGCCTGCTCGCGGGCGAGCGCGAGGGCGTCGTTCGAGACGTAGCCGAGCACGCGGGCCGAGTAGCGGGTCTTCTTACCCTTGGTGCTCGTGGACGTGCACCACTGCTCGGCCTGGACCGGCACGAGGTGCCCAGTCGAGCGCGCGGCCATGTTTCGAGCCGAGCGAAGCGCGGCGTTGCGGGCCGCATTCTCGTTGCGGTTGTTGTCGGAGCTGCCGACCACGAAGATCCCGGTGTCGGACTTGGGCGGGCTGTCGACCCAGTCCGGGCAGGTGCTGACGATGCCCTGGCTGTAGGGCGTGGGGTTGATCTTGAACGCGAAGTAGACGGGCTCGGGGAACTCGGCGGCGCGCTGCCACTCGACCGAGCGGCTGGACCCGCCCTCACCGGCGAGGCCGTTGGCCGGGTTGGTGCCCTGGCCCTCGATGCTCATGTCGCGCGCGGCGTTGTGGTAGACCGAGCCGGTGCCTTGGATGAACTCGCCGACGAAGCGGTCGGTGCACTGATCTGGCTGGTCCTTGCAACAGGCCGCGAAGCCGTCGGGGTCGGTGATCTCGGCGACCAGCTTGCCGGTCAGCGTATAGCGGACCTGCGCGGTCCGTTGGTGTTGGTAGCCGGCCGAGCCGCTCGCGACCACCGGCACGCCGATCTTGACCGCGACTTGGTTGCTGACGTGGAGATCCTCGGTGTACTCGACGTTGCCGCCCTCGATGAAGCGCGTGGTGATGTACTTCGAGCAGGCGAGCACCATCGTGTTCGACTCGTCGAGATCGGTCACGCCGGCGGGGACGAATCGGCCGACGTAGATCGACGGGTCGGTGTCGTAGGTGTTGCGCAACCACACTGACGACGACGAGACGACCGAGGCGGTCTGGTTGCTGAGCGCGCTCGCGCAGCTGGCCAGCAGGGTCAAGCCGAGCAGCGAGAGCTTGGTGAGCGGGGCAAGTCGAGGCGAGCTTCGCACGGCCCAAAAATACCACCGCTCGCGGCCCAGCGACGCAGGCGCTCGGGGGTCCCTCGGCCGAGGCCGACCGAGCCACGCGCTCGGGGTGCACAAGTATGGCTGAGTCGTAGGTCGTGGAGGATCGCACGCCGGCACCGTGGCGTTTCACGGCGAAGCGTCGTCGTTGTCCTCGCCATCACCGCCTACGCCCACAACCCGGTACAGGCGCGATGCCGGCAGGTTGTCCGGATCAACACCCTGGGTCGTACAGCGGCCGAAGGAGGCGGCGTAGAGGTATCCGTCGGCGCCGATGTTCCAGGCCACGGTGTGCGGCTGATGCCCGAGGTGTTCATCGCTGATGATGTTGAGCTCGTCGTCGACCTCGAGCCCGCGGACGTAGCCGAGGCAGTAGTCGCCGAAGAGGATCTTGCCGTCGAGGTGACCGCTGTAGCGATCGGTGCTGGCGCCTGTGTATTCGGCGCCTACCCAGGCGACACGACGGGGCGTCGGCACGACGTCGTCGTCGTCGAGCATGTAGGGGTGGATCACCCCGTCGTGGTCCCAGTGCACCAAGGGGTCGCTCTGCCCCTCGCAGGCGTCGCCTTCGGCCTGACAGGGGCCTTCGCTGAGGGACCATCCGAAGTTCTGTCCCGGCTCGGTGACGACGTTGATCTCTTCATAGGTCATGTCGCCGACGTCGCCTATCCAGTAGCGGCCGCGGCTGTCGAGGAGCCCGCGCCAGGGCGAGCGAAGCCCGTAGGCGTAGATGTCCGGGCTGGTCTCTGGGTCGTCGTCCATGGCGAAGGGGTTGTCGGGCGCCGGCGTGTAGCCAGACCCCAGGGGATCGCGGTTGGGATCGATTCGGATCAGCGCGCCGAGATCGCTCGTGAGATCCTGACCGTTGGACTTGACCCGCTTGTCGCCGACCAGGGCCCAGAGGAAGCCGGCCTCGTCGAAGCCCATCGCGCCGAGGTTGTGCCAGGGGGCGGTCGTGGTCGCGTCGCCCACCTCGAGGATCGTCGCGGCGGTCGCGGGGATGCCGGCGTAGTCGGCCGTGTCGAAGCGGAGGCGTGTGATCGCGCCGAACTCGGTGCTCGTGCAGTGGGCGACGTAGATATATCCGTTGTCCTCAAAGTCGGGATCGAAGGCGAGGGTGAGGAGCCCGCAGTCGAGCTCTTGGTGGACGTTTGGGACCGTGAACTCGCCCCGTCGCTCGAGGGTGTCGCCGACCAGCGCGAAGTGGCCGAGCTCACCGCCGAGCCCGAGGAGGAGCAGCTCCTGCGGCTCGGCCGTCCCCGGGATGAAGCGAAACTCCGTCGCGAACATCCATCCGCCGTCGATCTCGATCTCCTCAAATTCGAGGGCGAAGGGGCCCTGGGCCGTCATGTCGCCGGTGCCTGTGGCGTCGTCTGTCTCGCCGACGCTGACGGGGGGACAGCCGAGCATCAGCACGGCGAGGATGATCGGGCGTATCGAACGATTCATGATCCACTTTCTCCTAGGCCCGAGATCCAGCCGCGCAGGAGCTCGACCGTCTCGGGGTTGCGGACGTCGACCCCGAGCGGTGGCATCAGCTTGACCTCGGCGTCGGGGGTCTCGCCGGAGGTCGACTGGAAGAGGATGCTGGCGGCGGGGTCTCCTGGGACGATGCGGACGCCGAACGCCGACGCGCTGCTGGCGGTCATCACCCCGATGGTGTTGTCCAGGGCGACCGCAGGACGGAGGTCAAAGCTGCTTGAGGGCCCGTCGCCGCCGTTATGGCAGTGGACGCAGTCGCCATAGAAGTATCCGAGCACAGCCTGCGTGGTCGGATCCTCGTGCTCGATCGGCTCTGCCGGGGCAGGGGGGACCGCGAAGAGCCCACGCTCCGCGAGCTGGTCGAGCTGGGTGCCCCCGGACTCTCGCAGCCCGCCGAGCTGGAGCGGCTCAAAGCCGAGGACCTCACCGTCGCGAGACTCATGACAGGTGCGACACTCGAGGGCGGCGGGGATCGTGTGCAGGAGGTCATCCCCCGTCGATCTCACGGGGACCGGAGTGGGCATGGCGGGGTCGACGAGGTCGGCCTCGGTCGCGTCCTCGCGCCAACGATAGGCCGCGTAGTCCCACTCGCCGGCGGCGTTGAGGCGCATGACTCGGGTCTCGATCGGGCGGAGGTCGGTGGCTAGCGCGGGATCGGGGTAGAGGAAGGTCTTGAAGAGGAGGGTGCCCGCGGGAAAACGCCAAGGGGTGCGGGTGTTGTCGATCGTCTCGCCGGAGGGGAGGACGATGTGTCGACGCTTGGCGCTGCCGTTCGACCAGAGGGGCCAGGCCGGCTCGTAGGCGTGCGCAGCGGAGGGCACGGCGTCGAAGTCGGGCGCTGCCGGGTAGAGGCCCACCTCTGAAAAGCGCTCCGGGAAGTCCTGTGAAGGATCGCGTAGGAGCGAACCTTCGGGGGCGATGAGGAGCTCCGGTTCGCACCCGAGCGCGCCGAGTGAGGTCGCGATGAGGAGCATCCCGAAGAGGCCGGGCCTCCTCTCGCAACGACGCGTCGACAGAGGAGCGCGCTGAACGCTGCGCCGGTGTGCGCATTGCCTTTGCGGGGCGTGAGCGTGATCTGTTTGGAGTTCGACAATCATGGATCTATCTACTCTCGCGATCGGTCCTCGACGACAGGTCGACAGGTCGAACTCTCGTGAGCAGAGAGTCCGATCAAGGGAGGTCTAGGCGCCGCTCTCGCTAGGTTGAACCCGGGCGAGGGGACGCGGAGGCCGCTTGTCGCGGTCTCGCTCGGGCTACGGCTTGACTGCGGCGCGGGCGAGGTAGTCGAAGGTGTCGATGAGGTGGCAGCAGGGGCCGCGATGGGCCTCGGCAACATCGATGTCCAGGATGAGGTCGGCTTCGAGAACGACAGACCCGCGGTGGCGGTCGTAGATGCTCGTCTGTCCCCCCTCAGGGGCGTCGAAGACGAGCATTCCGGCGTCCTCTGCGACCACGTCGCCGCCGCAGAGCTCGCCGTCGTAGCTGACGGAGACAGGATCCAGGAGCTCGCCGAAGGGGTCATCGTCCGCGGAGACGCCGACGAAGAGCGGTCGGTCGTCGCGGCGGACGGCGACGTATTTCTCGATCCTGGTCGAGACCGAGATGTCTTCGGCTGCGTCGCGGAAGTCGAAGGTGACGCTGTCTCCGGTCGACCAGGCGACCTCGCCGGAGCGTGGCGCCACGATCGTGACATCGACCTCGCCTTGAGTGCAGCTCAGGCTGGTGATCACGTCGCCGAGCTCGACGGCCACGCTCGAGATCGTACAGGTGTCCGAGATCGTGACGTTGTGGAGCTCTTCGTCGAGCTCGGCGAGCTGGGGGTCATCCCAGGGGCCGAACGAGACCTGGTATGCGGCGTCCAGATCGGGATCCGCGTCGTCGCAGGAGCCGAAGATGTCCGCGCCCGTGGTGGAGGTATCGGTCGCGTTTGTGTCGGTGGCGGTCGTGTCGGTCGTGGAGGCCCCCGTCGTCAGGGAGCCGGTCGTCACGGTGCTGGTGGCGGTTGCGTCGGTCGCAACGGTGTCGGTCGCAGCAGCGTCGGTGTTCGAGCCGGTCGTGGCGCTGTCCTCTCCCTGCGACGTGCTCGCGCTGAGCATGCCGATCGGTGTGTCCTCGACACACCCAGCGAGGCCGAGGAGTGAAATGCAGAGCAGCCACGAGCGAGCGAGTGAAGGGCGCATACTCTGGGGTTCTCCGGCTTGGCAGAGTCCCATCATCGAACTCGGCAAAAAAAGGGCGAATGCTCGCAGGCCGTGGAGAGAGTCCAGCGCGCTCTCGCGTCTGCTAGTGGTGCGCGGGGGTCGAGGCGAAGGGCGGCATTTGCGGGGCTCACTCCGCAGACGTGGCGACGCAGCTCTCCGCTGCGACCCTGACCGCGGAGGAGGCGGCCGCGGAGGTGCTCGTGCGGGCGAGGGCGTCGGCGACTCGGGAGGCGTCAGCGCTGCGGCCGAGGGCGCAGAGTGCGTCGACCCGTGAGGCCTCGCGGACGTCGAAGAGGGCGCTCTCGCGGAAGCTGCGGGCGTGCTCGTCGAGGTGCGTGAGGGCGAGGCTGGGTCGGTCGTTCGCGAGCGCCTGACGCGCTGCGATGAGGAGCGCTGTCTCGCGCGTTAGCGGGTCTTGGCCCTGCTCTGTCGGCTCGGGGTCGGCCGGCGCAGGGGCGAGCTTGCCTCCGGAGCTTGCGCGTGGGCTCTGCTCTCCTGGCGGCGCTCGGTCGGCTGCCCGCTGCTCGTGGTGGGGGAGGGCTGGGCCGTCGGCGTGGCTCGGGCTGTCGGGGCTGTCGGGGCTGTCGAGGTTCGGGGCGGTGCTCCCAGGAGGATTGAGCTCCGGGGTCGGGAGCTCCGAGTCGGGCCCTTGGGGGACCTCGGCATGGCCTCCAGGAGGGCGCCCGGCGGAGCTGTCGGGGCTGGTGTCGACCGGCTTGGTCCCAGCAGCGATGAAGATCAGCCCTGCGAGCACCGCGGCCGCTGTCCCGCTGATCGCGGGGCTCGAGGTGATCGCTGTGACGGCACGGGCGGCGAGCGTCGGCGGGGCGGAGGGGTCGGGCGTGGCCGGGACGGCGGGCCCTGGCGCGCCGATGCTCGGGATGAGCAGCGCCCAGGTCCGCCGGGGCTGCTCGGGGCTCGCGACGTCGGCCTCGCGTGTCATGACGACGAGCTCTTCACGCTCGTCGTCGGCGACCATCGAGCCGAGGCGCTCGCGGGCGAGACGAAGCCGCGAGTAGGCGGTCGCCTCCTTGATGCCGACCGTCGCCGCCACCTCCTTCCCGGTCATCGCCAGGAGCTCGAAGAGCAGGAAGGCCTGGCGCTGCTCTGGCCGGAGGCGCTCGAGGTAGGACTCGATCACGGTAGTGGCTTCAAGGCGGGCGTCGACGCCGGGTTCGAGGCGTGCTGGGGCGGCCTTGAGCGCCCGGATCTTGCGCTCCGCGCGGGTCCTTGTGCGTCTTTGGCGCCAGGCGATCCGTCGAGCGATCGTATAGAGCCAGGGCCGGGGAGAGCCCGCAGGATCGAGGCGGTCGAGGTGGCGGAAGACGACGAGCCACACCTCTTGGGCGGCGTCCTCCGTGGCCGCGCCGCGCAGCCCGAGGCGGCGGAGAACACGCCAGACAAAGGCGAATTGCTGGTCGTAGAGCGCTGAGAAGCGCTGAGAGACGTCCTCTCCGAGGCGCGCGTCGCCTCTCATGGCCCTCGAGACCCCCCGTCGCTGCTCTGTCGCCGTGGTCACATCCTCCCTATCTCCGGACCTTGGCGATCCCATCATCCGAGGCCAACTTTTTTCGTTCGACGCCGGCGAGGGCGAACTCGAAGCCGACGAGGAGCCGGGCGGTGACCGGTGATGGCTGGTGGACGCCGATGTTCATGTCGGCGCTCGGGACTTCGATGACGAACCTCGGCGCGAGCAGCGGGATCGCCAGCTCAGCGCCGGCCCAGAGCGCCGCTCGGCCGGCGAAGGACCAACGCAGGGAGGGACCGACGACCACGGCGAGCCACGGGCTGCGGCGGCGCTGCGCACCTTCGAGGTCGCGGCCCTCGCCGACGAGCGCTCCCGCTTCGAGGCCGATGCAGAGAGGGAGTGCGAGTCGGCCGAGGGGGGGGAGCGCGCAGCCTTTGAGCCCGGCGACGCCGAGCTGAGAGGAGATCGTCGCGCCCGGAGCCTCATCGATAGGTCGGGTCCGCGGGAAGACGTAGAGCCCCGTTAGCTCCGCCTGAAAGCGTCGACGGCGAAGCGCGAAGGCTGCAGAAACGCCGCCGCTGGGTCCGGGGAGGGCGCCTATCTCGGCGCCCCCGGCGATCCGGAGCGACCAGACGAGCGGGGTCCGACGCTCGGGGCGGGCGATGGGGCCGAGGGGCGGAGCGTCGAACGCGAGGTCCTCCGGAGCGGTCGTGTACTCCGCGGGGATCTTTTGGGGGTCTGTCGGCTCTGGGGGCGTCGGCTCTGGGGGCGTCGGCTCGGGGGGCGCCTGCTCTGGGGGCGTCGGCTCGGGTGGTACGACGACGGGGGGTGTTGGTTCGGGTGACACGACGACGGGGGCCGCGGCGGCGGGAGTGCTCCGGTCGGCGCCGAGCTGCTCGCCGACCGCGAGCGTCTGGCTGGTCGCGACCGGATCGCTGAGTACCGCGAGGAGGAGCGCGAGAGCGTCCGCCAGGGCCGAGCACTCTCTCGCAGAGAGGGAGCGGCGCTCGTCGATGCCCGCGTGGTGGAGCTCCAGGTCGAGCGACCAGCCGTCCCTGCCGCTCCGGACCGTCGCGTTGGCCCGGACCCCGCGCCCCTCGAGGGGGCCGCCGAGGAGCTCTTCGACCCGCGACTGGACCTCCTCGGTGCGCGGGCATCCCGGCGGCGCGCTCCAGCGCAGCTCAGGGCTCGCGAGGGCGTCGGTGGGAGCCGCGGTGAGGAGGAGCGCGACGATGGGCGTGATCCGGCGCATCGGTGTCCGTGGGTGCGTGGGGCTCCACAGGAGGAGCGCACTATGCGTATCACGATGGGCCGTCGCGCCGCGGGCTCTCAGCTCAGCTTGAGGAGGCGGCGGAGGCGGCTGATATCGCCCATCACCTCGAGCGCGCCGGTGTCACTCTCGAGGCTCGCGATCGTCTGGCCGTCCCGCGTGAGCAGTCGGGCGGTGATCGTCACGCCGAGGGACTCGGGGACCTTCGCGAGCATGTCGTTGAGGTCAGGCGCGGGGAGGAGGACCTCGGCGCTCCCGCGGAGGGCCTCGATCTCGAGCCGATGCGTGCGGCTCTTGAGGACCCAGCGGACGCGGGCGCTGTCGACCTCGAGGAGTTCGATCCGGGCCCCAGTGTAGGTCGTGAAGCGGTAGAGCTGGCCGCGGTGGAGCACGCCGACGAGGAAGCCGGCGAAGGTGCGGCCGAAGGCCCAGGGGATCGTCGCCACCGAGGCGGTCACGCATGTCGTCGGATCGTTGGCTTGGAGCCAGACCCAGGCGTCCGGGAAGGAGCTGCCCCAGTCCTTCTCGGTGTAGCCGCGGCCGCCGTCCAAGGCGATCGTGCGACCGTCGATCTCGAGGTCTCCGCGCAGGCCGTGGTCGAGGGAGACGATCCCGTGCCAGCACTGCATCAGAGGCACATAGCCGTACCATCCCATGACCCCAGGCGCGCGCAGGGTGACCGGCCAGGGGTGTGTGTTTGTGCAGTCGATCGCGCCGCGCAGGCGGAGCTGCGGGGTGTCGACGTCGAGCTCGAGCCGCTCAGCGGTGAAGCGCGACGAGCCCAGGCGGAGATCGTACCGGTCGGTCGTCGCGTCGAATTCCGCTGCTGGGAAGCGGACGATCTGGACGGTCTCCGCGCTGCCGTCAAAGACCATCAGAAAGCCGAAGCGGCGGTTCTCGTCCTCGCCCTGAAACCAGCCGGGGATCAGCGCGAGCGAGGCCCCGTCAGGTCCTACGAGCTTGTGATACCAACCCTCAAAGAAGCGGCCTCGACGACCCGCACCGTGAAAGCCCTCCGGGTGGAGGAGCGCGCGCAGGGAGGCGAGGGGGCGGGGGAGTCTCATAGACAGTCGCGCGGGCTTCGGGGCGAGAGCCTACACGATCGACCCGTCCTGTGCGCGGGGCTGACCCCGTAGCGCTAGCTTCACACTCGGCTCCAGGAGCCCTGCGGCCACTGCCAGGACTCGGCCGCCAACCTCGCGATATTCGGGAGCTGGGGCTTCTCCTGTCCGAACGGCAATTCATGGGACGACGTCGAGATCGTCTGCGGTGCCTGCGGGCGCGCTACGTACATCTGCAAGTTCACCGAGGGGGGAGCGGCGGCGAGCGAGGCTGCGCGCGGTCTTGGTGCCCGCCCAGGCGTATCCTCGGGCGATGCGGGCCCCCGCCTCGCACGTGCGCAGATGAGCTGGCTAGGGCCGACTGGCGCCCGCAGGGGTCGGAGTGCGGGCTCGCGAGCGGACCTGGAGGGAAGCGCATCGCCGCGCTGCAGCACGAGCGTCGGACGGTTCCTCTCACGGAGACTCCACAGTCCGCCGAGAGCGGACTACAGTGTAGTCCAAGCCTGAGGCGCGCCCTTCGGCTGGGCGGTCATCACGCGCTATGGATGTCAAGGAAGCCGCACCGTCTCCCCCGGAGGTGGAGTCCAGCTCGACTCCGATGCCGCTCGCCCTGATCGATCGTCTCATCGGCCGACGAGCTCTTGCGACGGATCTCATCGTCCTCTCCCGCCAGCGATTTCTGGTCGGCTCTAGCACGCTCCTCTCGCTCCTCGCACTGGTCTTTCTTGCCGTCAACATCGGCATTCAGCCCGCCCCATACCGAGCCTATGTGCTCCCTGCTGTCGCGACCTGCATCGTCGCGGCGACCCCTCTCTGGCTGCGTCTGGCGGACGTCCAGCGCGTCTCGCTGCTGGTCGTCCTCATGCTCAACGCAGCGCTGCTCTGCGGGGCAGGAGGTCATGCGTGGACGGGCGGGTGGGGGGGGTTGCTCATCGCCTCGCTTCCTGCGGTCACCGCGGTGCTCGTGAGCCTTCGGAGCGGTCTCCTCAACGCCCTCGCCCTCCTCCTCGTGACGGCGCTCATGTACGCACTTGCTCGACCTCCGGGGCAGGGATCGGAGATGGCCCTCTTCGGCTACGGCCTGAGCATGATCGGCCTCCTCGGGATGGTCAGCCTCTTCGCGGAGCTCCACAAGAACCAGACCCAGGGCCTTGCGGGTGCTCGCGACGAGGCGCTCGCCCTCAGCGTCGCGAAGTCACACTTCCTCTCTGTGATGAGCCATGAGCTGCGGACGCCGATGGTCGGCGTCCTCGGAGCCGTCGACCTCCTGGAGAGGACGCTGGAGAACCCGGAGCAACGGGGGCTCGCTGGCGTCCTGCGCCGCTCCGCGAAGGCTCAGCTGCAGCTCATCGGCAACATCCTCGACTTTGCGCGGATCGAGGCCGACCAGATCCAGCTCGAGCACTCGGTGTTCGACGTGCACCGGCTCCTCAGCGACCTTTCGGCGATGTTCAGCACCGCTGCGGAGTCGAAGGGCCTGACCTTGCGAGTGGACATTGCGGATGATCTCCCGAGGTTCGTCGTCGGCGACACCTACCGCACCCAGCAGGTCCTCGGCAACCTCGTCAACAATGCGATCAAGTTCACCGAGCGCGGGGGAATCCGGGTGGCGGCGCGGCCCGGCGCGGATGGGTGCGTCGAGTTCATGGTCCGTGACACGGGCATCGGCTTCATACCGGCGCTCCGCGAGGACATCTTCGCGACCTTCGTCCAAGCCGACAACACGACGGCGCGCCGTTTTGGTGGGAGCGGTCTGGGGCTCTCGATCTGCCGCCGTCTTGTCACTGCGATGGGGGGGACGATCGACGCACAGAGCCGGCCGGGCCACGGCTCGACCTTCAGGGTCAAGATCCCCGCGCCTCTACCCAGCGACTCCGGCGAGCTCATGATCTCGCAGGTCTCGCAGGACTCGCAGGACTCGCAGGACTCACCGCGAGAAGCACCATCCGCGCCAGCTGTCGGAGCGACGGTTCTCGTCGCGGATGATGAGGCTGTCAATCGGCTCATTATCTCGGCGATGTTGACGTCCCTCGGTCACACTGTGATCGAGGCGAAGAACGGCGCAGAGGCGCTCGAGCTGCTCAAGACGGAGGAGGTCGACATCATCCTGCTCGACATGCACATGCCGGAGATCGACGGGCCGGCGGTCGCCGACCGGCTCCGCGGCGAGGGAGGAAAGTGGGCAAAGATACCGATCATCGGCCTCACCGCTGATGTTGTACGCGAGCACCTCGACCGGTACCGGCGTCACGGCCTCGACGAAGTGCTCAGCAAGCCGATCGACGTCGACATGTTGCAGGCCGCGATCGAGCAGGCGCGAGGCTCTAGCGAGGCCGGCCGCAGCTCGATCTCTGGAGCGAGCGACGGCCTGGCTGAGGACCCGTAGTCGACGCTTTAGGGGGTGGTGTCGGCAGGAAGGGCCGAAAGGCCAGGGGGGAAGTGCTGACCCGCGTGGATCGTCGCGCGCTGCGTGCGTGAGGGGGCGGGTCGCAGCGCGGGGTCACGACCGGTCCTGGTCTGATCGGTCGGCGATGACGTTGTAGATGTGCGACCGAGCGATGCCCAGGTGCTGCGCGGCTCGGGTGACGTTGCCGTCGCACTCCGCGAGCGCCTGGTCGAGCAGAGACCGCTGGAATTGCTTCGTCACCGCGTGCCAGCCGAGCGCTCGGACCCGTTCCACGCTGACCTGGCGATCATGTGAGGCGGCGGCCTGAACCAGGGTCCTCCACGCTCGGCCGTAGCCGGAGCGTTGCGCGAGGTCCTCGAGCATGGCCAGCTCAAACCGGCGCTCGAACGCCGCAACGCGCCCGGTCTCGATGTCGGTGGTGGGTGGGGCGACGTTTGACCGAGACATGATGGACGATCCTCGACGAGGCGGGTCTGCTCGTCAACGTGCAACGATGGCGGCGGGATAGGCGGCCTGTCCTCGACTCCGATGAACGTCCTCATCATGAGACCCGGCAGGTGCGTGTTCCGCTAGACTCGCGTCGCTTTGGCGAATTCGGTCCAGATCATCAAGCTCGGCATGCTCTTCGTCGGCAGCGCGATCACGGCCATCGCGACCGGGCGAGCGACGCTGACGTCCCTGCGCGAGGTCGCGCCCACGCGCTACGAGGCAGGGGTCTTCAGCGAGACCTACGCGGGTGAGAAGTGGCTCGAGATCGACGGACGGCTCGCTCGCGAGTACGCCGACCTGCGCCCGAGCTCGAGATCGAAGGGCCGGGCCAACCTCGACGTGCCGGTAGTCCCGCCCGATTGGAGCCCCGACCGACCCGTGGCGTTGATCGCGAGCTTCTCGATCGACTCGAGCGTGCCGCTTGACTGGGAGGAGCTGTGTCAGGGGGAGCGCTGCGAGCTTCTGAGAGGGGAGGTCCGAGCGGGGCTCTTTGGGCCCGCGCCGAACGACTTTCCCGAGCGTGTCCCCGAGCTGCGCTTCGTCGACGATCCGGTGGCCATCAACATCGGGACGGAGCCCACGCCGCCGTGGACCCTGGGTGGGTTGAGCGTGTTCATGTGCTTGACGGCGCTCGCGAGCGGGCTTGGGCTGCGCGGGGAATATCTGGAGCGGTGCGGGGGCGGGGGCGGCGGTCCATGACGTCCGCGTCGCCCTCCACAGCCTCGCTCGCGACCAGGTCTCCCGTCGACGCGACCTTCGAGACGGCAAGATGTTCGCGAAGAAGACCCTGCGCAAGCGCAGGGGCGAAGCGGGCGGCTGCGGGGGAAGGACGCGCGACCCGGTCGACGGCCCGGCTCGGTCCCTGTCGGTCGACTCCGGGCCGACGCCGCGCCTCTTGAACGCTTGATGGACAGAGCCGACTCCCAGTAGTCTCTGCCGGTGGACTCATCATCGTCGCGGAGCCTCGCCTTTCTGCTCTCCCTCGGCGGGATCCCGCTGGCCTGCGTCGGCGGCTCAGGGGAGACGGACACCGCGTCGAGCGACGCGACCACAGGCACAGGGACCACGACGGGGAGCGCGGGGACCGAGAGTACGGGGACCATGACCGGGACCTCGGGCACCGACAGCGACGGGATGACCACCTCGAGCTCGACGACCGGTGAGACCAGCGTCGGCGAGAGCACGGGAGAGACCAGCGGCACGACAGGGGAGCCAGCGGAGGGCTGTGAAGCCTGGGCCGAGAAGTACGTCGAGTGCTACCCGAGGGAGGCGCTTCGAGAGGTCCTCTCGTACTGTCAGATGACCCAGGCCGATCTCGGTGACAACCTCGGTGCTGGCTGCGCAAGCGCGTTCGGGGCGCTCTACGCCTGCCTCGCGGGGGCGACCTGCGAGCAGATCGAGAATGAAGACTACTACACGATCTGTCCTGATGCCTATGCCGCCGTTGACGAGGCGTGCGCCCTCGTGGTCGGAGAGACCTGCGCTGCCTTCGCGGAGAAGTACGCGGAGTGTTTTGATGAGCTACCGGGGATCGACCTCAGCTGCGAACAGGTCCTGAACGAGAGCTACCAGATATCGATGGCCTGCGGCGAGGCGCGGGAGGAGCTCTTCGTCTGCCTCAACGGCCTCGACTGTGCATCCTTCGAGAACGGCACCGGCTGTGAGGCGGAGGAGGCGGCGCTCGAGCTTGCCTGTGAATAGAGCCGATCCCGTCGCCGCGCCGCAGGACGGGCAGGAGCTCGCTGTCGCGCCTATTCGCCGCCGTCGGCCACGGGACGCCGAGCGACCAGCCAGATCGCCATCCCGATCGTGATGACCTCGACGAACGAGACGAAGAGCATCTGCCCCACGAGCGAGATCGGGGGGAGGATCGTAGCTGCGACGAAGAGGCAGACAAGCCCGGCTGCGACGCGGCGGGTCTTGACCTCGACGCTCAGGATGGTGAGCGCCCAGAGAAAGGCGAAGGCTACGTAGGCCGGGGCGAAGGGGCTGCGGAGCGCGGTCAGGAAGAGCAGGGCCATCCACCCGAGGGCCCGCGAGGTCAGGCTCGCGCCGCGATCGCTCCGGTGGCGATGGGCGCCGATGACGGCCAGGGCGATCACGAGGAGGGTGAAGATGGTGTTCACGCCGCGGGCGATCGACCAGGGGTCTGAGAGCTCGAGTCCGAGGAGCGCGAGCTTGTAGGGGGTGCCCGAGGGGGAGAGGTTGAGGGCGGCGCTCTCCGGGTGATTCAGCATCTCCGCAAAGGCCTCGCCGGAGCCGAGGCGAGGCAGCGCGTAGGTGATCCACGAGATCAGCGGATCGGAGCCGTAGGCGATCCACGCGAGGAGGAGGAGGAGGAGGCCGCAGGCCGCCGTCCAGGCCACAGCTCGCCAGCGCCGCTGCACCAGCAAGACCACGCCGAAGATCCCCGGGGAGACCTTGGAGGCGGTCGCGAGGGCGAGGGCGAAGCCGCCGATGGCTGGCCGCCCGACCTCGAGGGCCAGCATCCCGAGGACCGCGGCGATGACGACGGCGGCTTGGGCTTGACCGACCTGGAGGATCGTCAGCACGGGCAGGCTGGCGAAGAAGAGCGGCGCGAGGAGGAGCGGCCGGTGCCAGCGGGACCCGCCGAACGCACGCGCCCCGATCCAGAGGCCAAACGCGAGGAGGAGCGAGTTGAGGCCGAACCACGCTGCCCGCTGCGCCAAGAAGTCACCGCGGAGCGGGGCCAAGAGCTCCGCGAGGAGCAGGAAGGGCGGCGGGTAGAAGAACGCGTCGACGTCGAAGGGGGAGAAGGGGGTCTCGGGGCGGACCTCAAGGTCGACCGTGCTCGGCCAACGATCGGCGAGGTAGAGATTGTCGACTCGATCCTTCGCGAGCTCGCCTCCGCGGACATAGGCGGTGAGGCAGGAGTGGTGCTCGAGGAACTCGAGGCCTGGCACCACCTGCGCGTCGGTCCGCGTCGGATCGGCCATGAAGACGCTCACCCGTCCGACCTGGACGATCGAGAGGAGCGCCGCCGCGACGTAGACCAGCGTGAGAGCGCGGTGGCGGCCGAAGAGGCCGTCGAGCGCCGGAGGCAGCCGCGGCGGAAGCCAGCGCACAAGCGCTAGAACGGTCAGGGATGCGGTCCCGAGGGCGATGGCGCCAGAGCTGGTGACGCCGCTCGCCAGGCCGATCCCGAGGGCCATGAGGAGCGCGAGCGCGACCGAGACTGCGAGGCGGACCCCGCCCTTGGCGGCGCCGAATAGCCAGCCGCAGAGGGCGATGGCGATCGCCGCGGCGGTGATCGGCGCACCGCCTGGGGCCTCCCCGAGGAGGCTGGAGAGCGGACGATCGAGCGCCTGCGAGACGATCGGCGCGAGCATGACGGCGACCAAGGCCGTGAAGAGCCACCGCTCCGGTCGGCTGCGAAGGGGTGTGAACATGGACATTTCGTGGTGACTCGCCACCTTCGATAGGAGGGTATACCGCGGCGAGGAGCGGGCAGGGGATGAGGCGATCTCGGGGACGAGCGCGAGCAGTGCAGAGCTCGTCGACCTCGCCCCCTCGCGAAGCGGCGGGCTGCTAGGGGGTCGCCGAGGGGAGCGCGCAGCCCTCGGGGCCACAGGCCTCACCTCGGTCGGCGGACTCGGCCTGGTGCGCCTGGGTCTGCTCAGCCTCCGTTGCCTCTGCGGCGGCCCGCCGCAGGCCCTTGAGCAGGAGCTCCGGCGGTTGCGCGCCGGAGAGCGCGTAGCGGCCCCCGATCACGAAGAAGGGGACCCCGGTGATGCCGAGCTGACCGGCGATAGCCTCGTCCTCGCGGACGTCTGCGCCGTGGGTATCGCTGGAGAGGATCGCCTGGGCTCTCTCTGGGTCGAGGCCGACGCTGGCCGCGAGGTCGACGAGGACCTCGTGATCGGAGATCCGTCGGCCGTCTCGCATGTACGCCTGGAAGAGCTGCTCCTTGAGCGAGTCCTGGAGGTCGCAGGTCTTCGCCCAGTGGAGCAGGCGGTGGGCGTCGAAGGTGTTGCTCGGTCGGAGCCGGTCAAAGCGAAAGTCGAGGCCGCGGGAGGCCCCGACCTCGACCATCCGATCGATCATCGCCTGCGCGGCCTCCCTCGGCACGCCGTACTTCCGGGCGAGACGCGCGACGTTGTCGACGCCCTCCGGCGACTCCTTGGGCGCCGATGGATCGAGCTCAAAGGATCGCCAGTGGAGCTCGACGTCGCCTTCGAACGAGTCGAGCGCGGCCTCGAGGTTGCGCTTGCCGACCCAGCACCAGGGGCAGGCGATGTCCGACCAGATCTCTACGCGCGTCTTCATCAGCGAAGGATAGGATATCCCGAGCCTGTCGAGTCGCGGCGCAGCTCCCCGCCGGAGCATCTTGACGTTGGGACTCACCCATCGAGGAGAGGCCCGCGGGGATCGCCGAGCTCTCCGGGCGCAGCCCGCTCGGGCGCGGGCGTCCTCGCTCGGGGAGAAGCGTGGGCTTTGACCGCGGCCTGAGCCGAAATCGGGTCCTGATCGAGGGATGGAAGGGGCGGACGCAACGGGGCCGATCGCCGGAGAAGGAGGCGTAATTGAAGAGAGGCCAGCCTGAATCCTCAGGCTGGCCCCCTTCGCCCACAGGCTGGGCTGAGCTGCGTTGTGCTAGCTAGTAGCGACCGCGACCGCCGCCGCCGCCGTAGTCACCACCACCGCCGCCACGACCACCGCCGCCGCCACGACCACCGCCACCGCCGCCGCCGCCGTAGCCGCCGCCGCCGCCGCCACCGTAGCCGCCACCGCCACCGCCGCCGCGGGGCTTGTTCTCGGCCTCGTTCACCCGGATGCTCCGGCCGTCGAGCTCTTTGCCGTCCAGGGCTTTGATCGCTTCGTCGCCGTTCGCGTCATCGTCGAACGTGACGAAGCCGAAGCCGCGGGAGCGTCCTGTCTCGCGATCGAGGACGACCTTCGCCTCGGAGACCGGACCGTGTGCCTCAAAGGCGGAACGAAGGGAGTCGTCGCTCGTTGCCCATGCAAGGCCACCAACAAACAGTTTCTTTGACATCTCTATCTCTTCTCTTCTCTTGGCCCTCAAGCAGAGGGCCAGGCGCACGGTGAGCGACTCCGTCTCTGCTGTCAATGAAAGTTAGCGTGCTGATTGGCAGCCTGGGGCGCTCGTGAGTTGACGCGTTTCGCCGCTTGGCGGATATCGTGCGGCCGGGGTTGTCATGTGTCGCGAAAGTCCGAGGACTTTCGCCGCAGGGCGCTGCACTCCTGGCGTCGAGCTCCGCGAGGGGACGACGACGACGGGGGGTCACCCCTGCGTCGTACATCTCCCAGGACCAGGTCTTGTTGGCGAGGGGAAAGACGCCGGCCTCGCGCGGGTTCGGTCGCCGATCTGAGAGAGGCGGGAGGCCCTTAGAGGCTACGGGACGCCGCAGATGCCGACATCCTCATAGCCCTCTGGAGGCACGGCCTCACCGTACCAGGGGATGCACTCCTGGCCCTCGCCTGGGCAGGCGTCCAGCTCGGTCGTGTCGCAATAGGGCGAGCAGCAGGCGATATCTTCGCAGCCTGGGACCATCTCCGATAGGACGCAGAATAGGCCTGGGTCGCAAGCGTTTGCGTAGTGGCAGCCGTCTCCGAAGGCCCCCATGTCGCCGGACTCGTCGCGGACGCAGCCAAAGTCTGCGCTGAGGGCGAGGCAGAGCTCGCCGTCCGGGCAGTCCTGGATGAGCGGGTCGCACTTCGGCAGGCAGATCGGCAGGACGTTGTTGGAGATCAGGCAGACCTGGTCGGCGCTGGGGCAGCTCGGGTCCTCAGCGCTTCCTGCACACAGGGGGATGCACTCCCCCGCGAGCGTCTCCTTGTCGGTCATGCAGAGGGACCCCAGCTCGCAGTCGTCGAACCCGGAGACCCACTCCCCGAGGACGACGCAGGGCTCGCCCGGCTTCTTGGCGTTTGGTTCGACGGGGACACACCGGAGCGAGTCGGCGGCGTCGTTGCCGTCGCTGGAGTAGGGCGCGCACTTTTGACCATCGGGGCAGTCCTGCGCCCAGACATTGCAGGCCACAGGCTCACACTTCGCAGGCTCGCAGCCCTCCGACGTCGAGCCTGTCTCGTCGGTCGTCGACGAAGACGAAGAGGACGAGGACGACGAGGACGAGGACGACGAGGACGTCGACGAGGACGTCGTCGTCGCCTCGCCTGTGGATGAGGTGTCGTCGCCGTTGCATGCGAGCGGCACGATTAGAGAGAAGAGCGCAGCCCCGAGGGCGCTCCGATGTCGAACTAGTTCACTCATTGTCGGATCTTCCAATGCTCGGTGTCTCGTCATCGCGGTAAACCGAGACACTCTGTTTGACTGACAGAATTGTCGGGCGCGACGGCGAATATCAGGGACACACGTAGGACCGGTAGATGAGCTCCGCGCCAGCGGGGACGGCGACCTCGCCGAAGGGAGCTCCGTAGAAGGTGTCTTCACAGGGGACGCCTTCTTTCTCGAAGCCGAACAAGAAGGGTCCATCCGCCGGATCGACGTTGAGGAAGACGCCCATCGCGACCGAGTCTGTGGTCTCCGTCGCCTCGAGGTCGAGGGTCCCGCTGTGGGTCTTGTAGTAGAAGGGCCCGACGCCGCTCATCGGCGAGAGAACGGCCTTGTAGCCAGCGCTCTGCATTGGAGAGAGTTCGGTGAGGACGACGATCCGCCCGTCGATGCGCTCGACGCCGGCGGCGTCGTAGTAGCTCTGGACCAGCTCTGGGGTGTCGAGCCACAGCGAGCCGAAGAAGTCCTCGCTCATCGTCTGCAGCATCCAGGCGAAGGTCACCGTCTTGTTGTCGGCGAAGACCACAGCGCCTCGGGTGTTCGCGGGGATCCCTGCCAGGGTGTACCTGCCGACGCCGTTGGTCATGGTGCATGGCTCGGCCACGTCATCGACGACGAAGCAGACCTCCCCCTCGATGACCTTGTTGAAGCCGTTGGGCATCAGCGAGAGCTCGCCTGAGAGGGTCACTGTCGCGCCTGCGCCGGTGGTCTCCGTGCCTGTCTCGCTCTCGCCGGTCGCTGAGGAGGTGGACTCTGCGGTGGTCGAGGTCGAGTCATCGGTGGTGGAGGTGGAGTCGTCTGTGGTCGACGTAGAGGAGGTCCCCGTGGTCCCCGCGGTCTCGCTATCACTGGCGATGCCGTCATCACCGGAGCACGCGACCCCGAGCATAGAGAGGGACAAGGGGAGGGCGAGGAGTAGGGCGTGGCGGGCGACTAGCATGGGGTGAGTGTCTATCCACTCCGGCCCAAGGGAACCCGAAACGGTGAACAGGCACAGCGCAATCTCTACACTCGGGGGAGCGTGATACGTGCAAGCCCTGCGGGACTGCTATGGTGGCCCAAGGGGGCTCGATGTTGGACTCATCGACGCGGATGCTCTGTCAATAGATAGGTCCTCTGTTGTATGAGTCGACACGGATCCTACCGTCACCTCCATTCGTGTACGGGTCGCCGGGGAGAAGGGCGCTCCTGCGGGAGGCGCACGGAGCTCAAACCCCGCCCTCGATGGGGTCCCTCGCGGCGACCCGTTGTCGGCCGCGCGGCCTCTCCCTCGGTGTTCGAGAGCGTTCTTCGTGGTAAGGGCCGGCGACGCCGTGGTTGCTGCTATCCTCGCCAAGGCCACGATGCTTCTTCACGCAAACGAGCGACGCGACCTCTTCGCACGACCGCGGACCCTCACTGTCGCCTTCGCGCTGGCCTTCGTCCCCGGGTGGACCCCCGGGTTGGCCCGCGCGGACGTAGCTCCCGAGGAGGTCGGCACGCCCTTCTCCAACGACCGCTTCGGCACGTCGATCGCCTGCGACGGGGAGACGCTCGCGATCTCGGCGAGCGGGTCCAACCTCGACGCCTTCAACGGGGGGGCCGTCTACGTCTACGAGCATAGCGGGGCGGAGCCCGAGCCCTGGATCCTGAAGACCGTGTTGGGTCCGCCCTCACCCCGCGCGCACGCCGGGTTTGGCGATGAGATCGCCGTCTCTGGGGACCTCCTCCTCATCACGGAGGACCTCCGGCGAACCGCCGACGACGGGCAAAGCTCGCTCTTCGCCGACGAGAACAGGGTCCACGTCTATCTCAGGAGCGATGGAGAGTGGCGCCTCAGCGGCGAGATCACCCCCGATGATCCGGCCTATCGCGACAACTTTGGCGGCCGCCTGATCATCCACGGGAGCGCGGTCCTCGTCGGCGCAGGCGCGACCCCGCGGGACGGGGCAGAGCATGGGGCTGTCTTCGAATTCTCCCGCGACGGAGACGCCTTCACCCAGCGGGCGATCATCATCCCTGAGCTCGAGGAGCCGGCCGAGCAGGTGCTGACCTGGAACATCGCCTTTGACGGCGAGACCCTCATGATCCCGGCATGGTGGGCGCTCCACACCTACAGGCGGGCTGGAGCCGGCTGGGAGCGGACGACTCGACTCGACGTTCAAGCCGTCGCGGTCGCAGTAGCAGGCGCGCAGGCGGTGCTCGAAGGTAGCGGCACCCATGTCCTCGATCGCCAGGAGGACGGCTCCTGGGTCGTCGGCGAGCCGATCCCGGTGGCCGACGATGTCGGCTGGATCCGCACCCTCGAGATCGACGGCGACAACCTCTTCATCGGCGGCGGGGAGCGAGTCCTGGTCTATACCCGCGCGGGAGAGTCTGCGCCGTGGCTACCCAGCGGCGAGCTCGAGCCGGACATGATCTCACGCTACTTCGGCTGGCCGCTCGTCGCCGTCGGCGATGAGGTCTTCGTCGCGGCCTTCGAGGACGATCGCAACGGCTACCGCGCGGGCGCAGTCCTCCGCTTCTCGGAAGACGACGGCGCCTGGGAGCAAAACCAGGTGTTCGTCAGCGTCGAGCGGCCAGAGGGCTGCGGCTGCCGCTCTACCGGACCGGGCCAGACGTCCTGGGGGCTCCTCCTCCTGCCGTTGCTCGGGCTCTTTCGCCGTCGGAGGGTTGCATGATGAGGTTCTTCGCGCCTGTCGCCCTCGCGCTCGCCGTGCTCATGACACCGCTCCCGGAGGCCCGCGCGTGCTCGATCGAGGGCGATCAATACTATGTGTACGTAGAGCTCGGCCCCCATGACCTCTGGGGCGCTGAGATCTTTGAGACGCCGATGGACGGGGCCGCCATCTTCACGATGCAGATGCAGAACACGGACTTCGGATCCGTGTTCTCGGCGGTGTCCGTGATCGTCCGCGATCCTGAGGGCGTGGAGCTGCCGGGCTCTCTGGAGCTCTTGCCGCTCTATGAGACCGGGCTCGACCACGACTCGGGATCCACCGGCGGCACCGGGCTCCTGATCTGGCGTCCCCAGGATCAGCTCGCGCCGCTGACCCTCTTCTCTGCGGAGCTCCGCCTCGACATCGTCGCCCTCACCGGTGAGCCTGACGCCTATGGCAACGAGGTCCACGTGAGCACCGAGGAGTTTCGTACGACCGACGAGATCGCCCCGGAGCTTGCCCTCCCAGAGGCGATCAACGTCAGCCTCAGCTCGTATGTGGCATCGATCATCGAGCGCGTCTGCTGCGAGACGACCGCGGACAGCTGCGGCGTCGCTTGGCAGTGCGAGACCGTCCGCCAACGTCGAGAACCGGCGCTCATGGTCACCTCGGAGGCGGCGCCGCTGACCTACCTCTGGACCGCTCCTGTCGACGATGAGGGGGTCGTCGGCGCTGTGCGGACCGTGCAGGAGGTCTACGACGGCGAACTCTACCTCGACGAGCCCGACCTCGTCAGCGTCCACGTGCTCAGCGACAGGATCAAGTTCGAGGGCGCCCACGATGAGTACTGCGTCGTCGTCGGGGCGACCAGCATGATCGACGGAGATTCGGTCGTCTCAGAGCCGATCTGTGTCCCCCACGGCGAGCTCGACGCGCCCATCGAAGAGAACGTCGATTGGTCCTTCTCCTACGGTATCGACGCATGCCTGACGCCCCCCGTCTTCGAGTCGAACAACGAGCCCTACGCGCCGGCGAGCGGCTGCCAGATCGATCCGCGCGGACGGGGGGACACGCCCCTCGGCCTGCTCATCATCGCCGCTCTCCTCGGGATCCGCCGCCGGTCGTGACCGATAGCTCGGATTCGCGCTTTGAGCGGCGCAATGGCCATGTGCACGCTACATCCGGAGGCCTGGAGGGGTGCTCATCCGCGAGATGCCCGCGGTCGCCGACCCGTCCATAGCGACCTTTGCGCCTAGAGGGGCGACGAGGGCAAGCGAGAGCGCGCGGGACTTTTGCCACGGGCTGCGAGCGGGTCGACGCTGACGCGAGCGCGTCAGAAGAGGTGGGACGCCCGATCAATCAATCAATCAATCAATCAATGGGAAGCGCACATGCGGTCCAGCGCTGGCACGCCGACGGGCGCTTCGCTCATCCAAGGGACGACGAAGGTGCGGCGGGCGAGGCCGTCGGCGATCCGCTCACATTGGCGTTGCTCGCCGGCCAGGCGGGCTCGCAGCAGGGGGTCTGTGGTGCCGGTCGCGGCGACGCTCTTGTTTATCACCCAGGCCCAAGGCTCGATCTTCGCGCGGCGCAGGTCCTCCTGCAACGCGGCGGCTTGGCTGACGGGGGTCGTCTCAGGCAGCGTGACGATGACCACGCGCGTGATGTCGGCGTCCTGGAGGCGCATCAGCGGGGTGATGATGTTGCGCCGGTTGTGGCCGGGCTCGTCGTGCTGTGTCGCCTGGCGGTGGTAGGCGCCGGTGGCGTCCATGAGCAGGAGGCTGTGACCGGTGGGGGCGGTGTCGAGCACGACAAACCCCCTGCGCGCCTCGTTGACGACGCGGCTGAAGGCGTGGAACACCGCGACCTCTTCGGTGCACGGGGATTGGAGATCCTCGAGCAGCAGCGCCTTGCCCTCCGCGTCGAGGTGCGGGCCGCGGCGTTTCATGATCTTCGCGATGTACGCCTCGGTCTCGACCTTGGGGTCGATGCGCCCGACCTTGAGCCCCGGGAGCCCGCCGTCGAGGGCCTCGGCGACGTGGGCGGCGGGATCGGTCGTGGTGAGGTGGACGTCGTGTCCGCGTCGGACCAGCCCGACCGCCAACGCGGCGGCGATCGTCGTCTTCCCGACGCCGCCTTTGCCCATCACCATCACCAGCCCGTGTCCCACCGCGGCGAGCTCATCGGCCAGACGGTCGAGGGGTTGTGCGGCGAGCGTCGGCTGCTGCGGCGGCGGGCTCTGCCGCGTCGGCGCGGGGGCATCGCCCAGGAGGGCGCGGAGCGCCGCCAAGCCGACCGTATCGAAGGCGCGCAGCGGTATCTCGTCGCGGGGGAGGCGGGCCAGCGCTGCGGGCATCAGGTCCATCGCTCGCCGCCCCATCGCCTCGATCGCGTTGGCGGTGGGGTCGTCCGGGCCGCTGGCGTGGAAGACCCCGTTGATCGCCAGTCGTTGGTTGCCGAGGCCGAGGCTGCGCAGCTCCTCGGAGGTCCGCGCGGCCTCCCGCATCGGTCGCGGATCGGGGCGCGTGACCAGGACGACGGTCGTCTGCGCCGGGTCCGTCAGCACACGCAAGGCCGCGCCAAAGCGCGCCTCCTGCATCTTGAGCCCCGAGTGCGGGCCGAGACAGGAGGCGCCGCGGTCGTTGCCCGCGAGGAAGCCCGTCCAGGCCTTGGGCAAGCTCAGCAGGCGCAGCGTGTGGCCGGTCGGCGCAGTGTCAAAGACCACGTGGTCGTAGGGAGGGCTGGGCTGCGCGACTTCCTGCGCATCCTTCTGCTCCCCTTCCTGTGCGAGCAATGCCGCAAACTCGTCGAAGGCGGCGATCTCCGTGGTGCAGGCGCCCGAGAGCTGTTCGCGTACCGTGGCGCGCTCCGTCTCGGCCGCGTCCGCGTCGATCTGGGCCAGGACCCGCTGCCGGTAGGCCTCGGCGGCGGTGTCGGGGTCGATGTTCAGCATCCACAGGCCCGGCACGCCGGGAATCTCTACCGGACTGTTGGACAGGGGGGCGCCGAGCATCTCATCGAGGTTCGAGGCCGCGTCGGTGCTCACGAGGAGTACGCGCTTGCCGGCGTCGGCGAGGCGCAGGGCGACGGCGGCCGAGAGCGAAGTCTTTCCGACCCCGCCCTTGCCGGTGAAGAACAGGAAGTGCGTCGGAGCGCGCAGCAGAGAGAGCGGCAATGGGTGGGGGAGCGACGGAGGCACGGCCCAGCCTACTCCGTCGACTCGACCGCCGCGGCGGGCTGTGTCGGGGATTGGCGCGCATTGTTTTCCGTGAGTCGCTCTGTGGAGGGTGCCTGTCTCCGAGCGCATCCTTTGGATCGACGAGAGCGCGCCGTGAACGCTCGGGCATCCGGCTAGGAGCCCTGGAGGACCCAAGCTCCGTCGCGGACGCAGGCGCCGCTGCAGCTGTACCCGGCCTGGGCTCCGCAAGCGCAGGACGCGTCCGCAGGACAGCCGCTCGTCGTCGACTCGCCGCCCGCCAGAGGGCCGTTGGAGTCGCGGACTGTGCATCTGAGCGCGTCCGCCGGCGGGTCGCCGTTAGGGGCTCCGGAGCCGACCAGCTTCGTCGGGCCTGGCTCGGCGGGGCGCGTCTCGTCAGGGGAGGGGGCGAGCGGAGGCTGCGGCGATGCCGTGGGCGTGGGCGAGGCGGGGGGCGAGGTCGAGGGCGAACTCCGGCAGGCGAGCGCCGTGAGAAGGCAGGAAAGGGCGAGCGACGTGACGCGCATTGGGGGCAGCCTAGCAACGCCAGGACCGTCACGGCGCTCTGATCTTGTGGCTGTTCAAGGGGACATGTGTGCTCGTCGCGGGGCGGCGTCGCGCCCCCCCCTCCCGACCGTCGTTCGCCCGGCGTCGAGCGTGCCGCGACCTTGCCGCGACCTTGCCGCGACCTTGCCCCGGGCCGGCGACCGAGCTCTCGTCCCCGACGGGGGCGGCACACCCGGGCGGCATCGGCCTGTCAGCCCCCCCGCTCGCAGCCCGAGCGAGGATGCAGCGTTGACCGTCACACCGCGATTGTTCACGAAATTCTCGATGACGGAGGATCCATGCCAGGCCGCCAAGAGCGTCGAAGAACCGTCGCCGTTCGCTTGTAAAGAGGCCTTGTGAAGCCCGTAGAAAAGCCTAATCTCCGCCTCCTCAACGAACCCGATCATGCACACCAACATTCTCCTGGTCATCGCCTGTGCCGCGCTCGTCTACACGCCGGCTTGCAAGTCACCGACCACTGCGGACGGGGTGTCCACGCCTCCCGCTGCCGACACCGCCCCTCCTGTGACCACCGCGGAGGGCGACGAGGGCAAGGACCCGAACCTCTCTGATGTGACCATCGATCCTCGGATCACCGAGATGTGCGGGATCGAGGAGCCCAACTTCGCCTTCAACTCGGCCTCGCTCTCGCCCCAGGCCAAGCGGGTGCTGAACGCCCTCGCCGCGTGCTTCGTCGACGGCAAGGCGGCGGGCATGGGGATGCGCCTGGTCGGCCACGCGGACCCGCGCGGCGACGACGAGTACAACTTTGGCCTCGGGCAGCAGCGGGCCGACAGCGTCGTCTCCTACCTCGGCAAGCGCGGCCTCGAGCGCGGTCGGATCGAGAGCTCGTCGCGCGGAGAGATGGACGCCGTCGGCGTCGACGAGGCCGGCTGGAAGAAGGACCGGAAGGTCGAGATCCTGCTCGCGGATGATCCCGAGTAGGACGCAGTCCTCTAGATATCCACACTTCGTCCAGGGCGTCGGCGCTCCCGCCTGGGGGCGCCGACCTTTTGCATAGGCTGGCCCCATGTGCACGCCGACGATCGACACCATCGGTTCACGCTCCTCCGCCGCGCTCGACCTTGATCCGCTGACCCTCCTCACGGGGGCGACGGGTCCGGTCGCCGTCGTCCTCTGGGTCCTGCTCGCGGCAGCCGTCGCGGCGCTCGCGATCACGGTGCTCAAGGTCCGCCAGCTCGGTCGATGGACGGCGGCCGAGCGCGAGCTGGAGCGCGCGATCGCGGGGCATCGGACGATGGCGGCGGTGGCGGAGTGCGGAGCTCAGCACGCCGAGGCGCCGGGCGTCGGGGTGATCATCGCCCTGGTCGAGCCCGGACTCGCGGGGGACCCCGAGCTCCTGGAGGCGGCCGCCGGTCGAGCGCTGGTCGACGTCCACCGCCGGCTCTCGACGATGATGAACACGCTCGCGTCGATCGGCTCGACGGCCCCCTTCGTCGGGCTCTTCGGCACGGTCTACGGGATCATGGAGGCGTTTCTGCGGATCAGCCAGTCGACGAGCGCGACGCTCCCGGTCGTCGCCCCGGCGATCGGCGAGGCCCTGATCGCGACGGCCGTGGGGCTCTTCGCCGCGATCCCGGCGGTGCTCGCCTACAACGCCCTGAGCCAGCGCCTCGACGATCTCGAGGGGGCGATCGCCGCGAGCGCCCGGGCTTGGGTCATCCTCGCCGGCCGCAGCGGCGCGGTCGAGACAGAGGGCGACGAGGCGGAGTCAGAGGGAGGCGCGTGGCGATGAACCCCGTCGGAGCCGGGATTGGCCGTCGTCGTCGGGGCTTCGCCGACATCAACGTGACGCCGCTGGTCGACGTCATGCTGGTGCTCGTCGTGGTCTTCATGGTCACAGCGCCGCTCCTCTCGTCGTCGCTGCCGGTCGAGCTCCCCTCGGTGGGCGCGGCTAGCTTGACGGAGGAGGAGGCGCGCCTGGTGGTGACGATCACCGCCGAGGAGGGCGTCTTCCTCGACGACGTCGAGGTCACGGAGAACATCGAGGCTGTGCTCCTCGCGGACCCGCGGATCCGGAGCGGCCAACCGCTCTTCATCCGCGCCGACAAGGAGGCCCGCTACGGGGTCGTCGCCCGGGTCGTCGCCGCTGGCCAGGGGGCGGGGGCGCGGGTGCTCAACCTGCTCGTCGAGCCGGGTCCGCCGGCGCCCGCGGAGCGATAGCGGCGATGGTCGGCCTGCCCGAGGATGTCCGCGGGAGTGATGTCGGGCTGGCGCTCGCGGTGCCGAGCGCGGTCCTGCTCCTCGCCCTCTCGCTCTTCGGCGGCGTGAGCAGGCCTTCGCCGGGGCGACCTGGTTCGGGCGGCGAGATCGCGGTGCAGGTGATGCCGGTGACGGACGGCAGCGCGGGAGCTGGCGGCGGGGCGGGCCTGTCGGCAGAGGGGGGCGCTTCGGCGGCTCGCGAGGCCGCCGCGTCGCCGACGAAGAGCGAGGCGCCCAGCGCCAAGAAGGCGCGCGGGCGTCGTCGTACGGCTCCGTCGCCGACCCAAGCGGAGCCCAGCACGTCCGCGGAGCCGTCGCCGTCCGCCGAGTCATCGCCGTCCGCCGAGTCATCGCCGTCCGCCGAAGGGGGGGAGGGCGCCGAGGCTGTCCCTGGTGAGACAGGCGACGCCGGGGCTGGGAGCGGGGCTGGCGGAGGCGGCGACGGCTCGGGCGACGGCGGAGGTCTCGCAGGCAAGGCGATCAGCGCCTATCGTGACCGCCTTGTCCGCTGGCTCGCGAGGCGGTTCTCGGTGCGGGGGAGCGGGCTCTCGCAGGAGCAGCTCCGGCGATCCAGCGCCCGCGCGGAGGTCGACGTCAGCGAGTCCGGCGTGGTGATAAGCTACCGAATCCTGGAGGCGAGCCACCCCGCCTTCGACAGGGCAGCCCGGGACGCCCTCGACGCGATCCTCGGCGAGAGCTTGCCGCCGCCCCCTGACTTCTACCCTGGGGCTGTTCCGACGCCGCTGCGGGTCACCTTTCTCTGCGCAGAGTCGACATGCGACTGATCACCGCCCTCATCCTCTCCCTCGGGGCCTCAGACCCTGGACCGCCGGCGAGCGAGGCTTGCGACGCCGTGAACGGTTGCTCCGGCGACCCGCTCGGCGATCTCATCGTCGAGTCGAGCCGGCGCTCAGCAGCGCCGCTGCGGTTGCCCAAGGTGGGGATCATCGCCGCCGATGATCTCGAGCCGAGCCGCGAGCTTCTGGCGATCGTCCGCCGCGACCTCGAGCTCTCCTTTGAGGTCGATCTGGTCGAAGTGGGCGAGGCGGGCGAGGCGGGCGAGCCGGTCGCTATGGGCAAGCCGGGAGAGCCGGAGCCGGCTGACTCGGCTCCGACGATGCCGGCAGCGGCGGGGGAGGGGAGCGCACTGTCGTCATCAGCCCATGATCGCTGGCGGCGCGCTGGCGCTGAGATGGTGATCCTGCTCCGGGCCGAGCCGAGCTCGTCGGGGCCCCTCCTCCACGCTCAGCTCCTCGACATGAGCGCTGAGGACGACGACGGGCCGGTGTTCAAGCGGAGTCAGCCCGCGCCTGAGGCGGAGGGGCGAAGGCCGGCCCATCGCCTCAGCGATGCGCTCCTCGGGGCGATCACGGGGTACACCGGACCCTTCGCGAGCTCGCTCGCGTTCGTCCAGACGCGCAAGGGGGCGCGCCGGGTCGTCACGTTGGACGCCGACGGTCGGGGCCTGCGGGTGCGCTCCCCCGAGCATCACCTCGCGCTGAGCCCCGCGTTCGGGCCGGAGGGCGCGCTCTACTGGGCTGCGAGCGTCGACCGCGGCAGCTACCGGCTCTACCGCGAGGGGGTGTCGACGCCGGTGGCAGTGCCGGTGCGCGGCTCGATCTACGGGGTCGGCTTCTCCTTCGACCGTCGCGTCATCGCCCTCTCGATCGCCGACGGCGAGGGCCTTCGGGTCTACTCTGGGGCCGCCGACACCACCGAGCTGAGCCTGAGCTCAGCGGTGCCGATGGCGGTCCACCCTGCGTTCACGCCGACAGGGACGGTCGTCTACGCCGGCGCGGTCGGGCGTCGTCAGCGGATCTATGTCGGCAAGCGTGCGGTCAGCCCGAGGGAGCTCAGCGCCTCCGCGCCGGACATCTGTCGCCATCCCGAGGGGGTGCGGCTCGTCTACGGGGTCGCGACGGCGAGGCGGGAGTCGCTCGTCGTCAGCGACGAGAACGGTCGAGAGGCGCCGCAGCTGCTCCGGTCGAGCGCGCGCCGGACCTACCCCGCCTGCAGCCCCGACGGTCGGGTCGTCGCGTTCTTCTCGACCGGGGAGGGCGGCGCCGGGCCGGGCCTCTACCTCATGCGGGTGGACGGTCGGCGACCGGCGAAGAAGATCGCCGACGCGGTCGGCGACTCGCTCCGCTGGGCGCGGATGCCCTAGCAGCCCGCGGCGAGAGTCCCGCGCGCTCTCGCTTGCGATCGTCGCCCCCCTCGGCCCCGCACGCAACCTGCAGTACAGACCAGCCCCGCGGCGTTTCGTCGAAGCCACGAGGGCCGACGATCGCGGCGCGAGAGCACAGGGGGCTTTGTCACGGGTTGCTCGCGTTCGCAGAGCCCCCTGGGGTTTTTCCCGGTCGTTCTCCTGCGCGGTTGGTATGGTGCGCCGACGATGGCGACGAGGAAGCACCATGTCTATTTGATCCCGGGGTTCTTCGGGTTCGCTAGCTTTGGTGAGTTCAAGTACTTCTCCCACGTTCATCGCGCCCTGGGCGGGGCCCTGCGCGCCCGTGGGATCGACGCCGAGATCCATGAGGTGCGAGTGCTGCCGACGGCTTCGCTGCCGCGGCGGGCCTCGACCTTGCTCGCCGCGATCGACAGTACCTGGGCCCCGGGAGAGCGGATCTCTCTCGTCGGACATTCGACCGGGGGCCTGGACGCGCGACTGCTGATGACGCCGAACGTCGAGCTTCCGGGGGGAGGACGTCCGGAGGCGATAGCTCCCCACGTCGGCGCGGTGATCTCGGTCGCGACGCCCCACCGCGGGACGCCCCTCGCCGACAAGCTCTCGAGCGTGCTCGGGCAGCAGCTCCTGAAGCTCCTCTCGGCCACCACGATCCACTCGATCCGGCTAGGCAAGGTCCCGCTGCCGATCATGTCGCGCTTCGCCGACGCGCTGGGGCCGATAGGCTCGCTGCTCGGCGCCAAGGGCGGCTTGATGGAGGACATCTACCGCGACGTGCTCCACGACTTCGACGACGATCAGGCCCTCCTGCTGCAGGGCTTCTTTCGCCAGGTGGCCAGCGACAGCTCGCTGCTCCCTCAGCTCGGCGCGCCGTCGATGGAGCTCTTCAACACCCGCTGCTCGCTGCGCGAAGGGACCCGCTACGGCTCTGTGGTGCTGCAGGCCCGCGCTCCGACGCTGCGCGGGACGATCAAGTCGAGCAGCCCCTTTGATCAGGCGAGCTACACGGTGTTTCGCGCGATCCATGCCCTCACCGCGAGCGGCAGCGGCTTGCCTCGCCTCGACGCCGACCAGACCGAGGCGCTGCGCGAGGTCTTCGGCGCGGTCGGGGACGACGCGAACGACGGGATCGTGCCGACCCTCTCGCAGGTCTGGGGGACGGTCATCGCCTCCGCCTGGGGCGACCACCTCGACGTGCTCGGGCACTTTGAGGGGGGCGCCGGCTCGCCCCACAACGACTGGCTGCGGACCTTGAGCGGCTTCGACGGAGAGGGCTTCGCGGCCGTCTGGGGACGGGTCGCGGACTTCATCGTCGACTCTGCGGTCTGAGGCGGGCAGGGGGGCTCGTGCGCGGGTCTCGTGCGCAGCTCTCGCATCTGCCGCCGCGAGGGGGCGCCGAGTCATCGGCGCCTCTCGCCTCTCGCCTTTCGCGGAGAAGCGGGGCGCTCCGGGTAGAGTCCGGGGATGCGAATCGTGGCGATCCTCTCCGCTCTCCTCGCCGCCGCTTGTCACCCGAAGGCCGACGACCGTCCGTCGACAGGCGCTCCTGCAGGGGCGGCCGTGGAGGTCCGGGGGCCGATTGTGGACCTCCTGAGGGCGGGAGCGGCGGAGCCCCCAGGAGCGACCGGCGCGGAGGTCCGGGGGGCGCTCGCCGAGCTCCTCCGGGCGGAGCGCCAGGCGAGCGCGCGCGCTCCCGGTGCGAGCCCATCGCTGGCGGTGACCCTCGCCTACTACGAGCACCGGGGCGATGCGCCGGCGTGGTGTGTCGGCCCAGAGCCGCTGCGGCGAGGGCAGGCGATCGTCGCCGCGATCGAGGGTCTCGAGGAGGACGGCCTGCACCCGGCCGACTATCTCGCGGAGGTCAAGCCGTCGCTAGAGCGGGCAGCGCAGCTCGATCCCGCAGCGCTCGCGCGCCTGGAGTTCGAGCTCACGCGGGCGCTCCTCGGGTCGGCGGGGCATCTCCTCCACGGTCGGACAGACCCGCTGCGGATCCATCCGGAGTGGTCCGCGCCTAAGCGCAGCGCCGACATCTTCGCCCAGCTCGACCAGGCGGCGACCGATGCGAGCTTCGCCTCGCTCATTCGCGCGTGGCGGCCGGAGGCGGTGGAGTATGCCCGCCTCCTGGGGGCGCTCGCGGCCTATCGAAAGCTCGCCGCGGCCGGCGATTGGGCGCGGATCCCCGGACCTGCGCCCTTCGAGATCAGCGCCAAGCGGGGCGCGTCCAGGGCGTCGAGCCGTCAACAGGAGCTGCTCCGGGCCAGGCTCCTCGCGACCGGGGATCTGCCTGCGGGCGCCGGCTCAGACCTCGGCGAGCTGCGGGCGGCGGTCGCCGTCTTCCAAGGGCGGCACGGTCAGGAGCCGACCGGTATCGTCGACGAGGCCACGCTCGATCGTCTGAACGTCCCCGCGAGCCGACGGGTCGCCCAGCTCGAGGCGAACCTCGAGCGATGGCGCTGGCTGCCGGCAGATCTCGGCAGGCGCCATGTTCGGGTCAACATCGCGGGGTTCGAGGTCCGCGGGTTTGAGGACGGCAAGAGCGTCCTCGAGATGCGGGCGGTGGTCGGAAAGACCTACCGGCGGACGCCGGTCTACAGCGGGCTCCTGACCGAGGTGGTGCTCAACCCCCGCTGGTCGGTGCCGCACAAGCTCGCCTACCGCGACATCCTCCCCAAGGTGCAAGAGGACCCGAGCTACCTCGAGCGCATGGGCCTTCAGGTCTACGCGATCGAGGACGGCAAAGAGCGTAGGATCGACGGTCGCAGCGTCGACTGGCGCGCGCTCGACGGCAGAGGCTTCCCCTACAAGCTCCGCCAGGAGGCCGGCCGCGAGAACGCCCTCGGGACGATGAAGTTCGTCTTCGACAACCCCTACGACGTCTACCTCCACGACACCCCCAAGCGGGGGGCCTTCGCCCGTGAGGAGCGGGCGCAGAGCTCGGGGTGCGTCCGCCTGGAGCGGCCGCTCGATCTCGCCGCGTTTCTCCTCGCACCGGCGCCAGAGTGGTCGCGCGAGGCGATCAAGGCCGCGATCGGCCGAGAGCAGACGCGCAACGTCCCGCTTCCGGAGGCGGTGCCGGTCCACCTGCTCTACAAGACAGCATGGGTCGACGAAGAGGGGATCGTCAGCTTCCGCCGCGACCTCTACGGTCGGGACGCGCTCTTGATCGAGGCGCTCTCCCAGCCGTTGCCGGCCGAGCCGCGCTGAGCGGGTCGAGCCCGAGCTCGATCCGTCTGCAGGGCGCGCTCGACAACGTCGACGCGGCCGCTCGTGATCGTGCCTGCGCCCCTCTGCGAGGGGGGGCAGGGCCGCTTCGCGCCCCCTGTTCGGCCCCCTCATGGACGGGGCTGCGGCGGGTATCGGCCGACGACTCGTCGCACTCGATCATCGAGCTCCTTCATCCGATAGGGCTTCTGGATGAAGTCATCGAAACCATCCCGCCGCACGTAGTCCCCCGCCTCCTCCTCGGCGAAGGCGCTCGACAGGATCACGGGCGTGTCGATGCCGAGCCGACGCATCTCGCGAAACGTCTCCACACCGTTCATGCGCGGCATCATCAGGTCGATCAGCACCAGGTCGACCGTAGTGCGGCGCAGCAGCTCGAGCGCCTCCACGCCGTCGCTCGCTCTGTGGACCTGGAAGCCGAGCGCTTCGAGCATGAAGCAGCCGACCTCGAGCGTGGTGAGCTCGTCATCGACCAGGAGCGCTGTGAGGCCGTTGAGGAGCTCCCCGGCCTGGATATCGTCAACAGGCGCGGGCAGGGCCGCGTTCGAGGCCGGCAAGAGGACGATGAGGCTGCTCCCGTGGCCTGGCGCGCTGGTGATGTCGATCCGGCCCTGATGCCCGCGCACGATCCCTTGCACCGCCGACATGCCGAGTCCCCGACCGGTGAACTTGGTGGTGAAGAAGGGATCGAAGAGCTTGGCCTGGGTCGCCTCGTCCATGCCGCAGCCTGTGTCGGCGACCTCGAAGAAGACCATACAGCCCTCGCGATAGGAGGCGTCGGGCCCGAGGCGCTGGCCGCCAGGGTCGACGAGGCCCGTCGTGATCGTGATGGTGCCGCTCTCTTCGGCGAGGCTCTCCGAGGCGTTGGTCAGCAGGTTCATGAACACCTGCCGGATCTGGGTCGGGTCGACCTCGACCGTCGGCAGGCCAGCGCGGAGCTCCAGGCGCAGCTCGGCCTTCTTGGAGATCGATGTCCGGAGGAGCTGGGACATCTCCTCGACCAGCGCGGAGATGTCGACGGGCTCGGTGGTGAAGCGTCCCCTCCCGGAGTAGGCGAGCATCTGTCGGCACAGATCGGCGGCGTGGGTCGCGATCTGGGCGATGCGGTGGAGGTGGAGGTTTTGCGGGGCGCTGGGGGAGAGCCCGATCCGCGCGAGGTCGACGTGGCCGAGCACCCCGTGCAGGAGGTTGCTGAAGTCGTGGGCGATACCTCCCGCGAGGACGCCCAGGCTCTCGAGCTTCTGGGCGTGGATGAGGCGCCGCTCGAGCTCGAGGCGCTCTTCGTCGGCCTTCTTGCGATCGGTGATCAGGCGAGAGATGCCGAAGAGGCCGACGACCTCTCCGCGCTGGTCTCGCCACGGCAGCTTGGTGCTCAGGACCCAGACCGGTGATCCGGCGATCTCCTCGCTGCCCTCTTCGCGGTTGATGATCGGCAGCTCCTCCTCGATCACCCGGAGGTCGTCGGCGACCGTCGACGCGGCGACCTCTGGGGGAAAGAGGTCCTCATCACGCTTCCCCAGGATCTCCTCCATGCTCAGCTTGAAGAGGGCACAGAAGGAAGTGCTGGCGAGGACAAAGCGACGATCGCGGTCCTTGAAGTAGATGTAGTCGGGGATGTTCTCGAGGAGGGTGCGAAGGTAGTCATGCTGGGTCTCGAGGCGCTCCTCCGCGCGCCTTCGTCGAGCCCCGCAAATCCGGTGCTCGCGCTCCACACGGGCGACGTGGAGCGCGACCTCGACGGTCTGGCGGAGCTCTCGCGCCGTGCAGCACCTCCGCAGGTATCCGGCTGGGGTCGCGAGCCTGGAGCGGGCGAGCGTCGCGTCGTCGTCGTCGTCGTCGTCGTCGTCGTCGTCGACGAAGACCGTCGGAGTCTCTCTCAGATCGCGCAGGCTCAGCGCAGCATCGATCGCGCCCTCCAGGCGGAGGTCGAGGATCGCGAGGTCCCAAGGAGCCTTCTCCGGGTGGGTGAGGGCCTCGCTCACGGAGCTGAGGATCCAGCTCGAAGCCTGGCCCATGGCTGTGATCCCACCTGCGAGCTTGGCAGCAAGCTTCGGATCCTCTGCGACGATCATGATCTTCGCCGAACCTGTCACCACCCTCCAATCCTAGCAGCTGGGCGGTTGATGGTCCCGCCGCGCCACGGCGTCTTGTCGAGGCCACGAGGCGCGATAGCTGCGGCGAGCAGCCCGCGGTAAGAGTCCCGCGGGCTCTCGCTTGATCTCGTCGCCGTCGAAACCTGCAGTGAAGCCCGCTGCAGCGGCGTTTCGTCGAAGCCAAGAGGGCCAACGCGGGACGTCGACTCTCGCCGCAGGATGCCCGGGTGTCGGCGGGTGTCTCCGCGCCGATGAGGAGACCGCAAGGAGCAGCAGGAGATGGTGACCAGGAGCGGACGGTCGGGGGGGCGTCCGGCTCGACGGTGCAGAGCTCGCTGCGATGTCCTCCCAAGGAGGGCACGATCATCGGCTGGGTCCTGCAGACCGACGATGATACGGACGCGGAGCCTGTCATCGCCCTCGCAGAGGGTCTCTGCGATCTTCGGGAGCACGAGGTGCCGCGTCAGGGGCAGGCCGAGCACTCATGGCTCAACGAGGCGAACCCGCACGAGGCTGCGTTCGTCGAGATGATGCAGGGACACCTGCTCGTCAGCGACCCGCGCGATCAGTACCGCTTCCTCGCGGTGTCGGATTCTGCATACCAGGCGATTCAGCGGGCGACCGACGACCTTCACGGCCTCTTCATGCACGCGACCGATTGGGTGCTCCAGGACGAGGCGCGCCTGCGGCCGTTCAACCTCCCCACGGCCCTCTGGCCGCGGCTTCGCCTGTTCTGGGCGGATCGACGCAATCAGATGATCACGAAGTGGCGGGTCCGCGTCGACGCATCGCCTGTGATCACCTCAGACAGCGACCTCTTGCCCCTGCGGGTGCTCGACGATGAGCGGCACCTGCAGGGATGACCCCGCAGGGCCTCATCCCTGCGCTCGGCCTTGAGCGGGGAGGGGAGCCTCGGCCAGCGAGGACCGCAAGAGCCCGCAGGGAGCCCTGTGAGCGTCTACGACGGGCCGCGGCGGTAGCGAAAGAGGCGTCCGCCCGCCGGACCGCCGGGTCCGAGCGGATCGCGGATGCTGGTCTGCTGAACCTCGTAGCCGAGGACCGCCATCCGCCGGGCGAAGGCCGAGCGATTGCCCCGCTTGGGATCGACGATCATCACCTCGCCGCTGAGCGTCGCGTGCTCGCCGATGAAGCGCGGGAGGAGGCCGGCGTCGTCGCGCTCGTAGAGGACGTCGCTGCCGACGATCAGGTCGAAGCGGCCGCGGACGGTGCCGCCGTGCGGCGAGGGGAGCCGCTCGAGCTCTGGCACCCCCCAGTCGCCGTGACAGTAGGGCATCGGCGGGAGGTTGTTGAGCCGGAGGTTGTGGCGGAGGAAGTCACCGGCGAGCGGGTGGATGTCGCTCGCGGTGATCTCGGCGCCGCGGCGGTGGGCGACGAGGCTGGCGAGCGCGAGGCCGCAGCCGACCTCGAGGAGGCGCTCTCCGGCGCGGACCGGCCGGCGCGCGATGGCGGCGGCGAGGTGCAGCCCCGAGGGCCAGAGCATCCCGAAGAAGGGCCAGGACGCCGACGATATCCCGAGAGCCTCAGCCTCACCGAGGGGATCGGCGAACTGTTGGGGGTTGAGCAGGAGGCGGATGAGGAGCGCGTCGGCCCCGTCCACCTGCACGCGCTCGCTCCTGACCTGATATCCCGGCATGGCGTCTCTCGGCGAGGGCCGCCCGCCGTGGCGGGGTTTGTTTCAGCCTCGCCGGCATGCGCCGGGTCGACCCTGCGCGGAGTGTGGGGCTCTCGGCAGGTCGTGGCAAGCTGGCCGGACGAGGTCCGAGCTCTCGAGAGCCTCTCCTCTGGATCGAGCTCGTCCCCTCCTCTGCACCTGGTGGGGCCGAGGCTGGGCCGAGGCTGAGAGCTCGCGGGGGGGCTTGGGGGGGGCCTAGCTCGCGGCCTGAGAGGCGTGAGCTCCCGAGGCGGCCAGGACGCCCGCGAATGCTTCGGCGCGCTCCGCCCAGAGCATGGGGCCGACAGGTACGCGCAGCCGGCCCAGCGCTCCGCTGTGACGCCGGGCTCGAGGGGTGAGGGCGATCTCCCCGAGGCGATCGAGGCGGCGGACGTCGACGCTTGCTTGTCCTACAATCCCGAGCCCTATGCAGAATCAAAGGATGATGTCGCGCTCTTCTAGCCCTCTCCGCCTCGCGTTCGGCATCGCCCTCACGCTCGGCGTAGGGTGCACGGGGACCGGCTCTGGGGACGCCGACTCTGAGACGATGGGGGAGACCTCCACCGGCTCCTCCAACAGCATGAGCAGCACGAGCCTGCCCATGGAGACGACGGGGCCGACGAGCGGTGAGAGCTCCGGCGACACGAGCGGCAACACGAGCGTGGCGACCACGGACGAGACGACGACCACCACCGGCGACACGACGACCACGACCGGCGACGTCCCCTCGCTCGAGGAGACCTGCACCGCCGCCTGCCAGAACACCGAGGGTTGTGTCCCGAACCCCTTCCCCGACTTCGAGAGCTGCATGTGGTCCTGCGCTCGGCACGACGAAGAGTCGAGCGAGTGTGTACAGGGTCTGGCTATCTACAATGTGTGCGTCAGCGAGATGACGTGTGAGGAGTACGAAGCTTCGCTGATGGGGCAGCCCAACCCCTGTCAAGAGCTCGGTCAGGGGATCAGCGAGATCTGTGACATCTGCCCGCTCTCGGTCCTCAGCGGCGACAACTGCGGGATGACCGAGGCCTGCGAGGGCGAGCCGAAGATCGAATATCGCTGTATGGGCGACACGTGCGCCTGCCTCGTCGACGACGAGAAGCAGGGGGAATGCCCGGCAGCGGACATCTGCGGCGCAGACTTTGGCACCCAGGCGGAGGCGGCCAAGGAGTGCTGCGGCTTCGAGTTCTAGCGCGGTCCCTGTCCGAAGAGATCAAGCCTTCAGGGGGTCGGAGCCGCAGCCACCGCAAGGGTCCCAAGGGGGGGACGATCGCGTCGTCGTCGCTCGGCTCCTCCGTGGCGCCACGCGAGGTCTGCGCGCATCGTCTCCAGCAGCCCGCCCGGCGGCGCTGAGCGTGAGGACCGTCTGCGGACGATCGTTGGCGAAGGTCATCTCGACCACGAGGCCGCCTGCCGCTGGCTTTGCGCTTGCCGGCGGACGCGCCCGCGCGGGACGCTCGGGTCGGAGATAAGCACTATGCGAGAAGTTCCCAGCGGCCTTGTCTGCGATCTGGCGAACGTCGGCTTTGATGAGGCGATCGAGCGGGTCACCGCGGCCCTTAAGGTCGAGGGCTTCGGCGTGCTCACGTCGATCAACATCCGCGACACCTTCGCAGCGAAGCTCGGCGTCGATTTTCGTCGCTACGTGATCCTCGGCGCCTGCAACCCGACCCTCGCGCACCGAGGGCTCTCGGCAGAGCCGCAGATGGGGCTCCTGCTGCCCTGCAACGTCGTCGTCCAGGAGACCGCCGAGGGCGAGGTCAGCGTGTCGATCGCCGACCCGCGGACGATGGCCCAGCTCCTCGACAACCCCGACCTCGTGCCGATGGTCGAGGAGGTCGAGGGTCGTCTGCGGCGGGTGATGGCCGCGCTCTCGTGAGCTAGCCGTCGGACGCCGTTCACGCGCTGTCGCAGGGCTGGCGGCGCTCCGTCGTCTTTCGACGGAGCCCTTCCCAATGTCGATCGCGAGGGACTCCCACTACAGCCGAGACAGCCCGCTCGGGCTCGGCCCGTCGCCGGGTGGTCAGTCCTCGGGCTTCGTCTCGAAGTCCCCCACGTCGTGTCGCTCGCGCAGCTGGCTCTTGGGATCGCCCCAGACGCGGTTCACCCTGCGCCCGCGTTGGACGGCCGGGCGTGCCGCGATGACCTCGGTCCACCGCAGCACGTTCTCGTACTCGTGTACGGAGAGGAATTCCCCGGCGTCGTAGAGCAGGCCCTTGACGAGGGCGCCGTACCAGGGCCAGACCGCGATGTCGGCGATCGAGTACTCCTCACCGGCGAGGTACGCGTGGTCGGCGAGCCGCTTGTCGAGGAGGTCGAGCTGACGCTTGGTCTCCATCGCGAAGCGGTCGATCGGATACTGCTGCTTCGTCGGCGCGTAGGCGTAGAAGTGGCCGAAACCACCGCCGAGGTAGGGTCCAGCGCCCATCTGCCAGAAGAGCCAGGAGAGCGCCTCGGTGCGCGCGGCTCGGCCCTTGGGGAGCAAGGCGTCGAACTTCTCGGCGAGGTAGAGGAGGATCGCGCCGGACTCGAACACCCGCAGGGGGGGCGACTCGCTGCGGTCGAGGAGCGCCGGGATCTTGGAGTTCGGGTTGATCTCGACGAAGCCGCTGCCGAACTGGTCGCCTGCGCTGATGTCGATCAGCCACGCGTCGTACTCCGCGTCGCGGCCGAGCTCTAGGAGCTCTTCGAACATGACCGTGACCTTGACGCCGTTGGGCGTCGCCAGGGAGTAGAGCTGGAAGGGGTGCTCGCCGACCGGGAGCTCCTTGTCGTGCGTCGCGCCGGCGATCGGGCGGTTGATGTTCGCGAATTTTCCGCCGCTCTCGCGTTCCCACGTCCATACCTTGGGAGGTGTGTAGTCGTTCGATGAGGCCATGAGGTTCCTTTGGCTGGTGCGTCGCCGAGACGCACCGAGCAGCCCTGAGGTTACGACGGAACCGGCCTGCCCGGTGAGCCTGTGCGGTCAGCGAGGCCCCTAGCACCAGCTAGTGCCCCTCGATGCCGCCGAAACTTGCGGTACGGCCCAGTACAGGGGCGTTTCGTCGACGCCGAGAGGGCCAACGATTGCGGCGCGAGAGCGCACGGGACTTTTGCCTCCTCTGGGCGGCGCTGCGGAGCGTGCGCGATCGCTGGATCGCTCTCCGGCTCGTCGAAGTTGGCGAGACCGCTCAGGATCGAGTCGGGCAGGAGCTCTTCGTAGAGCGGGAGCACCTGATCCAGCACGGGGGCGACAGCGTCGCTGAGCGTCGCCTCCTTTGGGGTCCAGGGGTGCCACCCTGTGGACCGGTGCACCGCCGCGTACCCGTGCGGCGCCCGCACTCCATCCTCTGGTCTTGGGCCCGCCGGTCCTGCGTCTCGCTCAGATCGGATCGTAGACGAGGATGTAGTCTGCGACCGGTCGGTCGCCCTCGGAGACCGCCTTGACGCTCTCGAAGATCGCTGGTGTCGCTGTCGTGATCAGGCGAGCGTCGCCGTCGCCCGTGAACTTGGTGACGCTGTCTGGGGTCGCGATCCCGGTCTGAACGTGCCAGTCGCCGCCTACGACCACGATTCGATCCTCGGACGCCTCGAGGCGGAGGGCGAGGTGGTAGCCCATCGTATCGTCGCGGATCAGGGCGAGGGCGGTGAAGTAGTCGAGCGCCTCTTGGTAGCTGAGGCCCCAGTCCTTGCCGTGCGAGTCGTAGTCGTACGATCCCTCGAAATAGGTCTGGTAGAGGGCGTCCCAGGGGGCCAAGGGCCGCGGCGGGAGGAAGGCGTCGTAGGGGTTGTCTTGGCCCCAACCGTTGAAGACCTCGAGCGGCGCGGTCGGGAACGAGGCGTAGATGCCGTCCAGGGCCTCGGAGGGGACGTTGAGGCCGATCACCGGGCGCTCAGCGCTCTTCATCGTCTCGACGAGCGGCTTCCAGTAGGAGGCATAGCCGCTCCAGGGGTCGGCCATCGACTCGAAGGTCGCGCTGTCAATATCGCCGGCGAGGTAGGCGTCGATCACATCCTGCTCATCGGCCTGGAAGTGCTCCATCGCCAGCGTCACATCGCCGTGACGGGCGAGCAGACCCTCCAGGACCCAGCGCTGGAGCTCATGGATCGGCGCCGTCTCGTGCTGCTCACCGACGAAGACGAGGCGCGCCGGGTCGAGGCCCTCCATCAGCGCCAGCTCGTCGAGCCAGGCGTCCGCGCCGACGTCGTAGATCTGCATGCCGACATAGGCGTCGCCGTCGTAGCTCGGCGCGTCGTCGGGGGATGGCCAGCTCTGCCCCCCTCCGGTCGTCCCGTCGCTCTCGGTCGCCGAGTCACCCGTGGTCTCGGTCGTCGCCTCGCCGGTCCCGTCGGTCTCCCCCGTCGTCCCTGTCGTCGCCTCTCCCTCGGTCGCCGAGGTCGTCGCGACGTCATCGTCGCCGCAGCCCGCACCGAGGAGCGCCAGCGAGAGAATGGAGGTGGAGAGCGAGACGGCGAACGTCGGTAGATTCATGGGCGTAAGACCTGGAAGACGAAGCGTTTATCTTCGGGAAATGAGAGGAGCCCGTCAAACGGGCGCTGATCGCGGCCCCGGCCGAGGTCCGCGCCGCAAACCGGGCCTCGAGTCACGACGACGCAGACGCAGACGCGACAGAAGAGGTCAGCGGGCGACAACCTCGTTGAGCTCTCTCGATCCTCAAGCTGAGGGCTGTCACCTGTCTCGCGGCGCGGCGCGCTTCATAGTCCCGGCAGCGCGCCTCGGTCCGCGCCGAGGCGTTCGGCCTCGCGGATGCCCGAGAGCATGGCCCCGTGGACTGTCCCTAGATACTCGAAGTAGGTGGCTCCATCCGGGCGATTATGTCACAGGTCGCGAAGATCGCGGTCCCCAGGGCCACAGGCTGCCGTCCGTTGGGGAGCCTGCACGGGACCAGATCGTATCGCAGGGAGCACCGTCCCGAAGGCCGGGAGCCGCTCCTTCCATGCGCGGTGCGGGTGTGCCACGCTTGGGAGATGGGCTGGTTGGATCGACAGTGGGGGCGATGTTGGACGATCTCTGTGAGCTTCGGCGGGAGAGCGCGCACCGCCTTCGTCGCCGTGCTCCTCAGCGGCTGCGTTTGGAGCGACGACGATGTCGAGACTGAGAGCGCGACGACCGATCCACCTGAATGCACGACAGTCTGCGAGGTCGGAGTCTGTCAGGTGCTCGAGTGTGATGAAGACAATGTCTGCGTCGCCGAAGATCGGCCTGCGGGGTCGATGGACGACGATATCAACGGAGACTGTCGAGGGCTCATCTGTGACGGTGAAGGGTCCTGGGATGTGGTCATCACCAATGACCCCCCCTTGGATCAGCGCGGCGACTGCATGATGCCGGTCTGTGATGATGCTGGCGGGGTTGTCCTTGTTCTCGATCAGCCTTCTTTGCGCAGAGCCGCCCTAGGGGGACGAATTCGCGATGTTTGCGTCTGAGATGAGACCGGTTTTGGGACTTGTCTGGGTTCGATTTGGGTTCGATTTTGGTTGGGTCACATGCCTCGTTTAACAGAGAGGGTCGTCGACCGGTCGAAGCCGCGCGAGACCAAGTACGAAATATCGTGTTCGGTCGTCGTCGGCTTCCTCCTCCGAGTGCTTCCGAGCGGGAAGAAGTCCTACTACGTCCGAGTCCGCGCAGCAGGCGGAAAGGAGCGGAGAGTTCGCCTGGGGGCGATCACGGAGATCAGCTTCGACGAGGCCCAGCGGCTGGCGGTCGAGCGTCTTGTCGGTCTTCCTGAGGCGCCCGAGCGCGCCCGTCGTCGGCCCCGCCGGGTTCGCGACGAGGAGCGCGACGAGGAGCGCGACGAGGAGCGCCCGCTCTTCGGAGAGTTCGCGGAGAGGTTCCTTCGTGAGCATGCTGCCGTGCGCCTCAAGCCTCATACGGTCAGAGACTATCGACAGATGATCAGGCGCTACCTCGTGCCGGCGTTCGGCTCTATGCGGCTCGACGCGATCAACACCGTCGAGGTCACGCGTTTTCATGCATCTCTCGCGAAGACCCCGAGCACCGCGAACGCGAACCTTCAGCTGATGGGCTCGATCTACTCGCGAGCGATCGCCTGGGGGGTGCTCGATCGGCAGTTCACGCCGCCCAGCCGAGGTGTCCCGAGGTTCCCTAGGCGGAGGCGAGAGCGGTTCCTGGGCCCGAGCGAGCGGGCCAAGCTAGAGGCCTTCCTCGACAAGGCGGTCGAGCGCAAGCCCAACGAGCGCGGACATCTGGCCTGGCATGGGGTCGCGGCGATCCGACTCCTCGCGATGACGGGCATGCGACGCGATGAGGTGCTCGATCTGACCTGGGACATGGTCGACGAGCGTCACCGCTGCTTTCGCCTCCCCGACTCGAAGACGGGGCAGAAGGTCGTACCTGTCTCAGAGGACGCGCTGGCGCTTGTCCGCGAGTGCCGAAGGGTCTGGGAGGCCTGCAAATACGACCCGAAGCCGAGGTACGTCGTCTACTCCCGTGTCGGCAAGCGAATCCTCTCCGCATCGTTGTCGCAGACCTGGTGCTTCCGGATCCGTGACCGCATTCCTGGTTTTGAGGGGGTTCGCTTGCACGACCTCCGGCACTCGGCGGCGAGCGATGCCCTGATGGCCGGCGTTCCGCTCGCGGTCGTCGGTAAGATCCTCGGGCATCGCCGGCCGGAGACGACGGCTCGATATGCACACATTGCCGACCCTGTCGTGAGCGACGCTGTCGAGTCCATGTCGCGGGCGATTCGCCATAGTGCGAGGACTGGAAAGCGCTTGAAGGGGAAAGGCTGACGCGGCGCCGCTTCGGTGCGCATGAAGCCGAGCGATCCGCGAGGGCATAGCCGGCGCTCGAGGCTGAACGGATCACCCCGTTCTCGAAGACCCAGCGACCAGACCTGCTCGTGGGCCTCACCGATCGCTCGGTCGAGCTCCCCTTGGCTCTCTGGGTCGAGTCGCCGGAGGAAGTCGCCTGCGGTCGTCGGGGCGGGGATCTGATCGGCGCCGTCGATCCTCCTGATCCCCTCGTCAGCCTGCATCCTGTCGATGTCCTCGATGCAAACGTGACGGCTACCCAGGGCTCCTGGCGATCGCCGATGCGCTCGACGGGGACGGGTCGGGCTCGGCGGCTGTGGGAGCGGGGAGCTCGTATATGGCCTGCGGGATCATCCTAGCGGGGCGTACGCCGGTGAGTCGCTTGCAGGTGCGGGTGAGGTGGGCCGAGTCGGCGAAGCCGGCTTGGTGGGCAGCTTCGGTGAGGGAAGCGCCAGTGCTGACGTGTCGGGTGGCGCGCAGCAGCTTGAACCATGCGCCCCACACCCGCGGGGGAGCGCCGAGAATGTCGGTGGTGAGGTGGGTGAGGCGGCTAGTCGAGAGCTGCACGCGGGCCGCGGCCTCGGCCACGGTCACGCCTTCGTGCTCGATGATCTCGAGCGCCCGCGCGACCCGTGGGTCGATACGGCGCGGTGCGAGGGGGAGCACCGCGGCCGCCGCTTGGCGGAGGGAGTCGACGCCGGGCTTGAAGCCTCGCCAGAGCTCGGCCAGCCGCTCTGCGTCGGCGAACTCGTACATTCGGGGGTCGAGGTAGGCGACGCAGGCCACGGGCCCTTCGAACGCCTCGGGGGTGTGTGACGTCCCCGCGGCGATGGCGATCGTGGGGCCGGCGAGCGTGCGATCGCCTACGACGACGCGGCTCGCCCCGATGAAGACCGTGTGTGCCGGCGGGCACCGCTCGAAGAGGGGCACTCCCTCGGTGGCCGCGCTCACGAGCGCGAGCCCGGGTCCGGTCACGAGGATCCGTGAGGGCGGGGCGGGAGAGGCTGCGGCGGACACGTCGACGGCGATTGCATCACGCAGCAGCAGGTCGGTTCAAGCGCGGGACCGCGGGCATGAGCACCCTGGAGCTGATCGAACCGAGGAGTTTGCGCATGCCCCAAGCCACTTCATCCATTCGCGGTTTTCGGAGCGTCTTCGTCGTCACCGGCGCTCTCTACATCCTCATGGCGAGCTCGATGCTCGCGCAGGGGGTCGGCGTGCTCCGCGACTTCGCCGTGCCAGAGCATCTGCTCACCGCGCCTGTCTTCGAGGACTTCTTCCTCTTCTTCTACCAGCTGATGGCCTTCATCGGCGTCCTCGGCGTGACCTTCGGCCTGGCGGTGAAAGGGCGTCGCGAGCAGGTCCTCGTCGCCGGGGTCTTCACCGTGGCCAACATCCTCATCGCCCTGCGCGATCTCAGCACCTCCGACTCGTCGTGGGGAAACCAGCTCTACCAGGGAGAGGCGACCCTCATGTTCGTGGCCATCAGCGTCACCTTCGCCCTCGCCTACGGCGCCTTGGTGCTGGTGGGGCTGCGCGCCCCTTCGCCACGGCAGGGCTGAGGTCAGGCCGTCGGCGCGGCCGATCGCCCCGCGGCGATGATAGGTTCGCCCCTCCGGATATCTCCCATCCGTGTCCATGGTACCACGAGGGACACGGCTTCCCGCAAGGGGCCCCCGTGTGCTCTCGTCGTTCGGTCGCGGGGTTCGTCCCGCACGATCTTTTGCGGGGTACACGGATGAGAGAAGACGGTCGCCTTGTAGTGAGTCTCGCGGAGATCGATCCGACGCAGGTCTGGCTCGTCGGCGGAAAGGGGGCGCAGCTCGGCGCGCTCACACGCATCGACGGCGTTCGGGCGCCAGCGGGCTTTTGCGTGACGACTCGCGCGTTTGAGCGGCTCCTGGTGGAGGCGGGGATCGACTCGCTATTCGCTCGGGCGAGGGAGCTTGCGCCGCAGGAGCGTGAGGCCAACGGCCTCAGCGCGGAGCTCCGCCGGACCCTCGCAGGGGCCCCGCTCCCTGAAGACCTGGCCGCGGCGATCACGGCTGCGCACGCCCAGCTCGGGGTGGACGGGGCCTTCGCCGTGCGATCGAGCGCGACCGCGGAGGACCTGCCCACGGCCTCCTTCGCGGGGATGCACGACTCCTACCTCCACGTGGTCGGAGCGGCGGCGCTCCTCGAACATATCCGCCGGTGCTGGGCCTCGCTCTTCAGCGAGCGGGCGGTCGCGTACCGCCTGCGCAAGGGGTTCGATCCGGGGGCGGCCCAGATGGCGGTGGTCGTGCAGCGGATGGTCGAGCCGGTCGCAGCGGGCGTTCTCTTCACCGCCGATCCGGTCTCCGGCGACCGGCGGGCGGCGGCCGTCGAGGCCACCGTCGGCCTCGGCGAGGCGATGGTCGCCGGGCTCGTGAACCCGGACATCTTCAGGGTGGTGGGCGAGGCGGTCGAGGAGGCGACGATCGCTGGCGACACGCCGACGCTGACGGAGGCGCAGGTTCTCGAGCTCGTCGAGCTGGGCCGTCGGATCGAGGCGCACTTCGGCCGTCCCCAGGACATCGAGTGGTGTCTGGACGACGCCGGCTTTCAGATCGTCCAGAGCCGGCCTATCACGACGCTCTTCCCGATCCCTGAGGTCACCGACGACGAGAACCACGTGTTTGTGTCCGTCGGTCATCAGCAGATGATGACAGACGCGCTCAAGCCCCTAGGGCTATCCATGTGGCAGCTGACGGCCCTTCGGCCTATGGACACCGCCGGCGGCAGGCTCTTCGTCGATGTCACCCGCGGGCTGGCTTCGCCTGCGAGCCGCGCTGGGCTCCTCGATCTCTTTGGAAGATCCGATCCGCTGCTCCGGGACGCGCTCCAGACCCTGCTGGATCGTGGCTTCTTGGGGACGCTCGCGGACGCTGTCCCTTCGGGCTCGCTGCCCCGCGCTTCGGCCCCGGCGGAGCTCGATCCAGACGTGGTCGCCGAGCTGATCGCGGAGAACCGGGCATCGGTCGCCGACTTGGAGCGAGACATCCAGGGGAGATCGGGGGAGGCGCTGCTCGACTTTATCCTGGCGGACATCCAGGAGCTGAAGCGGCTCCTGGTCGACCCCCGCAGCCAGCGCGCGATCATGGCGGGGATGGAGGCCACCTCGTGGCTGAACGAGGAGCTGGAGCGGTGGCTCGGCGAGAAGAACGCGGCGGACCTCCTCGCGCAGTCCGTCGCCCATAACGTGACCTCGCAGATGGGCCTCGCGCTCCTCGACGTGGCCGACGCGATCCGCCCCTATCCCGCGGTGGTGGCTGCCCTGAGTCAGGTCGTAATCGAGGACGGGGACGAGAACGAGGACGACGGTTTCTTGGACGAGCTGGTCGCGCTCGAGGGCGGCCGCGAAGCTCGTGCGGCTATCGTCGCCTTTCTCGACCTCTACGGAATGCGCTGCGCCGGCGAGATCGACATCACCCGCCCCCGCTGGAGCGAGCGGCCGTCGACGCTGGTGCCGCTGCTCCTCGGCAACGTCGCGAACTTCGAGGCAGGCGAGGCCGAGCGTCGCTTCGAGCGCGGCAGACGGGGAGCGTTGGAGAGGGAGCAGGAGCTGCTGGAGCGCCTGCGGGCGCTACCGGGCGGGGATGCGAAGGCCGAGGAGACCAAGCGGAGGATCGGTCGGCTCCGGGCCTTCGCCGGGTACCGCGAGTACCCCAAGTACGGCATGATCTGCCGTTACCTCGCCTACAAGCGCGCGTTGCTGGCGGAGGCGGAGCGCCTCGCCCAGGCTGGGGTGCTCCGGTTGAGGGAGGACATCTTCTTCCTGACCTTCGCGGAGCTGCAGGAGCTGGTGCGGACAAACGCGGTCGACCCTGCGCTGCTCCGCCGGCGGAGGGAGGAGTTCGTCGCCTACGAAGCGCTAATACCCCCTCGGGTGCTCACCTCGGACGGCGAGGGGATCTCTGGAGACTACCGGCGCGACGACCTTCCCGCGGGCGCGCTGGTCGGGTCGCCGGTCTCGGCGGGGATCGTAGAGGGCAGGGCGCGTGTCCTCCTGGACATACGGGACGCTTGGCGGGACGCTTGGCGGGACGCTTGGCGGGACGCTTGGCGGGACGATTGGCGGGACGCTTGGCGGGAGACTCGGCGGGAGGCTCGGCTCGAGGTGGGCGACATCCTCGTGACACGCTTCACCGATCCGAGCTGGACGCCGCTCTTCGTCGCGATCGCGGGGCTGGTCACCGAGGTCGGGGGCCGGATGACCCATGGTGCTGTAATAGCCCGGGAGTACGGCCTGCCGGCGGTCGTCGGGGTCGAGAACGCCATGCGGAAGATCCGGGACGGGCAGCGGATCCGAGTGCACGGGACGGAGGGGTACGTCGAGCTCCTGTCGGAGCTCAGCGACGCCTGAGGAGCCCCGTCATTCGGCCTCGTCGGCGCTCCCGGGCGAGGGGGCGCGCGAGGGCAGCGGGGCATGACTGCCCTCATAGGCGTGCTCGAGGGAGCGGACGACGTCAGCGCTCCAGCCCAATCTTCGACTTGAGCTCGCCGATGAACGTGGCGTCGTCCTGTGCCTTTCGGTGCTTCAGGAGCACCTCGGCGTCTGCGCCAGCGCGGAATCGCAAGGCGTCCGTCTCGTCATGCACGGCTGACCAGATCACCTCGGCGACGACCCGGGGCTCCGAGGGGCTCGCCCCGACCTGGCCCCAATATGCGAAGAGCTTCTGAACTGTGCCCTGGTATTCGGCGAGCACGCGATGGAGTCGGCGTCGAGGACCTCGCGATCGCCCGGGCGAAGCGACGCAATGGCGAGGGGCGGGGCGAGGTGAGCCTCGCGCCCGGCATCGGCAGCCTCTCGTTGACGGGCCGCTTCTAGCGGTCCCCTGCGCGGTGCGAGCGAGAGCGCCCTGGAGACGCTGACTCGTGCTTTGCCTCGACCGCCGGCTCAACCGGGCCATTGCGGGTAGAAGCAGCCGAACTCCTCATTGAGGTTGTCCTGGGTCAGCATGTAGGGGAAGTTGCGTCGAGTGACGGGGTTGATCCCCGTGTCACTTACATACCAACCCCGCGCTTGTTTGATCGCCATCTTCGTCGCGAGAAACCCGGCGTCGTAGGGGAGGGTGACAAAGGTCGCGTACCAGCGGCCGTCCTCGATCGCCTGGACCCCGTACTCTCCAGCGCCACCGCCGACGATATCGATCGAGCCCTCCGGGAGCCCCGCGTCGGCGATCGCCATCTCGACCCCCATGGCCATCTGGTCGCCGCCGTTGAAGACGATGTCGGGGGTGCCGCCATCGGCCAGGATCTGCGACATGATCCCGTAGGCGACGTCCGAGCTGTAGAAGCCCTCCTCGATCTCGGTGAGGACGATGTTGGGGCTATTGTCGGCGAGGTCCTCGAGGGCCTCGAGGGTGAGCTGATCGTTGACCAGCGCGAAGAGGCCGCCGATGAGAACGATCTCGCAGGGGTTGACGCCCTCGCAGCGGTCTAGGGCGATGTCGGCGAAGGCGGGGCCGACCTCCGAGGGCGGGACCAGGACCGCGCCGGTCTGGCCCGGGACCTGAATCTCACCGGATGTCGGGTCATCGCCGAGGTGGAGGTCCGAGGCGACGACCGGGATGCCGGCCGCTCCTGCCGCGGCGACGCAGGGAAGGAGCCCGGTGGAGGTCGCGGGCTGGACGACTATCGCGTCGTAGTCCCCCGAATTGACGATCTCGAAGCACTGTGTCAGCTGCACATTGACGTCGAAGTTGCTGTAGAAGGGGACCACCTCCGCGCCCATCCAGGAGGCGATGTCCATCGCCCCCTCTAGGTTGGTCTGATCATAGAGGTTGGTCGTCGTCGAGCTGAGCCACGCGACCCGCTCTTGCGGGCAGGCCTCAGCGCTCTGCGGGAGGGCGAGCATGCTGAGGGCGGAGAGGGCGAGCGCGGTGAAAACAGGTGTACGCATGGGAGTCCTTGATGGCGGCGGCGCCGACAAGCTCGCGGAGCCCGGCAGGACTCTGCGTACTCGTGCGCCACTCGTCACATCTATGAGAGCGTCACCAAAGCCCAAAAGGATCATGAAAAAGACGAGGAGAGCCCATTTTGGTCCGTCTGTTCAGCACATGTCCCTCGCTGTCATACACTCGGCGCCCGGGCGAGTTGTGGGGGAGAGGCGACATCTCGCCGAGTGTCCGCTGGGCTAGACAATCCCTGGGTGGGGTCTGTAGAGCGCCTCTACGACGGCCTTAGTCTCGGTTCTGGGGCTTCGGCGCTGGCGGAGGGCGACATGAGGTCGCGTCGAGCAGGTTTGGGGGGAAGTGGCCTCATGTGTACCTCAGGGCAATCCACGAAGTTGGCGCTCACGACGGCCTCTCCTGGAGCCCCACAGCGTCCACGGTTCGACGGGTGCCTGGGTGTGTGGAGCTGTAGGGAAGACCCTCGTTGTCCCTCTCCCGTCGTCCCCACTCCCGGCGAACGTGGCACCTTGTAGGTGCAGGACGACTCCTTTGATAGTCGAGGTTCTGCCAGAGCCTCGCCGACCCGAGGATGTTCGCGACTGCACGCTGGAGCTCAAGCCTATCGTCTGTCGCCGACGGCGAGACCTCACGTCATTGAGGCTCCGACAAGAGCCGGAGAAGCGGCGGAAGATGCACCACCGCTCGCTCAGCGTCGTCGGCCTCTTGGCTCCGCGAAAGCTCCCGGTACGGCCCGGCACCGCGGCGCTCTAGTCGAAACCAAGGGGCCCACGATCGTTGCGCGAGAGCCCACTGGACTAGAACCACGGCCTCCGAGACGATGCAGAGGTCGGGGGAGAGCTTCCCACGACCTCCGGGCGGAGCTTGCTCTGGCTCTGCGCTCCGCCGTCAATCGGCGCTTTGGGCGGCGTAGGCCCGGCTGAGGGGCTCGAGGTTCTCGATGATCAGGATCTCGCGGATCTTGGTCGGATCGTCGTCGACGAAGGTGAAGACGGCGGCCCAGTCGACGGTAAATACCTCGCCGTTGATCGGGATGCGCAGAGTTTCGGCCCCCGTGAGAACGGCTTGGTTCCCCGGGCTTGAGAAGTACTCCTTGGGGTTGAACTCGACGATCTCCAGGGTCTTCATCATGACCTCGAGGTAGGGAAGGACCTCTGCCTTGCCCTTGGGAACGCCGCTCATCGGCGTACCGGGCCCGACGGTCACTCGGTAGACGATGTCATCTGTGAAGCTCGCGATCATCCGATCCATCGTCGCTGTCGTGGTCATCTCTTCGACAATGTAACGAAGGTGCTTGATCTTGGGGTCTTCATTGTCTTGATCCACTTGCTCTGACATAGGGGCAGAGCTTAGTGGTCTTCTTTGGAGGCGACAAGTGCGACGATTAACTTTTTCTGAGCCTAGCAGATCCGCGCTTTACGGGCCGCTTGGCCGCGGGGATGGAGGGCGACGGGCCGCCTCAAACCTCATTTAGGCCAGCGGCTTGTGCTGGTTAAATCGTCGCGAGCAATGTCCAGACGGGAGGGCGTAGAGCGAGGCCTACGGCGCACTTCGTTTGCGCGGATCCACCTGCGCGGCAGCACCCCTGGGCACGCCTCGGGGCCCGCACTGAGGTCAAGGGCGGCCGCGCAGATTATCTCGATAGTTTGAGTTGCACCTTCGGCGAAGGTGGTTTCTAATGAGTCGCGGTAGATGTGGGTACGGAATCACGGGTCGTCTACCGGCTCGATTATGGACCCGCACGCGGTACGGTGTGCGTGAGCAGAGTGTAGAGAGTATGTCTATTGGAGCGGGTCCCGCGAGGGGGAACCACAGCCTCCGCCTGACCCCTCAGGGGGCTCGAAGGAGGCCGTCAGGCGACCTTTTGCCGTGTACAGAGCCTGTGCACACGCCCCGTCGTCGATGCGCGAAGTCCCGGCGTTTGGGCCTGCTGGGCGGACGACCGAGGCAGAGGTTAAATACGAGGGTCAGCCGATGCGAGAGACTGAGAACGAGAGGACGACGTTCGCCGAACAAGGCTTTCTTCTGCGGCACGGCCAGTTTAGCGCCGCGGAGATCGAGGAGCTGCGCGAGGGGGCGAAGGAGCTTCTGAGCGGCTCTGAGGAGCGGCTGGTGCGTGAGCGTGACGGCGTCACGTTGCGCTCTGCCTACGGGATCCACAGCGACGAGGCGGTCTTCTCACGGCTCGCTCGGAGCGCGCGGCTGGTGGAGCCGACCCGGGGCCTCCTCGGCGGCGAGGTGTACCTTTATCAGAGCAAGCTGAACGTCAAGCGCCCCTTCGTCGGTGACCGGTGGGAGTGGCACCAGGACTACGCCTTCTGGCGGGCGGAGGACGCGATGCTCGCCCCCCAGGTGCTCACGGCGGCGGTCTACCTCGACGACCTCGACGAGTTTAACGGACCTCTGGTGGTCATCCCGGGATCCCATCGTCAGGGGCTCGTCGAGTGCAGCCCCAGGGCGTCGAGCGTGGAGGGAGACGAACTGTCGGGCTACACCTCAGCGTCGCTCAAGCACACCGTCTCGCGGGAACAGGTCGCGCGCCTGGTGGGTCGGGGGGGGCTTGTCGCGCCCAAGGGTCGGGCCGGCGCTGTCCTCTTCTTTTCGGGGTGCCTTGTCCACGCTTCGGGCGTGAACCTCTCGCCCTCTCCCCGTTCGCTGGCGCTCTACACCTACAACCGAGTGGACAACGCGCCTGCCCGAGCGCCGCGGCGCCCCTGGTTCCTCCAGGGTCGCGACGTGAGCCCGGTCGAGCCGGTGTACGGGCCGTTGACCGGCGCTGAGGATCGAGGCGCCGGTGGGGCGCGTCCTGTCGAGGTTGGGCGGGAGAGGGAGCGGGAGCACCGTGGGTCGTGAGTTTGTAGGTGTGCATCGGATCTTTGAGGGCGTCGCAGCGCGTCAACCCGCCGCGATCGCGGCCATCCGCGGCGGTGAGCGGATCTCCTATGGAGAGCTGAACGCCTGGGCCGAGGCGGTGAGCTGCGCGCTCATGGGGACCGGGGCGCGGAGCAACGGGCCCGTCGCGGTGCTCTTTGAGCGCTCCTTCGCGCTCCTCGCCGCGCTCTTGGGGGTGCTCAAGGCCGGCGGCGCGGTCGTGCCGCTGGACCCGGCGCTGCCCCGGGGGCGGATCGCGGCGATCCTCGACGATACAGAGGCGCCGCTCCTCGGCTCTGCCGATCTCGCGGCGCGCTTCGAGCTGTCAGGCTTCATTCCCCTTCCCGAGCGCGGGAGGCTTGGACGGGGCGCGGAGGTGACGACGCTCCACGGACCTCCGGTCGGCGATGATCCTCTCGCCTACATCCTCTACACCTCTGGCAGCACCGGGCGCCCGAAGGGGATCAGCTTTCCCCACGCTGCGTTGATCAACCTGATCCATTGGCACAACCGGGCGATGGTCCCGGTGTCGCGGGTGCTCAACTTCGCCTCGATCGGCTTCGACGCGAGCTTTCACGAGATCTTCGCGGCCTGGTGCTACGGCGGCGCGATCGTCCTGATCGACGATGAGCAGCGCAAGGATCCCGTCGCGCTCGGCCGCGTCATCGCCGAGCAGCGGGTCGAGAAGGTCATCCTCCCGGTGGTCGTGCTCCAGGAGTTGGCGGAGGCCTACAGCTCCGCGCCGCGGGAGCTTCGGCGGCTGCGCGAGGTGACGACGACCGGAGAGGCGATGCACCTCACGCCGGCCGTGATCGAGCTCTTCCGCGGCTTGCCTCGCTGCGCGCTCCACAACCACTACGGGCCGACGGAGAGCCACGTCGTGACCTCCTTTACGCTCTCCGGTGATCCGCGGAGCTGGCCGGCGAGGCCGCCGATCGGGCGGCCGATCGCGAACGCCCGGGTGCTCATCCTCAACGAGCGGCTGGAGCCCTGCCCGAGCGGTGAGATCGGCGAGATCTATATCGGCGGGGCGTGCCTCGCTCGGGGCTACTGGCGGCGGCCGGAGCTCACCGCCGAGCGCTTCATCGCCGATCCGACGGCGGTGGCGCGGGGGGAGGTCGGCGCGCGCCTCTACGCCAGCGGCGACCTCGGTCGGGTCGGCGACGACGGTGTCATCGTCTATCTCGGGCGCCGTGATCGTCAGCTCAAGATCAAGGGGGTGCGCGTCGAGCTCGGCGAGATCGAGGGGGTCTTGGGGGGGCTCGCGGGAGTGCGCGGCGCGGCTGTGGAGCACCTGGAGGGGCGCCTCTACGCCTATGTGACCCTGCGGGACGGGACGGCGAGGAGCGGCGAGGAGCTCCTCCGCGAGCTGCGGGAGACCCTCCCTGAGGCGATGATCCCGAGGGCGATCGTGATCCTCGAGGAGCTCCCGCTCACGGCGAACGGCAAGCTGGATCGGGCCGCGTTGGCGGGGCTTCGACCTGGCGCACCCTCTGGAGCGCGGGGGAGGACGGCGACGGCGGAGCGGGACCTCAGCGAGGTCGAGGCGCGGATGCTCGCGGTCTGGCGCGACGCGCTGCGCTGTGCGGAGGTCGCCCCCGAGGACGACTTCCTCGCCCTCGGCGGGGACTCGCTGGCGGCCGCGCGCCTGATCGCCCGGACCCGGCGGGTGTTCGGGGTCGACCTGGGGTACCGTGAGGTGTTCTCCGGGCTGAGCCCGGCTGCGCTCCTGGCGAGGATCGACGCGCGGCCCTCCGTCGATGGGGGAGAGCTGCGGGTCCCCGCGGCGGCGCGGGCCTCGGTCTCTGCGCGCGACCGGGCGCCGCTGACCTCCGCCCAGGCCCGCCTGTGGTTCTTGCGGAAGATGGCGCCCGAGAGTCGGGCCTACCACCTGTGCCACGCCTTTAGGATCCGCGGCGCGGTCGCGACGGAGCGCCTGGTCCGTGCGCTGGGTGTTCTCCTCCAGCGGCACCCGGCGCTGCGGACCGCCTTTGTCGAAGAGGGTGCCGAGGCGGTGCAGAGGATCGTCGGGCCCTCGCAAGCGGCGATCGAGCGCCTGACGATGTCGGAGGTCGGCGTCGCCGAGCGGCAGGTCGCGATCGACGAGCAGCTCGCGGCGGAGTTCTCCAGGCCCCTCGACCTCGAGGGCGGGGTCCCTGCGCGCCTCGGGGTGCTCCGCTTGGCGGAGGACGACCACCTGATCTGGCTGCACCTCCACCACATCGTCGCCGACGGGTGGTCGGAGGCGCTGCTCCTGCGGGAGCTGGGCGAGCTGTGCAGCGCAGGGGGCTCCAGCCTCGGCGAGCCGCCGGCGGCCCGCTACGTCGACTACGCCGCGGAGCTCCGCCTGGCGGAGGGCGACGATGGGCGGCGAGAGCGGGACGCCCGCGTGATCGAGACCCTGCGCGGGCATCTCATCGGCGCTCCGGCGCTCTTGCAGCTCCCCTGGGACCGGCCTCGGCCGGTGCTCCAGGGCCCCCGCAGCGCGAGCCATAGCTTCGGCCTGGGTCCGCGTGAGGTGCTGGCGATCCGAGACTTTGCCCTCGCCGCGGGGGCGACCACGGCGATGGTGATCATGGCCGGCTGGGCAGCGCTCCTCCACCGCTACAGCAGCGCGCGGAAGCTCGCGATCGGGGTGCCGAGCGCGGGCCGGGGCAGCGGGGAGTTCGAGGAGGTCGTCGGCCTCTTCGTCAACACCCTCGTGGTGCCGGTGGAGGTCGCCTCGGGGGTCGACTTCGCAGGCCTGACCGCGAACGTGCGCGAGCGCTGCCTGGAGGCCTTCGAGGGCGAGTCTCTCCCCTTCGAGCGCCTCGTCAGCGCGCTCTCGCCGGAGCGCGATCTGAGCTACAACCCGATCGTCCAGGTGGGCTTCGCACCGCAGCCGGACGCCGCCCGGACGCCGCGGATCGAAGGCCTCCAGGTCGAGGCGCTCGGCGGGCGCAGTCCGCATACGCCCATGGACCTGACCCTCTTCCTCTGGGAGGGGAGCGAGACGATCGAGCTCGCCATCAGCTTTGACCAGGACCTCTTCGAGCGGGCGACGATCGAGCGGATGGAGGGCCACCTCCGCCGCCTCATGATGACGGGCGTCCGGGCCCCGAGGCGCTCGGTCGCCGCGCTGCCGATGCTCAGCGCCGCCGAGCGCCAGCAGGCGATCTACGGCTGGAACGAGACGAGTGCGACCGGCGAGCGTCGGATCTCCGGCGAGCTCCTCCACACGCTCGTCGAGCGGGTCGCGAGCGAGCGCCCGGAGCAGATCGCGGCGTGTCAGGGCGGCGCCTCGGTCTCCTACGGCGGCCTGGACCGGCGGGCCAACGCCCTCGCGTGGGCGTTGCGCGAGCGGGGTGTACGGCGCGGCGACCGGGTCGCGCTCGCGGTCGACCGGTCGATCGGTCTCCTCGTCGGCGTGCTCGGGATCCTCAAGGCTGGGGCCGCGTTCGTGCCGGTGGATCCGGCCTACCCGGAGGCCCGCCGGTCGTACATGATCGGCGACTCGGAGGCGGCGCTGATCGTCACGCAGGAGCAGCTCGCGCCGAGCCTCGGCGACGATGTCCCGCTCCTCATCCTCGGTGAGGGGGGCGAGGCCGAGGCCTCAGAGGCGCCCGAGGTCGCGATCGATCCCCAGGCCTGCGCCTACATGATCTACACCTCCGGCTCCACCGGGACGCCGAAGGGGGTCATGGTCGCCCATCGGGGCGCCGTCAACCTCGCCCGCGCGCAGCTCGAGATGTGTCGCCTCTCGCTCGACTCGGTGGTGCTCCAGTTCTCGTCGCTCAGCTTCGACGCGCTGGTCTTCGAGCTCCTCGCGGCGTGGGGCGTCGGCGCGACGATCGCCCTGCCGCCGCCCGGGCCGGTGATCCCCGGAGCGGAGCTGGTGGCGCTGCTCCGCGCCCGTCGGGTGTCCTATTGGGTCTGCCCCCCCTCGGTGCTCGCGGCGATGCCCGAGGCGGAGCTCCCGGAGCTCGAGGTGATCGTCGCTGCGGGGGAGCGCTGCACCGCGGCGGTGGTCGATCGTTGGGCGCCGGGGCGGACCTTCATCAACGCCTACGGCCCGACCGAGGTGACGGTGTGCGCGACCTACAGGGTCTGCTGCGCGGGCGAAGGGGACCCTTCGATCGGGCGACCGCTCCTCAACGTCGAGGTCTACATCCTCGACGGGGAGGGGGAGCCGGCCGCGGTCGGTCTCCCGGGGGAGATCGTGATCGGCGGCCTCGGTGTGGCCCTCGGCTATCGCGGTCGCCCGGCGGAGAACGCCGCGCGCTTCACCGCCGACCCCTTCTCGGGCAGGCCTGGCGCGCTGCTCTACCGGAGCGGGGATCGGGGGCGAAGGCTGGCGAACGGCGAGATCGAGTTCCTCGGGCGAGACGACGAGCAGGTCAAGATCCGCGGCTTTCGGATCGAGCTCGGCGAGATCGAAGCGGCGCTCTGTCGCGATCCGGAGGTCGCCGACGCCGTAGTCACCGCGAGCGTTGGCTTGACGGGCCACCTCCTGCTTCAGGTCGCCGGCTCGGTCGGGGACGTGGCCGAGACGCAGCGGGCTGTCCGCGAGAGGCTTCAGGGCCAGCTCCCGGCGCACATGGTGCCGTCGTCGCTCGTCATACACGCTCGCTTTCCGACCTTGCCGAACGGCAAGATCGACCGGCGGGCGCTCGCCGAGCTCCGGACGCGATCCGTCGAGGGGCACGACCTCCGAAGGGGGGGCCCGGGGGCCTCCGTGACCTCGGGGATCGCGGCGACCCTGGCCCAGATCTGGTGCGATGTCCTCGGGCTCGCCGACGTCGATCACGACGCGTCGTTCTTTGAGGTGGGCGGCCACTCCCTGGCGCTCGCCGAGATCCAGGGCGAGATCGCCGAGCGTCTGGGCACGTCGATCCGGATCGTCGATCTCTTCCGCTTCACGACGATCCGGACCCTCGCGAAGGTTCTCTCGGACCTGAGCTCCCTGCGCGGGTCCGATCCTGCGGGCGACGGCCTGCGGGCGGGCGAGCCGTCGTCGGCGTCACCCGCCCAGGACGAGAGGATCGCGATCGTCGGCGTCGCCGGTCGCTTCCCCGGCGCCGACGATGCCGACCAGCTCTGGGCGAACTTGATGGCGGGGGTCGACGCGATCCACACCTCGAGCGCAGAGGAGCTGGCGGCCGCGGGCGTCGATCCCGAGGTGCTCGGCTCGCCGCGCTTTGTCCCGCGCTACGGGCTCATCGACGGCGCCTACGACTTCGACGCGGACTTCTTCGGCTACTCGCCGCAGGAGTCGCGCCTCATCGATCCCCAGCACCGGATCTTCCTCGAGTCCGCCTTCGCGGCCCTCGAGGACGCGGCCTACGATCCGGCCCGCCGCGGACGCTCGGTCGGGGTCTTCGCCGGGAGCGAGGGTCCCTATCACTGGATCGAGGAGATCGGTCGCCGAGGCGCGCCCCAGAGCCCGACCGAGATCCAGGTGGGCGTCGCCAACATCGCCGACAACCTGACGGCGCGGGTCGCCTACAAGCTCGGCCTCGAGGGGCCGGCGGTGACGGTCCTCGCGGCCTGTGCGACTTCCCTCGTCGCGGTCCATGTCGCCTGTCGGAGCCTCCGCGAGGGGGAGTGTGAGCTCGCCTTGGCCGGAGGCAGCGCGATAGCTCCGCCCTCCCACCGCGGACACCTGGCGGACGGCACCGGGCTGATGTCCGACGACGGGCGCTGCCGCCCCTTCGACGCCGAGGCCTCGGGGACAGTCGGGGCGAGCGCGGTCTCGGTGGTCGCCCTGCGCCGCCTCAGCGACGCCCTCGCCGACGGTGATCGGATCTATGCGGTGATCCGCGGCTCTGCGATCGGCCACGACGGCGGCGCGAAGATCGGCTTCACAGCCCCGAGCCCGAGGGGGCAGGAGCGGGTGATCACCGCGGCCTACGCCGCCGCGGGGGTCGAGCCTGAGTCCGTCGGCTTCATCGAGGCGCACGGCACGGGGACGCGCGTCGGTGATCCGATCGAGGTGGCCGCCCTGACCGAGGCCTTTCGCCGCTCGACCGCCGAGCGGGGCTTTTGCGCGCTGGGGTCGCTGAAGGGGAACCTCGGCCACACGGGGGCGGCCTCGGGGGTCGCGGGGCTGATCAAGGCGGCGTTCGCCGTCGAGCGGGGCGTGATCCCGCCGACGGTCCACTACCGGGCGGCGAACCCCGACCTCGAGCTGGGGTCGAGCCCCTTCTTCATCAACTCGGCGGCGGTGCCCTGGTCGGATCGTTGGGGGCCGAGGCGGGCGGGGGTCAGCGCCTTCGGGGTAGGGGGAACCAACGCCCACGTCGTCGTCGAGTCGTGCCCCGAGGTGGCGCCCTCGACCGCGCCGCGGGAGTGGCAGGTGCTCCGGCTGAGCGCTCGCACGGAGAGGGCGCTCGACGAGCGATCCTCCGCGATCGCGGAGCACCTCAAGAAGGGGGAAGATGTCCGCCTTGCGGACGTCTGCTACACCGCGCGACGGCTCCCGGAGCTCAGCCCTGCGCGCCGAGTCGTCGTCTCTCGCAGCGCCTCAGAGGCAGCAGCTGCCCTCGAGAGGCCGCGCAGGCGAAGCGCCGAGTCCTGCATCCTCTCAGACCCGGAGCTGGTCTGGATGTTCCCTGGGGGCGGCACGCAGTATGTCGGCATGGGGCGCCAGCTCTACGCTCGGGAGCCGGTCTTCCGCGCCGCCCTAGACCTCTGCGCCGAGCGCTTTGTCGGGCCCTTGGGCGTGGACATCCGCCGCCTGATCTTCGCCGAAGAGGGCGAGCGGGCCGAGGCGGAGGCCGCCTTGCGGATGCCCTCGCGGAACACGGCGGCGGTCTTCTCGATCGAGCACGCGCTCGCGGAGCTTCTCCTTAGCGGGGGTCTGCGTCCAGGGGCGGTCTTCGGTCAGAGCCTCGGCGAGTACGGGGCGGCGGTGGTCGCTGGGGTGATGAGCGTGGAGGACGCGGTCGAGCTGATCGCCCTGCGCGGGCTCCTCTGCGATCGCTGTCCGCCGGCGGCGATGCTGAGCGTGTTCGCGGGCGTCGAGATGATCGAGCCCCGTCTCGGCGAGCTCTCGGTGGCGGCGATCAACGGCCCAGAGCTCTGCGTCATCGCCGGGAGTGAGGCGCCGCTGGGCCGCCTGGCGGCCCAGCTCGAGGGCGAGGGGATCCGCGTCCGTCCGCTGGCGGTCGCCGGTGCGGCCCACTCGAGCGCGGTCGAGGGGGTCGTGCCGCACCTGGTCGAGCGGGCGCGAGGCCTCGATCTGCGACCGCCGGAGATGCCGATGTTCTCCTGTGTCGTCGGCGGCGAGGTCGGCCCCCGCTGCGCCGAGGCGGAGCACTGGGGGCAGCACCTGCGCCAGACCATTCGCTTCACCGAGGCTGCGAACGCCCTCCTCGCCGGTCCGCAGCGGGTCTTCCTCGAGGTCGGCCCGAGCGGGCGAATGGCCAAGCTGCTGCGGCGTCAGCCGGGGGCCGAGACCCGCGTGAGCCCCTCGGCGATGGCCCATCCGAGGTCGAAGCGCGACGAGTCGCAGGCGCTCTACGAGGCGCTCGGCGAGCTCTGGTCCGCTGGTCTTGCGGTCGACGAGCGCCTCTTCTCCGGCGACGAGGTCCGCCGCGTCGTCTCGCTCCCTCGCTACCCCTTCGCGCGGACGACCTACACGGTCCACGGCGGGGGGGGGCGGCCGAGGAGCGCCGAGCCCCTGGCGTCGGAGGTCCCCGCGGTCGATCCCGCGATCGAGGATCCCACGCTGCGCGCGATCGCCGAGGTGTGGTCGCGGATCCTGGGGGTCCGACCGATCGCCGCGGACGATGATTTCTTCGCCCTCGGAGGGAGCTCGCTCATCGCCATGGAGCTGCGGGCCGCGCTCCAGGACCGCCTCGGGGTCGCGGTGCCGGTGCACGCCCTGGTCGAGCATCCGCGGCTGGAGGCGTTCGCCGGCTCCCTCGGGGCTGTGGTCGAGAGTTCGGCCAGCTCGCCTCCGGGGGAGATGAGGGGCGAGGACGCGGACGAGGCGACGGTGGAGGCGAAGGGCGAGGCCAGTCTCGCGGACAGTCTCGCGGACGCGCGAAGGGCTGGTCTCGAGCGGGGGAGCACGGAGCTGATGGTCCGGCTCCGCAGCGGGTCTGTCGACCGAGCTCCGCTCTTCCTCATCCAGCCGATCGGCGGGACGGTCTACACCTATCGTGCGCTCGCTGAGGCCCTAGGGGATCATCGAACGATCTACGGCGTTCGTGCGCCGGGCATCGAGCCTGGGGAGCCTGTCTTCGACGAGCTCGCGCCCCTCCTCGACGCCTACGCCCGGCAGGTGCGCGAGGTCCAGCCGAGCGGAGAGCTGCTCCTCGCCGGTCACTCCTCCGGGGGTCTCCTCGCCTTCGCGCTCGCCGAGCGGTTCGTCGCTGACGGGCGCTCGGTCCATGTCGCCCCCCTCGACGCAGGATTCCCTCCGCCCCTCGATCCGGGGGCGCCCTACGGGGTCGACGAGCTCCTGGGAGAGCTGTCGATCTTCAAGGCCAAGGCGCCGGAGGCCTATGCACACCTCGAGGCGACGCTGAGATCCGGCTCCCGCTTGGCCCAAGTCATGGTCGGGACGCGGCGGGCGCTGGCGGCGTTTGAGCCCCATCGGCTCGGCGTCAACCTCCTGGCGTTCATGGCGGAGGAGCGCGTCCTCGACGACGCCGACGCGGTGGCCGTCCGCTGGCTGAAGCTGGCCGGCGGCGGCTTCTCTCTGGATCTCTGCCCCGGGGATCATTTTTCGATGCTCGAGGCCCCTCGGGTCGGCGAGCTGGCGAGGAGGCTCGCGCGCCGACTCATGATCCTAGCGTGAGGCTACACTGGACCTTCGTCAGGGGCTCTTGGCTCATCATCCCGGGCGCCCGGGGTCGCGGAGCCGCAGGGGGTCGATACCCTCGCCGACGAATGAGCTGACCGCCGAGCCGAATAGCGCGACCGTCACCCGTAGGGGGACAACCGCGTATTTGGTTGAGGGCGTAGGAGGGGCGCGAATAGGAGGGATCAGCCGCGCTCTTCGCGTCCGAGGCCCATCTCGGGGGCGCCGACCAGCGCCGCCATATTCCCGTAGGGATGCTGCCCGAGGTGCATAAGCTGGTGGGCCTCGGGGAGCTGGTCGAAGGTGAACGTTCGTGAGAGGCAGGGGTCGACCACGCCGGAGGCGATCATGTCGTTAAACGCCCGGTATTGGGCAGTGTTCGCGCCGTGCGTTCCCTGGAGGCGCTTCTGTCGCATCCAATGGCGCCGGAGATCGAGCGAGGCCGTATAGCCGGTCGTGCCGGCGCAGATGACCACCATCCCCCCCTCGGCGCAGACAAAGCACGAGGTGGGGAGCGTGCTCTCCCCAGGGTGCTCGAAGACGATCCTCGGGTTTCGTCGCTCGCCGAGGACTCGCCATATCTCCTTGCCGAAGGCGCGCGCGCCGCTGAGCCATTGATGATAGGCCTCAGCGTCGCGCCAGTCGGGGATCACGCCCCAGTGATCGAATTTCTTGCGGTTGATCACACCTACGGCCCCGAGGGCGCGGCAACACTCAGACTTCGCGTCGTCGGAGACCACCGCGATGGGTCGACCTCCGGCGGCGACGACGAGCTGAATCGCCAGTGTGCCGAGGCCGCCGGCGCCGCCCCACACCAAGACCACGTCGCCTCTGCGCACTCTGTGCTCTTCGAAGCCGAAGAGGCCGCGATAGGCCGCCCCGCCGTTGACCGTGTATACTGCGGCCTCCTCCCAGGTTAGGTGGGCCGGCTTGGAGAGGACCTGGTGCGCCTTCACGCGGGTGAATTGGCCGAACGATCCGTCATTGGTCTCATACCCCCACACCAGGTGGGAGGGCGTCAGCATAGGGTCCTCGCCAGCGCGGATCCTGGGGCATCGACAATCCCACCAGCCGCCGTGGAGGACGACGTGGTCGCCGACCTTGACGGTCGAGACGGCGCTGCCGACCTCGTAGACGATCCCCGAGGCCTCGGAGCCTGCGACATGATAGCCGCGGTGGTCGCCCCGTCGTCGGTGACCGTCGATCACATTGATCGGTCGACCGTAACCGGCCCATATGCCGTTGTAGTTGATCCCTGTGGCCATAACAGCCACGAGGCACTCGTCCTCCCCGATCTCGGGGGTGTCGACATATTCTAGGCAGAACGCGTCGACAGGGTCGCCGAAGCGCTCCTCCCGGATCGTATGGGCGTACATTCGCCGTGGGACGCTCCCGAGCGGAGGGAGTGTGCCCACAGCATAGTGACAATCTACCCTACGAACCACATCGGAAAACGTACCCCAGAACTCAGGGCGCGCCAGCTTTGTCTACGTATCGTCGGAGATCGAGGGCAGCTCGAAGTAGAAGAGGCTGCCCTCGCCGAGCGTGCTCTCGGCGCCGACCTGGCCGCCGAGGCGCTCGATGATCCGCCGGACGATCGAGAGGCCGAGGCCGTGACCCTCGGCCTTCACCTCGTCGAGGCGAGCGAATTCGGTGAAGAGCTTGCTCTGCCCGTCGTCGTCGATCCCTTCGCCGTTGTCGCGGACCCAGAACCGAGTCATCCCGTCGAGCTGGGGGCTGGATCCGAGGGTCAGGACGGGGGGCGTCCCGCCGTACTTGAGCCCGTTGCTGACGTAGTTGACCCACGCCTCTTCGATCCAGGGCGCGTAGCCGAGGGCGCCGTGCCACTGCTCAGGGCACTCGATCACGCCGTTTCGCTCCGAGCGCATGAACTTCATCCGCTCGAGGACCCGGTCGAGGATCTGACCCATATTGAGCGGGCTGACGTTCACCTGCTCCTTGCGGACTCCGGCGAGGAGGAGGAGCTCGTTGATGATGCTCTCCGCCGTACGCGAGGCCTGGCGGATGTTGCCGATGATCTCGTGGCGCTCGTCGGCCTCGACGTCCGTGTTCTCGAAGAGGTACTCGGCGTAGCCGGTCACCACGCCGAGCGGGTTCTTCAGGTCGTGGGCGACCGTGCGGCCGAAGGCGTCGAGTTCGGCGTTGCTGGAGCGGAGCGAGCGGTTGGCCTGGTTGAGGGCGTGGGTCCGCTCGTCGACGAGGCGCTCCATATTCGCGTAGAGGTTGGCGTTCTCGATCGCGATCGCGGCCTGGGCGGTGATTAGAGTGAGGATCCGGAGGCGCTCCTCGGGGAAGACGCCGGCGCTCAGCTCATGTTCGAGGTAGACGGCGCCGAGGGCCACGCTCTTGTGCACGAGGGGGATGCAGAGCAGCGAGCGGACGCGGCGCTGGACGATGTAGGGATCGGCGGTGAAGGGACCGGCGTGGATCGCATCGTCGAGGACGACGCTCTCGCGCGAGTGGACGACGTAGTGGATCACCGCCCCGGGGATGCTCGGTGAGGACTCGATCGACTGCGGCCAGCTGTGGGTCCGCGAGCCCCCTTCGGCGGTCGACTCGGCGACGACCTGGAGCTCACCGCCGCGATCGAGGATCAGCGCGCCGCGTCGGGCTCCGGCGTTCTCGACCATGATCGCGACGATCTGCTCGATCAGCGGCTCCAGGGCGATCTCTGCGCTCAGGGCCTGGGACGCCTTGAAGACGCTCGCGAGGTTGAGCCCGTGGTTGCCAGTTGGACGGGAGCTGGAGGTCGTCGAGAGCAGCCCGGAGGAGGAGGAGGCTGTGGCCTGGCCCGCGCCGACGCTGCGGGTGACGAGGGCGGGGTGGGCCTCGTCGAGGGCCTGGACCTTGGCTACGGCGCCCCAGCGCTCGTAGGCGAGGCGGGCGTGGCTGAGGTAGGAGCGGCTGATCTGGAGGCGGCCGCCCCTCCTGTGAAAGTCAGCGCATCGCTCGCTGGCGAGGGCCTCGTGGTGTGTGTATCCCTGATGGCGGGCCTCGGCGATCGACGCCTCGTAGGTGTTCATCGCCCGCAGCTCGTCACCCTGGAGGTGGGCGAGCTCGGCGTCGACGAGGAGGAGGCGGTGCTGCTCGTTCTCGGGGCAGAGCGCGGCGGCGCCGGCGAGGGTCTCGCGGTGGGCGAGGATCTTGGCGATCAGCGCGGCTCGCTCCTCGTCCGCGGCCTCGGCCGCGGCGCCGGCGAGGAGGAGGGCCGCGGCGAAGGGGAAGTCGGAGAGGTAGGGCGCCCCGATCGCGAAGGGCAGGATCGCCGCGCACTCGTCGATCAACGCCAGCGCCTGGCCGTGCTCGCCGAAGAAGGCGAGGACGTTGAGCTTGCAGATGTTGTGGAAGCAGCGGACGACCGTCAGGGAGAAGGCGTCGATCTGGGCGAGCCACTGCGCCTCGGTCGGTCCGGGGCTGTCCTCGCCCAGGCTCCACCAGGGCAGCCCGTCGACGAAGGCGCTGATCGTGTGTCGTAGCAGCGTCACCTGGGCCGCGGACATCGCGTCTTGGGTGCGCCGGACGATCGCGTCGCTGGTCGAGAGGTCGGTGAGGAGGGCCGGGATCTCGGCGCCGAGGCGGAACCTGGTGAGAACTGTGTAGACCGAACCCTGGGAGCTGAAGAGGAACTCGCCGATATTGAGCCCGAGGCGCAGCGCCTTCTCAAAGTGGGGCAGGGTCGTGTGCAGCGGCTGGGTGAGGCCGAAGTAGAAGCCGACGCCGAAGTGGACGCGCGAGCCGACGGAGGGGGCGGGGTAGCGGTCCAGGAGGTCGAGGGCGAGGCTGCCGAACTTGCGGGCCTCGACGGGCTGTCCTAGGGGTCCTGCGAGGGCGTAGCCGTAGCTCGCGTAGGCGAAGGCGGAGAGCTCGCTGTGGCCGTCGGTCAGCGAGAGGAGGGTCATCTTCATCGTGATGATCGACCCCAGGCGGGCGTCGGCGACGAAGGCCGGCGAGAAGAGCTCGTGGAGGAGCGAGAGCTGGGCCAGCTTCACCGGGTCCTCCATCCTCGGCGCGTCGAGGAGGGCGCTCGGCTCACGGCCGGCGAGCGCCCTCTGGATGCTCCCGTGCAGGCCCATGAAGGTGCCCATGATCGCCTCGTCGCCCTGCGGCAGGCTCTCCCCGAAGAGGGCGAGACCGGCGTTTCCGGCGGCGAGCGCCTCGACGAACTTGCCCCTGGCCGAGTAGAGCTGGACCTGGAGACCGTAGACGTCGGCCTGCTCGGGCTGGGATGCGCTCCGCTCGAGGAGCTGCTTGAACCCCGCGTCGGCGCCGTCGAAGTCACCGCTGAGGTAGTCGCAGACCGCCCGCTCGAGCGCGAGGTTGAAGCTCAGGTCGCGATGCTCCTCCCAGGCGTCCTCGGCGAGGAATTCGATCCCTGAGGCCGCGTAGGCTGCCGCCGCGCCGTAGGCGGTCGCCTTCTTGGCGGTCCGGCTGGCGTTGAGGTTGTCGATCGCGAGGCCGTGTCGCTCGTCAGCGTCGGTGATCGTCGCGGTCGCCTCGTTGAGGTGGCGCAGCGCGGTGAAGAGGAGATCCCCCTGCAGCGCTCCCTGGCTCTGTCTGCGGAGGTAGCGGCCGATCTTGAGGTGGATCGCGACGAGCTCGTCGTCATCGCTGAGGGAGAGCGAGGCGCTCTGCACCCGATCGTGGAGGAAGCGACAGGTGACCTCGATCGACTCGACCTTCTCCATCTCCTCCGCGATCTGCGAGTCGGTCGTCGTGAAGAGTCGGTAGTCGGGATCGAGGGGGATGATCAGCCCCGCCTGCATCGCTGGCAGGAGGGTGTTCGCCGCGGCGCTCAGATCGACCTCGGCGACCGCGGCGAGGGTCACGAGATCAAAGCGAAAGCCGATGCACGCGGCGACGACGAGGAGACGCTGGGCCTCGGCCTCGAGCTGGCGCAGCTTCTCGGCCATCAGCTCGACGACGTTGTCGGTGCTCGGGAGGTTGGCGACCGCCTCGGAGTCCCAGCTCCACTCGCCGTTGTCGACGTTCGCGGTCAGGAGCCCGCGCTCGTGGAGGGTGACGATGAACTGGCCGACGAAGAAGGGGTTGCCGTGGGTCTTCTTGGCGATCTGCCCGGCGAGCCGACGCAGGGCGGGATCGGCCGGTCGGTGGAGGGTGTCGCTGAGGAGGGCCTCGATGCTCTCGAGCTCGAGCGGGGCGAGCGAGATCTCGTTGACCTTCGCCGGGCTGACCTTGCTGAGCATGAGCGTGAGGGGGTGACCGGCTTCGACCTCCGCCTCGCGGTAGGAGCCGACCAGGAGCAGGCCTTGGCTCTCGGGGTCGAGGAGGAGCTCCTCGATCAGCTCGATCGTCGCCGGGTCGGCCCACTGGAGGTTGTCGATGAAGAGGACGAGCGGCGCCTCGATCGCGCAGAGATCGCGGATGAACGCCTGGAGGACGAGGCGGAAGCGGTTCTTGGTCTCGGTCGGGCCGAGGCTCGGGACCGGCAGCTGCGCCCCCAAGAGCTGCTCCATCACGGGCAGGAGATCGATGAGAACCTGTCCGTTCGAGCCGACGGCCCGGCGGAGGCGACGTCGTCGCTCGGCCAAGGCTGAGGCGGACTCGGTCAGGAGCTGCTGGACCAGCACCTCGAGGAGCTGGAGGAGCGCGGCGAAGGGCGCCCGTCGCTTCAGGCGATCGAACTTTCCGGAGACCATCCGGCCGCCGCCCTTGGCGATCGACTTGTGGAGCTCCTGGACGAGGACGGTCTTGCCGATCCCCGCGGGGCCGCGGACCAAGAGGAGCTCGGTGCGGCCGAGGCGGGCCCGGTCGTAGGCGACGGCGAGGGCCTCGAGCTCAGGGGCACGGCCGTAGAGGCGCTGCGGGATCCACAGGCGTGAGGTGAAGTCACGCTCGCCGATCTCGAAGGGCTCGACGTCGCCGTCGGTGAGGGTCTCGAGGCAGCGGTTGAGATCGGCGACGAGGCCGACGGCGCTCTGGTAGCGATCCTCCGGGTCCTTCGCGAGGAGGCGCATGACGATGTCGGAGACGACGGTGGGGACCGCGTTGACTCGGACCCTCGGCGCGACCGGGATCCTGGCGATGTGGCTGTGGACCAGCTCCATCGGGTTCCCCGAGGCGAAGGGGAGGGCGCCGGTGAGGAGCTGGTAGAGGGTGATGCCGAGGGAGTAGAGGTCGGCCCGTTGGTCGACGACGCGGTTCATCCGCCCGCTCTGCTCCGGCGCCATATAGAAGAGCGTGCCCTCGATGGCGTCGGGGCTGACGGGCACAGGCGACTCTTCGTTGAGCCGGGTGGCGATGCCAAAGTCGATCAGCTTCGTCGCCGAACTCTCGGCGCTGACGAGGATGTTGTGGGGCTTGATGTCCTTGTGGACGATCGAGCGCGCGTGGAGCTCCGCGAGCGTCTTGGCGACGTTGCGAGAGATCGTGAGGGCGCGCCGAAGCTCCATCGGTGCGCTGCCCAGCTCTTGGTTGAGCGAGAAGCCGCCCGTATCCTCCATCACCAGGGCGAGGCCGCCGTCGTAGCTCGTGAGCTCGAAGACCCGGATCACGCCGGCGAGATCGAGGTCTTCGAGGAGGCTGAATTCGCGGCGGAGCTGGGCGAGGGCGCGGGGCGTGGGTCGTTCTCCACGGAGCGCCTTGATCACGACGGACGTGCCGTCGCTCCGGCGCGTGGCCCTGAGAATCACGGACGCGCGTCCGGCGTGGAGCTTCGCCGTCACGGAATAGTCTTGGAGAGCTTGCATCTGCTCGTCGGCCAACGCTGCGGTCAGCTCAACAAGGATACATGGTGTGTCGCCCTTGCCCTCTTGGAATTGATCGGCAATGCTCGAACATGCGCCTACGAACAGCTAGACACGAGCGGACGAGCGGACGAGCGAACGAGCGAACGAGCGAAGGCGCGTTCGCTAGATCCTGAGATGAGCGGCTTCGTGCTCGGGGTCGGGAGTGGCGGGCGGGATCGGTGCCCGCTCTGGGGGGGAGCGGGGGCTCCGATGGGGACCCTGCGTGGTCGACCGCGAGATCCCACGCCTCGGTACGTACCGAAGGGCGGGCTCGTCTCGTCTCGTCTCGTCTCGCCTCGTCTCTCGTCTCCTCATCCTCTCTTCTCTCTCTTCTCTCTCTTCTCTCTCTTCTCTCTCCTCTCTCCGCTCTCCTCTGTGATCGGTCCATGCGCACCTGCGAGCTCCATTGAGGTACCGTAGGTCGGTCCACTCCCATGGAGCGAGCCGATGAACCAGCTGCCCCCGAACGTCAAGTACGACATCCTGAGTCCGGCTTTTCACAGCGATCCCTATCCGACGCTGCGAGCGATGCGGGAGCAGGACCCGATCTTCTCGCACCCGCTCCTCCAGGCGCGGGTCTTGACCCGCTATGCGGACGTCAACACGGTGCTCCGGGAGAACACCGGGGTCTTTTCCGCCCGCAAGGTCGAACAGTTCGGCGTCGGCACGCCTGAGCACGTTGCGGACAAGCTCAGGGTCTGCAACGACTTCTTCCGCACCTGGGTCGCCTTCCTCGATCCGCCCGAGCACACCCGTCTGCGGTCGCTCATCGCCAAGGCGTTCACGTTCCAGTCGATCGAGAGCCTCCGCGGGAAGATCGAGTCCGTCGCGGGGGAGCTCATCGGCGCGGCTCGCTCGCGCGGCTCGTTGGAGGTCGTCGCCGACCTCGCAGGGCCGCTCCCGCGGCAGATCTTCGCGGAGCTGCTGGGGATCCCCGCCGAGGACACGGCGGAGCTCGACCGCTTCAGCTCGATGGTCATTCCGCTCTTCGGGGGCGGGGTGATCGGCGCGGATGAGGTCGAAGCCGCCCACGCCGGGGTCCTGGGCTTCTACGCGTACTTCACAAAGCATATTGAGGCGCGCCGGAGCGAGTCGACCTCGGATCTCCTGAGCAAGATGATGGAGGCGCGCGTCGGCGAGGATCGGCTCTCCGACGACGAGCTCGTCGGAATGTGCGTGACGCTGATGATCGCCGATCACGAGACGACGAGCTCGCTCATCACCAACAGCATCCTGACGCTGTGCCGCCGGCCCAGCGCGCTCCAGCTGCTCCGCGAGGACCTCGATCTCATCCCTGGCGCGGTCGACGAGGTGATGCGCTACGAGAGCCCGACCTTCGCGACGTTCCGCCGAGTTGTGCGGGAGTTCGAGCTGGTCGACGGCGTGACGCTCGAGCCCGGCTCTTTCGTTCTCGGGGTGCTCGCCGCGGCCAACCGCGATCCGGAGCGCTTTGCCGACCCGGACACCTTCGATGTGACGCGCGAGAACAACCGTCACCTCGCCTTCAGCACCGGGATCCACACCTGCCCGGGCGCGGCTATGGCGCGGCTCGAGGGGCAGATCGTCCTTCGCACCTTTATCGAGGCCTTCGAGCGCTTCGAGCTGGTCGATGACGACCTCGCCTATGCGCCGCACCTGATGCTGCGCGGTCCCCAAGCGCTGCGGGTCGCGGTGCGTTGACGGTCGCCGGCGACCCAAGAGCGGGGCCGCTCGTCGGCCTTTGGCGCCTGACGAGCGCCGAGCACTGGCTCGACGGTGCTCGGATCTACCCCTTCGGCGCCGCGCCGATAGGCTCGATGTTGATCGCCGCCGACGGGGCGATCTCGTGTCAGGTCGCTGTGGGGGGGGGGATCTCCGCCGACAGCTCGGCGGCGCCGCTCCACGAGCGCCTCTTCGCGGTCTGGGGGCGTTGGTCGCTCGCGGGAGAGCTCCTCGTCATCGACGTGCTCGGCAGCGCCGACCCGGCGCTCGTCGGCGTCGTCCAACACCGGCGCTGCACCGTCGACGGTGAGAGCTTGATCCTCGAGAACGTCGCGGCGCTGGGCGAGGCGTCCGCGTCGCGTTACACGATCCGCTGGGCGCGAGTGCCCTGAGGGGGAGAACCGACCTGTGTCCAGCAATCCCTCCGAGGCCCGCGCACCGGGTACTCAGAGGACTCGTGTCTTGCTGGCCTTGGTTCGACGAGGCAAGGCGCAGTCGAGCACGACCGTTCGACTCCCGGACAAGTAACGACCATGACGGGGGCAGCGGCCCGACGGCCGTGGTTCGATTGGTGGTTCGACTAGGCCAAGGAGCCGCCTCGACGAGCATCGCGGACCGCCGGGCATCGTGGCCCCTCGGGTCCCTAACGGTGAGGGGAGGGCGTGGGCCTGGGCGGGCGGACGCGGCGACCCTCGAGATCAAAGAGGCGGGAGTCGGGTCCGCGCAGGTAGAGGACGGGAGAGAAGCCGTCTGCGCCGCTGGCGAGGAGGGTGCGGCGCGAGGCCTGGACGCTCGCGCCGATGTCCCCGCTGCCATTGTGCGCGCCGATGAGATGGGTGTAGAAGTCGAGGGCCGCGGCGCGGGCGACCTCGGCTCGGACAGGCCACAGGTGGGCGACGACCGCGTCGACGCCGGAGCGAGCGAGGATCTCGGCGGCGCTGGCGAAGACGCCCGGGCGGGCGCCGGAGCAGGCCACTCCGGTGCCCGGGGCTCCGGGAGGCTCAGTGTTCGGCGATCCAGCCGTCGATCTCAGCGATGTCGTCGGTTCGCCCGAGCGTGACGAAGACCTCCCGCGCCCCCTCGACCAACGCGCGCCCCTCGTCGCGCTCGCCGAGCGCCACCAGCACGCGACCGAGGAGGTAGTCGTCGCTCGCCATCAAGGCCGGTACAGCCCCGAGCTCGCGGTGAATCTGCGTCACGCGCTCGAGCATCGCGCGAGCCTCTTCATACGCCCGTTCGGCAAAGGCGACCTCGGCGAGCGCGACCAGAAGATCGACGAACCCGCGCGACTCGGTGTCGCAGTTGGCCTCATAGATCGCCCGGGTTTGTTCGAGGCGCCCACGCGCTTCGGGCCAGTTCTCGCGCGCGATGTCGACCTTGGCGATCAAGAGCTGGTTGCGCAGCCGCTCAGGATGGTCCTCCGGAAGACCCGCGAGGATCGACTCCCCGCGCGCGAAGGCGGCGAGGGCCGCCTCATGGTTCTCGCTCGTGTAGTGGACGAGGCCGATGTTCATCTCGCTCGTGCCGACGTCGCTGTGCTCGGGACCCAAGGCGGCGATGCGGATCTCGCGGGCGCGCTCGAGCTCGCGGAGGGCTTCGTCGTGGCGGCGCTGCTCGTTAGCTATCAGGCCGAGGTTGTTGTGGACCAGCGCGAGATCGGCGTGCTCCGGGCCGAGGGCCGCGGACCAAATCGCGAGGGCGCGCTCGAACTCTCGTCGCGCATCGTCGTAGCGCTCATGCTCCAGGTAGATGAGTCCGAGGTTGTTGAGCGATGAGCCGACGTCCACGTGATCGCGAGCGAACGCCCTCTCGCGGATTCTCAGCGCCTCCTGGTGGGCGTTCGCCGCCGCGTCAAAGTCACCCCGCTTCCACTGGACGAGTCCGATGTTGTTGAGGCTGTTCGAGACCATCGGGTGATCGGTGCCGAAGAGCTCGCGGCGGATCGCGAGGGCGCGCCCGTGCGTCGCGAGGGCCTCGTCATAGCGGCCAGCCTGCCAGTAGATGTTGCCCAAGCTGTTGAGCGCGCCGGAGACGACGACGCTCTTGGGTCCGTAGAGTTCCTCGTCGAGGGCTAGAGAACGCAGGGCCGGGGCGATCGCCTCCTCGGACCTCCCTTCGACAAAGAGCAGGCGCCCGCGGTGCCTCAGGAGGCGCGACTCGAGCCGGCCGCCGCGGATATCGAGGCGACGCAGCATCGCCTGCGCCAGCTCGTGCCAGCGACGCCCCCCCTCGGGCTCACCGAGATACGAGCCGGTGATGTCGATGAGATCGATGGTCGCCTCGAGGGCGAGGATGTCATCGCCGCCTTCGACCGCCGCGAAGAGCGATCGCTCACCGTCGCGCACGGCGGCCTCGTACTCGCCCAGGGACCCCTGCACGTTCGCTCGACGACGCAGCACCTCCGCGACCAAGGGCGACCAGCCGACCGCCTCGGCCTCGACAGCGACCCTGTCGAGCTCCTCCTTCGCCGCGCCGAAGTCTCCAGCGAGGCTGAGGCCGTACGCGTGGACGAGGCGGCTCTCGATCGCGTCGATCGCCTCGGCCTTGTCCGGAGGAGGTGAGCGTCGCAGCTCGAGCCGAGCCTCATCGCGGCACAGCGTGAGCGGCGGCAGCCCGGCCACCCCGCGCGACGCTTGAATGACCTTCGGCGTGTCGATCGTCGTCCAAGCGCCGGTCAAGCCCGCGAAGGTCTCGCGCGCCTCGTCGAGGCAGCGGACGACCTGGGCGTAGCTCTGCGCGGGGAGGGCTTCGTCGACCTCAGCCTCGACGCAAGCCTGCTCGCGCATCGCGGCCCAGTCGTCGACGTAGTCGCCTAGGACCGGCTCGACCTTGCCCCAGACCTGCGCGGCGATCGGCGAGTCGGAAGCCGCAAAGCGGTCGGCGTAGGTGTCTCGTTGCCCCTCCCACGCGCGGGGAAAGGCCGAGCCCAAGGACTCGCAGCGCGCGCGCGTCTGCGCGCGATCGCGCTCCTCCGCGATCCACAGCCCGCAGGCGGCGACAGACAGGGCGACGAGCGCACCGCCCAAGCCCATGAGCAGCCGACGGCGAGGCGTTGGATCGCGGCTGAGCGCGTCGAGGAGCGCATCCATCGACGGCCACCGCGCGTCCGGATCGACCGCGAGACCCCGCCCTAGGATCGCGTCGACCCAGTCGAGCTCACTGCGCTCTGGGCGGAGCCATGCCCCCTCCGTCACCGCGGCCATCAGCTCATAAGCGGTCTCCCCGGCGAAGGGACGGCGGCGATGGAGGGCCTCGAAGAGCGCGACGCAGAACGCAAATTGGTCGGCGCGGGCGTCGGCCTCCAAACCGCAAAATTGCTCGGGGGCCATATAGGCCGGGGTCCCCAAGACCGCCCCGGTCGCGGTCAGCTCGGTAGAGAGTTCGCTGAAGCTCGCGCGCGAGATGCCGAGGTCGCCGGCGTCATGGACGCCCGAGGCGGCGACCCGAGGAGCCGCAGCATCCCCGCCGTTGGGGATCCATCCGCGAGCGAGGCCGAAGTCCATCACCAACACCCGGTCATCGCGCCGGATCATCACGTTATCCGGCTTAAAGTCGCGATGGACCAGGCCCTCCGCGTGGGCCGCGGCGAGCCCCCGGCCCGCGGCGATGAACACCTCGAGCACCGCCGCTGGATCGCGGTTCGCGTCGCCCTCGAGCCACGTGTGCAGTGTGACCCCGTCGACATACTCCATCACGAGATAGGCATCACCGCTCGCCTCGATCTCGCCTATCTCGTAGACCTGAGCGATGTTTGGGTGCGAGAGCTGGGCCATCGCCTGGGCCTCGCGTACGAGGCGTTGACGCGCGAGCTCACTGCCGCGGGCGAGGAGCACCTTGATGGCGACCTTGCGATCGAGCTTGGTGTCGTAGGCGGCATAGACCGCCCCCATGCCCCCCGCACCGAGCTTGTGCAGCGGAAGATAGTGACCGATGCGCCCCTCGAGCGGCGCGGTGATGGCCTCGGGCTCCCGCCGGGAGCCGCCGACTCGGTCGTCCAGCGCCGTGTCGGCGACGTCGGGCTTGGCGGTGTCCTTGAGACCCCCGGAAGGCGCAACGATCGTCGCGGCGTGGGCGGCCGCGGGGCGCTCCATAGACACGGAAGGAGGATAGGCGAGCCGCAGAGGTCGGCCAAGGTGGGTCTCTCGGGCGTGAGCGCGCACCTCGTGGTCACCGCAGACCGCCTCCTAGAGGCCCCGCGACCACTCTGGACGCAGGCGGATGTCCCCCCAACGCTGGTCGAGGAAACGCGGTTCGCACTTCGCGCCTACGTGTTCAACCGACTCGCGAGTTTGACCTGAGGGCGAGTCCGCTCTGGGCTCGTATTGCGCAAACGTCGGTCAGCGGGCTACTCCGAGACCCGACGGGGATGTCCAGCGGAGCCACGGACCACGCCGACGTCTCGCGTCGCCGTTACGCCGACGAGGTAAGGAATGACTCAAGCGATCGCACAAAGCCGAGGCTCGATTTCTCTCTTCGGTGCCGTGCCAGCGCAGGGCGCCTCTCGTGCCGGTCTTGACCCCGAGGGCGTGCTCGAGAAACTCGTCGAGCCGCCGTCGCTCGGCACGCGCCGCGCTACCCAGTCGCGACAGTGGCGCGTAGGTCCGAGCTCGATCCGCCTGTCGCCAAACTCCGGGATCAGGCGGGTGGAATAACGCTACATGTTGAGAAGGACAGGTTGTAGCCGCGCGAGGGAGGCGACGGCGCTCCGAGCGAGAGGGGGCGCGGGATCGGGGGCTGGAGGCCCCGGCTGGCGCAGCCGGGCGAGTATATGATGCGCGTATGTTGTTTCGTAGCGCAGCCGTCCTGGTCCCGCTCGGGGCGCTGCTGATCGCCTTCGCCTGCACGATCAGCAACCCGGACTTCGACGGCGAGTCGTCGGCGACCGTAGCGACGAGCGACGGGAGCTCGACGAGCATCTCTGGGACGTCGACGAGCGGCGGGAGCTCGACGTCCGACACGGGGACGTCGACCGCCGACGCCAGCAGCGACAGCGTGAGCGCGAGCTCGGGGGCCACGGGTGAGGCGGGGACGGAGAGCGACGGGGTGTCGAGCAGCTCGTCGACGACTGGCTGCGTCGAGGTCGAGCTCTACCCGGACGTCGACGGCGACTCCTACGGCGACATCCATGGGGCGCCGAGCATGGGCTGTCTGCAGGACGGTTACGCGGAGATGGGCGGCGATTGCGATGACATCAACAGCTCGATCCACCCCGGCGCCGATGAGATCTGCAACGCGCTCGACGACGACTGTGACGGCCTCCTCGACGAGTACTCGGAGCTCAACGCCGAGATGTGCAACGGCTGCAAGGTCCGTGAGTGGGGCGGCCACCTCTACTGGATGTGCCCGGGGCCGGTGGACTGGGAGACCGCGCGCGCCGGCTGCATACTGCTCGGCGCGGACCTGACGATCGTCGCCAGCGGCGACGAGAACGGCTTCCTCTTCGACAACATGATGGGGACAAACCAGTGGCTCGGCGCCCGCGACACGAAGCCGGGCTTCGCCGAGTACACCTGGGTCGACGGCAGCGCCCTCGACTTCGACGCGTGGACCGGGCCGAACCCGGACGAGGACAACGGCTGCGCCCAGATGTCTAGCAATGACAGCTCGTACTGGCGCGACCGCGACTGTGGGCAGAGCTACGGCTTCGCCTGCGAGACGCTGCCCTAGCCGAGCATCCTCTGGAAGGCCGTAGGTGCGACGAGTGTCTTCGATCACGCCTGATGGACCTGAAACGATCGCGCCTATTGGTCCTGAGCACTCGAGCCCCTCGAGCTCGATCCGCGGTAGCTCCTCGGGCGGTCTTCGTCTTCGTCGCCCGCGCCGGCGTTTTCCTTCGCCGGCGTCGCGCTCGATCTCTTTGAGCTCTTCGAGCAGCTCCTCTCGCAGACTACCTCACGGCCACCGCACGGCCCTAGCGGGGTCGTCAGTGGCGAAGCGCTGGCAGATCCGTAGCGGGCACCACGCCCAGCCGCCTGAACCGCTTGGCCACGTTGGCCAGCGCCCTGTCGGTGAGCTCTCGGTAGAGGTCGGGGTCCATCAGACCCCACGACCACTCCGTCGGCGTGCAGGGGGACGCCTGGCTGTCGTAGTCGCGCCGCACCCGCTCCATGTAGGCGGGAAGGCGCTCGGCGAGCCAGGCGCGGCCAGAGTCCCCGGTCTGCTCGAGCAGCTCCTCGACCAGCCGCCAGCCGAATCGGCTGTGGTGGGCTTCGTCCTTGACGATTCGTGCCACGACCGGCGCCACCGCCGACGCGTCGGCGTGGCGGCTCATCTCCTTGAATAGCCGCAGCGCCACACTCTCAGCCACAGCGTACTCGTCGGCGGCGACGGCGAGCGCGCGAAGCAGAAGCGGCGCATTGGGCTCCTGGCGCAGGGTGAGCCACGGTTCGGGCACCGGCGCGGCGTCGGGAGAGCCCCCAGCCGCCTGGAGCACGCCGTAGCACAGTTGGGCGTGGTCGAACTCATCCGCCACCACGCGGTGGGCCAGGCGGATCGTGTCGGGAGACAGACCTAGCTGCAGGGTCCAATGGAGGGCCTCGGCTGCCAGCGACGCGCTCCGGTACTCGCTCGCGGTGCGGTGGGCCCAGACCCGATGAACCCGCTTCATCAAGCGGAGGTGCCCGTCTCGCCGGTTTCCGGCGTGTCGGTGTCCGACTCTGTGCCCGACTCTGTGCCCGACTCTGTGCCCGACTCTGTGCCCGACTCTGTGCCCGACTCGGTGCCGCCTTCCGTGGTGCCTTCCGTGGTGCCTTCCGTGGTGCCTTCCGTGGTTCCCTCACTATCTGTCGCACTGTTGCTGTCCGTAGTGCTCGTAGTCCCGCTTGAGGTGCTGCTCGACGAAATACTGCCGGTTGCGGTCGCATCGCTGTCCCATATGGGGGCGCAGCCGTTGCAGCTACCCCAGGTGCAGGAGGACAGAGAGCCGATGGTGATGGCGCCCGACGCGATGACGATGAACGGCTTCACTCGCATGAACGGATCGATACCACAACCCTCGACTCACTCAACTGAGATGGTCAGTTTGTGTCCGATGATACGCAGAATGTACCAGTCTTCTCAGGCCCCATCGCTCTAGGGAGTCATACTGGTCATGCAGGACGGGCGCGAGTTCGCTCCATCCTACTCCCTGCAACGGGTTTGCCCGACATTATGGCCATTCCTGTTTCAATGGCCATCCAGCGGGCACTCAGGCTCCCCCCTGCTTCAGGGAGGTTGTCGCCTGCACCAAACCAAGACCAACATGGCGGGGCGAGACCGACGAGAGAGCTAGGCTAGATGGACAGCGAGATGTGCCCCAACGAGGGCAAAGGGCAAGACAACGGAGAAGAGTTTGAGATCCACCTGGAGGGAAAATACGAGGAGCGCAGGGGCTGTCTTGGCGACCAGCGGCGCGCGGACGAGGACGCGCTGCGCCAGCGCTGTGTGCTGCTTGAGGCGGAGCCGGCGGGCGAGGCGAGGATGGCCGACGAGCCACATCGTGAGGTAGTCGCGGCCGTCGAGGTCGAGGCTGCATAGGCCGTAGAGATCGTGCAGGAGGTCGTCGCGGAGCCCCTGTGCCTCGTCGAGGATGACGATCGGGACGACGCCGTGCTCGTCGACGAGGGAGACCAGCGCGGCCTTGATCAGTCCTCCTGAGCATCTTGCTCGTCGAGTTCGTCGAGGTCGTCGAGGTCGAGGTCTTCGCCGTACGCGCGCAGCAGGGCCGCGAGAACTCAATGGGGTCGACGCGCTCAACTACGACCCAAACCGGATCACCCCGAACGGATGCATGTCCTCAGGCCCGCGAGCCTCGGCCTCTCCGCGGCTCCGCGGCCTCCCGCTCAGTCCTCGCGAGCGACTTGACCGAGCCCGATCGACCCGAGGTGATCTCCGCTTCTGGGGCCGATCTGGGTTCGATTCTGGGTTCGATTCTTGGAAATCGCCCCGGGACGATGTTCTGCGGGGGGCTAGGCTCAGTAATTGTCCTTGTTCTCGATCAGAGGAATCAGAGGCGCTACAGCCCTGTTTGACGTCGTTCGTGGGGACTTTCTGAAAATCGAACCAAAATCGAACCAAAATCGAACCAAGAACTGGAGATCGTTCGCGGTGGATCGCGGGCCTGAACGCCGTGGGGTGGGGCGGGGGCAGGAGGTCGCGGGGCCGCCTCAGGGCCGAGGCTCGCGGGTCGATCGGGCGCTGGGCTTGGTCTGCCGACTGCGGCGAGCGTCGCCGCACCGCCGCCGACCCACGACCGTCTACAGTCGCGACTGCAGATGACTAGATCGTCGGTGTTGCGACCTGCTCTGCCAGCCCTGCGCCCTCGACCCGATCGAGCCCCTGGGAGATGGTCGCGTTCGGGTGTCACCTCAATGCGCCTCGCGTCCGGGCGTGGCGTTCGCGGACGACTCCACAGACTGGGACTCCCGGGGGGTCGGCCGGTGGCGACCCGGTAGCCCTGGACCGCCGTGCGCACCTCGGCGAGCGCTTGGCGGGCGATGTCGTGGATCTCGCCCGCCTCCGCCCGCGCCCGCTCCGGGTGCTTCGGGGCGAGCGCCTGGACGAGCTCCGACTTGAGGATGATCACCGAGAGGGTGTGCCCGAGCAGGTCGTGGAGGTCTCCGGCGATCCGATCGCGCTCGGCGATCCGGGCCAGCCTCTCCACCTAGGCGCGGGCCATACGGAGCTCCGCGGTCTGCAGCTGACGCACGGCGAAGTGGGTCCCGAGCGGGCCCAGGACGATGATGCCTAGCAGCGCCGGGGCGACGAAGAAGACCGTAGGGTTCGCGACCAGGCCGGTGAGCAGTGCCAAGCCGAAGATGACCCCGACCGCCACGCTCGCCCTCCGCGGCTGGTCGTGGCTGAGGCCGGCGAAGTAGGCGGCGTAGGCGAAGAAGGTGCTCGCGCCGGGGTTGACGGGGGCCAGCGCGCTGCCGACGAGCGCCATCAATACCGCGAGCGCGAAGCGTCGCCTGCCCTCGACCCAGTAGGCCGCGAAGTAGAGGGGGAGGAAGAGCGCGGTGGCGATCGCCGACGCCCACCAGATCCTCGCCCCCTCCATCTCGCCGAGGATCGGGGTCAGGAAGACGAAACCGACGTAGAGCAGCCAGGCGTGGGGGATCCAGCCGATGTCCGGATCGTCCGGCACGAGGCGCAGAGTACGTCCCATCGGCCGAGTCTACCTCGCCCCGGGGCCTCTCCCAGCCGTGGGCGCAGATCGGGATGACAGGTGTCAGGTCCGGGGCTCGCGACCCGCGCGGAGGCACGCGAAACGCCCTCGTCCCGGTCCAGCGAGAGCGCTTGCCGTGCAGGAAGAAGTGCATGCGCTGCTCGCCTCCCTCGATGGGCCGGTACAGCAGCGCGTCCTTCACGCGGAGCGTCCAACCCTCCGCACGGGCACGGGAGGCGACGCGATCGAGGACGGGCGGGTTCCTGGTCCATGTAGCGAACGTCGACACCAAGGTGTTGCCGGCGCGGTGGTCGACTTCGACGTAGGCGAGCACGGCGGCTGCGCGCTGCTCTCGAGCGGGCTCTTGGGCTGCTGGCGGCAAGCCGTCCACCGCGGATCGCCGCCCGGCCCGTTCACTGAGCGAGCGCGCGTGCGCGCCCGCGACATCGCCATCGCCGGGAACCGCTGGCTGTGGATGCTCGAGGACGACGGTCGAGTGCTCCGCGCCGACCTCGCCGGGGACGACGAAGCGCTCGAATGGCAGGAGCTCGGCGTGGTCGTGGACGGCGTCGAGCTGGCGGCCGCGCACGATCACGTCTGCGTGCGCACGGCCCAGGGCGCGGCGCTGTGCCGCGGTCACAACTCCCACGGGCAGCTCGGCGACGGCGCCAGCGATCGCCGCGACGCGTTCGTGACGACGAGCGAAAGCGGGGTCGCTGCGCTCGCGCTCGCCGAGCTCCGGACCTGCGCGCTGGTGGCGGACGAGGTCGCCTGCGCTGGCCTCGCGCGCGAGGACAGGAGCAAGCCGGAGCAGGATCCGCGCGCGCCGCTGCGGCAGCACACGCTGCCGAACCTCCAGGCGCGCGCGCTCGCGGCCAGCGGGGACACGACATGCGCCCTCGACCAGGCCGGGGCCGTCCGCTGCTGGGGGCTCGCGGCGGTCAACTGGATGGAGACCCCGCGCGACCGCCTCGGGATCGTCGCCATCAGCACGCCGACGGTCGTCAACGAGCGAGAGGATGATCTGCGCGGCGTGTGGGCCCAGGATCAATTCATCGCCTGGCTCGACGGTCAGGGCCGACTGCGCCGCAGCTTCTGGGTCCTGTCGGACACGGCGCGCCCGCCCTACCTCGAGTCCAAGGCGCCCGGCGGCCTCGAGACGGCGCCGCTCGAGCGCCTCGTCGGCCACAGCTTCACCTGCACCACCGAGGCCAGCACGCGCGCGCTCGCCTGCGGCGTCGCCCACGGCCGACGCGCGCCCGTCCCGGGGATCAAGCGCGCGACGGCGGTGGCGCTCGCGTTCCGTGAGGCCTGCGCGATCACCCCTCAGCGCCGGGTGCGCTGCGCGTACCTCCCAGACCTCTACGAGGAGTCCGCGATCGTCGTCGCCTCCTCGCTGCCGGGGCTCAAGGACGCCGTCGACATCGCCTCCGCCGGCGGGACGTTCTGCGCGCTGACCCGCGACGACGACGTGCGCTGCTGGTCCGCCAAAGGGAGGGAGAGCTTCGACGCGCGCGAGCGGCTTCGACTCGCGATCGAGCTCGGCGAGCTCGAGGAGACGGGCCTCGCCGGCGTCACCGCCCTCGCCGGCAATGACCTAGGCTTCGCCAGCCTCGACGCGGACGGCCGGGTCCGCCGTTGGAGCGCGCCCTTTGACGGCGAGGTCGAGGAGGAGCGCGCGCCGAGACTCGAGGCCGCGGTGGTCGAGCTGGTCGCCGGCGAGACCCACTTCTGCGCCCGCGACAAGAACCACGCGGTCACCTGCTGGGGCGTCGAGGATCACGGACAGCTCGGCCGCCTCCCGCCGGAGGTCCACCTGGAGCTGACGCCGCTCGAGTTCCCGGATCCCGAGGCCGAGGCCGAGGCCGCTACTCGGGCGTTTTTCATCCCATTGATCAGGGCCCTGTGGGCGTCGACGTGAGGGGCACGCGCTGACCGCTCGCTCGCCTCCTCCCGCATCGCCGCCGCCTGCAACCCACGGGGGATGACGTACGCCCTCGCCGCGAAGCTCCCCGTGTCTGAGATCTAGGACGACATGGACGGATGCGCCTCGCATTCACGTTTGGGTTCACACGCCACCTTGATGCTGCTCGGGTAGCAGCCCTCGCGGTGGGACCTCGCGCGCCTGCTAGCTCGACGCCCGGCTTGACCAGGCGATCTTGCAACTCCAAACAGTGCCATGGTAGCCGTGGAGCGAAACCGCGCCCCCGCGGAGGATCAAACCATGACCTCTCCTGACCTCATCTGTCGGCATCAACTCTTCCGCCTCCTCTCCCTCCCTGGCTCCATCGTTCTGGGCTTGAGCGGCTGCGGCGACACATCGGCTGGGTCTGGGACGGAGACCGCATCGTCGGCCTCTGGGGCCACGGCTCCTACTGAGTCAGGCAGCGCCACGGCAGGCGGAGCCACCGACGCTTCCCAGACCGCAGGGGGGATGTCCGACTCCGCGAGCAGCTCCGGCACGGCGACGGGGACGACGACCGGTACGACGACGGGCACGACGACCGGCACGACGACCGGGAACGACACAACAACCACCGGCGCGGACTCCGAAACCTCCACATCGACCACAGGCCCCGATCAAGTCTGCGGTGACGGGATTGTTCACCCTGCTGAGCAGTGTGACGACGGCAACGCTATCGACGACGATCTCTGCACCAATGACTGCGAGTTTGGCGAGGCGGCCATATGTGGCAGTGTGGAGAAGATCACCCCTACCGACGGGGCCACGGGGGACCGCTTTGGCAGTGGCCTCGCCGCTCAGGGGGACACTATCGTGGTCGGCGCGAGCCACCATAACGGAGCACGCGGGGCTGCATACGTGTGTGAAAAGTACGACGAAGGGTGGGCGCTGGTGGCCAAGCTCAGCGCCAGCGACGGTATTGAGTACGACAGCTTCGGCTACTCGGTCGCCATCGACGGAGACACCATTGTGGTCGGCGCCGTTGGATACAACGAGAACGAGGGCCCCGACGGGTTCGCCTACGTGTTCGAGAGGAGTGATGAGGGGTGGACGGAGCAGGAGACCCAGAAGCTGGTGGCGAGCGACGGAAACCCGCTAGACAACTTTGGCATTTCCGTCGCCGTCCAGGGGGATGTCATTGTAGTGGGCGCGAAAAACCACAAGGATGAGAATACGGACAGCGGATCTGCCTATATCTTCGAGAGGGTTGGGGAGGAGTGGCAGGAGATCCAAGAGATCTACCCCAGCGATCCATGGCAGGGGAACAGCTTCGGAACCTCGGTTGCGATCGATCAAGATGTGATCGTGGTAGGCGGCCCTACGGCAAACGGGAAGAGCAACTTTTGCGGCGGTGCCTATATCTACGAGAAAAAGGGCAACGTTTGGCCACAGCTTGAGACCGCAAAGGTTATCGCCGACGACGGTCTGACACACGATCACTTTGGCTGGAGCGTAGCCATTGACGGCACGACCATCGTCGTCGGTGCTCAGAACGCCGATACTGCGATGGTCAAGGACTGTGGCGCGGCGTACGTATTCGAGAACGAGGGAGGACCCTGGGTCCAAAAGGCGAAGCTGCAGGCGGCCGTCCCAAGTAAGGCTGGGAACATTGGCACCACAGTCGCGCTCCGAGGCGACACCATCGTCGCGGGGGCCACCAGCTCCAGAAACGAAGAGGACCTCGTGACGGGGGCCGCCTACGTGTTCCAGAAGGAGGGCAACCTATGGCCAACAACGGAGGCGATAAAATTGCTCGCACCTGACGCCAAGGAGTCTGATGTGCTGGGTCGTGGACTCGCCATGACCGAGGCCAACATCATCGTCGGGGCATGGCAGGCCGAAGACGACGTACCCAACAGCGGCGCGGTGTATATCTTCTCTCGATGACAGGTCGGACGTGCGCGGGGAGTCAGCGCCTCTCCGGTGCGGCCCCGGCGTGGACCGCCCACCCGTGCTGACGATGAGGAGCGCCCGCTCTTCGGTGAGTTCGCGCAGAGGTTCCACGCCCACGGCGTCGCTGTTCGCACGCGTCCCCTACCCACCGCAAAACTCAGAGATTTCCAATTGTCCACCATGGTGGTCACTGTCGCGGTAGATGTACACAGGATCGCCTCGACGATCGACCGACGAGTGACACAGACGTCCACTCGATTGGACAGTTGAATGGCAGGGTACGCGTGTTAGCGTCCGCCGCATGAGGCCCATTTTCGCACTGGTCGTCGCAGCGTTGGCCCTCCCCCAGGTAGCGCAGGCTACCGCCTCTGCACCCACAGGGAAGAAGTCCGACAAGAAGTCCAACAAGAAGGCCAAGAAGAAGGCCAAGATCGATCGGCCCGTCTCAGAGTCCGCATGGGCGGCGATGGTAGACCGAGATGTCGTCGTGGTCAGCGGAGAGGGCTCGATTCGCGGGAAGCTAGCCGGCCACGATGCCGACACTGCGACAGTGATCGGAGCCGGCGGCGACCTCCTCGTCGTCGAGAAGGACAGCGTCTCCGAGCTACGGGCAGCTCACGCAACGCCAACGCCACCGCCACCGCCACCCCCGTCCACGTCGACAAGGACCTCCGCTCCCAAAAGGTCAGCTTCGAGCGATACCGCCCGTGGCTTCAAGAAGCGCGGTACCTACCTCTACGGATCCCCTGGTGCGGTGCTGTTCCCCTTCTCGCTCGACCTGATCGCCTACCGCTGGGGCTTTGGCGTCGGCGACTTCAAGCCCAGACCCGGATCACACTTCGCGAGCGCTGTCGGCTTCGCCTTCGACCATGCCGTCGATCACGACCGCCTCCAGGTCGCGACCTACGATCCGCTCTTCGGGTTGACCATGAACACCGAGGTCAACGCCTGGACCCACATCCTCCGGCCGATGGCTGAGTTCCGGCTCGGGGGGAGCGGCGAGAAGGTCTTCGCGTACGGTCTCTTCGGGGCGGGTCTCACGGTGCTCCACATCACCGCGAGGGAGGTCGGCGGAGCCAGCGAGAGCGACACGCAGGTGGGCATCTGCACGCCGATCGGCGCAGGAGTTCAGGGGCTTATCGGAGAACGATGGACCATCGGCTTCGAGCCGCGGGTCGTGCTCGACCTCGCGATCGCCACGGTCTTCGACGCGAAGCTCCTCATCGGCGCCAAGTTTTGATGCTGATAGAGCATCGACGGCCGACGGCTGAGCTCCGACTCTGGAAGACCAGTCTCGAAGAGCAGTGAGAGCGGCTGCGGCGAGGATGACCTGAGCGCGGAGCGCGGGGGCGAGGTCGAGCTCAGCGTCCGGGTCCTGCGCGACGATGACTTCGTGAACTCGAGCGAGGATGGCGGTCATCCGCTCGGGGGTCGGCTGCTGCGCGGCGAGGAAGGGCAGCTCACAGCCGCGCTCCTCGAAAGCGCCGTCGGTCACGAGGCAGTGCAAGTGCACGTAGAGGCCCATGTCGCTGCGAGGAAGCTGTGCGACGGAGGGGGGGATGTGCGAAGCCGCGCCGAAGGCCGTAGATTGGGTCGTGGTTGTCGACGTTGCTCTCGGCGTGGGGATGGTTCACTCGCAGCAGGAATCGCCTCGCTGTTCTTCGTACTTGCTGCGACGCAAGATGTTGCCCCCACGAGCATGAGGACTCGCGACGTCGAGACTGGCGTCGTACTCCCAGGCGCAGCGGCGGACACTGAGCTGGGAGAGCTGAGGGTCTTGTCGACCTCGCCCAGAAGCGCCCCCGCACGCGTCCACACTGGATATCCGGCGCTCGCGCGGCGTTTCGTGCTCCGAGCCCTCGGACGAGCCTGCTAGGCTGCTGCCCCGTTATGGTCCACGTCGCGGAGGTCTTGGTCAACGAGCGAGCGCGGGCGTTGCCCGAGCTCCTGCGTCTCGTTGCGCTCGAGCGCGGGCGGGTGGGGACGCTGCTTAACGTCCAAGAGCCTGCGTTCTACGAGCGCATGCTCGGCGACGGCGGCGCGACCTTCATCGCTGTCGAGGATGGCCGCCTGCTCGGCTTCGCTTGCCTTGCGGGTCGGGAGTCAGTGCACCCGTTTTGGTCGCCGCACCTCGATCGCCTCGGCGTCGACAGGTCGCGGACGGGGGTGTTGATCCACGCCATCGTCGACCCGGCGGCGCACGGCCGAGGGGTCGGCAGAGCGCTGCTCGTGGCGCGCATGGCCGCGGCGCGAGGCCGTGGCCTAGATCTGCTCGTGTCGACCGTCGACCCCGACAACGCGGCGTGTTTGGGTCTGCTCGAGGGCGCTGGATTTCGCCGGCTCGAGACCCGGCGCGTGTACTCGGCCAATGTCCTCAGGGTCCTGCTAGCCCGCGACCTCGCCGGCGCGCCGAGAAGCGCGGACTAGGGGTTCGGGCTTCGCGTCCTTCGTCGGCCTCGGCCTCGCGCTCCTTCGTCGGCCTCGGCCTCGCGCTCCTTCGTCGACGTCGGCCCCCGCTAGCACCCGCGCCGCTGCGCAGCCTCAAGGCCGCGCTCGTCTCCCTCGTCGACGTCGTCCCGAGCGGTGCGCCCCACGTGCGCCTGCCTGCCGCTCAACTTGTCAGCGGCGACCGACCACGTGCAGCGAAGCGACGCCGCTGGGTAGGATCAGGCGGCGTAGCTCGGCCCGAGGGAGCGTGAGATGCACAGCAGCACCGTCGCCCTGCGGATCTGGACATACGGTGATCACGCGGTTGAGCGGCAGCCGAGGATAGTCGCCCCAGCGAGGGGGGCCACGGCCGAAGTCGACGCGGTAGATGGGGAAGCGCGAGTAGTTGTTGAGCAGCAGGCCGTCCGCAAATTGTCGGCGTATGAAGCTCGGCATGTAGCGCAGGGCCTCACTCGGCGCGACGCGGGCCTGGATCGCGCGCAGATCGGCGAGAATGCGCTCACTTGTGACGGTCGCCGCGAGCCGACGCAAAGAGCGGGCTAGGGTGAGCGGCGAGCGGGCGAGGACGGCAGTCTCTTCGTTGAGCGCGCGAGCGGTCGCCGCGTTGCCAACGTAGTGCGGCGAGAGGCCAAGCTCTGGGAGCCGGCGCAGATCGTAGATTGTTCCGATCTCCATGCGCCGGTTCACGCTCGTGGTCGCCAGCGCCTGGACCAGCACCCCCATGACCGCGTCCTGAGTCGAGATCCATTCACCGCCTGGCACCTGCCCCATGAGATCAGCCTTCCACGCCCCGAGGAGCGCTCCTGGCAGGTGCACGAGCGCCGTAGCGGCCGTCCAGGGGGTGAGGAGTGAGCGGGCGACGAACCCCGCGAGGAGGCGGCGCGAGAGGGGCGTGTCCAGCCGCGGATCCGGGGCTGCGATCGGGCCCTCCTCCTGCAGGAGGGGCTGCCGGTTGTAGGAGAGTGGCTGACCCGACGGGTCGCCCCGGTAGTGTTTCGCCCAGCGCTCGAGGAGCCGCCATGCGCCAACCCCGTCCATGAGCGCGTGAGCGTTGCTGAGGCCGACGACCGTACCGTCACGGAAGCGAGTCACGCGGATCCCAACGATGGGGCGATCGCGGTTCACTTTGACCAAGGAGAGCGGCTCAGTCAGGAGCCCGAAGTCAGGCTTCATGGAGTGCGCGTAGCCGTAGGCGGGCATCGACCCCTTCTGCTCGATGACGGAGTATCGAAGCCCTGCGTCGTCGATCGCGACCTCCCAGTGGTTGTCAGAGGTCTCACGGAGGCGACCACACAGGATCGGCAGCTCCTCAAGACAGCTTCTGAGGCTTGTCAAGAGCCGCCCTGGATCAAGGCGATAGTCGAACGCCGCGGCGCGTCGGACTGTGAGCGCCCCTGGCTCAATGTCACACGCGCTTAAACGCTGCGGCGCTCGTCGGATACCGCAGCGGACCAGGGAAGTCTTCGTCCGCAAGGGGAGCAGCATGCCACGGTTGTATCGTCGCTGTCCTCGGGACCGAGCGCCGGGCGAGCGGCGGCCCGTAGCTGAGCCCGGGAGATTCTCCCGGCAGTAGAGCTCAAGAACGAACTGCTCTCCGGCTCTCCCGGCTGCGTCTACTGCTCCTCGCAGATCAGACGCGCCGCATCGCCACAGCTGGTGGCCGCCGCGTCGGAAGAGGATCGCGTGCCTTGAGGACGATCGCGTTGAGAATCCCCCAGAGGTCTTTGCGCGCTGGATGTCGCGCTCTCGCCTGGGAGCGATGATCCAGGTCGCGAAGATGCTGGTCCAAGCGCGGGCGACCTTCAGCGTGGCATCCCGCAGCAGGCCAACATCGCCGAGCTGCGCGGCGCGACCGGGCGGGTCTTCGTCAAGCTGCTCGATCTCGGCGTCGCTCGGGCGGATGATCTGGCGAGCGTGCAGCAGGGCGGGGAGCTCCTGCCGCCGCGGCGACGGACGAAGCCCGGGAAGGTGCTCGGAACGCCTGGCTACGTGCCCCCGGAGGCGGGGCTGTCGGTACCGGACGCGCGCTTTGACGTGTACGGCCTGGGGGCGACGATCTTTCGCCTGTGTACAGGGGTCATGACGAACCCGCTGGAGCCGCGATCGATGCGAGCGGCGCGGCCTGATCTGGATCTGCCGGAGGAGCTGGAGTCGATCGTCGCGCGGGCGCTCGCGGTGCTCCCGGAGGAGCGCATCGGATCGGCGGAGGAGCTGTCGCGGGAGCTCGCGGGGATCCAAACAGTGCATGTTGAGGAGGTCAAGGAGACCCTCTTCGACGGCTGCTACGAGCTGATCGAGCTGCTGGGGATCGGCGCGAAGGCGGAGCTCTACCGGGCGTATCACCGTGACGCGCGTCGCTACGTGGCGCTGAAGATCCTCCGGGCTGAGGTCTGCGACGATGCGGAGGAGCGGGTCCGCTTTGACCGCGAAGCGCGGGCGCTGGGGGTGCTCCGTCATCCCTCGATCCCAAGGCTCGTCGAATGTCGGACCGGTGCCGAGCGACGCCGGCCATTCATCGCGATGGAGCTCTGTCCGGGTCAAATCGGAGTGACGGCAGCCTTTGAGGTTGCGCGTTGTTCGCCATAGGTTGACACGGCAGCCGCGTAGGATTATTTGGATGCGATGCAATGCATAGTGTCCCTTAAGAATGGGATATCACTCCTCATCCTGTCCCTCGCTGTCGCGTGCGGGGGGGATGGGATCTCTACAGACTCTGCGACCGGTGCAACTGCGGGGTCTGCGTTGACGAGCGCCTCCGAGCCGATGTCCATCTCAGGGCCGACGAGCGGCGGCACGACAAACCCTGGAGATCCGACGTCTGGGCCCACGACGCTTGGGACCACGACGTCTGGGACCACGACCTTTGGTCCGACAACCTCTGGTCCGACGACCTCTGGCACGACGACCTCGGGTACAGCGACTACTGGAGGTATCACGACGACTTGGGGAGCAACGGGCGCGGACACGGATCCGACGACGACGGGCACGACCGCGGGTGACGGCTGCTCCTACGAGCTCGTGAGTGAGCTTCCTGGGACTCTCCTCGATGTGAGCTACGACAAGTCTCTCTTCGAGCTCAAGCCGCTAGAGCCCGGCGACTCCTTCACCTGTATGCGGATCGAGTTCGACATGCAGACCGCAGACACCCTCGCGCAGACCAACATGGACTTCCCTGGCTGCCCGATCTTTACCGCCATCGCTGGCGTTCGTGGCACGACTGCGCAAGGGAAGCCGCTCGCGAGCGCGCTGTTCAAATATTACAAGGTTGGGTGCACGCCTGGGCCTGACCGGATCGAGCTCGACACCTTCGCCGATGCGAAGGTCACCCCTGGCCCGTGGCCCATCGGTGAACTCTATCACTTTGAGATCACCATCGAACCTTTCTTTAGTCGGCTCCGGGTCTTTCAGGAGGGCGCCCAGGTCGGGCCTGCGGTGGAGGTGTCGATTGAGGGGGCCACGCTCGAGATGGCTCGCGATCCGCTGATCAACCTGGGCATGGAGAAGCCGGCGGCGGACGCTTTCTTTCCCAACTACGGCGCGACGTACAAGGACTTGACGGTGTGGGCAGATGTCTCGCCGCCCTGAGCGGGCTGCGCAGCTCTATCGTTGTGGCGATGGCTTTCGCCGGGACGATAAAGCGACGTCTGACTGAGCAACGGCAGGAAGGCTGCCTGCGGAGACGGGTCGTGCAGGAGCTCTCAGGGCGACTCCGCCAGATCAGACCTCTTTGGCCGCCCGGTGGGCTCACTGCACTAGCAACAACCTGGTGGCTGCACGCACGGTCTCGGGGGTTGAGCCTGTCCAAGCGTGAAACGCCCGAGAAAATGAGTTCGGGTCGTCGTATCCGAGCAGGAGCGAGATCTCCGCCGCCGGCATCTCGGTGCTCTTCAGGTAGTGCCGAGCGAGCAATTCTCGCGTGTCCGCCAGGAGCCCCTGGAAAGTCGTTCCCTCCCGTTTAAGGCGGCGCTGCAGCGTGCGGGTGCTGACCGCTAGCTTCCTCGCGACCGCGCCCATTGTGGCATCACCGGCGGGGAGGGCCTCGAGCAAGCTTGCCCGCACCCTGTCCACCAAAGTGGCGTTCTGCCCGAGCCCGGACAGGCGCCGACGCAGCTCAGGGCAGAAGAAATCCCACATCGGCTCATTGGCGGTCAGGAAGGGCCGCCGTGCATCGCGGTCCCGGAAGGTGACGCTCCAGTGCGGAGCCTCGATGATGTCCACCCCTAGGTACGCGCGGAAACCTGCGGGGTCAGCTGGCAGCACAGGCGCTGACATCATCGCGGGCTGCACCTCGACCCTGGTGGTCAGCCGCGCCAGAGCCACCCAGAACAATAGCTCGACCTGTCCCAGACACCCGGGGGGGTGGATCCCGTTTGGCCAGATCACCGTGAGTGACAGCGCGGTCGCCGTCTGCTGGACGTCCAGCTGCATGGGGCCGATCAGCGGCTTGAACTCGGCGATGCGTGCGGCCGCCCGGTGCAGATCCGGGCAGCAGGTAGCTGCGAATAGGGGTGGATCGAAGGCTTCGACGGAGAGCGCTCGAGCGACCATCAACGGCAGCGCGGGACCGGCCTCCTCCTCCAGAGCCCGCCACAGGGTGTGGTAATCGTCTACGCTGAGCCGGACCGGCCCGCGCGCGAACTGGTCGGCCGGCAGGGCAGCCCGACAGAGAACGACGTCAGGCGATAGACCCATGTCCAGCAGGACAATCTTCCAGGCGGGGCTCAGGGCATATGTTGAGGACACTCTGCCTCCGGGGACGACGGCAGGCTCGAGCGAGACACCTCCTGCAATTGTCGGATCTGCTTGAGCATCATCTTCCGCGGCAGGAAGGGTACGCTGGCGAGGATCATCCGCTGGACGAAGGTCACCCCCGCCACGACGTTGAGAGCCCCGCGAAGCATGCCATTGTAGCCCGCCAGGGCGACATCTGAGGCCATCGCCGTGGAGCTGAACAGGTCCGTCTTATCCATACCCGACACCTTGGCGAAGTCCGTCGCCGTGGCGCCCGGGAGCAACGCCGTTACGGTGACGTCCGTGTCGTGGAGTTCCTCCGCAATGGCGTTGCTGAAGAAGGTCACGTAGGCCTTGGTCGCGTAGTAGACCGCCTGCAGCGGTCCCGGCATGAGGCTCGCTGTGGATGAGACGTTGAGCACGCGGCCGGATCCACGGGCCACGAAGTCGGGCAGGAAGAACCGCGTCAGTGCGGTGAGCGCGACGATGTTGAGCTGGATCATCGCTCGATCGTCTTCCCAGGCGCGCTCATGGAACTTACCCCGCCCGCCAAACCCGGCGTTGTTGATCAGGAGGTCCACGGACAACCCGCCGGCCTCCACCGCCTCGTAGACCCTGCGCGGGGCGTCGGGGTGCGTGAGGTCCTCGGCGATAACTGTCACCGTTGCGCCGTGTTGGCCCTCCAGCTCGTGCTTTAGCTCCAGGAGCTTGTCGTGGCTGCGGGCGACGATGACGAGATCGCCCCCGTTGGCCGCGTGGATTCGAGCCAACTCGCGGCCAATCCCAGAAGAAGCGCCGGTGATGAGTGCGAGAGTCTTGCGCGCGTTGTCCATTAGTTTGTCCTTCTCGGTTCGCGGGCGAAGCCTACCTCCGCCGAGGAAGAAGAGTAGCGAGCGCGCCCCGTCGAGACACTCGCTGATGTCGCCATGGGACTCGCGGATTACGCCAGTGACAGGGGCAGGCGAGAAGCTCTACTCTATTTGATCGGTTCGAAGAGCTGTACGATGTTGCCTTCGGGATCGAGCACCAGAATCGTTCGGACGCCGTGTTCGGGGGAGGTTGAGGCTGATCTCATTATCATGTGAGAGAGTCGCCCCTCGCTGCGCTGTCGAAACGCACCATCGGTCGCCCGGGCCGCCGTCTCGTCACAGTGACTGAGAACAGAGAGGAGCATCACCTCGCGCAGCCAATGCGGCGAGAGCGTCGAGAATCTGGTCGCGGCCGTCGCCTTCGGGGTGGTGCTCGAGGCCGTGGCGGAGGATCGCCGCGGCGCTGAGCCGGTCGGCGCACCGCGGCCTCCGCCGCGCCGCGGACCCAGGCCGTCTCGCCGGGCTGGAGAGCCATGGCCATGCCGAGATGCCGGCGCGCTGGCTCCAACGCTCCCCGGTAGAGAGCGGCGAGGCCGAGCAATCCCAGAGCCTCCGGTCGATCCGGATCGTGCTCGACGGCCCGACGGGCGAGCTCCTCCGCTTCCTCGCGACGACCCGCGCGATGACGCGATCAGCCACAACGGTCCATGATAACATGGCTAAGGAGCGGCGCACTGGAACACTATCGGCCAGACACCTTTCTCACATGAACAAGAAACGCCCTGCATATCGAGGCAGGTACAGCTCGGGTCTTGCGCGCACTCGTCCGGGAAGGGCACGCAGCCTCCATGCGAGAAGGTAGAGTCGGGGCAGGTCTCGTCGGGGAGGAGCGGCGGGAGGGCGCCCCCTGAGAATTCGACACAGAAGTGGTCGGCAGCATCGCAGATGCAGCTGTAGCAGAGAAAGGGCATCGGCTCGGCACCGCCGGTCGTGCCGGTCGTGCCGGTCGTGCCGGTCGTGCCGGTCGTGCCGGTCGTGCCGGTCGTGCCGGTCGTGCCGGTCGTGCCAGCGGAGTCCGTGTCCGTGGTCGTGCCGGTGGCGTCGGTCGAGTCTCTGGTCGTCGGGCCAGTCGCCGTCGCCGACGTAGATCCTGACGCGCTCAAGCCCGTCGACGTCGAGTTCATGTCGCCGGTGCTGCCGGTGCTACCGCCCGCCGAGGTGCTCGTCATCGACGTCGCGGTGTGGCCAGTGCCGCCGCTGCTGCTCGTCGACTCGCCCGTCGAGTTCATCCCCGCTGAGGTCGTCGGCAAGGTGTCGGTCACATCCCCGTGACCAGGGACGCAGCCGAGGGCTAGCCCCCCGCTCAGACCGATGAGGGACAGGGAGATCGCACTGGCTAGGCGAGTTCGGCGGAAGGGATGCAGGAGGGGCATGGTGGTTCCTTGTCATGAGGAAGGGGGGCGTGCGTTGGGCGCACACCCTAGAAAGGGGCGTGCGCTGGGCACACGCTCTGGAAGGGCGAGCCAGCGGAGTCAGTGCGCTCAGAGCCCGTCAGGGGCAACTAATGCGATAGAGGGCAAGCTGACTCCGCTGGCCGACGAGCATCGTCCCCGAGCCCGAGAGCGAGACAGTGTAGACTCCCTCGAGACCGCTCTCGTCGGGCGGCAGAGGTGGGACCGTGAGGGGGACCCCATCCTCTTCGACGAGTACATTATTCTTGTCGACGAGGTCGAGCCGCGCCAGGTAAGGCCCCGCCAACGAGAGCTCGCGGATGGTCGTCGTCGCCTCGGCGCTCTGCTCGAGCGTGAACTCGCCGTCGACGAGGCTGTAGGTATTGATGACACCGCTGGTCCAGGTTTGAAAGGCGATAGCGACCCGCGACGGATCGAGGGCATCGATCGCATATCCTTGGATGTGCCTGGGTAGGAGAGACACCTGGCCGGCCTGGACGCGGATGTAGTCCTTGGGGTCTTCAAGGCTCTGGACCCGGACCAGCTTGTTGCCACTCAGCTCGTAGAGATCGATGCCGCCAGCGTCGACGCAGCCCTGCGGGAACGGCTCGCCGTCGAGTGGATTTATCGCGGTATATTCGTGGGTCTGGGCGACGATCCGATCGCCGACTCCGAAGAGCGGCGTAATAGCGGCCGCGGTCTGCCCCCCGCAGTCCAGGACCGAGGATCCCGCGATCTCGGCGAAGTCGGGGAGGGCCAATACTACGTTTCTCGACCCTTTTTCGGCACCTCCGGGATGCTCTTCGGTCGCCACGAGGAGATCGTCAAGGACGGCCGATGTCCGCTCGTTGCGTTCGAGCTGACAGCCGTTTTGACCGGTCGTGGTGATCGCGGGCATGCCGAGCAAGTCAACGCCGCCCTGAGTGACCCGGTAGTGCAGAGGCGGGAGCTGGAACACGAGCCCCTCCGCGCCCGTGCCCCGCGGCGTCCGCACGAACTCATCATCGCCGACCCGGTCCAGGTCCTGGCTCTGAAAGTGCACGGCCTCACCGCAGCTGTTCGGGACGTTTCCGCGCGCATCGTAGGCGATGTTCTGGACGCCGACGAGGGCGCCCTCCTCGGTGAAGACATACTGCCCAGCTCCTAGCCAGAGTCCCTTTGGTGCGAGACCAACGTTGATGTTGAGATGGCCGGCGACCACGAAATAGCCGGCAGGAAGGTAGATCGAGTCCAAGAACGGGCTAAGCTGGGCGAAGGAGAAGGGGATCTCGGACATGCGATAGATCGCCTCAGGCGAGGCGAGCTCGACGATCGCTCGACCGCCGCAACTCGACGTCGGCCCCATATCTGAGTCCGAGGATCCTTCTGTATCGTCGCCACTACCGCTCGTTGTCCAGGCGCCAGTGGTCGACCCCTCCGACGCCGAAGTGTCCTGAGTTGTTACTGTGGATCCCGAGTTGGTCGAGGATGTCGAGGCCTCGCCGGTCGTGGTGCTCGTTGAGGAGGTGCTCGTCGTTCCGTCGACCATTGGGTCGTCGGCGAAACAGGCGGCGCAGAAAAGGGAGAGCGAGAGAACTTCCGGGCATCGGGCTCGTATCGCGTGGCCCGCCAACCGAATGTCAGCATCAGTGAGAATGTACTTCATGATGAGCTGGGTCCTATCGTGGGAGTGGGGTCTATTTCCAGGCATGGTCCCCCGTTGCTGAGACATACATCGTGCTATGCGAGAGCGTCAAGACGGACAAGAGCGAAGCCTCCACTCGCACGTGCCGTCGCCGGCGTCTGCGCAGAAGGGTCCCGACACGGTCCTTTTGTCTGGGCACCTCCACACCGGCGCCAACATCCAGGGGGCCTTGCATCCGTCGGGATCTGGACAGTCGTGAGTGACGGGAGGAGAGTTTTCAGGCGCCCCCCCGATCGGATATGGGTAGAGGGCTAACTCGGGCTGGGATCGCGGCGTCGAGGATGCTTCGCGTGTAGTCCTCGTATCCTTGTGGTCGCGATGCTTCGCCACCGGAGGCCGCACCGACGACCTCGCGAGTGTCTCATGGTGCGCTCTGGGCGCACATGCGCTGACGATTGAGGTGTGAAGCAACAAGAGGGGGATTGACCTTGCGATCATGATGGAGCCGAGGAGGCGCGCCGAGCGGACAGCGTCTCTGCGCCGTGGGGTGAGAAAGATTGGTGAGCGAAGCCTCGACTCTCCCGAGGCGTTTCGGGCGAGGACGGCGGTCATTGACAGACCCAGCAGGAGATACAGGTACGCTTGAGCTCGCCCAGCCCTATGTGCCTGTCCTTTACATTCGGCTCGAGTCGAGGACTCGGTAGATCACCGGGAAAACGCCTGCTGTCCGGGAGCTCCGGGCCCACGGAGATCCAATCTAGCCTCTCACAAGACCCCGCGGTGCAGAGTCCGACGGACGGTCTTCCTGGTCCGACGAGCGGCCCCCCTCGACGTCGACATCGGCAGGAGCTGGCAACCATGCATCGTTTACGATAGTCTCGCATGCACCGCCTTGTTCCTGGAGCGTCCCAAGCCCGGCCTAGCCGCGTTTCTCAACACAATACGCCAGGCTATCTGGCTTATGGTGACGGTGCCCTTGCTCATCGCCGGCGTAGGCGCTTTGATCGACCCGGAAGGGATCGGGGGCTTCGTCGCGCGCCTCGGCCGGTCTGCAGCGATCTTTGCTGGGATCTGCGTGTCGATCTCTGCGGTGCAATGTCTCGTCATCGCCCGGCTCCCGGAAAGCCTCCCCAACTGGCAGCGAGTTGGCCTCACGCTCGTAGGGATCTTCTTCTGTATCTTGGTGTGGCTTGAGGTCGCGGCGCACGTGCTCGTAGGGCTCGGCGTGTTCCGCGGGATCGACGTGTCTCGGGGATTGCTGCTGCGGATCGGCGGGCTGGTCGGCCTCGGTGTCATCGCGCTTCAGTGGGGCCTGGACAGGATCGATGTCCAGCGGCACGCGTCCGAGCGCCGGATCGAAGAACTCCGCTCCGAGAGCCTTCAAGCGCAACTGTCGGCGCTTCAAGCGGCGACCAACCCGCACTTCCTCTTCAACACCCTCAACACGATCGCGTGCCTGATCGAGGAAGATCCGGTGGCCGCGGAGCGCGCAGTTGAACGCCTGTCGGATCTGTATCGATATATTCTCGAGGGGTCACGCCTGGGATCAGTGTCGGTGTTCGAGGAGATCGGGGCCGTGCGTGACTATTTGGCGATCGAGCAGCTGCGTTTCGGCGAGCGCCTCCGGGTGGAGCTCAATGTCGCGGCCAGGGCTGAGGTGCTCCGAATGCCACCCCTGACGCTGCAGCCGCTGGTCGAGAACGGCGTCAAGCACGGGATCGCTGCGCGTGCCGCTGGCGGACTCCTCGTGATCACGGTCGCTGTCGAGGCCGTGAAAGGACGATCGGCCACGCTCATCCTTAGCGTCGAGGACGACGGCCCTGGACTCGGCGCCTCGCGCCATGTCGGCTCGGGCACGGCGCTGGCAAACCTGAGAGAGCGGTTGCGCCTCGCCTACGGCGACTCCGCGCGGCTATTGCTCGAACGTGGGGACCTCGGCGGGCTTCGGGCGTGTGTGAGGCTGCCGCTGCGGAGACACGAGTGGGCGGACGATGGCGACGATGGCTCTCCCTCACCGGCCCTTGAGGAGGCGGAGCGATGAATGAGCACAGCGGAGCGCCAATTGCGCAGGGTGACGCGCTGATCAGGTCGCTTGTGGTCGATGACGAAGAGCCGGCGCGGCGCCGATTGATCCGCCTCCTTGAGCGGCTCCCAGGGATCCAGGTTGTGGGGGAGGCCGGAAACGGGCTCGAGGCCCGCGAGCAGATCAGGGCGCTCGCGCCGGACGTCGTTCTCCTCGACATTCAGATGCCAGAACTCGACGGGGTGAGCCTGGTCGAGGCCGAGCGTGGGCTGCCGCCGGTGATCTTCACGACCGCCCATGACCGCTACGCGGTGCGGGCGTTCGACCTAGCCGCGGTCGATTACTTGCTCAAGCCGATCACGCTCGCGCGCCTCGCTCGGGCGCTCGGGCGCCTCCGCGCCCTCGAACGCGGGCAGCTCGCGTCACTGCATCGCCAGCTCCGCGAGGACCCGCCTTACGTCTACGTTCGTAACGGGGCCGACGTGCGGGTCTTCGATGCGCGCGATGTCAGCGGGTTCTTCGCCGCAAACAAGTACACGCTCTTCATGGTGGGAGAGGAAGAGCAGCTTCTCGATACGAGCCTCAACGAGCTTGAGCGCCGCCTCGATGACCACGGCTTCATGCGCGTGCATCGCTCGGCGCTGATCAATCTCGCGGCAGTGCGCGCCCTTCGGCACCTCGACGCCGCCACGCACGTCGAGCTCGTCGACGGGCAGTGCGTCCCCGTTAGCCGACGCGCTGCCGCAGCGCTCCGGCGTCGGCTCGTACCGACCACATGAGCCACTGGGGCGGCGCTCGGCGTGGAGTAACCGTAGCGACGCGGTCAGAGGTGATGGCCGAGACAGACGGACTCCCGGTGGTGCTGACCTCTTTGCCCAATGGAAACCTGATGGCGAGCGTCACGGGTCCTGCTCCACATCTCCTGCGGGTGTCCTTCGTACACCGCAACGCAGCTCGCCGGCCCAGGTCAGGTATGTCGCCCCCCAGTTGTTCGGTGCTTGCCACTCCTCGGCGAGGTGGAGGCGGTCGTCGCCCTCGCGGCGGGCGTAGATCCGCACGACGTCGCCGGCCGGGCTGGCGACGTCATCGCGGCCGTCGCCGTCGAAGTCGCCGACCATCAGGTACTCGCCCTTCGCCTTGATCGCGCCGGAGCGCCGCTGGATGAAGCCGCTCCCGGTCGACTGGTTCTCGTTGATGAAGTCGTTTTGCACCGAGACGATGTCGTCTTTGCCGTCGCCGTTGAAGTCGCCGACGAAGCTCGAGTGGCCGGCGCCCCAGTTCGCGGGCACGGTCCAAGTCTCGTCGGTGAAGCCGCTGCCGGTGCTCAGCCGCACGCGGACGTTGCCATACTGCGCTGTGGCGATGTCGTCTCTGCCGTCGCCGTTGAAGTCGCCGACGAAGGTGTATCCAGGCTGGCCCCACCAGTCGGTGACCGCCCATGGCTGCGAGTCAAAGTCGCCGCTGGCGGCGAAGCGCGCGAGGTGGACGTGGACAGCCGTCGGTCGGATCGTCGCGTAGTCGTCGTTGCCGTCGCCGTCGAAGTCGCCGACGCGGGTCATTGCGGCCTCGCCCCAGCCTCCGGGGACGTCAAAGCGCGCCATCGCGAAGCCCTCGCTCGCCCGGCGGATGACGATGTCATCGCCTTCGACGCTGATGAAGTCGTCCTTGCCGTCGCCGTCGAAGTCGCCGACGCGGGCGTAGCTCGCGTGACCCCAGTACGGTGAGCGGGTGTCGTGGTCTACGGTGACCCAGGTGTCGTTTCCGCGAGACTCGGCGATCCGCCCTACCGCGCCCATCGCCGAGGCGACGTCCGTGATCCCGTCGCCGTTGAAGTCGCCGACCCAGATATACGCGGAGTTGCCGAAGCCTCCGGTCATCAGGAAGTCGACGTCGGGGTCGGGGATGTGGAGCGCGGGGCCGGGGTAGGCGTCATTCGGCCAAGGGTCGGGGAGCGCCTCAGCGGCCTGTGCTGACGGTGCGAAGAGGGCGAGGAGAAGCACCGATACTCTCGGCACACCCCCCCCCCACGGCACGGGCGGAATCGCGATTCAACGTCATCTTACCCATGGAATCGAACCCTAGTTTACCCGGACACCGGTCGGACGTCGACGGTCTCTAGGCGGATCCGTCTCGCCGGTCGACGACGTGGACGCGGACGCGCTCGCGGTCTCGCCAGTGATCGCGCTCGAGTCCGTCATCGAGCCTCCAGAGGAGGTCCCCGAATCGCTCTCGGAGTTGCCCTCCTTCGTAGTCGCGCTAGCGGAGGACGTAGAGTTCAGCGCCGTCCCTGAAGCGGACGGGCTAGCCCCGGTGTCATCTCCGCAGCCGGCGAGGCTTGTCGCAGGTTCCGAGAAAAATTCTCCTCGGCCTCGGCGGACAGAGGCTGCGGTGAAAGTCCAGTGCGCTCTCGCGCGACCTGGAGCGCCAGGGACAGCGGACATAGGGCCTTGGCGGCCGCGGCCGTCTCGTCGAAGTCGTCGGCCGCGATTAACCGCGGCTCCACGAGCCTCTGAGTACCCGGCGCCTCGCCGAAATACCAGGCTCAAACCTCTTAACCGCACATGACGGGAGACTACTCGTACACGTTCCTCGGCTTCGTCGAGATCGAGCCCGTCGACTGAGGCGCGAGCGCCGGGCGCCGCTCAGTCCCCGGGGATCAGCTCTTCGGGATCCTTCTTCCGCCCCTTGGGCGGGTCGACGATTTCTACGACCTCGCCGAGCCAGGCGTTGCCGATCTGGTACGGGCGTTCGCCGCGGAACGGAAACACTCGGATCTTGTCGAAGCCAGCCTCCTGGACCTCCGGGGGCACGCCATGGCTTCTAGCGAACCAACCTACGACATCATCGCGGTCGGCACTGGCTTCGCCACGACTTTCTTCCTGCACAGGGCCCTCCAGCATCTCCCGAAGAACGCGCGCGTGCTCGTGCTCGAGCGCGGCAAGCATGAGAGCCACGGAGACCGGATCAAGCGTCGCCACACTCTGGGTCGCGCGGAGCGGAAGATGTACGTCGCTGAGACGGACATCAAGAAGAGCTGGCGGTTCAACATCGGCTTTGGGGGCGGCTCGAACTGCTGGTTCGCCTGCACTCCGCGCATGCTCCCCGAGGACTTCGAGATGAAGACTCGCTACGGGGTCGGCGTCGACTGGCCGGTCAAGTACGACGCGCTCGAGACCTACTACTGCGAGGCCGAGGACCTGATGGAGATCGCGGGCCCGTCGGAGTCCACGCCGTTTCCACGCAGCCGCCCGTACCCGCAGCCCGAGCACCGCATGTCCGACCCGGACAAGCTGCTCAAGAAAGCTGCGCCCGACAAGTTCTTCTCGCACCCCTGCGCTCGCCCGACGAAACCCACCAAGTCCGGGCGCCCGGGGTGCTGCGCGTCGGGCGTGTGCGAGCTCTGCCCGATCGACTCCAAGTTCACGGTGTTGAACTCGATGGCGGATCTCTACGAGGACCCGCGGGTGACGCTGACGCTCGGCGCCAACGTGATCGCCGTCGAGACGACGGCAGGTCGCGCCTCGGGGATCCGCTACCTCGTCGGCAAGAAAGAGAAGGTCGCGCGAGGGGACTTCGTGGTCCTGGGCGCCAACGCGATCTTCAATCCCTTCATCCTGCTCAAGTCTGGGATCGACGGGCCCCAGGTCGGCCGCGGGCTGGTGGAGCAGGTGAGCGTCACGGGGAACCTCTCGTTTGACGGCGTCGACAATTTTCAAGGCTCCACGAGCATCACAGGCCATGGCTACTGGATCTATGGCGGAGAGCACCGCAAGAAGCACGCCGGCGCTCTCATCGAGACGTGGAACACCCCAGGGCTCCGCAACGTCCGCGGCAAGTGGCGCCAGCGCATGATGTTCAAGGCGATCTTCGAGGACCTTCGTCGCGAGGAGAACCACGTCAAAGTCAGCGGCGATGACCCCAACAAACCGCTCGTCGTGTTCAAGCGGCGCTCAGACTACGCGCAGCGCGGGATCCGGAAGGCGGCCGAGCTGCTCGAGCCGGTCTTCGCCAACGCGCTCCCGCTCGAAGAATTCTCCGTCGGGAAGAACGCCCACTCGACCGAGGCCCACATCATCGGCACCACGATCATGGGCACCGACCCAGCCGCGAGCGTGATCGACGCGGATCACCTGCACCACAGCGTCCGTAACCTCGCGATCGTGGGCAGTAGCGTGTTCCCGACCGCGGCGCCGGCGAACCCGACCCTGACGATTTCGGCGCTCTCGCTGCGGTCGGCGGATCGCCTGTTCGGACCGGCGGGCGTAGCGAAGGCGGCCGCGGCGGCGGCCCCTCCGACCGCGCCCGCGTCGGCGGAAAGTGCGGCGCCCGCTGGAGACAGCGCTGCCCCGCCCTCGGGCGACGCCAACGCTCAGACGCCCAGTGGCCCCCCGACGTCCGGCAGGTAGCCGCTACACCGACGGCGCCTTCGAGGAGGGCGCTGAGGAGCTTTCCTTCCGAGCCGTGCCGCCGCCGACGGCCGAGCGGATGACCGCCATCCTCGATCCACACGCATCGACAATAGTCGCCCAGCGGCGAGCTCCCCAAGCTTGCTAGAGATGTCGAGCCAGCGAACATCGGCTCGACCTTCCAGTACGCGTTCTTGGGCGGATCACCCTCGTAGGGCACGGCCTCGACATCCGCAAGGACTCGCTCGGCACGGTGCGGCCTTCGCGTAGGCCGTGTGCACGCTGGGCAGGATCGTTGAACAGAGCGGACGCAAACACGCTTCAGTCCAGAGTCTCACTCGAACCTTCGCCCGACTTGGACTGAGCGTCGAGCCGTTGCTCGAGCTTGCGGCGCAGGTATACGTGTGGGCCGAGCAGCATTGTCAGCATTACGATGGTCATGACCGCCGCCGCGACTGGCTGCGCGAACGTGTAGATGATCACCGGCGCGACGATCGTGAGCATGAACAGATAGCCGAGCAGCAGCCAGGGGCGCCGCCGCGACTTCTCGGCCAGGAACTGCGCCGAGCCGATCACGCTGCCCTCGAGTCCGGGCACGACCCAAGCCAGGAACACCGCGAAGCTGTTGAGATAGACGTGGGCCAGGGCGATCGTCATGCCTGCGTGAAAGCCCGGCTGACCGAGGGCGCTGGTCGCCGCGATGACGGCGGTGAACGTTGTCCCAATGTTGGCGCCAAGGATGAAGGGGAAGATCTTGCGTATCTCGAAGAAGCCCATCGCCGCGAGCGGGACGACCAGCGACGTCGTGACCGAGCTCGACTGAACCAGCGCGGTCAGGACCAACCCACGCAAGAAGGTGTCGTAGCGGCTCGTGCCGAGCAGCTTGGCGCCCATGGCCTGAACATCGTCGGCGTTGGTGCCGGCGAGCACGACCTCACGCATTCGCGTCGAGAAACCCTTGAGCGCGACAAACAACAGCGGCACGGCGACCAGCGCGATGGCCCAGCCAGGGACGCCAAGCTCGTCGAGCAGCAGCGCCCGAACCGGCTCGGTGTAGGTCTTGGGCGAGACCACCTGAATAAGCGAGAGCAACCAACCCGAGTCGGGCACGGTGTCGGCCATCCACGTCGCGCTGTGCTCGGACAGTCGCAAGATCCAGCCGAACGGCAGCTCGAGGAACAACAAGATCGCCGTGATCAAGATGATGTTGAAGAAGTCGTGGACGACGGCGGTGCCGACCGAACGCTCAAAGCCCTCGCCACGCTCCACGAGCAGCAGCTTGCGTAGGTTCGCGAGGGGGCGACGGCGGACCAGCGGCGGGGCTTCGGTCGCCAAGGCCACGACGGTCGAGGTCACCGAGGTCCCGAGGTTGGCGCCGTGGACCAGCCCGGCGGCGATCAGCAGCGGGATGATGCCCTCGCGGGTCATGACCACGGCCATCGACGTGACCGTGGAGCTGGACTGGATCAGCGCGGTCCCGATCAGTCCAGCGACAAAGCTGCGCAGCTCGGTGATGTGCGCGGCGTTGTCGTGCAAGAAGGTCTGGACGGGGATCGCAAAGCTGGCCTCGAGCCCGCCGCCGAGGAGATCGATGGCGAGGAAGAACAGGTAGGCGAACGCGAGGAGCGCCGCGCCGGCGAGAAGGGCCCTCGCAGGGCCCTCGCTGCGTCGGCGTCCGCGGTCGCGGCGGCGGAGCGCGTCGTCCATGCGCGCATCGTCGCCCCGCCTTGTCACGGTCAAGTGACGTTGCGGTCGCGCTCTGGCGATCTAGCGTCGAGCCGGCAAGCTCTGCGCTTTGTCGGCGGTCGCGATCGTGGTCTCGTAGCGGCGATGAAGGTGGTTGTTCTCAACGGATCGACGGGCGCGGACAAGGACGGCAGCGACGCGCTCAGCGAGCGTATCGCGGCGCTCCTCGAGCGCCGCGGCAGCGACGTCCAGGCGTACACGCTCCGCGAGTGCAAGCTCGCTCACTGCGTCGGCTGCTTCGCCTGTTGGATCGAGAGCCCCGGGCTGTGCAAGACCGACGACGCGTCGCAGGAGATCGCTCGCGCGGTGGTCCGAGCCGACGTCGCGGTCATCGTCACGCCGATCACCTTCGGCGGCTTCTCGTCGGCGGCGCCGGCTTCGTCTGGCGCGGTGGGATGGCCCTGGGCGGCGGGCAGCCGATCGGCGGTCACCAGCTCGAGGATGCTCCGGGAGCGCGCGCGGCCGTCGAGGCCCTGACCCTGGCGGCCGAGGCCCTCGCCGCTGGCGAGGCGATCCCGGCGCGGGCTGTCGCCTTGATGGCGAAGCCGACGATGCCCCGCTTCCTCTACATGATGCTCGGCAACATCGGCTGGCGGGTGCAGGCGCTGCGCAACGGCGTCCTCACCAAGCTCGGCGACGAGCCCTTCGCCGCGGACGCGGAAGCCGACGGCGAGGCGCGCTAGGCCGGCCTTCGCGGCGCTCACCGAGGGTCAGCCTGCGGAGCTCCTCGGTGTCATCGAGATGCTGCGGAGTCGATCCGGCGCACGGCGGTCGCCTCCGCGCACGACGTCGATCCGCGCTACTCCGCGATGATCTTGAAGACGCGCAGGCTGCCGCTGACCTCAAAGGCGACGACCAGGAGCGGCTCGCCGATCGGGCTGTCGGCGGCGTCGATGACGATCAGGCCCTCAGGGCCGAGATCGCCGGCCGTGCCCTGCTCGGGGTCGCCGGCGAAGTCACGCGTGCTGTTCTCGTAGAGGACGAACTCGGGCGCCGCCGGGGTGCTGACGTCGTAGACCATCACGCCGCCGATGCGCTCGAGGCCGACGAACGCGTAGCTCTTGCCCCAGAGCTCGGCGACCACGGCACCCTCGGGCTCGGGGCCCTTGTTGTCGCTGCGGCCGTCGAAGCTAGTGTTGTCGTCGTTGTTGGAATTGAACGCCTCCGGGAAAGCCTGGGCGGTGACCTGCTCGAAGGCGTCGCCGCTGTCCCAGAGGAGGTTTCCGTTCGCCGACCACACGCTCATCGACCGCGCGCCGTAGGCGTAGAGGCGATCGAAGTCGCCGTCGTTGTCGATGTCGCCGTCGAGGGTCGAGATGTCGAGGCGCCCGAGCTTGTCGTCGTCCTGGATGCTCGCGTCGGGGAAGACCGTCGGATCGAGGTCGACGCTCTTGACCCGGGAGTCCTCGTCGCGGGCGTCGCCCTCGTTGGCGGTCACCAGGAAGTCCTGGCCGTCGACGGTGAAGCGGGCGATCGCGTCGGGCATGTACATGCCGAACACCGGCCAGCTGGCGATCTCGACGGCACCGTCGTCGTCGCTGGGATCGAGCCCCATCCCGGGGAGCGAGTGGTTCTTGAAGCCGAGGGGGACAAGCTCGGTGACGGCGGCGCTGGCGAGGTCGACGACGGCGAGGGCGTTGTTCTCCTGGAGCGTAACCCAAGCCGTCGACGAGTCGGCCGAGATCGCCACGTACTCGGGCTCGACGTCCTGGGCGACGGTCTTGCCGGGGAAGATGCGGATCTGCGGGTCGATGTTGCCGAGGTTGAAGGCCTCGAAAGTAGCGAGGGCGACGTCACCGTCGCTGAGCGCCTTCGGATCGCCGCTGACGTCGATGATCGCGACGCTGCCGTCTGGATCGATCATCCCGTCGGGCTGAGCCTCGCAGGCGGCGACCGCCAGGGCGCCGTCCGGGCTGAAGGTGACCATGTCCGGGAGGACGCCCACGGTCACCGCGCTGATCTCGCTGAGGTCGGCCGCGGCGTAGAAGACGACGGTGCCGGGATCGGTGTCGACGGCGTCGGCGACCGCGACCGCGACGAGGCCGTCGTCGCGGACGGCGACGCTGGTCGGCGCGCCGTAGGCCGAGACGTCGAGGCTGTCGACGTAGAGGGGCTTGGTCGGGTCGCTGAAGTCGAGGACGTCGACGGCCCCGGCGGCGCCGTTGCTGACGAAGAGCTGAGCACTGCCGGCGTCGTAGGCGACGATCTCGGCGGCGCTGTCGTCGAAGATCCCGGTCTCGTAGCCGCCGATCGGCTCGAGGGCGGCGAGCGTGAGGTCGCCCATGCCTCCGGTGTCGGTGTCGCCGGTTGTGTCGGTGTCGACGCCACCGGTGGTCGTGGTGGTGTCGCCAGTCGTCGTACCGGTGGTGTCGCCGGTCGTCGTACCGGTGGTGTCGCCGGTCGTCGTTGTCGTGTCACCGGTAGTGGCGTCGCCGGTCATCGTGCCGAGCGTCGTGTCACCGGTCGTCGTCGTGTTGTCGGTCGTCGTCGTGTCGCTGGTCGCGGTCGTCGTCGCGGTGGCCGTCGTCGTTGCGCCGGTCAGGCTCGCCGCGCCGGTCTCCGTCGCGTCGGTCGTCGTCGTGTGGGTGTCATCGCTCGTTTCGCTCACCGCTGTGGTGTCGTCGCCACACGCGAGGGCGAGAGCGAGGGGGAGAACGAGCGCTAGGGGGGTTTTGGTGGTCAGATGCATTGCGCGAAGCCTTGACGAGGCGTGCGAGCCTGTCGCAGGGGTGGTCTCGTCGATGGACGTTTCAGGAGCGTCGCAGACGCGTGAACTCGCCGTGTCGAGCCCAGCGCGCGGCGTGCGTTCGCCTGACGACTCGGTGATCGCAGCGGCCTCCGAGAACGACCGACGCCACGCCACGCCGCGCGCGCACCGCAGAGCCATGGTCGCGGCGGCAGCTGCACGTGGCGTTTGCCGCTCAGCGGTAGCCACAGCGTCCGCCGCGACGACGGCCTGCTGGTGACGGTGCGCACCGCGTCTCGGTACGCGCCGTCGTCGGCGCAACGATTCGCGGTGGGCGGGTGTGCGCCGCTAGAGCGCGGAGATCCGCCCCTCGCCGCCCTCCGGATAGTCGGCCGCGCTGATCACCCCAGCGAGGGCGTCGACGATGTAGTTGAAGAGCGCCTGCTGGTAGGAGACGCCGAGGGTCGTCCACGGGGCGTCGCCGTAGGGGTACTGGTCGCCGCCGCGGGCGAGGAAGTCGATCGTCGCGACGTTGACGTCCGGGGCGCCGCCCTCGACCGCGCCGCCGAGGATGATCGCCGTGTCGTCGTCGAGGATCACGTCGATGACGCGCTCGCCCTCGGCGATCACGTTGCCCTCGTCGTCGAGCTCGCGCGCCGCGGCGCCCGGGTCGTAGGTCAGCGTGAAGCCGGCGACCTGGGCGAAGCGGCCGTCGCTGTTCTCGACGTTCGACACCGCGTTCTCGAGGATCTCCTTGAGCTGCGCCGGCGGCACGTCCTCGACGATGGTGACGAAGTTTGGGAACGGGAGCATGTCGAAGGTGTCGAGCTCGCTGATGTCGCCGGGATCGAGCTCGCTGTCGTTGCGGATCCCGCCGCCGTTTTGCAGGGCGATCGTCGGCGCCTTCGCGCCGTACTCACCGGCGAGGGCGCTCGCCTGCCACAGGAGGGCGTCGGCGATGAGGTTGCCCTGGTTGGTCTCCGCCGTCCGAACCGCGCTCTTCTTGCCGTCGAGGACGACCTCCGATGTGGCGATGACGTTGGCGGCGAGCGCCCCCAGGGCCTCGAGCAGCGGCTCGATCACCGCGGCGTGGATCGCCGGGTCGCCGGCGATGCCGTCGGCCTCCGACTCGCCGGCGACGCGGACCATGCCGCTGTCGTCGGCGATCGCGACGAGCTCGCCGGCGCTGTCGAAGTCGACGACGAGGCGGCCGACGTAGCGGTAGTTGCCCTTCGTGGTGACGATCGGTACGCCGTTGTCGGCGGTCAGCGGATAGGGGCCGTAGATCGCCTCCTCGTCGCCGGGGAGCAGGAGGTCGCCCTCGTTGGCGAGGACCTCGTCGCCGCCGCCGGCGATCATCACGTCGACGCCGCTGAGCAGCGGCGCGAGCTCGAGATCCTCGGCGAGGCTCTGGAGGTGGGAGATCAGGATGATCTTGTCGACGCCATCGGCCTCGAGGGCGTCGACCTCGGCCTGGATCGCCGCGGCGACGTCGCTGTCGACGACGACGTCGCGCGGGCTCGAGATGAAGGGGAGCATCGGCGTCGTCGCGCCGACGATGCCTACCTGGTGGCTGCCGGCGACGTCGACGACGACGCTCCTGGCGATCTTGCCCGCGTCGGCGAGGAGGGCGAGCGCCGGCTCCTGGCTGACGTCGAGGTTGGCGCTGAGGAAGACCGCGTCGCCGTCGAAGCCGCCGATGAAGTCGGCGAGGGTCTCGGGGCCGAAGTCGAAGTCGTGGTTGCCGAGGCAGATCGCGTCGTAGCCGACGGCGTCGAGGGCGATCGCGTCGTAGAAGGGGGGGCCCTTCTTCAGGCTCACGGAGAACTCGGGGCCGGCGAGGAAGTTGTCGCCCGAGGAGAGAACGACGGCCGCGTGGGCGATGCCGTCGCCACCGTCGGCCTCGGCAGCCTCGCGGAGCTCGCCGATCTTGGCGACGAAGCGGTCGACGCCGCCGAAGCCCTCGAGGTCGGCGCCGGCGTCGAGGAGCTGAGACTCGCCGTCGTTATTGTGGAGGATCGTCAGGCGGAGGAGCTCGGCCTCGCCGGTGGTCGTCCCGCTCGTGCTGTCGGAGGTCTCGCCGGAGGTCTCGGTCGTCGACTCGCCGCCGGTGGTCGTCCCGGTCGTCGACGAGGTCGCCGTCGGATCGGCGGTCGCGGAGGTCTCGGTGGCCGCGCCGTCGTCACCGCAGGCGCCGAGGCAGAGGCCGAGGCCGATCGCGGATAGGAGGGGGAAGTGGGTGTGGAGTGTAGGTCGCATAGCTTGGGCTCCTGCGCGGAGATCTGCGCGGAGATCTGCGCGAGCACTGCCATCCCGCACCGAGGTGACACTGGCACCAACGTTGAGTCACGTGTGCGTCACAGGTCCCGACGTCACCAGGCTGCGATCGCGGACTGCGATCGCCGCGAGGGCGAGCCCCTCGTAGAGGAGCGCGGCCCCGAGGTGGAGCGTGATGTCGGCGTGATCGAGCGCCGGGCAGACCTCGACGAGGTCCATGCCGACGAGGTTGATCCCGGCGAGCCCGCGGAGGAGGGCGAGCGCCTCGCGCGAGCTCAGCCCGCCCGGGACCGGCGTACCGGTGCCCGGCGCGAAGGCGGGGTCGATCGCGTCGACGTCGAGGCTGACGTAGACGGGGTGATCGCCGAGGCCGCGGGCGATCTGCTGGGCGAGGGTCGCGGCTCCGGTGTCCGTGATCCGGTCAACCCCGTAGCGCCGGCCGCCGTGCTCGCACGCGTAGTCGCCGTCGCTCGACGTCGCCCAGGTCGCGCGGACGCCGAGCTGGTAGAGCTGATGGCGGGCGATCTGGCCCTCGTCGCAGGCGTTGCGGATCACGGTCCCGTGGTGGATCGCCTCGCCCCAGGTCGCCGCCGTCGAGGTGTCGAGGTGGGCGTCGATGTGGATCATCGCGAGCGGCCCGTGCCGGCGAGCGAGGGCCCGCAGCGCCGGCAGGGTGATCGAGTGATCGCCGCCGACGAGGAAGGGGCGGGTCCCGGCGTCGACGAGGGCGGCGACGCTTGCCTCGACGGCCTCGCGCGCCGCCGCCGGCCCGAAGGGCGCGAGCGGGACGTTGCCGGCGTCGACGGTGCGCAGGCGCGCGAAGACGTCGATCGCGTGCCCGGGGTGGTAGCTCTGGAGGAGCGCGCTGACCCGGCGCAGCTCGTAGGGCGCGAAGCGGGCCCCCGGGCGGTAGGTGACGCCGCCGTCCCAGGGGACGCCGAGGAGCGCCGCGTCAACAGCCGCGAGCCCGGCCGAGAGCCCGGCCTCGAGGTCGGCGCGGCGGAGGCGGAAGAAGGGCGCGAGGCCGTGGCGGAGGTAGACGTGGGCTGGCTCTTGAGTCATCGCCGCAGGGCCTCTCTCGCCCGCGCGGCGAGCTCCTCCGCCGATCCGCCGCGTGGGTCGATCGCCGCCCTGAAGCGCAGCGTCGCCGTCGACAGCGAGCGCCCGGCGAAGCGCAGGTAGTGCGGGAGGAAGCTGGTGTCGCCGACCCAGGCGAGGCTCGGACAGTCGTAGTCGACGCGGACCGGCACGACGTCGACGCCGGTGAGCCGCGCTAGGCCGAAGATCCCGCGGTGCAGCGGCAGGACGTCGTAGCCGGCGCTCGTAGTCCCCTCGGGGAAGTTGAGGAGCGACACGCCGGCGCCGAGGAGCTCGATCCCGCGGCGCAGCGCCCGGGCGCCGCTCATCGGCGCGCCGCGGTCGACGAAGAGCACGCCGGCGTCGCGGAGCTCGCGGCCGATCACTGGCCAGCGCGCGACCTCGGCCTTGGCTATCGGCAGGGCCGCGGCGACGCTGACCAGCGCGACCGGATCGAGGTACGAGAGGTGGTTGGCGACGAGGATCGCCGGCCGCCTCGGCGGTGCCCCGACGACCCGGACGAGGAGGCGGTGGTGGTCGCAGGTCTCACGCGCGAGGCGCTGGAGGAGCGCCGCTTGCCGGTGGTAGGGCGTCGGCAGCCGCGGCGGGCGGAGGTCGCCGTCGCGGGCGCGGCGGAGGACGTGGCGCGCCTGGACGACCGTCGCCAGCGAGCGCCACGGCGGCCGCCGGCCGTCGATGTGGATCGCGCTCGCCCGGCTCACGCGACCGCCTCCGAGACCGCGCTCGGGCGCGCTCGGGCGATCCCGAGGCGGGCGAGGCGGGGGGCGACGCGCTCGAAGCTCGCGCGATCGATCCGAGAGATGATCCGCCCGCGGCCGGCCCCGTAGAAGTCGGGCTCGAAGCGCTCCTCGCAGGCGCCGAGGATCGCGTGGATCGATCGCGTCGCCCGGTTGTCGGCCTCGACCGTGAACCAGCAGGTGTCGACGCGGCCGAGGATCGCGTCGACGAAGGCCGCGAGGAGGCCGACGAGCGCCCGCGTCCCTTGGTGCTCGGAGAGGAGCCCGAGCGACGTGCAGTAGGCCTGGCGGTCGCGGACGAAGGCGAGGAGGTAGCCGACCGCGGCGCCGTCGGCCTCGATGACGAAGCAGGTGTCGGCGAAGAAGTCACAGCACAGGCGGATGTAGTAGGGGCCGAGGACGCCGTCCTCGCAGCCGCCGAAGAGCCTGTCCTCGAGCTCCATCAACGCCGTGAAGTCGTCACCGGTGATCGTACGAGTGGAGTATTGAGCCATTCCCGTCGTCCTTTCGTGTTGTCCGTAGTACGGGCCCTGCGTAGCAGGCGGCGGTGGCGGGGCTGTCACAGCTCGGCGCCGCCGCAGCGCCAGCTCGGCGACGGGGCGAGATGTCACCCCAGCGCCGCGAAGGTCACGACTCCGACGCGGCCGCGCGGCCGGGGAAGTGGACGACCTGCGGGATCGCCAGCCCTTCGAGGTGGAGCTCGAACCAGAACGCGCGCTGCTCGGCGACCGCGCTGACGATCGCGAAGTTGCGGGCGAGGTGGACCTTGTCGATGACGCCGTCGATCGCCTCGGTGATCGCGTGATCCCCCTTGGCGTGAGCAGCGACCAGCGCCCCGACGGCGCCGCGGACCGGCTTGTACGCGATCGCTGAGCTGACGCCCTGATGGATCGTCGCGACCGACTCGCCCGGGCGCAGGTGTTCGGGCGCTCGGCTGTGGATCGCGCCGACCGTGGCGACGTGGATGTCGCCGCCGAGGATCAGGACATTCGCCCCCGTCTCCCGGCGGAACGCGAAGAGGCGGCCGAAGAGGCGGAGCTGGTCGTTGCGGTTCGCCGGGCTCCCCCACTGATCCATGAGGTCGTCGTGGTTGTCGCCGACCAGGAAGCGCGGCGTGTCGCAGATCCAGCGATCGGTGAAGACCGGCGGCACGCTTGTGACGACGACGAGCTGGCGGACCCCCTGGCGCTCGAACTGCGCGAGGGTCTCGGCGACGTAGCCCCACTGGGCCTCGCCGAGGAGGGCGCTCGTCGTCGGCGCGTGGGCCCGCCTGCAGCTCCGGAGATCGAGGACGAGGAAGCCGACTTCGCCGACGCGGAAGCGGAACGCGCGGTGCCCCTGGCCGCGGTCGAGTCCGCTCCCCGGCGGGTTGTGGACCATCTGGTGGGAGTCGAAGGCGGCGGCCGCCGCCGCGAAGAAGGCGCGCTGCGCCGGCAGCTCTTCGTCGCCGTGCGAGCCCCAGCCGTCATAGATCTCATGATCGTCCCAGGTCATGACGCAGGGGAGATGGGCCATCAGGGTGCGGATCGCCGGACGTCGCCACCACGCCAGGTAGATCCCGCCGTAGCGCTCGGTGAGGTCGCGGCGCAGCGCCTCCTCCTCGTCGACGGAGAGCGCTTCACTGCGCGAGTAGGTCGCCAGCCAGGTGTCGCGGACGCTGTCGGCGTACACCTGATCGCCGCCGAGGATCGCGAAGCGCACCCGCGGATCGAGGAGCGCGGTCGCGATCAGGCGGCGCCACATCGCTGTCGCCGCCTTGCCCGAGGGCCGAGCCTGGAGCCCGTTGCACGACAGGAAGGCGAAGCGCAGGCCGCCGCGCTCCTGGGTTTGCGGCTGGTCCGGGAGTGTGCGGAAGGAGGGCGGCGAGGCGCAGACCATCGCGTTGGGGCGGCGCTCTCCGTCGTCGCCGACGATCTCATAGAAGTAGCGCGTGTTCGGGGTGAGCCCGTCGAGGGTCTCGCTCGCGATCGGGAAGGGCTCCGCGGCGATCGTCAGCGGCCGCTCGCGGACCTCGCTGGCGAGGCGCACGGGGGCGAAGGCGCCGGTTACGGGATCGAAGCGCGGTTCGCCTGCGGCCGCGGCGTAGCGCAGGCAAAGGGGGCCGTCGTCGGCGAGCGCCCGGGCCCAGATCTTCGCGGTCGTCGGCGTCGTGTGCCCGACGATCGGCCCGAGCGCGAGGGGCATCCGCGACTGCCAGGGGCAACTGTGATCGCGGGTGCGGACGATTTCTGACCAGAGCTGACGATCCACGCCGAGATCGTCGCGCGGTGAGGTGAAGGCGACGTCAACAGCGGGTGTCACTTCGGCCGCGAATGTGACGGGATCGCGGCGTACGCGGGCGCGCTCAACCGGCTTGGGCGCGCCCGCGCGGACGCGACCGTCACGTCACTCCGCAGCCGCGGTTCTGTGACATCTCGGCAGTAGCGTCCTCCCCGTGGATCGGAATATGTGCCGCAATCTCCTCCGTCGCGCAGGCGTCGCGCTCGCCTCGCTCTGCGCCGGCGCCTGCTCACTCGTCGTCGACTTCACCGAGTGTGTCGAGGACAAGCACTGCGCCGACGCCGGTCTCGTCTGCCTCGCAGGGAGCTGCGCTGAGCGCCCGAGCGACATCACGGTCGACGCCGACATCACCGAGGATACGACGTGGTCGACAGGGACGACCTACCACCTCGAAGGTGTGATCTACGTCCACCCCGGCGTGACTCTGACGGTCGAGCCCGGCGTAGAGGTGATCGGAGCGAGCGACTCGGCGCTGGTCGTCGCGGCGGGCGGTCGGCTCGAGTCCCGCGGCACCCGCGAGCGCCCGGTTGTCTTCACCAGCGGCCAGGCGCTGGGGACCCGGGCGCCGGGGGACTGGGGCGGCCTGAGCCTCCTCGGCGATGCGCCAGTCAACGCCGACGCGCCGCTCCTCGAGGGGCTCGACGACCCCGAGTTCGCGCGTTACGGTGGTGATGATGCGGCTTCGAGCTGCGGCGTGCTCCAGTACACGCGGATCGAATTCGCGGGCCGGGCGCTGACCAAGGATAAGGAGCTCAACGGCCTCACCCTCGCCGGCTGCGGCGCGGGGACCATCGTCGACCACGTCCAGGTCCACGCCGGCCTCGACGACGGCCTCGAGCTCTTCGGCGGCACCGTCGATCTTCGCCACGTCGTCATCACCAACGCCGGCGACGACGGCCTCGACTGGCAGCTGGGATGGACCGGCACGGGCCAGTTCATCGCCATCGCCCAGGGCCCCGAGGGCGACAATGGCATCGAGGCTGACAACTCCGAGGACGATCACGCGGCTGCGCCCCGCTCGGCGCCGACTCTCTACAACGTCACGATCCTCGGCCTCGGCAGCGCCAGCGAGCGCGGGGTTCTGCTGCGCCACGGGACCGCCGGCGAGCTCGCCAATTTCCTGATCAGCGGTCATGGACAGGAGGCCGTGGACATCCGCGACGCGGCGACTGTCAACGCGATCGAGGACGGCGCGCTCCGCTTGCGGGCGTCACTCTTCTACGCGGTTGGCCAGGGCGGCGAGCACTACTTCCCGACGCTCGACGACGAGGCTGAACTCGATCCGGGCGACGGCCGCGACGATGATGGCGGCTTTGACGAGGACGCCTTCTTTCGCGACGAGGCCGTCGGAAACACCTTCGGCAGCGACCCCGAACTCGCCGGCGGCAGCGACGTCCGCGCGCCGCGCTGGCTCCCCGGCTCGAGCGAGCGGGTGACGGAGGCGGCGATAAACCCACCCCCGAATTTCGACGAGGGCGCGAGCTACGTTGGCGCCTTCGCGCCGGGCGACGGCGAGCCGTGGACCGTTGGCTGGACCGACTACGCGGAGCGCTGACGATCACGGGGACTTCTGCCAATGAGCGGCGTAGGCATGGACGGTGATCGTCCTGGCCGTCACGCGAGGTCGCAAGCTCGTCACATTCGCGGTACATGATCGTCGATATATAGCGATCGTCGGGGTAGACAAACTCACCGCAGGAGCCCCCTCTCACGAGGGGGCGAAAGCCGAGGCTTTCGCAGATCGATCGAGTCCGCTGATGGGGGAGGGCCCAGAGACATGTCACGCCGAGCGCCGGCGCGAGGATGATGGCGGCGCGCATGAGCATCGCTGGGATGCCTTCGGAGCCGAAGCCGGAGCCGGAGCCGGAGCCGGAGCCGGGGTCGGTGCCGGAACTGGCGTTGGGTTCGCGGATCTGTTCATCGCGACCCCCAGGCGTGGCGGAGGTCGTAGCGGCCGGGCGCGAGGATATCCTCGGGGTCCAGCGTTCGTTTTGTGCGTTCGAGGAGCGAGGCCTCTGCGCCGTCGCCTGTCGGCATCGCTCGCATCGACTGCACGCCGAGGCGGTAGGGCGGATAGCCGGCCTCGATCAGCGCCGCGAGGAGGTCGTCGTGCGACAGATGTCTCCATCGCCGTGATGATCCGCTTCATGTCATAGCCCTCGAAGTAGGGGACCAGGAGCGGCGACTTGAGGACGCGGATGTAGAAGTCCTGGACGATGCGGCTGATGACATCCCTCCGCGGAGCCTGTCTCATCATCACAACGACCCCACGGTATCCGCATCCGGCGAGCGCCCGAAGCGGGCCCGAACCACGAGCCCCGGCGGGCTCGAGAGCTTGAGCTCGGCAGCGTGTAGCTCGGCGATCTGGGCTACGATCGCCAGCCCAAGCCCGTGCCCCTCCGAGGAAGCGCTGCGCTGGAACGCCTCCATGACCTCCGCCTGGCGCTCGACAGCGATCCCAGGGCCGTCATCGCTGACAGAGAGTTCGTCGTCGGCGACCTCGATCCAGCGCCGGTGACCAGGCGCATGCTGGGCGCTGTTGCGCAGCAGGTTGCGCAGCAGACGAGCCACCAGGCGACCGTCGACCATCGCGGTCCCCGAGCCCCGGATCTCCACGTCGCTCCACTCCTCCTCGTCGACGACGAGCTGCGCGAGGCCGGCGAGGTCGACGAGCTCGCGGCGCATGGTCTGCTCTCCGACCATCTGTAGCTGCGAGAGCTCGAGCAGCTCTCGCAGCATGGAGTCGAAGACCTCGATGTCCCGCTCCACCCGATCGAGGCGCTCCGCCGACCCACCCTCACGCCGCGCGAGCTCGATCTCGAGGCGAATCCGGGTGAGCGGCGTGCGTAGCTCGTGCGAGAGCCCGGCCATGCGCCTTCGATCCGACTCGATGAGCGCCTGTAGCTGGGTCGCCATCCGGTTCACCGCGACCGCGACGCGCTGGACCTCGCGGTTGCCGACCTCTGTGTCCAGCCTGACGCTCAGGTCTCCGGCCGCCATGCGTTCGAGGTGAGCCTCGGCGCGCTCCTGGTGGCGGTTGGCTCGCTGGCCGAGACCAAAGACCAGCACGATCAGCGGCAATCCCAGCGCGAAGAGAGAGAGGGCCAGGGTCGTCGCGTGCGACTGGTGAGACTGGAGCACGACCCAGAGCTGACCGGACCACACAGCTACCCCGTAGTCGCCGCCGTCCCGCTTCCAGATGGTCCCGCGCTCGGTCTGCTTGGGGATCCACCCCTCGCCGTCGGGGGGGCCCGCGGGGGGCCCGTGGAGAACCCGGATATCGATGCCGCGGCTCTCCTCGACCTCCCGCGTGCTCATCCCCGATTGCAACAGCTCGGCCGCCTCCCAGGCCTGCTGGATCCGCAGCGGCTCTCGCTCAGCCACCGCGGGGCGCAGCACCAGCGCCTGCACCGCGACCCACGCGACGAGCAGGGTGACGCCGACGGTGGTGCTGATGCCCAGCAGGAGCTGCGTGCGCCGGTTCATGAGCGCTCTCTCTCCGCGGGGACCTGGTACCCGACGCCGCGGATCGTTCGGATCCAGCGCGGGGTGCGGGCGCTGTCGCCGAGCTTCCTGCGGATGTTGCTGATGTGCATGTCGATGGCGCGATCGAAGGCTCCGAACTCCTCTCCCCGCGCCAGCTCCATCAGGCGCTCACGCGACACGACGCGGCCGGCCCGTTCGACCAAGGTCCGCAGGATGTCGAACTCTGCGCCCGTCAGCGGGACCGCCCGCCCTTCGACACGCACCGTGCGGGCGCGCCCGTCCATCGACAGCCCCCGGATCTCGACCACAGTGTTGGGGCTCTCGGGACCGGAGAGCGGGCCGCGGCGGGAGAGGGCCTCCACCCGCGCGAGGAGCTCCTGAGCGTGGAAGGGCTTCGCCAAGTAGTCGTCGGCCCCCATGCGCAGCCCGTCGACGCGGTCCATGGGCGCGTGACGGGCGGAGAGCATCAAGATCCGAACCGAGGAGAACGAGCGGATCTCCGCGCAGATCGAGTACCCGTCACGCCCGGGGAGCATCACGTCGAGCACCACAAGGTCGACCTTCGCTGCGCGCAAGTGCACGAGCGCGTCCTCCCCGGTCGGGGCGCAGGTCACGTGGTGGGGACCTATGCCGATGAGCTCTTCGAGCAGCTCGGCCGTCCGCCGGTCGTCTTCCACGATCAGGATGTTCACGGATCTTTCTCCAACGGCGGCCGCGCCGTCGAGTCTACGGTCGCGAGCGGACCCCAAGTCTAAAGAACTGCAAACGTTCGCATCATGGGGTCGTGGGTGCAGTAAACCCCCTGTGGGGCCACGGTGCGGATCGTCGACGATGATGACGGACTCGCGCAATGACCGCCCCGGGACGAAGCCCAGGACAACCCCTGTAGCATGTCCAGGCCCACCGACAGGCGCGCGATGACGATCCAGCGACCCCTCCTCCTCATTCTGCCGCTCGTCAGCCTCTTGGGGAGCTGCGGCGGCGAGACGACGATCAATCGCGACTGCAGCGCAGTCGATGTCTCGGGCGCCGAGGCGTTGCCCACGCTGCTCTCCGAGACCGGCCTCTACAGCGACATCGCGGCCGATGTCCTCACCGATGCGGTCCTCGAGTTCGAACCCCGCTTCCCCCTGTGGACAGACGGGGCAAAAAAGCGCCGCTGGCTCCTCCTGCCCGAGGGGGAGCAGGTCAACACGCAGGACGCCGACGACTGGCGCTTCCCGGTGGGGACGCGGACCTTCAAGGAGTTCACGCGGGATGGGATCCGCGTCGAGACGCGGATGAACGTGCGAACGGAGGAGGGCTGGGCCGCTGCCGCGTACATCTGGAACGAGGCGGGCGACGATGCGACGCGGCAGATGCTGACGGCCGAGAACGTAGCGGGTACGCCCCACGACGTGCCCGGCGCGGCGGAGTGCCAGGCTTGCCACGGCGGCCGGCGGAACTTCACCCTCGGCTTCAGCGCGACCCAGCTCGAGCCCGAAGTGCGGGCGTCGCTCTACGACGCGGGCGTACTCTCGGATCCCGTCGAGGCCGAGCTCAACCTCGAGCCCGTCGCCCGCGAGGCGCTCGGCATCCTCCACGGCAACTGCAGCCACTGCCACAATGAGGAGCGCGACGAGCAGGCCCAGGCCACCGACTGTTTCACCCTTGATCGTAACTTCGACCTCACGTTGCCGCCGGACCTCGACAGGGTCGCGGATGCGCCGGCGCTGAAGACCGCGAGCGAGGAGCTCGGCGACGCGGAGCGGAGCAAGGTGCTCGACCGCATGTCCCGCCGGGACGACAGCGACGAGCGACCGACGATGCCGCCGCTCGGCACCGAGCTGGTCGACCAGCAGGCGGTCGAGGCGGTGCGCCTCTTCGTCGAGACGCTCTGAGAGTTTCAGCTTGCTTCAGCCCTAGGCGGCTTCAGGCAAACTGCGAGGCGTGTCCGCCGGAGTCTCGGCGAGGCGCGGGGTCGTCCGCGTCGGAGTGCGGTGAAGAACTCGCAATCGAGGTTTGCGACGTGCCGGGTCGCATGCTCCGGAACTCGACCGCGAGGGCGCGGCAGAGCGCCTTGGTGAAGGTGATCGAGGCGTCGACGGAGGGGAACGTGGGCGCCACCGGGCTGAGGCAGGAGTCGCATGGCTCGTCGCATACAACCCAAAGGTTCGCGCCGAGCTCGTGACGACACTGTCACAGTCGTCGCGGAGATGTCGTTTGCGCGTATACGCACCGCTCCTCCAGGATGTCGGAAGCAAGGTCCCGCCCATGACTACGACTCCGAAGACACCCTTTCATATCGGTCGCCGCAGCCTCCTTCGCCGGAGCGGGGCCCTGGCCGTGACCCTCGGCCTCCCCCTGTCCTTCGTCTTCCGTCGTACCGCACGCGGGGCCGGGTTCGGCGAGCTGGTCGCGGACCCCGAGGGCATCCTCGACCTCCCGGAGGGCTTCTCCTACGCCGTGATCGAGGCTCAGGGGGAGACGATGGACGACGGCTATCGCGTCCCAGGGAGGCCCGACGCGATGGGGGCGTTCGCTGGCCCCGGGGACACCGTCATCCTCATGCGCAACCACGAGAACAGCCCCGGTGACCTCAGCAACGGTCCCTACAAGGTCGGCCAGCTCCCGCCGCCTGAGGCCTACGATCCCTTGGCGATGGGCGGGGTTTCGCGCCTGGTGCTCGATGGCGATACATTCTCGCGAATCTCGAGCAATCTGATCCTGTGCGGGACCACCCGCAATTGCGCGGGAGGTCTTTCGCCGTGGGGGTGGCTCAGCTGCGAGGAGAACGTCGACTCCGGCCACGGCTATGTCTTCCTGTGTTCGACGGCGGCCGAGAGCGTCGAGCCTCCCGCGCGGATCGTCCCCTATGGGCGCTGCAACCACGAGGCGGCCTGCGTCGACCCGGCGACGAACATCGCCTACCTGACCGAAGATCGCGGTGACTCCTGCCTCTATCGCTTTGTCCCCGACGCCAAGGAGGAGCCCTTCGTCGGCCAGCTCCAGGCGTTGAAGGTGGTCGGTGAGGACACGTTTGCGACCACCGATATGGAGGTTGGGGAGCTCGTGGATGTAGAGTGGGTTGATATCGAAGAGCCCGACCCCGACGGCGATACTCTCCGCGACGAGGCCCAGGAGAAGGGGGCGGCGCTCATCGTCCGTGGCGAGGGGATCTGGTTCCACGGGGGCGCGGTCTACGTCTGCTCGACCAGCGGCGGTCCGATCGATGCCGGTCAAATCTTCCGCCTGGTCGATGGCGAGGGCCCGACGCTCGAGCTGCTCGCCCGTGCGGAGGACAAGGATGTCCTTGAGAAGCCCGACAACATCTGTGTCGCGCCCTGGGGGGAACTCTTCATCGCCGAAGATGGCGACGGCGACAACTTTATCCGCGGCCTGACCGAGGACGGCGAGATCTTTGACTTTGCCCGAAACGCCCTCAGTGACAGCGAACTCTGCGGTGTTTGCTTTTCGCCTGACGGGAGGGCGCTCTTCGTCAATATCCAGAAGGATGGCCTTACCTTGGCGATCACGGGACCCTTTCCTGCTGACATGAACGGGACGACGACGGGCGGCGACGACACGACGGGCGGCGACGACACGACGGGCGGCGACGACACGACGGGTGGGGAGGGGACGACGGGTAGCGGCGACACGACCGAGGGCGGCGACACGACGGGCGGAGACGCGACGGGGGACAGCGGTTCAGGTGGGGGAGGAGCGACCGGCGGTGACAGCAGCACTGGCGGCGGAGGAGCGAGCGGCGGCGACGTGACGACGGGCGACGGTGGGAGCACTGAGAACGGTGAGAGCGGGGCAGGATCGACCGCCGGTGAAGAACTCGATGGCGATGGCTGCGGCTGCAACAGCGGATCGGCGTCTGATCCCGCGGCGAGCCTCGGCGCGGCTGCCCTCGTGTGGGGCCTGACCCGCAAGCGAAGCGGTCTACCCCGCGGGGTGGGCGATCCCTGCGATGATGAGGCCTCCTAGGAGGTGGCGCGACATCCCGGGTGCACCGCGACGATTCAGCCCAGAAGCGCTCCTTGGTGGATCCGGCGGGAGGGTGGCATGGTGGTGTTCGCGCTCCGAGTCTGCGACGAGGGCGATGGACGGGGGCCGAGAAACAAGTAGGTGGCCCGCATTCTTGGCGACCAAGACCCGCTTCACCGGCGCAGGCCAGGAGACGCTCTGTCGGTGTCGCGGTCGAAGTCATAGACCCTAGTGTAGCCGGCGCCGCGCACCAGTTGTCGATCGCCCATTCGCGTGGCATTCGAGGAGCGCCTTGAGGTTTATCCACACCTTCCAGGCGACGGAGGCCAACGCCCGCTGCTTCCCGTCGACGCCAGTGTCCACTATGATGAGCAGTGTCCTGCCTGGGTGGCAGGGGTATGCTTTTGTGGGGCAGGCAAGTCCGTTGACAGACAGCGCAGACTAGGATGACGATATCTAGCACCCTCGTGACGAGGGGAAAGGAACGGTAGTAGGAGATGAATCAACAACGTGTTGCGGCGCTTTGCGCCAGCTCTCTCTTTCTCATGGCATCGTGTGATGCAGATATCAGCTCAGAGGTGATCAGCGAGGCAAATGCGGCTCCTGGGATCTCGCAGGAAGACCTCGACCTCGATGATGTTGCGGAGCCGAGTTCGGCCGCTCTCCTCGGCACGTGGGAGATCGATGCGGATGCAGACCCTCAAGGCGATGGTCCAGACGGGCTCGATCATATCTACAATGTCGGGGGGGAGAGAGTCACCCTCAATACAAGTAACTACCGGTATAATGCCCAGACGCAGCAGTTTGATATTCCGGTCGAAGGCTCCATCAAGTTTCAGGTCAACTCGGCGGGCGAGTACATTCAGATCATGACGGACGTCGCGAAGTTCGTCTTCCATGAGGCGGTCAAGATCAATGAGCGGCTCGAACTCGGGCATGAGGATGTGTACGGCAAGCAACGGCTACTCGTAGACGGCTCCGCGCTGATCGGGAGCCAGCAGCCTTACCTTGACGGACAGGGCAACCTAACCCCGGATGCACTCCCGAGCCCGTACAACTACAAGCTCTGGGTACGAGGCGGGCCGGCCTTCTTCAACGGCCTGCCGCCAGAGAGCGGAAATGGAGGCCAGCTCTGGAACACGTCCGTCGTGATCGCGGCCAACGATGGTCTTACCAAGCCTACGGACGAGGATCCGAACCGAGAGATGCGACTGCTCGGCGGCGGGCCCTATAGCACTGGTCTGTACGGCGCGGGTCTTTCTTGGGGTCTCGCTCCGAGACCCGGGTCGACGTGGCGTCCTGGCGCATGGTCCTCACAGCAATTCCTCTTTGGTTACTGGGGGGACTTCCTCTGGCTTCGAGGTCAGGAGAAGCAACCCGGTGGCAACCCCGCAGGCCACGATTTCGATGACTCGCAGCTCCGCGATCTGGTCCGCTTCAGCGCGAACACGGCCTATCACCCGCTCGCCGTCTTCGGCAATGTGTGGGCCCATGGTTTCATCCAGTCGTCGGATGAGAGGCTCAAGCGCGACGTCAAGACGCTCGATGGTGCGCTCGAGAAGGTACTCTCACTGCGAGGGACGAGCTATGAGTACGACTCTGAGCGACGCCCTGACCTCAACCTGCCAGACGGTCCACAGATCGGCTTCGTTGCTCAGGAGGTCCAGAAGGTCCTCCCGTGGCTTGTGAAGGGCGACGGAACAGGGGTCTTTGCGGTCAGCTACGATGGCTTTGTCCCCCTCCTCGTCGAAGCGATGAAGGAGCAGAATCAGGCCATCTCTGCCCAACATGCGATGGATAGTGCGCAGCGGCGTGAGCTCGATGAGCTACGAGGAGAGCTCGATCGTATGCGTGGGGAGCTTGGCGAGCTTCGTCAGGCCTGCGCAGGGCCCGATCCGATGCTCGCTGGCAGGTGAGACCTTCGCCGAGTCTTGGGGGATCGGGTGCGCCGTCACGGTCCCCGGAGAATCGCGGCCCGTCGCTCCGGTGGAGAACCGGACGGGTCTACGGTCGTGGCCAGAACGCGGCTGCGAGCAAGGCCAGGGCCGGCTCGCCGGCCTGTCGGCGACGGCCCTGGGGCCGCGGCGTTGGCGCGCGTCGTCGCGATGTGGGGTGGGCGCGAGCGAAGCGATTGATAGCAGCCGTTCGGGGCTCAATCCGCGGCGAGAACCGTCATGACGCCCTCTTCGACGATGAAGTCGTAGCGGATGAGGCCGCTCGTCGCCGGACCCTTTCGGAGCGCGCCGTCGAGAGCAAAGGTGGCCCCGTGACAGGGACACTTCCAGCCCTCGCCACTGCGCTCGACGCCGCAGCCGCGGTGGTTGCACTCGGTGCTGGTGACGAGGAAATCCTCCTCGCCGGGGCCGGTGCGGGTGACGGCCAGCGGGAGGCCCAGCTGCTCCAGGTCGACGAGCGCCGTGTCACCGGCGCTCTCGAGCTCGGGGTAGAGCGTGAGATCGATGTCGACGTCCTCGGAGAGGGTGTCGACCTCATAGGCGCCACACCCGCTGAGGAGGGCTCCAGCCGCGGCTGCGGCGGAGCCTAGGACGGTGAGCTGGATGAAGCGGCGGCGACAGGGACAGGCGTTGGGGCGTTGGGTCATGGTCTCGATCCTTCCCCTCTGTTGTGAATTCCCCGCCTCCCACGGAACAGTCGAAGCTGTCATACGTCGTCGATGACACTTGTCATGTCCGGCTCAGAGCCAGCCCTTGTCGCGGGCCCGGGTCGCGGCCTCGAAGCGGGTGCTCGCGTCCAGCTTGCCCATCGCGCTGGAGAGGTAGTTGCGGACCGTGCCCTGGGTCAGCCCCAGGTTCTTCGCGATCTGGCGGGTCGTCAGGCCCTCCTCCGAGCCGCGCAGCACCTGCTTCTCGCGCAAGCTGAGCGGGTCGGGCTGGGACCAGGCCTCGGCAGCTAGCTGCGGATCGACGACCTTCGAGCCCGCCACGACCGAGCGGATCGCCGCGGCCAAGCTGGCCGCAGGGCCATCCTTGAGCAGATAGCCGTGGGCGCCAGACTCCATCGCGCGCTGGAGATAGCCCGCCCGCGCGAAGGTGGTCAGGACGATGACCTTGATCTGCGGATAGCGCCGACGCACCGCCGCGCAGAGCTCGAGCCCGCTCATCTCGGGCATCTCGATGTCGGTGACGACGACGTCGACCGCCAGCTCCGGCAGCTCGGAGAGCGCGACCCGACCGTCGGTGGCCTGGCCCACGACCGAGAGCCCTGACTCGAGCTCGAGGAGCGCCGAGAGGGCCCCGAGCACGAGCGCCTGATCCTCCACGAGGAGGACCCGGATCACGCGCTGACCTCCCGGAGGGGAGCATCACCGGCGTCGGCAAAGCTCAACGAGAGCCGGGTCCCTCCATCACCGCTGCCCAGCGCCATCACCCCGCCGAGGGACTCGACACGGCTCCGCATCCCCCGGAGCCCGTGGCCCCGGCTGCCCGAGAAGCCCCTGCCGTCGTCGCGGACCTCGACGCCGTAGCGCCCGCCCTCGCTCAGGAAGGAGACCCAGCAGCGGCTCGCCCGGGCGTGGCGGATGACGTTGGTCACCGCCTCGCGGATCGCCAGGGCGAGAACTCCCTCGTGCGCGGCGTCGAGGTGAGAGGCCAGCGCCTCCGGCCGCCCCTCGAGCGTGAGCGCGATCCCTCCTGCCTCGAGCGCCCGTTCGATCCCGTCGAGCTCGTGCCGCAGGCCGCCTCCCCCCCCGATCCGGTAGCCCTGGACCGCCGTCCGCACCTCGGCGAGCGCTTGGCGGGCGATGTCGTGGATCTCGCCCGCCTCCGCCCGCGCCCGCTCCGGGTCCTTCGGGGCGAGCGCCTGGACGAGCTCCGACTTGAGGATGATCACCGAGAGGGTGTGCCCGAGCAGGTCGTGGAGGTCTCCGGCGATCCGATCGCGCTCGGCGATCCGGGCCAGCCCCTCGACCTCGGCGCGGGCCATACGGAGCTCCGCGGTCTGCAGCTGACGCACGGCGAAGTGGGTCCCGAGCGGGCCCAGGACGATGATGCCGAGCAGCGCCGGGGCGACGAAGAAGACCGTAGGGTTCGCGACCAGGCCGGTGAGCAGGGCCAAGCCGAAGATGACCCCGACCGCCACGCTCGCCCTCCGCGGCTGGTCGTGGCTGAAGCCGGCGAAGTAGGCGGCGTAGGCGAAGAAGGTGCTCGCGCCGGGGTTGACGGGGGCCAGCGCGCTGCCGACGAGCGCCATCAATACGGCGAGCCCCAAGCGTCGCCTGCCCTCGACCCAGTAGGCCGCGAAGTAGAGGGGGAGGAAGAGCGCGGTGGCGATCGCCGACGCCCACCAGATCCTCGCCCCCTCCATCTCGCCGAGGATCGGGGTCAGGAAGACGAAACCGACGTAGAGCAGCCAGGCGTGGGGGATCCAGCCGATGCCCGGATCGTCCGGCACGAGGCGCAGAGTACGTCCCATCGACCGAGTCTACCTCGCCCCGGGGCCTCTCCCAGTCGTGGGCGCAGATCGGGATGACAGGTGTCAGGTCCGGGGCTCGCGACCCGCGCGGATGCATGCGAAACGCCCTCGTCCCGGTCCAGCGAGAGCGCTTGCCGTGCACGAAAGAGAAGTGCATGCGCTGCTCGCCTCCCTCGATGGGCCCGTACAGCAGCGCGTCCTTCACGCGGAGCGTCCAACCCTCCGCACGGGCATGGGGGGCGACGCGATCTAGGAAGCGGCGTTCAGAGGGAAGGCATGGCCCCGCTGTAGCGCGACTCGCACTGAGTCGGATGACCTGGGGCGGACATGCCACCGCCTCCCAGCACACGCACAGTATGATGCCCCCGAGTGGTTGAGGCGGCATCACCTTAACTTCCTCCTCACCCATCATTCGCCGGCATGGTTGGCGCCCTGCCCAAGTCCCACACCGCAGCGCAGGTGATCGACCAGACCTACGGCCGCTGCGACCAGGAGAACATCATCGAGCAGCTCCAACACGGCGTCGCGGCGATGCGCATGCCGACAGGCAGCCTGCTCGCGAACGCGGCCTACAAGATCTGTGCTCGGCTGGCCTTCAACCTCAAGAGCTGGCTCGCCCAGCTCAGCGTCCTGCCGGATGGGGTGATGCGCTGGGAGTGGAAACGCTTTCGTCACAACTTCGTCATCATCGCTGCGACCGTGACGAAGCACGCCCGCACGCTGCGGATGAAGCTGCACTCGACCCACCCCGGTGTGATGAGGATGGGGCAGGCCTATCAAAGCCTACTGAGGTAGCTCCTGCCGAGCGCCGGTGTGAAACCTGTCTTCCTGTCTAGGAGGACAGGTTTCCTGCGTCCGCACCCCGACCAAAAGTGAGCGCGCCTACGCGCTCTGCACCTCGGCGCCGCTTCCGAGGAGCGACAGGACAGTGGTCTGCGATGCCCGCCCCGAGCCATGGCCGGCCGAGACAGGACTCAGGAGTCCGTGTGAGGGGGCTTGCGGTCTCGGCAGTGTCGGTCTTCCTCAGCGCTTATTTCAGGACTAGAGGTCTAGGGTCGTGGCCAGAACGCGGCTGCGAGCGCCGCCCCGAGTGCACCGGTGAGGAGCAGCTTCTCCTCCAGACTGACAGGCTGCATGTCGACGGAGGTCTCGCCGTTGGCAGCGGACACGGAGCCCCGCCAGCGCGCTCCGGGGTAGAGCGTTGCGGTCAGCGTCCAGGGCTGGACGTTGACGATGAAGGCGTTCTCGGGGCTCCCGGCGATCCTGGCGATCTCTCGCAGAGCAGCCTCAAGGTCATCGACGTACTCGAGGACGCAGGAGACGAAGACAACGGCGGAGTTGTCGGCGATGTCAGCGATGGGGCCGTCGGTGATGTCGGCGATTCTGGTGACTGGGCACTTCGCGCAGCCGTTGAGGTCGACGCAGACATCGCCGCAACCGTAGGCGCGCATCAGCCGGGTGTGGAAGCCGGCGTCGGGGTCTCCGATGACGACGAGCTGTCGGCCGAGGGCGGCCGCTCGTTGGGCGGCGGCCTGGTAGACGCGGGTCCGCTCGCGGTGGCGTGTCAGCGCTGCGGCGCTCTCGACGAGGCCGACGTAGCCGAGGATGACGCGGGCGGCGAGCTTGGAGACGGACATCGTAGGAGCTCCGGTGTGGGCCATGGAAGGACTAGAGCTGAGCCTGGGCAGGCTGGAGACGCTGCGGGTCTCGGAGCACGCCAGCGGCCACAGGGGCCAGCTGAAGAGCTGGATCGGCGGAGGTGAGTCCGGCGGTGTCGAGGACCTGGCGGAGCGACCGACGGAGAGCGAGGGCTCCCGCAGTGCCGGCGAGATCGGGGTCGTCCCAGACAAGGCGGCTACTCTCGCTAGCGGCGCGGAGCGCTCGGCTGAAGGGGACTTGTGGGGCGATGGTGATGGCGTTCTTGAGGTACGCCGGGATGTCAGCCTGGTCGAGGGCCCGGCCCTTCATTGGCAGCCAGACGACGTCGCCGGAGAGGGCATCGGAGAGCTGGACGGCGTGCTCGTAGGCGAGGCGATCCGAGATGGGGACGATCCACAGGTCGGGCAGGACCGGGGAGACCTGGGATGTGTGGATATCGATGACGAGGACCTCGGCGAAGCTCTGATCGCCTTGACGAGCCTGCGGGGAGAGCCGGTCGGGCTCGATGAGGCGGACGCCGTGGGGCTTGAGCCAGCGCTGGAGCTCCTGGGTTGGGTCGACCGACATCGCATCGACGGTGATGTTGAGCTCCTGGATGAGCTTGCAGAGGTGCGCGGCGATGGTCGTCGTGCCGACGCCGCCTCGTGTGTTGTGGACCGCGATGATCATGATGGTCTGACTCTCCTTCTCGTTGTTGGGCGCCGGGATGCCGGCGTCTTTTTGCTTGCTGGTGTGGAGCTATGCGGGGGCAGGGGAGGGTCCCCGGCGAGGGCGTCGGAGGGCGTAGATGGTCAGGCCGAGCGCGAGGGAGCCGCCGATGACCCAGGGCGCCCAGCGAATGACAGCTGCGACGCCTCCTGCGGCGTCTTCGACCTCATCGGCGATGTCGTCGATGACCTCGCCCGCTGTGTCGGCGATGTCGATGGCGATGCCGAGGCCGGGGTTGGTCTTCTTGAGCTCGGCGCGCCAGTCGGAGAGCTCGCCGGCGGGCGGGTTTTGGGGATCGTAGGTGCCGATGAGGTTGGTGATCGGGGCGGTCCACCAAGCGTCGACGCTGTTCTGGGTCGGCCAGGCGTCGAAGATGCTGCGAAAGAGCGGAAGAGCCTCGCTCTCGGCGACACAGGAGGCCTCGTCCTTGCCGTTCTTCAAGCAGACTTCGTAGGCGTGTCGCCGGTTCTTGGCGGCCCCGGGCAGCTTCATCGCGTCGAGGAACCTGCCGCGGCCTTCGATGCTCGCGTAGCGGTAGACCGCGTTGAGCTTCACGAGCGCGTCGGTGCGGAGCGCAGGGTCGTCGCGATCGGCGGTGGCGATGAGATCGACGAAGGCGGCTGCATCTTTGTACAGCTCGCTACGAATGGTCTGGAGGTCACTCATAACGGCCTCCGATGGTGTGAGCGACCACGCTCGGCGAGCGGGGCGTGCACATGGGATGTCGCATCACAGGTGGGCTGGAGCTCTGTTCTTGGAGCTTGCGAATGGTCTCCGCGAGGTTGCCCCTGTCGTCCGTGAGACTCATGGCACGGGCCGCGAGATTGACGAGGTCATCGAGCTCCATCGGCCGGAGGTTGAACCTCTCGGGGTGTGCGTGGACGTAGGCGTTCGCCTCGTCGGTCAATACGATCTGGTCGAGTCGTGGGGGATCCGGCTCGTCGTGAGGGGCCGGGTTCTCGTCGAGGTGATCGGGCCGGGCCGTCGACCAGGTGGGGGCCGAGAGGTCGGGCTGCTTTGGTTGCTCTGGACCGACGGGCTGATCGTGTAGCGCAAGTCCTTCCTTGGGCTGTTCGGCCATCTCCAGTGATTCGGGCTCGGGCTCGGTCATCTCCGGCGACTCGGGCTCGGGCTCGGTCATCTCTGGCGACTCGGGCTCGGGCTTGGGATCGTGCTCGTGCTCAGATCCTTGGGTCGGCTCCAGCGATAGGGGCTGGTCGAGCTCCTCGGCCTGACTTGACTGGTCGGACTGGTCGGACTGGTCGGGCTGAGGTGACGGCTCGGAGTGGCGAGATTGCTCGGCCTGCGCGGGATGGTTGTGGATAGCCCCCGTGGGCTGGTGATGGATGTCTAGCCTGGGACGGGGCTGCTCTGGCTGTAGTGACTGTCCGGGCAGCCTGGACAGGTCGGGCAGGTCGGACAGGTCGGGCTGTGCAGTCCGAGTCTCCTCGAAGAGCAGGAGTTGGTTGCACTGCGCTGTCTGCGAGTGGTCGGCCGCGGCGGGCTCGTCGTCTTTGATGAGCTCGGCGACTGCGGTGCGTAGTTCGTCCATCTCCTGCTCAGCAGTCGACATCTGCGCGTCGATGGCCGTCTTCCAGCTCTCCACGGAGGACCGAATGTCTGCGCAGACCCCTTCGACGATGCGGACAGCTCGCATGTCCACCAGCGGTGGGCTGGTCGAGGGTTCGTTGGTGGCGGTCCGAGGCTGGGTGTGTTCGGAAGGGATTTTGGGTGCAGATGCGGGCGTGGGCGCGGATGTCGATGTCGACGCCGAATCCGGAGTTGGGGTTGACCCTGTCGGCGACGGTGGTGGACCCGCCTGCTCGCTGTCCTCCTGGACCTGTGCGGCCGACCGTGGGCTGGGGCGGGGCGGCGCTCGGTGGCGGTCCGGCACGCTCCGAGCGTCGGCTGGGGGTCCAGGTAGGCCTAGCTTGATGGACAGCGCCTCCCATCGCGTCATGCCCGATGCTGGTGGCCGGGGTGATTGCCAGCCGGTGGCCGAGCGCGAAGCGCTAGCGAAGGAGTGTGGTCTGTAGGCCTGAGCACCGACGGGGTGTCCGGGTTGAGCGGCGGAGTGACGCGGGGGCGCCGACATAGGCGGCGAACCCCCTGGGGCGTAGGCGGGTGAGCGTCCGGTTGTCCAAGGGCCGGGTGAGGGCATCGCCGATGCGGACGCCGGAGGTATGTGCTCGCGCGGCGCCGGGGGGTGCTGCGCTTGGGGCGGGAGCCACGAGCCCGAGGGAGGCTGCGGCTGCGGCTGCATTTGCGGTAGCAGTTGCGGCTGTGACTGCGGTTGCCCCGGCTGATGACCCGCGGGTGCGTTGGGAGGCGTGGCTGTGGCTGACGGCGGCGATGCGCTGGTCGGGCCCGTCGCCGCGGATGCGCTCTCAGTCCCTCCTTCACCCGCCTTCTGCGGACCGTTGACGCCGCTCTGCAACAACGCCATGAGCACGCCCGCGAGATCCGGCGAGTTCATCAGCATCGCTGTTATCTGCTCGATCTCGGCGCCCTTGGGGTCGCCTTCGCTCATGCCGACGATCTTCGAGAGAGCCTCCTCGAGGGTCGGGATTGAGGCGCCCGCCTGGGCAATGACCGCTTCGAGCGGTGTCTTGGGACCTCCGTTTGCGGCGAAGGCCAAGCGTTCATCTCGACACTTTCGGGCCTCGAGGACGACCCGCGCGACCAGGCTCATCACCGAGAGCGTGTTGGTGAAGATTGGGCTCATCGTCGGTTGAATCTCGACTCCATCGAAGATCTTCATCGTTCACACCTCCTCTGTCGGATCGTCTTGCGACCCTGCGAGCGACCTTTCGCTCTGTTGGTTTTGGAGCGTGGTCATCGGCGAGACTCGCTCCGAGTTCTCCATCGCGCTGGCCCGAGAACGTGGGCCGAGGGCGCTCGCTGCCTGGCTGTAGCGATCGAAGCGGGCCCGCTCTTCTTGAGTGCGACGCTTCGTCCGGAGGATGAGCGCGACGCTCCCCAGGATCACGACGCCGCCTGCGACCCAAGGCCCCCATCGGCGCAGCGCTGACGGCCGGGCGAGGCCGCTGTCGCGCAGGTGTTGCCTCGCGAGCGGCTCAACAGCGATCACTTCTTCAGACCAGGTCGCGAGCCACTGCACCCATTGTTCGTCATCGTTCGCCGCGACGGGATCGAGCGGCTCGACAGAGTGAAGGCTCGGGACGGGGTACACGCTCTCGATGAGCTCGACGACCGCTGCGCCGTGTCGGCCTAGCAGGTGCTCGCCGCTGTCGCCCCAGCTCGGAGCGGCTGCGAGGAAGCGGACGATCGCGGGAGCTGGCGCGTAGGTGAAGAGTTGGGTCATCAGGGAGCGGACTTCGCCGCGCAGTGCCCTCGCGGCGGCTTTCTGGGGCGCGGTGAGGTGCTCAGTGGCTGCGACTGCGGCCGCAAATCGTTCGCGCAAGGAAGCCCAGATCCGCCGGAGAAGATGGCGAAAGCTCAGCGTCTCAGGGGCGCCCTCAAAGTCGTCTGGCGCAGGGGCGATCATGTGGGCGCTCCCGTCTTGACCAGGCGCATCGCGACGACGTTGTCCTTGGCGACGAGGCAGTAGGTGCCCGGGGTCGTGAGCCAGACCGGGGCCCCGCGTTGCGGTCGGAGATAGAACCCGGCGAGGGTGTTGGTGCGGGCGCGGGAGATCGTGGCGGATCCCTTGGCGACGACGAGCATCGCCATCGAGCCCTCCTCCACGATCTCGACGTGGGTCTCACCGCGCATGAGGATGAGGGCGTCGAGGTTGTGGTGACGGCCGGTGAGGAAGGAGAGGGGGGAGAACATGCCTACAATGACCACCTCTCGCGGTTGCCGAACCAGTAGCCGAGGGCGAACCCGGCGACGCCGCAGACGATCCCAGTGGTGACGATGGCCCGCGAGACCTCGCGCTCGGGCCAGAGCTCACCGGTGAGGAGCTCGGCGCGGGGAATCGTGGTTGTCGTCTCTTGGTCGGTGTCGGTGTCGGTGTCGGCGTTGGGGTTGGCGTTCGTGTTGGCGCGTGGGTCGGCGCTCGGTGGCTCGGGGTTCGATCGTGGTTGCGGCGCGAGGTCGCCGACGGGGTCAGCGACCTCGATGACGTCCGCGTCGAGCACAACTGTGATGCCGGTCGTCATCGCCACCTCCTCCGGACAGAGTCGACGAGATCGGCCCAGACCCGTGGTGCGGTCTCGACTGGGAGCCCCAGCGCTTCGACCTCGCCTCTGCGGATCGGCCAGGCGTGCGGAGCCTGTTCGCCTAGAAAAAGCTCCAGGAGTGCGTCTAGGCGGCGCTGGGGGATACCTGGCCAGGCGTTGACGAGCGTGTCGCGAAGGAACAGGTTGACCGCGAGCTCGTACTCCTTGGCGAGCGCGTGGGTCGGCTCGGACGGGGGAAGGTGGCGGACCCGTTCGCCGCGGATGATCGGGTCGACGGCCGACAGCACCGCGTGCTTCCCCATGTAGAGCTCGCGCGCGTTGAGGGCGATCAGCGTGCCGCCGGACATCGCCATGTAGGGGACGACGGCGCGTGACCTGGAAAATGTGCGGAGCGCGTTGGCGATGAGGACACAGGCGACGACGCAACCGCCGGCGGTGTGGATCACGAGGGTCACCTCCTCGCCGGGGATCCGCTCCATCGCGGCGATCACGTCCTGGGCGACGTCCATGTCGATAACAGGCGTGACGATCGGGATCACGCTCGGAGGGAGACCCGCCTGCACGGGTCGCCGCTGCCTCCATAGATAGCCCGCGCCGGCGAGGGCCGAGCCTGCGACGAGCGCGGTCATGATGGCGCCACCGCGGTTCATGAGCCGCTCCCTTGGATCTTGAAGTCGTCTGCTCTCATGGTCTCTACGTTTTCCAGGCCCACTCGTTAGGCTGCGCGGCGGCGCATGATGATGACCACTCCGGCGGCTACACCGACTGCGGTCACCCCCGCGAGCGCGAGCCAGAGGCCGCGGCTTCCTGGTCGCTCAGAGGTCGATTTGCCCGCAGCTGTGGGCGCTTGGGCTGGGCAAATGTCTGCGGTGCAGTTCTTCTCCTCGCCGAGCGCTGTGATGATCGCGTCCTCGGTGTTCGGTCCCCAGACGCCATCTGCGTCGACATTGAGGGCTGCTTGCGCGGCTCGCAGCGCGGCCTTGGATGCCTCTCCCCAGGGCGCAGTCACGTCGCCCGTGTAGTGCCCGAGCGCTTTGAGAGCCTCGTGACGGTGGACCGTGCGGACGAGGGAGAGCCGGTCGCCGACCATGCGCTCGACGTAGTGGGTCGGGTTCAGCAGGCCGTCGGGCGGTGGCTGTCCTTTCCACCATACCGAGTTCGCGCGGCGACTCTCTGCCCGGTAGGTCTCCAGGTGGATCATGCCGTAGGAGCCGAGGACGCGGCCGAGGCGGTCTCCCTTGCGCACCGGCATATTCGCGGTGACGCCGAACTCCTTCGACGATCCCTTGATCACGCCGCCGAGGACGACGAAGAGCCCGGACTCTGTGCGCAGGAAGATCGCCTTCGCGTCGCCGCTCCAGCCTCGATCGACCGCGAGGACGGTCGCATCTTCGGGGGCGACGACGATCGCCTTGCCCGGGACGCCGGTCAGATCGATCCCCGCATGCCAGCGAGCGCACTCGCTGACGTCGCAGCCGAAGGGCCTGCCACCGCCGAGGCTCCACGTGGCGAACTTCGGCTTGGCGGACGGGATCGGCCACGCAGGCTTTGGGTCGCCTCCGGCCATCTCTAGTTGCTCCCACTCGGTTGTTCGCGCCATTGCTACGCCTCCATCACTTCAGTTCAAGAACTCCGAGAACTCCGAGAACTCGAAGTACTCGAACTCCATTCGCGGCCGGCTTGGCTCACCACACTCACTCGGCCGCCTCCTCGGCGTCCGCTGGGGCCTCATGGGCAGCCTTCGCGCCGTCCTCCGCCGCATCGCCGCGGATGTCGGAGCTCTCTTCAGCCTCCACAAGCCCCGCCGCAGTGTCTTCGCGATCGACAATGTCCTCGCCGACTCTTTCGAGGGCCTCGCGGTCGGTCTCGCGGATCACCATCGGCGCGCCCAGGAATTCGAGCTGACCGATCCCACAGGCCTCCGCGATCGTCACGGCGCTCTTGGTCACGTGATCGACCATCTGCACGAGCGCCTCCAACACGCCCGCCGGTCGCCCCATGTGGATCCGGTTGGCGGCGCGCCGGTAGTACTTCTCTGCGGTGCGAAGCGCCTTGATCGCCCGCTTTCGCTGTCCTCCGAGGCACCTCGGGCTCTCGATCGCCTCCGCTGCGATCTCGAGGAGCTGGTGGGCTTCGCCGAGATACGCCGGGACGAGCTCCAAGGAGCGGATGAGCTTGCTGTAGTGCTGCCAGACCTCTTCGATGTCGGAGGCGTCGCTGGGATCGATGTCCCAGATCATGTCGCGTTTGCGCAGCTCTCCCTCCTCAACCGTGAAGGGCGCGCCGAGGGCCTCCGGTCGAGTCACGTAGACGCGACGGGTCGGTGATCCGGGCTGACGCGCGAGCACGTAGGTCCGGCCTTCATCCTCAAGGAGCATGTCTTCGCGGATGTCTGGGACCCCGCTGGAGCTCAACGCTTTGCGTGAGTACCAGCGGCCGTCGAGCGCCTCATCGATCTCCTTGCGCAGCTCGGTCCCGAGGTCTTCGAAGGATTGCGTCGGCGCGTCGAGGTATCCGTCGACTAGGTCGCCGGCCTTGTCGTAGTCGTTCTCGATGAACCAGACAGCGACCTCGCGCGGGCTCATGGCGTGGGCCTCGCGAGCCTCACGGAGCTTGCGTTGGAGGCGCGAGAGGGCGGTCTCCTCGTCGATCTCCGGCGCGCGGGCGAGGAGGTCGCGCGGCACCTTGCGCCCCCACCAGAGGTCGCCGACGTCACGGAGCGAGGTCCACGGCTCGCCGGAGGACGGCGCGAGCTTGAGATAGGTCTGCCAGCCCTCACCGGTCGGCGGGAGCAGGGCGCCGTCGCGGAGGGCAGGGCCGCCCTTGAGCTGGAGCTCGCCGTCGACGACGAGCGGCAGGCGCTCGGTGTCGCCGGCCTTGCGGGCGAGCTGCTCGGCGATCGACGCTCCTCGACGCGCCCACCAGCGCTCGACGAACGCCTCGCTCGCGCCCTCCCATCGCAGGTGTTCCCAGGCGCTGAGTCTGGCGATCGCGCGGCTCAGCGCCTGGTCGGTCTCGGCGTCATCGTCGGCCGGCCAACGCTCGCGGCCTTGCAGGTCCTCCGGACGTATCGCCAGCTCTTGGATCACGTCTTGGCCGACGAGCGTCCAATGAGCATCTCCGGCTCGCCGCAGGCCGATCGTCGTCCCCGAGGCGTTGTCGCGCAGGCGCCCGAATTCGTAGGCCACGACCTCCCCGTCCGTGCGCTCTTGGATGATCTGCATGCCCTCGAAGACAGGCGCGCTGCCGTCTGCGGGGACGATGCCGTCGACCTCGCGAAACGCGTACATCATCGTCGTCCAGGGCCAGGCGTCGCCGGCTCCGCGGGCGAGCGAGGTGAGGCGCTCCTCGGCCTCGGCCCGCAGCGCCGTCGCCCGCTCGGGCTGGGTCGCCTCGAGTCGGCGGGCGCTGCGGAAGCGGCTGAGGGCTTGGCGCATCAGCATCGCCGCGTTGGCGGCGAGCTTGGCCCGCTCCTCCTCGCGCCGCTGCGCCTTGCGCTTGGCGAGCAGCTCCTTCACGCCGGACTTGTCGCGGGCGATGTACTCGAGCAGCTCTTCCGGCGAAAAATCCTGCTGGGCGGCGGGGTTGTTGGTGTCGCGATCCTGGCTCTCGAGGAGGTCCGCGAGCCATCCGCGCTTTCCGTGGATCACCGAGAAGCGGTAGCCGTCCATCGAGCCCTGGGCGATGTAGTAGAGGATCTCGATCACGCCGAGGGTGTTGCCCTGGCGATAGGCGCGGCCGTTTCGCTGTTCGAGGTCGGCGGGCGTCCAGGGGAGGTCGACGTGGTGAATCGCGCAGGTGCGCACCTGGAGGTCGACGCCCTCGTAGGCGACGCTGTTGGCGATGATGACGTCGTAGATCGCCTCGGTGCCGGCCTCGGGGTCGCCGTTGAAGCCGTCCGCGATCCGAATCCGCGAGTTCGTGTCGGTCGCCGCGGCGTTCATCACCGCGATCCGCTCACGGGGGATCCCGTTGGCGACCAGGATCTCGCGGATCCAGTGGTGGCACGCGACGGGCTCGCAGAAGACGATATGGCCACACCCCGGCTGGGCTGCGATCCGCTCGGCGACCGCTTGAAACTTGGGCGAGTCGTACTCGGGCTTTGGGAGATCGCGGAGGATCGTCGCCTTGGTCTTGTCGTCGCTCACGTCGATGACGTCCCAACCGCGCTCGATCCAGCGGGGGAGGGCGCTCGCGGTGACCTTGCGGGTCGCTCGGCCGCCCTCCAACGCAGTGCTCCAGTCGTATCCCTCGTCGAGCTGGGAGTGGAGGGCGATGAGCGACATCCGCACCATGTCCCCCAAGACCGCGGCCTGATCGGCGCCCTTGCCTTCGAGGAGCGCTTTGAGGCGGTCCGTCATCTTCTGGACGAGCTCGTCGTACTTTTCTTCCTGGGCGTCGTCCATCTGCACGTCGACCCGCTGGACCCGCGGCTTGGGCAGCTTGATCCCGACCTCCTCGGCGGTCCGGAACTCGGCGTAGCGATCGAGGATCGCCCGGAGCTCGTCGAGGCGCCGGAAGCCGACGACCGCCGACTTGCGGACGATGTCGAAGTTCGAGTCGAGCACGTCGCGACCCTCGATCTTGAGGTAGCGGTCGACGAAGTCCTCGGGGTCGTAGATCCCGACCTTGGAAAAGGCGTCGTGATCGACGTATTGGAGGATGTTGTAGAACTCGAGCGGGCTGTTCTTGGCGGGGGTCGCTGACAGGAGAACGACCCCGCTGCCGCCGGTGCGCTGGCGGACGAAGCTGGCGCGAAAGTCGAGCTGCCACGCCCGCTTGGAGCCGCCTGCGGGGAGCCCCATGAACTTGGGGATCCCGCCCTCGCGGGGCTCAGGCGCGTAGAGGTTCTTGAAATTCTGGGCTTCGTCGACGATGAGAAGGTCGACGCCGAGGTCCTCCCAGCGCACGCCGGGATCGAGCTGCCTGCGCTCGTCGACCTCCAGGCGCTCGAGGACGAAGCCTTTCACGCCGGCCTCGGCGATCGCCTTCTTCCGTTCGCTGGCCTTGCTCCGCTTCCTTCGGCCGCGGACTGCGTCGTTGCGCTCCTGGAGGCTGACGACGCGGCGGATCGCGGGGGTGTTCTCGGCGTAGCGGAGCACCGAGTCGAGGTCGACCGGCGTCATCTTCAGCGCCTCGTAGCTGAGGATCACAGCGTCGTAGAGCCCAGCTTGGAACGCGGACCACTTCGCTGCGCGCTCCTCGGGCTTGTCCGCCTTGGCGACGGTGATCAGCTCGTTGTATTGGGCCTTCGTGATCTCGCCGGCGGCGAGCCGCTCGGCAGCGGCGGTGACCCGCTTGCCGCGGGTCAGCTGGCGTCGGGTCGAGCCGATCACGGCGACGCGGTAGTCCGGCAGACAGCGGCCGAAGTCGCGGTACCACTTCCAAACCAGGCTCGGCGGGACGAGGACCACCGGTCGACGACCCCAGCCGTCCTGCCTCGCGCGGGCGAGGACGCCGAGGCCGGTGTAGGTCTTGCCGACGCCGACGTCGAAGGCGAGCAGGCCTCCGCGGGCCTCGAGGACACGCCGGGCGTCGGCGTTCTGGTGCGGCGCGAGCTGGATCTCCGATCCCCAGCGGGCGATCTCGAGGGGCTCTCCGGGGTACTCGCGGCGGACAAACCTGCGAAAGCCGCGGTTGTAGGCGTCGCGGATCGCCTCCATGCGCGAGGGCTCGTCGCGCAGCCAAGCGTTGAAGCTTCGGGACCAGGCGCGCTCGTAGCTGGCGCGGTAGTCCCATACCTTGAGCTCGTTCAGGCCAGACTCCGCCCGTACGCGCTCCGCCTCGGGGTCGTTGTGGTGGAGGTCATTCGGTGCGAAGAAGGTGTTGTCGTGGTTGAGTGCGCCGACGAGCCAGAGCGTCTCGGGGTCGATTGGTTCGCGCTTGAGCGTGGTGTAGGAGGCGTCCGCGATCTGGACGAGCCCGCCAACGCGCTCGAGGGAGACGGCGCCGTAGCGGCTGTTGAGCGCCTCCGAGGCCCACTCCGCGACCATGCGCAGCGGGACAAAACCGTCCGAGGGCGAGACCTCGCCGATGTCCTCAAACTCGACGGGCTTGATCGCCGCGAGCAGGCGCTGGTGCTGGAGCTTGAGCTGGGCTTCGGGGATATCGCTCGGGCGAGTCCGGCGGAGCGCGGAGACGCCTGTCTCGTCGCTGACCATGCCGCCCATCGCGAGGGCATCGGCGAAGGCCTGGTTGATGAGGTCGTCGTTCGGCCCTGTGCTGCGACCCAGGTAGGAGTCGAGGCGATCGAGCTTGGGCCAGAGGTCGCCGGTGACGTAGTCACGCAGCGGGATGAGCTCGCGCAGGTCCCCGCCGTCGACGCACCAGTCCGCGCGGAAGAGCCGGCCTAGCGCGTCTGAGGACGATGTCGAGCCACCCTGGTCCTGGTGGAACTCGAGCAGATCCTCGATCGTGATCCGGCGACGGCTCCGGTAGAGAAACTCGGCCTGTCCGAGGAGGTCGCCGCTGTCGCCGGAGTAGCGCTCTTCGACCTTCGGTTCGGTGGTCAGCGCCTTGACGATCTCACCGGCCTTGGAAAAGGCGTTGAGGAATTGCTGGGCGCCGGGGGTCTCCTGCTCGGCGAGCGTGCGCAGGTCGATCCACGACCAGGGGTTGCGGACGTCGAGCTCGATCACCTCGGGGGCGCTCTGAAAATCGCGCAACGACTGGAGCAGCTCGGGCCAGAGCTCGACCGCGCGGCGGGTGCCATTCGCCCGCTCGGCGAGGTAGTCCGCGACACGCCCGCCGAGGGTGACGGCGGCGGCGAGGAGCGGCGTCAGCTCGTCGCCGGAGGCCGCACGGCGGACGATCCGGCTCGCGGTCGCGGCCGGGAAGGCGACGGGGCGGACGATGCAGGCGGAGCAGAGCGGGCGCTCGCCGAAGGGTGGAAGCCCGTCGAAGGTGCCGACGACCTTGTGGTGATAGCGACCTGGGCGGGCGTCGGTGTCGTCCTCGCCGCCGCGGCCCTGCTCCTCGCCGAGCACGTGCTGGGGGAATTGCTCGAAGTAGTCGCCCTCGGCGATGAAGAGGTCGCCCTCGTCAACCTCGGCCAGCTCACCGCCGCGGGCGCGAAAGAAGAGCAGGTCTGTGACCAGGTTGGCGCCTGGAAAGGTCTCGCTGGGCAGGCGAAAGGCGCTCATCAGGTGATGGCGACGGAGCACACGCTCGCGGAGCTCTCTTCGGGAAGTGCTGACACCTGTCAGGAAGCCCGCCGGGATCAGGAAGACGCCGATCCCGTAGGGAGCGAGCAGGTCGAGGCCGCGGCGGAGGAAGTAGGCGAACGCCTCGCGCTCGGCGTACTCGGGCGCCTGATCCCACTTCGCGGTGAGGCCACGCTTCCCGTAGGGCGGGTTGGTGACGACGAGGCGGAACTTGCCCTGATCGCGAGCGGTGACCTCGACGCCCTTGGCGGGGATCCCCTTGCGGCTCGTCTGCTGGTGGAGCCACTCCTCAAAGCTGCCCGCGAAGACATCCGCGTCGGGGAAGAGCAGGGGCAGCATCTTCGCGGCGACGGTGGAGAGCTCGACGCTGGTCCAGCGGATCGGCGGGCGCTCGCACTCGGCCTGGTTTACCGCCAGGATGAATCGACCGATCCCTGCCGCGGGTTCGAGCGCCCGCAGCTTGCCGTCGCGGCCGGCGAGTTCTGGGAGAAAGGGGCAGAGCGCGTCGGCGACGGCGAGCGCGAGCTTGGTCGGAGTGTAGTACTCGTTGATCAGGCCGAAGCGGTCGGGGTCCCAGCCCTCGGGGAATTGGTCCTGGTACTTGTCGATCGAGAGGCCGCCCCAGCCGGAGTAGCCGAGGAGGGTGCGGCGGTCGGCGTCTGTGATGGAGGCGGGGTCTTTGGTCGCGACGAGCTGCATCGCCGCGAGGTTGGCCTTGGCTCTGCGCGCGGGGGTCCACTCGTCGGGCGGGGCATCCATCGTGGTGGGGTCTGGGCTGTCGCTGGCGGTCGTGGGCGGCGTCTCACGGGCCTCGCGAGCGCGGGCCCAGAGAGCCGCGGCGTAGTCCTCGAGCGGCGTCGAGCTGTCGGGCCGCGACTCGAGCGTCGCGACCTCGCGCTGGGCCGACTCCCAGGCGCGCCGCATGTCCTCGCTGGCTTTGAGCTCGGGGTAGACGTGGAAGCGTCCGCTGGCGTCGCGGACGGCGACGACGGACTGCGCGGAGAGGAGCGCGAGGGTGGGGCGGCGGCCGAGGAGAGGGAGCGCGTCCCAGCCCTCGCGCCGGAGGACGAGCGCCTCGGCGCGCAGGGTCACGAAGTCATGGGCGAAGCTCTCGGCCGCGCGTTGGACCTCTAGGCTCGGGTCGGCGCCGACGAGCTTGGTCATGCGTCGGCGAAGGCGGCTGAGGATCGCGTCGTCGGTCTGGGCGTCCTTCGGTTGCTCGGTCTTGGCGAACTCCGTGTAGCCGGCGAACTCGCGAGCGTTCCGCGGCGGGGAGCCTCGCTGTGCGCGTCGGAGGGCCATCGCCTCGCCGACTACGCGGAGCAGCTGGGGGCGCTCTCGCTCGATGAAGCCGTCGATCTCGGCGGCGGTGTAACGGGGCGGGAGGTTGCGCCGCCATTGGACGATGACTCGCTCGAGGAAGTCCTCGGGGGTCATCGGTCCGCGGGGGGAGGCCGCGCCTGCCTCAGCCGGAGTCTTCCCTTGGGCGGAAGCGGATGCAGTCGGGCAGGTACAGGCGCCGGTGCCACAGCTCCCCGCGGCGCATCCGCAGGTGCTCTTCTCTTCATCGCTCGTCGTCTTGAGCGCGTGGGCGAAGGCCTCGGAGGCCGCCGAGAAGTAGCCTGCCGGGAAGGCGCCGAAGTCCAGGGAGTCGGTGGTGAAAGGCGGTCGAGTGCTCATCTCAGTCGTCCTCGTCAAGCTCTGAGAGGCCGCTCTTCAGGGCGTCGACGAAGCTCGTCCTGAGCTCTTGGTCCTTTCCTTGGGTGTCGTCGGAGGGGGCAGGGGAGGGGGTCTTGGTGGCGGTGGCAGGTGTCTCTTGGTCGCTCGTCTCTTGCTCGACCGGCGGGCTCTTGGGTTTCGCCTCGACCTTTGCTGTGGTCGTTGTCGTGCTGTTTGCCGCGGTCTTGGTCTTGGACTTGGGCTTGGCCGTGGTCTTGGACGTGGTCCTTGTCTTGGCCTTGGCCTTGGCCTTGGCCTTGCGCTTTGTCGTCTTCTTTCCTGCGGGCTTGGCAGGGGCGGTCGACCCCGAGGAGGGCGTATCGTCCTCGCGGGCTTCACTGGGAGCGGGAGCTGACTCGGGCTCCTCCTCCGGAACAGGACAGGCCTTCGCGATCTGTCCCGCGGTCACGGGCTTGAGCGCGTCGCCGACGATCCCATCATGGAGCGCTTGAGCGCGAGCCTGCGCCTGCTCCAGCTTTGCGAAGCAGCCGTGGTGCTTGGGCATGACGCCGGGCTGCTCGATGAAGAGAGCCCACTGCGAGCCCTTGGTCAGCAGCGCCTTGAACTGGCCGTTGCTGGTCGCCGCGGCGAAGCCGTCGTAGCCGTGGTCACGGATCGGGGTCCACTCGAGCGAGGTGGGCCGCTTAGCGGCGGCTGCAGTGGTCTGGGAGCCGCCCGCGTTCGTTCGGGGCCCAGCCTTCTCGGTCATCGAGCGAGCGGTTGAGCTCTCGCCAGCCTTGGCTGCGGGCTTCGCCTTGGCTGCGGGCTTTGCCTTGGCTGCGGGCTTTGCCTTGGCTGCGGGCTTTGCCTTGGCGGTCTTCTTGGGGGCAGAATTGCGGGAGACGGCCTTTTTGGGTGCCTTCTTGCCATCAGTCTCGGCGGCCTTTTTGGCGGTCTTCTTGGTGACCTTCTTGGTGACCTTCTTGGCGACCTTCTTGGTGGCCTTCTTGGCGGCCGTCTTGGTGGCCTTCTTGGCGGTCGTCTTTGCGGTCGTCCTTGCAGTCTTCTTTGCGGTCGTCTTGGCGGCCTTCTTGGCGGTCTTCTTGCTGTCCGTCGTCACTCCGTCGCTCGATGGATCCGGAGCGGGCCGCGACCCAGACTTCTCGCCAGCCTTCTCACAGGTGACGCGACCATCCGGGCCCTGCTCGATGATCAGGCGCTCACCCGACTCGTTGTCTTCGAGCGTCACCTTGACGTGCTGAACATCCCACCGCATCCCAACCTCCTCGTCTCCCAAACAAACACCAAAGAACGCTCATCGCCCGCGAGCGCGACGGCTCTGCCGTACGCCGACCGCGACCGCGATCGTCGTCGCCAACGCGGCGCCGCCGAGCAGCGCCGGCCCCAACCACCTCGACCTCCCCGACGTCGGTCCCGCACCTGGCTCAAACGCCAGCCCGCCCATCACGTTCAGCGGCGGATCGGGCTCTGGGGCATTCGGATCCAGCGGAGGGGCGCTCGCCGCTGCTCGAATCTGGAACCTGGCCGCGGCGCGCTGCGGCAGCGTCGTCGGCACGCCCGCGTCCTTGAGCGCGGCGGCGAAGACCGGGTCGACCTCGCGCGCCGTCTCGTACTCGACCAGCATCCGCGAGGGATGCTTGAGGAGCCGGCGGCGAAGGCTGAGGCAGAGTGAGCGGAGCCTGGGGTCACGAAAGGCCGCGTAGGCCGGCTTGTCGCCGACCGGATCGGGCCGGACGTAGGCGCAGTCGAGCGTCGTCGCGAGGCGACGGCGCTGGAGCTTGGCGACGGTCCGCAACGCCGGGAGCACGATCTTGTCGTCGGCCCTGCCGTAGGTCTGGAGGAGGAGCTGGATATGCGGCCACGACGTGCAGAGGTGGGCCCGCGCGCGCGGATCGACCGGCGGGGCGACGTAGGCCTTGGTCTTCGGGTCGCGGGCCCATCGGGGCGGCAGGTAGCCGCTCTGCACTCGGCCCTTCTTCGTGTCGATGTCGGTGAAGAAGCAGTTGGTCCGCGCTTCATCCTCGGCGAGGCCGCGGCCGTCGATCGTCCGCTGGGTGACCATCGGCACGGTCGAGTAGTCCTCGGCCTCGGCTCGGTGTGCCCCTGAGATGTCGGTGCCGAGGCGCCACTCGCCGTCCGCGAGCTCGCGCGCGAGATAGGCGAGGAGCCAGTCGCCGTGGTCCTGCTCCAGCGCTGAGGTGTAGAGCGCGGTGAACCAGTCCCTCCAGAGCGACTCGAGCGCGGCGCAGTCGACCTTGTAAGTGTCAGGTCCGCCCGCCGCGACCTGCTGCCACGCAGTGCCCGCGACTTGCTGCAAGCACGGGTAGAAGTCGCCGGTCTGGGTGAAGTCGCCGTAGCGCTGGATCATCGTCCCGTCGGCGTAGAAGCGCGCCTCGGACTCGGTCTGGGGTCGGCCGCGGTGCTGGAGGATCCCCGCGACGCGGAAGGTCCCCGGGATGCAACCGTAGGAGCCGTTCCAGGCCACAGACTTGCCGGCGAAGGGGGCGAGGACTTGGCCGATCTTGTTGCCCTGCTCGTCGAGGCCGTCGGCGAGCTGCCAGGGGCGGGCGTCGGTCGGCGGGGCGAAGGCTGGGGTCCAGTCAGTCGCAACTGCGTCAAACGTAACGAAGGTCCGGACCCAGGACTCATCCAGCTTCTCTGTGTAGCGTCGCCAGGGAAGGACATTTCGCCGGTCCGCTGGGATACTGTCACCTGCGGCCAAGTTCGCGAATAGTGGGGCGAGGGCCTGTCCCAGTCCGACGGCAATTCCGGCGATACGGCCGACCACGGGCACGGCGGTGACCAAGTCTAGTGCGAGGTCGAGCGCGACGGTTCCTGCGGCGCGGAGTAGTTCATTGGGGTCCGTCGTGAGGGGGAAGGGGACCTCTGCGAGAACACCAGCAATTGAGTCCTTCTTGGGGTTGACCCAGGCGATGCTCGACCAGAGACTTGGGAGAATGTCGCCAACCTGTGTGGCCTTCGCCTTCCACAACATCTGCGTTGCCTGATTCCAGGCTTGGGCGCTTGCCTGGACAAGGAGACTCTGACCGATTGTGCCACGTGCCCCAATTGAGTTTGCCCGGCTGAGCAGGGCTTGAAACGCCTCGTCGGCATATGCATCGGCTCCGGGGAACGGACTCTGAAAGAGATCGGGGACTCGATCGAAGAGTCGGCTGTTGGGGTCGAGCTTCATTCGTCGTCCACGGCTTCACATATGTTGGAGACCCCAACGGACTCGCACTCCAAGGGAGTGCCTAGGTCCTGCGGACACTCCAAGTCCTGGCTGCAGAGGATTTGGCAGAGCCCTGCGACGCAGGTGTGCTCCCATCCCTCGACGAGCTGACAGTCAGTGTCGTCAGTGCAGGTTTCTTCGCAGTAGCCCTGGTAGCACTTGCCGCCCTCGGCGCAGCCGTCTGGCGTCCCCTCGAGGGCCCCCGGTGTGCACGGGTCACCGAACTCCCCTGGGACGTTCTCCATGGGCTCGGTGCCTTCACAACCGGCACCGATCGGCATGACGAAGAGGAGAGAGGCGAGGACGTTCGCGGTACGCATATCCGGAGCGTATGACAGCGCGCAAGCGCGCGTCGACCCGAAGCTCAGGACCTCAAACTCCACGATGGACCTCCTCCGCGGCTTGCCGCAGGCAGGCATCCGGCGATCCCTCGGCGGCACGCCGAACCGCCTCAGGGAGGCTCGCCAGGGCCCGCAGCGCCGCCCTGCGGACCGCGAAGAAGCACGCGAATCGCCGGAGAACAAAGTTGTAGGCAGGCGCCGCGAGTCGACCTCGGACGCCATCGAGGCCTGCGACGTGCAGGCTCCCGCGGTGGGCGACCAGAAACCCTGAGCGCCGGTAGAGCGCGCCGGTCTTCGCCCTCCCAGGCGGGAAGAGCGGCACAGCCTCCACGAGCGGCCGCGTCTGTCGGACGAACGCCTGGGCGATCGCCGCGACCTGGCGCGCGTCCTGCCGCAGGTTCTCCGCCGGATCGAGGAGGCTGGTCATGGCCTCGAAGGCCGCGAGCGCCGGTCGGCTCTGGGTCGAGCTCCACAGCAGCCCCGGACCTGGCCCGCCGAGCCGCGTGCTGTAGACCCAGGGAAAGGTCCCGAGGTGTAGCGTCAGGGGCGTCTGCCAGCCGCACGCGCTCTCCGCTCGGGGCGGCGGCCCGCTCCAGCCGTCGCCGAAGTAGCCGGCCGCGGTGTCGGGATAGAACGCTCGTAGTTGCTGCTCGCCGCGTAGATCACGCTCGCCGGAGGCGACTCCATCGACGGACTCCGCTGCCCGGTAGCACGCTCCGCTGGCGAGAGTCGTCGGGTCGGCGGTCGCCCGCCACAGCTCGCCGCGCTCACGCCCCAGCCCGATCAGCTGGCCGAGCACCACCGCCTGCGTCCGGGCGTGCGCCTCCGAGACGCCACCACGCTGAGCCAGGAGCCAGCTCGCGAAGGCAGCGAGCCCGGCCTCCTGGGCCGCGCGGACACGATCCGGGACGGCTCGCAACGGCGCGAGAGCGGCCTCGAGCTCCTGGGAGAACCCGATCGTCGCGGCGATCGCCTGCCACTCGCTCCGGTACCACGCGTGCAGATCCATCGGCGAGCGGAGGTCGAAGTCGCCGACGAGATCGGCGAGCGCCTTGATCCCCTCGCCGTAGCAATTCAGGTCGGGCCTCATGCGACCTCCTTGGGCGAGACGCCTACGATGCCCTTGAAGACAGCGTCGAAGCCGGGCCACGCCGAGCTGTCGAGGCGCGGTCCTGGGATCGTCGCCACGTCCTCGAGGTCGAGGCCGAGCTTCTCAGCATCCTCGTAGAAGCGGGTGCGAATCTCTTGATACTTGTCCCCGCCGCGGCCCTTGCTCAGCAGCGACGGGTTCGCCCAGCCGACCTTGATGTCCGCGTGGTCATCGATCCGCCGGTACTTCAGCAGGCGGTGCATGTATAGCGCCGCGGCGAAGCCCGCGATCCGAGGCTCAAACATCAGCTCGGGCCGCGCGTTGAGAAAGGGCGCCCGCTTGCCGATCTCAGGAACGCCCGCCCAGAGGAAGTAGGGCGCGAGCAGCCCAAAGAGGCCGCCGCTGCCGAAGTCGGCCGACTCTTCGCCGTAGCGCAGCGGCGGGTTGCGATCCTTGTTGTTCTCATAGGCTCGCCGGGAACCGTCGCGCTCGGCCGACTCGCTCGGCTCGTCGCCGTTGTGGGCGGTCGTGATGAAGCGAGCCTCGCGGTAGGAGATCAGCGCGAAGAGCCGACCGGAGCCGACGATCTTCGAGGCCTCTTCCATCAGCAGGAAGAGCGGCCGGAGATCTGGCGGCGTCGAGCCCCAGTTGCGAGAGAGGTCGCCCTCCACGTCGCTGGCGGTCGGGAGCGCCGGGAGCTTGTCGGGCGCGATCGCATCCTCTCCGCCGTTGTTGGCCGCGTCGGGTCCGTTCTTCTCCGCATCACCTCGCGGGCTCGCGGCGCTCGCCGAGCGGCTCAGGTAGAGCATCCCACCGGTGACACCGACGACGCCGAGGGTCGTCCCCAGGGTGATCCATGCGTTGCGGGAGAGCATCAGGAGGTCTCTCCTTCGCGGGCCGCGAGCCGTTCGGAGATCATTCTTCGGTTCCGATCTTGGCTCGCGCGGACCAGGACGACTGCGCCGACACCGACGACCAGCGCAGTCCCAGCCGCGACCACCACCGGGTGGCGCCAGTTAAACCCCACGCTCGCCGTCTCGGCGGAGGGGGCAGGGAGGTCGCCCTGGTCAGCGTTGGTCGGCGCGCGACCGGGAACCTGTCCCTTGGGATCGGCCGGCGCTTTGCCGTCGGAGTCCGCGGGGGGGCGGCTCATCGAGGCGTCATCGACCGGATCGATGTCGATGTCGGCGGGGAGCGGTGGGCTCCCCGGCTGGATCCACCCCTGCGGTCCGATCCACTGGAGGATTTCCTGCGTGTTCCAGCTGTCGAGCGCGAGGTGCAGCGGCTCCCACGGAGAACCAGCGGCCGAGCCTCGCTCCGGCAGGCGGTCGCCGGGATCCGCATCTGCGGATTCAGCCTGCCCGCGGAGCAGGAGCAGCGCCGCCGGTGTCGCCCGAAAGGTGAGCTTCGGCAGGGCGAGGACAAGCCCGCCAAACCCGACGCCACCGCCACCGCCACCGCCACCGCCACTGCGGCTCGTCATCGCCCGCACCGCCGACCAGGGCCACTCGCTCGCCGGCGATGCCTCGACCCGCTCCATGAAGGCTGCTCGCGCGGTATCGGTCGCGTCGTCGTAGGCGGCCTTGAGGAAGAGTTTGACCTCGTCCTCGTGGAGCTGCCGCTCGGCCCCCTTGGAAGAGCCCTCCATCGCCGCGAGGGCGATCAGGCGGGAGATTCGGTGACGGTCGAGGAGCATGGTCCTAGAGCCCCCGCTCGAAGCGCCCGCGGAGCTCGTCGCCCGGATGAACGGGGCTCACCTCGATGTCGCAGACCATCGTCGTCACCCCGGCGGCGGCGGTCGCCTCGAGGGCGATGCCGTCGTCGTGGCCGATGCGGAACACCTTGGACCACTTCGCGTCCTCGAGCGCCGCCTCGACCATGTGGGTGCGCCGCGTGATGTTCTCGATCGCGTGCACCTTGCTGTTCTCCGCGGCCCCGGCGAAGCGCACGGACACGTAGCAGGACTGAAAGCGCGGATAGAGGCAGAGCGAACCGGCCGGGATCATGCCATTGCTGTCATCGTCGGCCGAGAGTGTTCCACTGCTCTCGTCGTAGGCGAAGCTCGGCTGCCACAGCGTCTGCGTGTTGAGGACGAAGCTCGCCGCGGTCCGGCGGATGATGCGGAGGCGGTTCGGCATCGCGAAGGGCTCGTGGCGCAGGCCCCAGGCGATCGCGTCCGCCTCGTTCATCTCGTTCGCCATGACGTAGATCGGGCCAGGGCTCTCCTGCGTCAGAAGCCCGAGCCTGTCGTTCGGGTACATCACCAGGTACTGGACCGTCGGCTTGAGCGTGACCTCCTGCCGCGACGTGCCGTCCGGGGTGAGGACCCGCGCCTTCGACTTCGGGTTCCAGGACGAGCTCGCGACGCCGATCAGCTTGGCGCTGACCGGCGAGAAGAGCCCGCCGAGGTCCCCGGTCACGACCCCATGGGCGCCGTTGATGTTGAACTGGTAGTAGCGCTGACCGGTGACGATCGCGTCGTCGCGGCTCAGCGCCGTCGTCGACACGCCGTCCCATTCCGAATCGGCGTTGAGCTCCAGGGTGATTGCTTCAAGGGCCATGGGATCGTTCCTCTCCTGTGTTCGATCGCGCGTAGGCGAGTCCTAGACCGCCGAACCCGGCACTTCACAGCCGCAGCGCGCCTTGCAGAGCTCGTAGAAGCGGCTGTTGTCGTAGAAGACGTTGACGTGCGCCGTGTCGAGGTTCTGGCCGGGCGCGTTGTTGGTGATCTCGACCGCGAGTCGCTCCATGCTGCCGATGTCGAGGGGGTTGCCTCGGTATTCCGGGAAGCCGACGCGGAGCTGCGTGCCGTCCTTGTTGAGGAAGATGTTGCCGTCGCTCTCGTTGCCGATCTCTAGCCCCTGCCTCGAGTTGACCCCGCCCGGGACCAGGAAAAATTGTACTGTGAAGTCGCTGTAATTATTACCGCCACCAGCGATATTAAGATCGATCCGAAGGTGGCTCGGAGTGAAGCCCGGCCGTGCCTGGTGGGTGAGGCGGATCCTCTTGCCGGGCGGCACGGGGAAGTTATTGACGTAGTCGCCGCCCAGGTCGGCCACGGGCTCGTTCAGCTTCACCTGGCTGCGCCCCGAGAATTCATCCATCGTCCGCTGCGAGAAGTTGACGTTGCCGGGGCAGAGGTAGTTGCGGCAGAGCGCCTCGAGCGCGTCACAGCGGTTCGCCGTCGTCCGGCAGCGGTCCTCGAAGCTGCTCACGCTCCGCTCGATGTCAGGCATCATCTCGACGCAGCGGATCATCCTCTCGATGACTCCAGGCGAACGCGCGAGGCGTTGGAGCAGCGCGAGGATCTGCTCCTGGTCGTACAAGCCCTGTGTGGGCATTCCATCTACCTTTACGATGTTTCCAGAGTCCATCTTTCCTGCTCTTTCTCAAAGTTGCGCCTATGCGCGTAGTTCTCGTTGGGGTTTCTATTCGATCTTTTGAGGGGCCGTCGCCGACTCGTGCGGTGTGAGCCCGAGTCGCGAGGCGAGCTGCATCGCCGAGTCCGGGATGGCTCCCGCTGGCTCGCTGGCGCTGGCGCTAGCGCCCGGGCTCGAGGGGGACAAGGATGACGAGGTCGCCGAACCCGTCGGCGTCTCGGCTTGGCGCCCTTGGAGCCCCCTCATGAGCGCCATGAAGGCCGCGTCGACCTCGGCTGGCGTGCGTCTCTCTGGCTGAGCCGCGGCTTGCTCCGTGTGCGGCGAGACCTCGCTGAGCTCCCCGGGACTCGAGGGCTCAGCCTCGGCGACGCTGGTGTTCGCCTCCAGCGACCACGAGAGCCGCAGCGTGTATCCACGGCCGTCCTCGACCTCCCGCACGGCCCGCTCGGGGAGCTCGATCCGGTACTCGAGGCCGTCGTCGTCCACCGCGTGCACGAGCGCACGCTCGGAGTTCCCGCGGAGCACGCGTTGGACCTCGGCGAGAACCTCTCCGCTCACGGGGCCTCCTCCGACGGCGCGACCATCCGGTAGACGGCCGCGCCCGCGGTGAACGAGAGCCCGCCCGCCGTCAGCATCGATCGTCCCGAGAGGCTGAGCGGGAGGAGCATCCCTGCGACCGCGGGCGCGGCCCCGACTGGCGCCGCTACGGGCACACCCTTGATCGCGAAGTTGCCGACGGCCCGCTGAGCCAGCGCGCCCGCTACGGCCCCGAGCGCCGCGCTGCCGCCGACGAGGAGCACCTCGAGGAGGCGGCCCTGGCGGATCGCCGTCATCATCTCGGCCGCCTCCGTATCGGTCGGCGCTCTGCGGATGGCCTGCGCCGTCGACAGGTCGTGGCCCTGGTAGTAGCCGACGACCGCGCTTTGGACCGCGCTGCGCACCGATCCTCCGCCCTCTGCGGAGGCCATCACCTGTCCTGCTGTCTGTATTCTTTGACTCACTGCTTCTCGCTCCTTGGTTCATTCGCCGGTTAGTCTGAGGAATCCCGACAGAAGGTCGCCGAGGCCGAGCTGCCGCTGCCGCGCCCGCTCCGGACCCCCGGAGAGGCGCGCGTTCATCTCGACGACCTTGGCGCTCCGGTCGATGAGGTCGATGTCCGCGAGGCTCTGATGGACGAGCGCCCTCTGCCGCGCCGACTCGTCCGCGAAGCGCCGCTCTCGTTCGAGCCACTGCTCACCGAAGGTCCGCGTCAGCTCGCCGATGTCGTTCAGGCTGCTGACGTGGGAGCGCCGCGCGTCCTCGAAGACGCGGTTCATCGTCTGCGCGACCGTCGGCCACAGCTCGGTCGGCGGGAGCTCGGGGACCGCGGCAGCAGGGTGCAGGTGCCCAGGCGACTGAGCGCCTGAATAGCCTCCTACGGGTAGAACTGGGGCGTTCAGGAGCTGCTCTCGAAACCATGGGGGGACCGGCTCTCCGTCGATCCACAGTTCGGCGTTGGGCGCCTGCGCCAAGCAGGCTCGCACCTCCGCCGGGAGCATGTGCTCGTCGACGAGGCACTCCGCCGTCCATCCCGTCGCTTCGTCAATGGCCACCAACCGCAGCACTCGTCCACCTCCAGCGAGAACCACGGTGAGGGCAGGAGAGGCCGGCGCAAGGAATTTTCGGCAAAAAAATATCGCGCCTCAACGCGGCGCTGAGGTGTCCTGGGGCTGCTTCTGGGCCAGTCGGACCTTCTATAGATCATCGCTCCGCGATCTGTCCACGGACGTTCCCGCATCACCGCGCGATGTGTTCGCGATCCGTCCGACATCTCTCCGCGATAGCTCCGCGATAGCTCCGCGATCCCATCGGCCGGGATCCCGCGGGCCGCCTCCTATGCGATTGTTTCGGCCGAGCTAAGGGCCGTTTTTCCAAGTCGCGCAGGGAGTAATCATGACAGTACGCGAGCTGCTGATACGCGCGTGGATCGACCCCTGCGCGTAGAGCGGAGCGCGAGCAGAGCGGAGAGAGCGTCGATCGGGCCCGAGGGCCATGTGGTAGCTTCACCGCCGCCGATGGAGGTGGATGCGGATGACTGTTGGGGTCGCCGAGTCGTGGTCGTCGCGGGAGTCGCGGGAGTCGAGTGGGTGGTCGGGATCGAGGAGTGCGTACTCGTCCGTAGAAGACGAGGCGGATCGCCGTCTCGAGCAGGTCATCGACCGGGTGCTAGGCGAGTACGAACAGCACAGGACAGGTCGCCTGAACCTGCTCCAGACCATCGATGACAGGGGAAAGGGGGTGCTCTACTCGTGCGGCGACGAGACATCGGCGCCATGGGCCATCGCCTACGTCAGGCGCGCGGACAGGGCCGTCATGCCTCTCGCGGTGGGGGGTTATCGCCACGTGTGCGAGCTCGCCGGGATGCTCTCCGAGCAGGACCTCGCGGACGAGTCCCGCTGGTCTCCGCCGCGGGTGCTGCTCGACGGTGCACCACGAACCTTCCAGCCGACCTACGGGCGCTACCTCTTGGGGATCGCTCGGTCTGGAGAGCGGGTGGTGATGCTCGTCGCGATCGGCGAACAGGTGGGTGTGCTCCTCCTCGATGATCCGATGTCGCGGCCGAGTGTGCTCTTCATCGGCTCGACGCTCGGCTTGCGCGATCTCGACGTCGACCAACTCGCCGCCCTTCGTCGGCCGGCCAAGTCCAGCCGGCGCAGGGGACCGCGCAAGCGGCCTGTTGTCTCGGCTTCCACACAGGTACACCACCTACGGATCGCCGTCGGGGAGGAGTTCGAGACCGGCGACGGCCCAGCGGTCCCCGAGGTCGTGGAGATCTGCTTAGATGCGCTCGCGGACAGGACGATCGATGCCGCTCGCGGGAGTGTAGGCGGAGGGGTCCGGGTGCGCGGCGTATCGTTCGTCCGACCTGTGCTCCGCGCGATCTATCGGCTCGGCCTGCACGGCTCGCTTGATCTCTGCGGGCGGATCAGCGAGCTCCATCGCCAGCTCACGCAGGCGGACCCATCGTTGGACCTGACAGCCGCCCAGCTCGGGCAGGCGATCAAGCTCTTGGAGAGAACTGGGTGCTGCCTGGTCATGCGGATGAGTGAACGGATCTGGAAGATCCGGGTCGTCGGTCTCAGTGACCCGCGATCGAAGCTCCATCTCCAGCTGTGTAAGGAGACCGGCGGGCGGTTCATCTTTGGCGGAGCCGCGAACTCGGGCCCGGAGGTAGCGGAGTCGCAGCCGCGGGCGCGCTCGGCCTTCGACGGATCGGTGGGGGAGGGGGGCGCTGACGCGAGACGTCGCGGTGAGTCTCCTCCCGATGGCGAGCCGACGACCCCGGGCGACGCGTACCAAGTGGGTCACAACTTCGTGGCGCTCGGCGAGGCCTACCAGGAGCTGGCGACGCTCACGGCGGAGCGAGACGAGCTGCTCCGTGAGCGCGAGCTTGGGCGGGCAGAGCTGGACGAGCTTCGCCGTGAGCGCGACCGTGGGCGGGCGGAGCGGGATGAGCTTCGCCGGCGAGTGGACGCGCTGGAAGGGACGCTCAGGGCGGCGCCGCAGGAGCGCAGCGCATCGTGGGACAGTCAGGTGTCGCAGCCACTGGAGCCGAAGGCCGAGCGAGTCGAGGAGCACCTGGCAGACACGGAGCTGCCTCGCTCCGAGGTGCCGCCCGCAGATGCGTCGGGCGCCGCGAGTCGCCCGGGTGAGCGTGCGATGCCCGAGATGTCCGAGATGTCCGAGGACCCAGGGCCCGCTGCTCAACGCCAGGGCAGCCACGGCGACCCGGACGAGGCGGTTGGGGCGTCGGAGGCGAGGACGCCCGAGATGTCAGCGGAGCCAGGCTGTCAGGGGCAGGTGCTCCACGGCAACACGGACGATGGGGTTGGCGAACCGGAGCGTGCCGTGTCCGAGGCGTACACCGAGCCGTACGTTCGGGCGCATGGTCGTCACCGCGACGCAGACGAGGGACTCGGCCAGTCGGAGCTGGAGGCGAGGTACGCAGCCGCCATCATGGGGGTCGTCGCGACGGTCTCGGAGGTGAGAGGACTAGCGGGCAAGGCCGGAGCGCTTCAGTCGAGGCTCGCCGGTACGCGAGCGCTGGTCGCTCGTCTCATTGAGGCGCGGAGAACGGGTGGCCGCGTCGCGCGGGCTCCCGTGGCGGGCGGTGCTGAGGCTGCTCCTGGACGAGAGCGGCAGCTCACTCTGCCGTGGCCGGTCGGACAAGTCCGCGCACAGATGCCGCGAGGGCTGCGAATAAGGTCGTCCTTGAGGAGCAGTGCGGTCGTCGCTCATGTATGGGGGCAGCCGCGGGGAACGGCGGAGGAAGAGGGCTTCCCGGACCCGGTAGGGGGCATGGAGCACTGAACGAGGGGTCAAGACCCCAGTGTTCGTCCCGATGCTGGACGCGATAGGGCTGCCCGCGAGTGGCCGAATGCGCGGAGCTGACCATGGGCGCTCATTCTCTACCAGTGCAAACCTGCGGCGAGTATGTTGCTATTTGCGGATGTCCACACAGCTGTCCGAGCTCCTACGCCACGTCGCAGCGAGCGCTGCATCTCGGGAGATGACCGTCCGCGAAGTGCTCGACGGTTGCGAGACCACGGCGACGCCCGCCGATCTGCTGCTCCTCCTCGACGCCGAGCGTCGGCGCCAGGGGTTGAGGAAGTACGAGCTCGCGCGGCTCTGTGGAGTTAGCGCGTCGAAGTTCTCGACGCTCACGTCTGCGAGGAACAGCGAGCGTCTGAAGGTCAAGAATCTCTTGATGATCGCCGTCGCGCTTGGGCTCGTGGACTCTCAGGAGGTGTCGGCGAGTGGAAGAGGACCGGCGAGGAAGAAGAAGGTGAGCCGGCGAGCGTCGCCGACGAGGTCGAAGCGAAGAGCTGGGCGCGTTGCTCCGCCGGCTCCGCGGGGCGATGAGGAGGAGTCCGGGGATCCTCCGGAGGGCGCGTCGCCGTCGGTCGACGACCCGCGAGCCGACGGCTCGCCTGCCGATGACTACACGACCGTGGGGCTGCGCGAGGCCGCGGTCATACTGGGCATGCCTCTTTCCGGCCTTGTCGAACTCGCCGAGAAGAAGTTTCTCCCAGGGGCTGTCTTGGAGGGGGGGCGTTGGCGGATCACCCCTTTGGCGATAGCCAAGATCATCGAGGCGAAGGAGACCGGTGATCGGGCTGTGGCCGATATGGCTGAGGTCCGTCGTCGTCTCGACGCGGTCGAGCAGGCGAGCGAGGAGCTCAAAGGGCAGGTCAAGCTCATCGAGAGCGTGCGCGAGCTGCTCCTCCAGCAGCGACACAACGGGGGCGCGAAGCAGATCGAGACCAGGGTGCTGGATCTCCTGCCCGAAATGTGGCCGCAGCACTTTGAGCCTGGGAAGCCGGTGATCCTCGGCGACCTATTGAGGGTCTTCCCCGACGCGAGCGAGCACTCGATCGAGTTCCTGGCCTCTGCGCTGATGTACCCGGCTCCTCCGATGGCGAAGCTCATGCGCCATGTGGAAGAGTGGAAGGTGATACTTCAGACTGCCGCGAAGGGGCAGGAGCGGCGAGAGTCAGGCGGAGCGGAGCGGGAAGGTTGATCCCAACTCAGGGCGAGGACTGAGCGCATCACTGGGGCGGCTGGTCGACGGGCGGGGTTCGGCGAGGCCGAAGAATTCGGGGCCGCGCTCGTGCCATGGGATGGAGAGCCTGCGGCCCTGTCCAGGGCGCCGATTGAGGGACGCCCGGGGGGAGGTCCATCCACAGAACCCTCGGTCTTCTGGTCGAGCGTAGCCCTGGTCGCGAACTCCGAAGGGCTAGCCTCGTGTATGAGTCGCTGGCCGGACGCTGAGTTCGCGATCGCGAGTGTCTCGAGTCGCAGCTAGGTCGGTCGAGGTGGCACCGACACCGGAGCTAGCTTGTTTGGGACCACGAGATGGGAGAGCTGAGGGTCTTGTCGATATCGTCGAGAAGCGCCCGCGCGCGTCCACACTGGATCTCGGCGCTCAGAAGAGGTAGCCGTGACGAGCCCGGAGCTCGGCGTCGAGCTGATGGACGCCGCCGACCACTTGGTGCTGCGGCCAGAGCCTGTCGGCGTGGTCGAAGCAGTCCCAGCCGTCCTCGAAGCGACGCTGAGCGAGGTAGGTCCGGCCGAGGCTGACCCAGGTCGCGGCGAGGCCCGGATCTCGAGTCAGCGCCGATGAGAAGGCGCGGCAGGCCTCCTCGACCTGACCGATCTCGGCGTGCTTCTCACCCATCAAGACATCGAGGACGTGGGCGTAGCGGTCTGTCTTTGAGCGCAGCTTCTCAAGGCCGGCGAGCTGCTGGGCCGCAGCCTGTTCCGAAGACGCCGATGAGAGGAGCTTGGGGATCTTCTTGATCGGGCTGAGCCATCCAGCTCTGCTGAAGATCTCTCCGACGAGTTCGCTGGTATTGGCTACGTACGCCCAGTTGTGGGCGAAGAGGGCAAGGAGCGCGTCGAGGAGCTCGCCGCGTGCGAGTGAGGCACGAGCCTCGTCGAGGCGTTCGTCCGACGCCGCGTCGAGGGGCCGGCCGATCGGGGCGAGGACATCATCGGCGGGCGGCTCATCCCGGAATTCAGCGGCCATCGTCGCGAAGTCGAGGTTGCCGGGCTCGACCTCCTGGAGCTCGAATGTGCGCACGCGTCGACGGAGCGGGAAGTGGTCATCGACCGAGACGGAGCTGGGGAGAGCGCCTAGATCGGCTAGCTCGGCGGCGATCATGGGGTGGAGGCAGAGGGCATACCCGAAGAGTCGGAGGAGGCCCCTTGAAGGCATCTCGGGCGGCGCGGCGACCGGGCGCACGGGTCCGCTCCGCCGATGAGCGCCGCCACAGCGCATCCGCGCGCTACTGCGAAGCGGGTCGAGCGGCTTCAAAGCGATCGAGGTACCCGGCGAACCGGCGCTCGATCTCCGGCACGCGCAGCGAGAACTGCGCCAACGAGTAACGATGAGCCCGGTTCGGCTTGCTGGATCGGGCCGCCTCCATCGAACAATCAAGGCGGGGCAGACCTGCGCTCGCGCAGATCCGGGCGACGACCGCGGGCGGGTCCGCGACCAATTCGCCGTACGCTACGTCGATCACGGTCGCCTTGGGCGCGGCCTCGCGGGCTGCGATCGCGTGGTCGAGCCCCTCGGCGGCGCGATCCAGCCAGTAGCGGCCGATCTCGGCAAGATCGACCTGGTCGCTCATCAGCGCCTGCGTGGTCGCGCTAAGGCTGCACAGCGAGGGCAGGGCCTGGTCGATGGCGCGATGGGTCTGGATGATGATCGCGTCGGGGAAGACCTCGAGGACAGCGCCGAGGGCGAATAGGTGCGCCGGCGCCTTGAGCACCAGCCTGCGGGCGGGCGAATGCCGTTGGTAGTGCTGGAGCTGGCGCCGGTAATATCGATATGTGGGCACCATGTCCTGGCCGCGGAGCCAGCGGCCGTAGCTCGGCACGTGTGCGACCAGCTCGAAGACGAGGCTGCGAAAGTCACGCTGTAGGAGCTCGTTGCACTCCTCGGCGTCCTCGGGCCCGCCAAGGTGGATCGCGGCGAAGCCGGGGATGAGGCTGTGCCACCGGTGGTGGGCTCGAGCGGCCTGGGCCACCCGCGGATCGGGCCCCGCGCGCGTCGGATCGGGGGGTGGAGAAGGATACCGAAGCTCCCACGTTCTCAAAGCCCGCAGCGAGGGGTGCGTGGCGAGCAGTCGGTGCAGGAGCGTGGTGCCGGTGCGGTATAGCCCGGCGATCACGATCGGCCGCTCGATCGGTATCCGGGCGATCTCCGGGTCGACCGCGTAGTCGCGCCCCATCTCCAGGCGACCGACGAGGAGATCGGCGATCATCGTCCGCACCGCGAGGCGCCCGAGCGGGTTCAGGCGGGCCTCCTGGTCCATCGCCGCGAGCAGGACCCGCAGGCCCTCGGCGTAGCGATCGTCGCCGAAGTCGCTCAGCCCGGCCCGCCGGGTCGCAGCTCGCGAGATCGACTCGACGGTGAGGTCGCTCTGCCAGCCCAGGCGCGCGAGGCCGCGGCCCACGGCGTTGACGAGGCGGACTAAGGGCGGACGATGGGGAGTGGAGGTCCACGGTTCAGACATGGCGAGGGCTCTCTGAGCCGTGCGCGGCGGGTTGACGAGGCGTTTGGCACGGGGACGGTGGGCGTGGGTCCGTTCCCCAATGAGAATACACTGGATCGCCTGCGAGCTTCTATATCGGTCCGATCGCGGCGTCTAACTCCAGCACGGCGCCCGAGTTCCGGCGTCGGGGTATCTTCTTGGTCGTGGAGCGGCCGGGTCCTACTTGTCGGCGATGACGTTGTAGATGTGCGACCGCGCGATGCCGAGGCACTGCGCCGCCTTCGTGACGTTGCCTTCGCACTCGGCGAGCGCCCGGTCCAGGAGCAAGCGTTGGAACTGCCGAGTCACTTCTTGCCAGCCCAACTTTCGGACCCGATCCATGCTGAGCTCGCGGTCGTGTGATGCGGCGGCTCGGACGAGCGAGCGCCACGCTCTGCCGTAGCCCGATCGGAGGGCGAGGTCCTCGAGCACGGCCAGCTCGAACCGCCGCTCGAACGCAGCAACGCGCCCGCTATCGACATCGGTACTCTGCGGGACGACGCGTGCAACGCTCATGGGGAGCGATGCTCGACGAGGCTGGTCCGCGCGTCAACGTGCGGGGACCAACTGTCGCGCGCGTATTCGCCCACGGCGGCGCGGGGTCGTGACAGCTCAGTTCTCCCAAGAGCCCCGGGCTTGCAGTGATCACAGCCTCGTCGTCTCGAACTGTACCGTTGACTCGTGCAACGTAGGGGTAAGTGCCTCGTTCGTAGATGGTGGCGTACGCTCTGAGGGTGATGTCTGCGAAAGATCCGGCTCGCTACTGATGGCGAGGAGACAAAGGAGGTGTCTATCATGAGGCAACTCAAGGAACCTTCTCTTGAGCGACTCTACGTTCGCGATGATTCTCGAATTCCGTCGGAGCTGAAGGGAAGAAAGTCCCAGGTGTCGGAGCCGTCAAGGACCCGATCGGTCAGGCGAGAGCGGAGCGCGGCAGGTCTGACGGGCGATCTGCTCGTGACTCCGGGCGAGGACAGAGCGCGTCGCCGAGGCTGCGAAGCTTGAACGGGCCCATTCCTTAAAGGCAAAGTCGGGGCGGCTCTTCGGTCACCCTCGCGTCGTGGAAAGGGCTTGCCTTCGAGCCTTCGATAGATCTTCATAACCATCTCGTGTCTTCGCCCGTCGCGTTCACTCCCGCCCAGGCCTGGACCCTCTTCGCGGCGCCCGAGGAGGGCTCCGGAGAGCGTTTGCAGGAGGGCCGACACGCTGTGCTCGACGAGCGCTTTCGGATCCTGGCGCCGATCGGCCGCGGTGGGATGGGGAGCGTCTACCTCTGCGAAGACATCGCACTGCGGAGTCGGGCGGCGGTCAAGGTGCTGCGCTCGGACAACCGGGACATGCGGCGGCGCTTCCTCGACGAGGCGACGCTGCTCGCGAACCTTCGTCATCCGCACCTGGTGCAGGTCTTCGCGGTCGGCGAGACGGGCGAGGGGCACCCGTACATGGCGATGGAGTACCTGGGGCGGAGCCTCGACAGCCGGCTGCGGGAGGGGGAGCCCTTGCCGTGGCGGGAGGTCGTCGAGCTCTCGATCCAGATCGCGGAGGCGCTCGGGGCTCTTCATCGCGCTGGCGTCGTGCACCGGGATGTGAAGCCCGCCAACATCGCCGAGCTGCGCGGCGCGACCGGGCGGGTTTTCGTCAAGCTGCTCGATCTCGGCGTCGCTCGGGCGGATGATCTGGCGAGCGTGCAGCAGGGCGGGGAGCTCCTGCCGCCGCGGCGACCGACGAAGGTCGGCAAGGTGCTCGGCACGCCTGGCTACGTGCCCCCCGAGGCGGGGCTGTCGGTACCGGACCCGCGCTTTGACGTGTACGGCCTGGGGGCGACGATCTTTCGCCTGTGTACGGGGGTCATGCCCAACCCGCTGGAGCCGCGATCGATGCGAGCGGCGCGGCCTGATCTGGATCTACCGGAGGAGCTGGAGTCGATCGTCGCGCGGGCGCTCGCGGTGCTCCCGGAGGAGCGCATCGGATCGGCGGAGGAGCTGTCGCGGGAGCTCGCGGGGATCCAAACAGTGCACACCGACGAGGTCAAAGAGACGCTCTTCGACGGTTGCTACGAGCTGATCGAGCTGCTGGGGATCGGCGCGAAGGCGGAGGTCTACCGGGCGTATCACCGTGACGCGCGTCGCTACGTGGCGCTGAAGATCCTGCGGGGCGAGGTCTGCGACGATGCGGAGGAGCGGGTCCGCTTTGACCGCGAAGCGCGGGCGCTGGGGGTGCTCCGGCATCCCGCGATCCCAAGGCTCGTCGAATGTCGGACCGGTGCAGAGCGACGCCGGCCCTTCATCGCGATGGAGCTCTGTCCGGGTCAACGCGCTGCGGATCTCGGGCCTGAGCCGCTGGCGGTCGACGAGGTGATCGCTGTCAGTCGGCAACTCGCGGGGGCGCTTGAGGCCATGCATAGCGCCGGCATCGTCCACCGCGATCTCAACCGGACGAACGTGCTGATCGAGCGCGGCGAGCAGGGAAGGGCGCTGCGGGCTTCGATCATCGATCTGGGTCAGGTCGAGCTTCTCGACACGTTCTACGCCGGGACCGACGAACGCTACCCGACCCCTCCAGAGGCGCGGACGCGGCTCGGCTCGGGTGGGCTGGAGCGCGTCGACTGGACCGCTCCCGAGGCCAGGGCAGGGGAGGGGTGGACGGCGCAGAGCGACGTGTACTCGCTGGGCCTGCTGCTGCATCTGCTGCTCACCGGGAAGCGGCCGGCCGAGGATGCCGATGGAGGCTGGGTGTCGCCTGTGGAGCGGGTGCCGGAGTGCGAGGGGATGCTCGCGGAGGCGATCCTTGGGGCGCTCCAGGTCGATCCGAGGTATCGGCTCGACGCGAAGAGGCTCGGGGGGTACCTGGAGGATGCCGCCGCTGATCGGATCGCGATCTTGGCGGAGGAGGAGCTGCTTCGAGGTTCCAGTGAGCGCCCGTTGGAGGTGCGAGCAGACCGCTCTTCGGTTGGTCGGCGGGAGCCTTGGTCGCGGAAGGGCGCGGCCAATCGCCCACTCGATGGTGGCGAGGGGGACAGGCGTCGCGTCTCGGCATCGACGAGTTGCGAGCGCGTGAACGAGAGGGGGAGCGGACCCGCGAAACCGTCGAGCTGGATCGCCCCCATCATGGCCTGCGTCTCTTTGGTCGCGGTGGGGGTGCTCCTGACTCTCCTCGTGACGGAGGCGAGTCGCGACCGGAGCAGTGCGATCGCCGCGGCGACGCGGGCGGCGAGGGCCGGGGAGCTGTCCCCTGAGGTACCTCGCACTCGCCCGATGACCAGCTCAGCAGTCCCCCATCGCAGGACAGGTGAGCATGGTGCTGAGGTCGCCGTGGAGCGTGACCTCGACGAGACGAGCACCATCACTGGCGAGAGCGCTGGCGCAGAGGAGTGTCAACCAACAGGCACGGTTGAATCGACGGAGGGGATGGGCCGGGAACCAGCGGGCCCGGCTGCGCTCTCCCTTGGTAGGGAGGCTGCGGCGAGCACCGGCCAGTCACGGGCGGGCTCGGATGCGGCTCCAGCTGGCGGCAAGGCAGCGGCGAGCAGCGGCCAGCAACCCACAACGCACGCTCCTGCGAACCCCTCTGACGGTCATCCTGCGGGGAGCAGAGGGCCGTCCCTCTCGAGCGCCGCCTTCAAGAAGCGGCTCCAGAGACACCGCGCGGAGCTCCGCGAGTGTGCCCGCGGAGCGGCGGCGGTCGACGTCACCGTCGCGGTCTCCGCAGGCGGATCGGCCACGCAGGTCGCCGCTGATCCTGCGTCACCGCTTGTGCAGCTGTGTTTGCGTGATGTGCTGACGTCGATCGACTTCCCATCGGCGGAGCGCCCGAGCACGCACCGACTCAAGCTCGGGGGCGGAGGCCCCCGCAACTAGGAAGGCGACGTGATGGAGCGAGTCAGGCTATGTTCGGGTGCGCGAATGCGACCGCCTAGCACCTCCTCGACCTCTCCGATGGGCTCTCCGCGGACGGCTCGATCGTCGCGCGCTCTCGCCTTCGTCCTCAGCGTGCTCTCTGCGGGGGTCCTGGCCTTTGCGCCGGTGATCGCCTCGGCGAGCGGCGTGGATGAGCGCACGGTCGATGACGCGGCCGCTGAGGCCGAGGCGCGGGAGCTCTCGCGCCTCGGCGAGTTTGTGGCTGCCAGTCGAGCGTGGGCGGCCATCGCCGCCTCGAGCGAGGACCCACAGACCCGCGCGGTCGCGGCGTTTCGCGGCTATCAGGCCTCGGTCTCCGCGTACGAGGCCGAGGGGGATGTCGCGTCGCTCTGTGTGGCGCGAGGACTGGTCTCGGGACTGGCAGCAGACGCTGAGGTGGACCTGCCGATCCGCGAAGATGCGGAGCGGAGGCTCGCGGAGATCGAGGGGCTGCTGAGCGACGGAGAGCTCGCCGGCACGTGCGAGCTCGAGCCTCAGCCTCAGTCTCCGGCCGATCCCTCTCCGCTCGAGGCGGACCCTCCTGTGGGCCCCGCGCTCTTGCCTGTCCGGACTCCGAGCGCCGAGCCTCCGGGGCGTGGGGCGGGAGCTGCATCGGCGACCGGCGAATTCGACGACGTCCGCGACCCCTCGGCTTCCTCAGAACAGGTCCGCCGCTTTCGCGTCGCCGGTGTGTTCACCGTCACCGCTGGTGCAGCGCTCCTGGGCGCGATGACCTACGGTCTCGTCGTCGACGCCCGTGCGGCCGCAGACCTTCGCGAGTACCTGTCCAAGGCCGAGCAGGGATCGCTGAGCGCGGCCGACTGGTGGCGGATCGAGGGTCTCCGCTCGGAGGGCCGCTCCGCCACCCAGCTCGCGACCGCGACTGGGATCGCCGGTGGTGTCGCGCTGGTATCCGGCGCTGCGCTGCTCTTGGCTGGCCGTCGCCTTGATCGCCGCGGTCGCGGCGCATTCGCTTCCTCTCCCACTCCTCGCGTCGGCTTTGGCGTCGGCAGGGGGAACGCATCGCTCATGCTCAGGGGCCGATTCTGATGGCACGTACGCATTCCAACGGACCCCTTTCCAGTCTCGCGATCATCACCGCTGTGACCACCACAGCGTTGATGCTATCTGCCTGCCAAGCGGAGAGCGCCTACCAGGCCCTGACGAGTCCGCCCTCGGAAGACTTCGAAGGAGACACGACCGGGCTCACGGGCGTGAGCGGTGTGGAGTCCAGTGGAGAGTCTGCGAGCGTGACGATCACCGCGGTCACGAGCGACACGGGCAGCGGCGGATCATCAGCGACCCTCGATACGGACGGGGTCAGCGACACAGACGGGACTGACGGCGGCGACACGGACGACACTGAAGGGAGCGATGCTGGTCCGCCCGAGCTCGTCGGCGTCTCTCTAGCGCCGCAGCCGATCGTCGACAACGGACTCATCACCGCAGAGGTCCACGCGACGGCCAGCGACGGTGTTCGATTAACGCTCGACACCGGAGCGACTATCGAACTCGACGAGGCCGCTCCGGGGACCTTCACGGGGGCTTTTCCCGTCCTCACCGGCCTCGACAACGGGCCGCACATCGCCACGGTCACGCCCTGGCGCGGCGACATCGACGGCGAGTCTGCGGATGCCGCCTACACCATCGCGCTGCCCGAGCCCGGCACGGAGCTCTACTGGGAGACCGGGGACTTGCTCCTCGGCAAAGGCTGGGTCGACGCGGTGGGGCTGCTGTCCACAGGCGAGCTCATCGAGCTGGGTACGCGCCTCGACGACCAGGACGTCCGTCGCTGCTATCTCCGGCGCCGCAACCCGGACGGCGGCTGGGGATCGCAGGACGTCATCGACATCATGCCCGGGCAGGAGTGCAAGGGCGTCGATCTGGTCGTCCGCGAGAACGGAACGATCCACGCGCTCGTCTCCTGGAAGGTCAACGCCGACGAGTGGAGCTGGTGGCTCAGCGACATCCCGCAGTGGGGGACCAACCCGCTGACGATGGCCTCGGGTGCGGCTGGCGAGGACGCCACAGCGCTCGCGTATCGCGATGGGGTGCTCGCGATCTGCGGGGCAGTGCCGAGCGGGTTTGGGGATCTGGACGCTTTCATTCGCGTCCTTGGCCTCGAGGCGGGGCCTATGTCTCGGACGTTCGACTATCTGCCCCAGGCGTGGGCGGATGAGGATGTGCACTGGTTCGACGAGACTCCCTTGGACTGCGCTCTCTCGGACGCTGACACAGAGATGCTAGTCCTTGTCGGTGAAGCAAGGGGGGAGCACGTCAAAGAGATCGTGCGTTCGCGGCGGTTCATGCTCCCAGTTGATCTGGGGGGCGACGAGGTGCCCGTCTACTCCGTCGGAGAGGCGGGGCTCGTCTCGCAGAGCTACGCGACCGCTGTCGACGTCAGTCCTGACGGCGAAGTCGTCGCCACCGGCTACATCTGCGGCTACCCGTGCGATCAGGAGGTCGAAGGGCGGCTGTGGCTCTACGATCTCGCAGGTGATGAAGAGTGGGAGAGTGCGCTGGGGGTCTTCTCCTACCCATTCCTCGCGCCGCATGCCTTGAGGTGGAGCTTCGCTGGTTACATGGTCATCGGCCACGGGGGGCTCATCGGTGACGACAACACCTTCATGGTCCGGGCCTTCAAGCCGTTGCTCAAGGAGCCTCTGTGGACCTATTCACGGGTCGATCCGTTCGCGACCCACTGGTCTACGGCGCTCACGGTCGGTCCCTTCGGTCGCCTGTGTGCCGGTGGGTTTGGGGCGTCGACGTACCCCGCGGTGGCCTGCTTCGGGAGCTAGCTATGGGCTACTGCGGGATGAAGGTCTCGCAGGCATCTTCGATCAGGTCGGTCGCTGCTGCGAACGCCTGAGTGTAGTTTGGCGCATCAAAGTCCTCGATGACATGGTGCGTGAACATCTTGACCAGCTGACAGGGGTAGTTCTCCGTCAGTGGGCACTCCTCGTTGCCGATGAGCATCGACACGACGGATGAGGCGTCGCCGTTCTTCGCCTCGACCACGGCGGCGTGCCAATCCCACGGGTAGATCACCTTGGTAGACCCCTCGACCGCGGTGGCGACGACCGTGAGCATCAGGAGAGCATCGTCCCGAAGAAAACCCTCATTGCAGGCCCCCGGTCGGTTGATGTCCCAGTCCATGGCATGAACGAGTGCGTCCCCGATCCTGTTGCCGCCGTTCGTCCCGACCTGAGCCGCGCAAGCGAACGTCTCCGCGAGATCTGGCTGACCCTTCGTCATGTAGCGCCGACCGTTGGCGATCTTGCAGATCGTGTTGCTCGCATAGGAGCCTGCTGGGAAGACTGAGCCCGCGCCCAGCGTGAGGTCGCAGGACGTCACCTGGTCCAAGAGCCCGCATGGATAGTTCGGGATTGTGCAGCAGGGCTCGCCCTCCTTGTCGGGATCATTCTTGGGGCAGCACGGATCTCCGAATTTGCAGCCCGGCGACTCACAGAGGGCACTACAGGATGCGGAGCCCCATTGTGGATCCGCATCGACGACCATGATGTGGTAGTCGAAGTCCTCGAACTTCTCTTCTATTGTCGCGATAAACTCAGGAAACGCGTCGACAAGCTTCGGCTGGATCGACTTGAGGACATGAGCCTGCGAGATCACGAAGAGAAAGTCGATCTTCCCCTTGCAGCCCGCAGGCTTTCCGTCGCCAACATCTGCTTCCCATCCGACATCGTCCTTGGGAGGGGAGTCCGACGTCACCGCCGAGTCGTCCGAGGCCGTGCTGTCTTCGGTCGTCGCGGTTGCGTTGGTCGCTGAACTCCCTACCGGGTTGGTCGTACTTGAGCTGGACGAAGTCGAGGTCGGATTGGCCTCGTTCATCGTCGTGGATGTCGTGAATTCCGCCGAGGCCGGGCGATTGCAGCCAGCCACCGCGAGCAGCCCAGCCACACCGAGGGCGCTCCACGCGGAGCGACCCCGCAGGGGGCGAGGCACCTCAGGCCACGGCTGCAGGACTGCACGTGGAGACATCACCTCGAAGCCTACTCCAAGCCCGGCGCGAGATCGAGCACCGACCACCGGCGCCGAGAAGTCCGTGCCAGGCGTCGCGTCAGCCATCCGCTCAGCCTCGAGGAAGCGCAACATCTCAGTCCCGAGATACGGGTTGAAGTCGCCGATCTGCCGGGTGAACATCACCCGTGAGCCGTCCCCCGTCAGCGTCGACCAGCGCTCCGACTTCTGGGTGTTGAGGTTCGCGAGGATGGTCGGCGACGACCATGAGCCACCATGCCGAGCTCATCGATCATGATCGGGGCATCCAAGGATCCGTCGGTCAGGTCGGTCCAAGAGTCGGCGATGATCGTCTGGCCGTCCAGGAGTAGATAGGGCTGGTCATGATGGACCATCCGGCTCATCGGTGACTTGTCCTCTGCGCTGAGCCACGCCAGAAAGCTGCCAGCGTTCGCGAGTTCAGCCTCCATCGCCAGGGTGTTGCACTTGTCATCGGCGCCCGGGAGCCCGCCGAGCGACGAGGCGAATGCGCGCAGGCGATCGGTCCGGTCGTTGTGGTGGAGTACGTACTGGGATACCTCATCGACGACCAAGAAGAGGTGCGGCTTTTGCCGCGGGCGCCGGAACTTGAGCATGTCCCTGATCGCCGTTACGGCCTCGTCTGGCGACTCTAGGCGGGCGTGGGTCCCGGCCCGGCTGACGTACCAGGCCATCGGATCGATGTAGCGCTCGGGGTACATCTCGGCCATGACCATGGAGAAATCCTCCTCGGCCATGTCCCTGTCCCTCACAACCTCCCACGGGGCGTCGAGGAGGCGCCCTGCGGTGTCGATGAAGCGGTCCCACTGACCGTCGCGCTCCAGCTTGAGCTCGAAGTCAGCGACCAAGGGATCGGTGCTGCAATAGCCGAGGCGGCGTTGGACCATCCGCACGGCGGCCGCGTGGATGTGCTCACCATCGCGGGCGACCCCGCCGATGTCGAAGACTACGGCGATGGGATCGATCTTGCTGCGCAGGTCGGTCCACGCCTGCTCGAGCTCGGCGCGGCGCGGCGTGTGGTCGCGATCGAGGAGCGCGCGGGCCACGGAGCGACCGTCGGGCAGCTCATCGCCGTTGAGCGCGAGGCCGAGGAGTTTGGCGAAGCTCGACTTTCCAGATCCGTAGAAGCCCGAGATCCAGCAGGTCGGGAGATCAGGGCCGCCCTTGCGATCGAGCTCCTCGGAGATGCCGCGGAGCAGCTTGACGTAGCTCTCGTGGATCCCTTCGGGGTTGCGGTTGCGGGCTTTCGCGCCCTCACGGTGGCCGCCCGTGATGATGTACTCGTCGACCTCGACCGCGATCTTCTCAGGGCTCTGCTCGTGAAAGTAGACGACCGGCGGGATGTCGCGGGTGACGTTCGCGACGAAGAGGTCACGGATCCGGGACGGGCTCGACTTCGGGGTCTTCGAGGTGCTCATGGGTAGATCCGGGGTCTGTAGTCGCTCTCAGGGTCGAGGACCCCCATGAACGAGAGGGCGGTCGGTCCCTTGCGAGAGCCGGGGTAGAGGAGGACGACGGGGACCTGAAACTGGCGCTGTCGTCCGTCAAGATGGCGCAGCAGCGCGGACGAGCGGAAGAAAGGGTAGAGGGCGCCCGCCCGGCCGATCAGCGCGAGCGTCCGATCGACGTCGTGGGGGTAGCGCTCGGCGTGTTCGTCGAGGACTCGGGCACAATCGGACGCGATCCCCTCGGGACCCTCGATGAGGGGCGTAATCTTCGACTTTAGGTACTTGAGGCCCCGCTCTGGGCTGATCGAGCTGGTCCGTCGCTCCATCTCGATGACCCGTCGCACCCACTCGTCCCCTTGGCGTCGGACACGCTCGAGGAAGAGGCTCTGAAGCGACAGCGGGAGCACCCGCCAGCCGCTCGACTGAAGATCCTCGCTGAGGCTCTGGACCTCCCGGCGTAGCGCGAACTCAGCGGCGGGGTCGTACTGGACGATCGCAAAGCGGTAGTTGCGCATCGTCGAGATTTTCGGGCCCTCTGCGTGGATGAGATCGCCGCGGAGAGCCGCGAACGCATCCTTGAGCGCCGCGGTCGAGTAGGACGAGGTTGTCATCGGACGCCTCCTTCGGGGCGAGTCGCTACGTGGTCGACCCAGCCGGCGAGGTTGACGAACTCCCAGCTAAGGTCGCGGTTGTCGCCCTGGCGTCGGTAACCGACGCCCTCGAGACCACGTAGCCGGTCATCGAGGGCAGCGCCGACAAGACCGACCGAGGCGAGGTACGGGTTGTCGAGGAGAGTGCCCGCGAAGTCGACCTCGCGCAGGAGATAGAGCAGGTAGGTCAGGGCTCCATCGGGAATCGCGGGGAAGGAGAGCGGCCGAGGATCGCGGTTGGAGCTGACCAGCCCCGCCGCGAGCGCCGCTGTGAGGAGCTTGCTCGCGAACTGGATCCGGGTCGCCATCGTCCATCGACCGGGCCCTTGGTCGCCGACCCAAGTGATGACGGCGTCCCGGTACACCTCAGGGCGGGGCTTGTCGCGGCGGATGCGGAGAAAGTCGCCCGTGAAGGCGCGATAGAGCGGGTCCGAGAGCTGGAGGTGCCAGTGACAGATCAGGCGTCGGCTCTCGAGGTCGAGGGCAGGCAGGCGCTGCAGGGCCTCAAACGCGGTCGGAAAGGCGTCGAAACGGGCGCGGAAGTTGGTCAGGAAGAGCTTTACACGGGGGAGAGAGCGCGCGCCGAACCAGTACTCCTCGAACGCTCGCTCCGGCGTGGCTCGCTCGGCGTGCTCCGCACTGTGCCGCCAGTAGGCGCGCGACTCCTCGACCTCCAGCGAGCACTTCAGCAGCCGCGTGTGGATCGCTGTCGTCTCGCTCGGCCGGGCCGCGCTGGCGGCTGGAAGCTGGGCCTCCTGGCGCTGAGGGATCACCGCGCCCCCTGAAAGTACGGGAGGGGGTAGCTTTCGCTGAGGGGGGCGAGGGCGGCCACCAACCGCTTGACTCGCTCGAGCAGCGTGTCTGGAATAGCTCCTTTGATCCTGCGACCGCTCGGCTCCAGCGTGTAGTCGACCTTGCCGTGGCTCTTGACCCAAGCCGTGAACGCGTCTGGGTCCCAGGGGGCGTCTGGTCTGGGGCGTCTGGATCGTCCTGGACGAGGAACTCGCGAAGATCGGGCAGTGCCTCCTCGGGGGGGAGACCGCTCCGCTTGAGCTCCTGGAGGCGCTCATCGACCCGCTCATCGACCCGAAAGCCCATGTGAAACAGCGACACGAGCTTGTCTGGGCTCTTCGCTCGGCCTCGCATCTGCGCATCGCGTCGGAGGGCCACCTCTCGAACAGCCTGGAGGGTGGCCCAGCGGAACGTCTTGGGGAGGAGCCGCTTCAGGAGATCTCGCCCGCCGTACTCGCTCACGAGGTCGGAGCGCCACCAGCCCAGTCGCGGTTCGTCGCTGAGGTGACCCTCTCCAGCCCAGGCGACCGCGATCTGCGCGGTCAGCAGGGCGTCGATCTCGGCGAGCGAGGGGAGCGAGGACGTTGATGGCTTCGAGGGGGCTGGATCACCAAGCATCGTGCGCTCTTTGCGTGTCACGCTCGTTACTGAACATCTGAGTGTCTACGGGGCACTGGAGGCGGTTCTGGAGGCGGTTCTGGAGGCTCGGCTCGGTCAGGGAGTTCTCGCCCATCCATCGGGCGGCCAAGGATAACAGGTCTTGCGGCCGGAGGGCTCAGGCCGGGCTGTCCACTAACTTGGACGCCGAGGTCGAGCTTGTGCCGAGCGTCGACGTCGGCCCGGTCGGGATGCTGCCTAGACGAGCACAAGAGGGAGCTGTGCGCGCGCGAGGCACATTTCGCGCTCGGGATCGCGAGGCCGATCGTCCCGCCGAGGCAGTGTCGCGGAGGACCTGCTCTCCAGGTACAGTCGGAGTTCGCTGCGCTTTGGGGGGGGAGTGAATACGGAGGAGAAACCGGGTGAGGCTGAGGCGATGACTCCGGAGTCGGGCCTCGCCGCGACATGGGCGGGGTCCCCGAGCGACGTTGGGGTCCGTCTGACGCGCGGCCCTGTCGCGACGCGACTCGGACGCTACATCATTCTCGACTTGCTCGGGAGCGGAGGGATGGGCCTCGTCTACTCCGCTTTTGATCCACAGCTCGACCGCCGGGTGGCCGTCAAAGTGCTCAGGCCAGAAGTCGGCGATCTGGCGGACCGACAGCGCCTCCTCCGCGAGGCGAAGGCCATGGCGAGGCTTGCCCATCCCAATGTCGTCGCTGTCTACGATGCGGGGGAAGAGGAGGGGCAGGCGTATGTCGCGATGGAGTTTGTTCGGGGCGCATCTCTCCGCCAGTGGTTGCGAGGGGAGCGATCTTGGGAAGACGTGATTTCTGTCTTCATCCAAGCAGGACAAGGTCTACAGGCCGCTCATGAGGTCGGTCTTGTCCACCGCGACTTCAAGCCTGACAATGTCCTGCTTACCGAGGATGGAGTCGCCAAGGTCGCTGACTTCGGCCTAGCCCGAGGTGGAGAGGCGACTGTCGCGGAGGCGAAACCGGCAGGGGACGCCGACACCATCAAGGCCAGCCAAGAGATCGTCACGCAGGACGGAATGTTGGTTGGAACGCCAGCGTACATGTCCCCTGAGCAGTTCCTAGGCTCGGTTGCCGACGCGAGATGCGACCAGTTTAGCTACTTTGTAGCCCTCTATGAGGCTCTATATGGTCATCTCCCATTCGAAGGCAGAACGCTCTCTGACCGCGTGATCAACATTACTAGCGGCCATCGTGCTCCTCGTCCGGCGACCACGTCAGTGCCACGGGCTGTCGACAGAGTGCTTGACCGCGGGCTCAGAGCGCGTCGAGAGGAGCGCTGGCCGACGATGAAGCTTGCGCTTGAGGCGTTGCGAGCTGCGGCTGGTAGAAGACGAGGCTGGTGGCGGCGACAAGTTGCATGGGGGGTGGGCAGCGTTGCAGTCGTTGGGGCTGTCATATTGGGTGTTCAGTGGCGAGTCCAGCGTGCTCTTGACGAGCGAATGGAACTCTGCAAGGGGGCGGAAAGGGCTCTCGCGGGTGCCTGGGACGTTGAACGGCGGGGCAAGGTAAAGAAGGCGTTCCTGGATACGGGGTTGCCGTACGCGCAGGACTCATGGATGAGCGTAGAGAAGCGTCTTGACGCGTTCTCTGCCGCCTGGGTCGAGATGCATACCGAGAGTTGCGAGTCTACCCACCTTCGTGGCGAGCAGTCGAATGCACTTCTGGATCTTCGAATGGCATGCTTGCAGCGAAGTCGCCTGGAAATGCGATCCCTTGTCGATGTATACGTGGATGCTGACGATGGGGTTGTAGAACATGCCGTTGAGGCCCTGGAAGGGCTTTCGAGGCTTGAGAGGTGCGCCGATGTTACAACACTGCTTGCTTCTCCCAAGAGAACTCTCGACGACTCAGATCCGGTCGTAGTCGCTACTTTTGAGGGCCTTGCTCAGGCAAGAGCACTCGAGTTCTCCGCCAACTACGCGCTTGCTCTGGAACATGCCATACAGACCCGAGAGAAGGCGTCGTCTACAGGAGATCGCGCACTCGTTGCAGAGGCTCGGTTGCTGGAGGGGCAGATACGTGACTCTCTTGGGGAGTTGACCGCCGGTGAAGTTCTGGAAGATGCCTTCTTCCTCGCCGAGGAGTTGGACGACCCATTTCTCCCCGCGCTGGCCTCTCTCGACCTCATGAGTCACACAACCGTGCTGCGAGACACCGCTGGCGCCGATATGTGGGCTCGTCATACGAGAGCTTTGCTAGAGCGGGTTCGAGCCCGCAAACGGTCTGAGTACGACTGGCTCAATGTCTCATATTTGTTCACTCTAGGGACGCTCAGCGTAAACAAGGGCCTTCTTGCTGAGGCCGAGGATCAGTACCGCAGCGGCCTTCGTCAGGCGAAGGCGTTGCTCGATACGACTCCTCTCGTGATGGCGGGAGCTCGCAATAATTTCGGAAACCTTCTGGTTCTACGGGGCGATCTTGAGGAGGCTGCGAAAGAACTCCACATTGCCGCTGCTCTCTACAGAGAGCAGCTCGGTGAGCATCACCCCTTATACGGGGCATCGCTCAACAACCTGGCCACATTGGATATGCACAGGGGGGAGTGGGGGCGTGCTCGGGACTCGTTCGAGCGGGTCCTTTCCATATTCACCGCGGCGCTTGGCGCCGGGCATCCGAACGTGGGAGTTGCTGAAAACAACCTAGGTGATGTCGCGCTCCACTTTGGTAAAAAGGGGCCTGCGCTTGAGCACTACAGTCGGTCTCTTGAGATATTCGTCGCATCCCTCGGTCCTGACGCGCCGGCCCTCGCGTATCCCCTTACAGGAATTGGTGAGATCGAGCTGGAGAGAGGGGATCTTGTTGAGGCTCGTGCTTTGCTGGAGCGTGCGTTGGTGCTGCGAGGCGCCGATAGAAGCCATGAGAGCGCTCGCACGCGATTTGCCTTGGCTCGCGCTCTTGATGAGGAGTCGCGGCCTCGGGCGCTTCAGCTCGCTGCCGAGGCTCGGACATTGTACGAAGACGGAGGGGCTGCATATGCGAGCGAACTGGAGGGGGTCGTGTCGTGGATCGCGAAGGTGTCGCTCGGTCCGTGAGACCGTCTGGCGAGGGCAGCGCACCAGGATGCTCCGTCGTCGCTCGGAGTCGTTCACAGAGTTGCGGCCGGTCGACGAGGATTCTGTCCCGGTTCGGTGATCAAGGCACCTACTTGCGGTTCTTCAGCCGCTTCCCAGTCCGCGCTCCATGGCGAATCGCCCGCGACATCGCCTGCACAGCATCGCTGACCACTGAATCCGCGATATGCGCGTAGCGAGCGGTCGTCTCCGGCCGGCGGTGGCCGAGGATCTTCCCGACCACGGCGAGCGGAACCCCGGCCATCAGCGCATCGCTGGCGGCGGAGTGGCGCAGGTCGTGGAGGCGAACCCCCTCGAAGCCTGGAATGCGGTCGCGGACCCGCTCGCACCAGGTCCTCGTGAGCGACGAGGAGAAGATCCGCTTGCCGACGCGGGAGTAGACCACGTGTCTGGGCTTGGGGCTGTGCTGGCAGGCCTCCCAGACCTTCCGACACTCGCGGACGAGCGCGAGCGTGTCGTCGGAGACGGGGACGATCTTCTGCCCGGTCTTGGAGTCGGGGAGGCGGAAGCAGCGGTGGCGGGTGTCGACCATGTCCCAGGTGAGGTCGAGGATCTCGTCGCGTCGCATCCCGGTCATCGCCAGGAGGCGAATCGCTGCGACCGCGTGCCAGCTCAGGTGGCCTCGCTCGTTGGGCTTGCGCTCCAGGGCCTGGTCGAGGAAGCGCTCGAGCTTGGCCCGCTCTCGCGGTCCGAGGAAGCGCTCGCGCCTCCGTCGGGGGAACCTCGGGACGCCCCGGGTGGGCGGGGTGAAGCTGTGATCGAGGACTCGCCACGCGATCGCCTTGGAGTAGATGGAGCTCAGGAGCTGGAGGTTCGCGTTCGCGGTGCTCGGCGTATCTGCGAGTGATGCGTGGAATCGGGTGACGTCGACGTTGTCGATCGAGTCAAGCGGCATCGCCCCGAATGCGGGGACCAGGTAGCGCTTGACCATATGTCGATAGTCTTTGAGCGTGCTGGGCTTCAGTCGTATCGCCGCGTGTTCTCGTAGGAATCGAGCCGCGAAATCTCGAAAATTGGGGCACTTGACAGGCCGATCGGTCTGAAATGCCCCGTTGCGGGCGCCGCGCAGGGGCCGTTCTGGGGCTCCTGATGACCCCGCGAGGTGGTCCCTGGCGAGGCGTGATGCATCGTCGATGCTGAGCTCTGTGGTGGCCCCGAGGCGGAGCCTGCGGTCCCTCCCGTGCTGGTCGCGGAACCGCACGTAGTAGGCCTTCTTGCCGCTCGGAAGCACGCGGAGGAAGAAGCCGACGACGCGCGAACACGACACTTCGTACTTGGTCTTGCGCGGCTTTGATCGCGCGACAATTCGCTCTGTCAGACGAGGCATGGGCCGCGAACCAAAATCGAACCAAAATCGAACCAAGACAAGCCAAAAAACAGTACCCAAATTGGAACGTAAATTCAAGAATTTGGGCCCGTAGGGCGGTTCTGCGCGAAGCGTTCTCATTCTCGATCAGACCGACGAGCCGAACGACACTCGCGGCGACTGTAAGCGCTCGGTCTGCGACGCAGATGGGGGCGTAGAGGAGGTCATCGATGAGACGGACCTGCCGAACGATGGCCTGGAGTGCACGGTTGACATGTGCGTGGGCGGGATGGCTGTATCTACCCCAGTCGAGGTGAACAGCTCATGCAGCTCAGACAGAGGATCGTACTGTCACCCCGACGGACAATGCCGCCCTTGTCCGACCTATGCAGAGTGTACGAACGAGGCGAGCGAGTCGAACAACACGCAGTCGAGCGCGGTGCAGCTGGGGACGATCACCGACGACGACGACGACGGCGGTGCGGTGTGTGGTGTGCTAGACGGGCCTGATGATGTCGACTGGTACGTATTTGGCGGCGAGGACAAGGTGCTGCATGTCGTCAACCCGACGCGCTCTCTGTCGGCGAACGCGAACGCGAAGCTCTGTGTGTACGCGCGGTGCGTAAATAGCGGGACTTCGGTCGCATGCTTTGGCGAGAGCAAAGACACGGCGCCTCAGGGGCAGCTCGGCTGCTGCTCGTTCGGAAAGGTGACGCCGACGATCGAGTGCGATGGGCTCGATGACAGCGCGACGATCTGGATCAAGGTAGAGAACTCGGACGCATTGCAGTGCGTCGAGTACGAACTCGAATATCACTTCTGATGCGTGACGCCTCGCGAGAAGGGGTTATCATGGGTCGATGGGCAAAGTTCCACGCAACCTACTCCTCTCCGTCCCCCTAGCGTTCGTCATCGCATGCACGGGCGACGATGGGGCGACAAGCGCATCCACGACCCAGGTGTCAATGAGCAACACTTCGTCGAGCGCGTCGAGCGCGTCGAGCGCGTCGAGCGCGTCGAGCGCGTCGACCTCGTCGGGCTCGGGCACCGCCACGAGCTCAGGCAGCTCAGGCAGCTCAGGCAGCTCAGGCAGCTCAGGCAGCTCGTCGACCTCGACCGGCGACAGCAGCCCTTCGTCGACCTCGTCGACCGCGGCTGGGGATAGCGACGGCTCGTCGACCTCGACCGGGGACAGCGACGGCTCGACGTCGACCGGCGGTGCAATTCGGAGCTGCGACGACCTATACCCGGCCTTTTCGGCCGAGGTGGCGGCGATCCGTGGGTGTACAAACGACTCAGAGTGCGGGCAGGTCCTCGAGGGCACGAGCTGCGGCTGTACCCGCGACTGGGTGGCCCGCCTCGATGCCAACACCGAAACGTTCTACGAACTTGTCGACCTTGCCGGGGAGCTCGCGTGTGAGCTCCCCTTCATCAGCACCTGCGACTGCCCCGCGACCGACGGATACAGCTGCACAGACGACATCTGCGGGTGGAACTACATTTAGCTCTTGTCCATCAGGGCCTCGCCGAGCAGACCGCACATGCGGGTTGAGCTCGACGATCTCGAGGGTCGCGAGCCCGGCGTAGACCTGGCCGGTGGATGCGTCGTGGCTGAGACTGGTGATATCCGCCATCAGATCGCGGACGAGGTCGGCCGTCGTGCATGCGAACCGGCGGTGCCCTACAAGGCGAGGGCGCTGGCCGAGGGCGTCGCGGGGTAGCAAGCTACGGAAACTGGATCCTGGTCACCCTGACCTGAACGGACTCGGGGGGGGCAGCTGCGTGAAGCCCTACCGTGATGAGGTATCGGCCAGCGCTGAGCTCAATGAGGTGAGGAGCGTCTGCCTGGACATTCCAAAATTGAGGCGCCTGTGTCGTGCCGCAGGAGCTCCCGACGAGCGCGGTTCCGGTGAGGGAGCCTCCAAGAGCCAGAAATTCATAGAACCCGTCCTCGACCACTTCAACCGTGAACCGTCGGTGGAAGACGAGCGGATCGAGGGCCACGGGGCCTGTCGAGCCGTCATCCTCGCATCGACCGCCGGTGGTGAATTCCAGCAGGTCAGCGTTGATCCAAGGGACAGGGGGCGTGACACAGCGAGTCAGCGGATCTCCGATGGTTTCATGTGTAGCGATGAGCGAGAGCGCCGCATCGAGACTCTCTGAGTATGTCGACTCGTAGGAGGCTCGGAAGTCGTCTCCGGAGGCGTTCTCTGGCGTGTCTCTCCAGAAGTCCTTGAAGAGCGCTATTCCATGGCGCTCGATGGTCGCACCGACGAAGCGTCGTCCGAAAGCGTAGTCAGGAAACTCGATAGAGTCGACGGGATCTAGGAGCTGAGCTATCTTCTCCCCGAAGTTCGATGCGTCGAGACCGTGATCGAGGTACGCATTCCCGTAGTAGCTGGCGAGTCCCTCTCGGAGCAGAGGGTGCCCTGGACCCAGCGTCCTGAGGTGAACCGCATGTACCAGTTCATGCCGATGCTCGATGTCGAGCGAGGCGATCTTGACGAGGGGTTCTGTGTTGAGGGTGCACCCGTGCGCGTTTACTGAGCATGGCCAGTCCTCGGAGCGGTCCCTGTCCTCGGGCGAGAACCACAGTAGCTCAACAAACCGAGTCGAGGGGGCGGGCTCATCCAGCGCGATGAAGACTTCATCGATGAAGGTGTCGAGCTCAGGCAGAGTGGATCGGCATGGGGCGAAGTCCGCCCTGCTGGTGAGCTCGATGTAGCGGCTGGCACCGCGAAGCTCCGGAGGATCCGCGCCGCACGCGGCGAGGGTGCACACCAGGAGCGTCGCGAGGAGTCGAAACATCGTTGGACTGTGCAAGGATCTCATGGTTGGGAGTCCCCTGCCCAATTCTGGGATGGATGTGCGAAATCGACCGTGCTATGACCGGGGGCATGACGAGCAAGAAGACCAGCGGCGGCGAACTCGGGGTGGTCTTGCCCTTCCCTTCAGTCCATCGCTAGAAGGAGGCCGGTGGTGAGTGGATCCTCGCCGCTCTTCCGCTGCCGATGACGATCGCCTCGGAGCCTGATGCTGAGCCGGTCGGGCTCTTCTTCGTCGGGGTTTCGAGCGGGCTGGTCGCCGTCGGAGGGATCGTCGGAGAGGACTTGGAGGAGTCCGTCTTCTCCGCTTGGCGGTCTTTCTCGGCGGAGCTCGCCGAGAAGGGGAGGCCCACGCCGGCCAAGGTGAGGACCGAAGACGAGGCGAGCGCTGCGGCGCTCCGGAGGGTCGTGGGCGAGGAGGTCGAGGTCACGTCAGGGCCGACGCCAGAGGCCGCGGAGCTGGAGGCTTCGCTCCGCGGACGGGGCGTCCCGGCCTCGTACTTCCACGGTCAGTCGTTGGACACCGCGCTCTCGCGGACGATCTGGATCCGGAGGACGGCGAGTACACGGTCCGCTCGCAGGGGGAGGAGATCGAGGTCTTCACGGGCCTCTGCGAGGCCGCCGACCTGGAGGGCGGGAGCTCGCTCGGAGCGCTCGAAGGGGAGGGGGAGCGGCCCTCCTTTGGATCGGTGCATCGTCTCAAGCTCCGGCTCGTCGGCGCCAAGCCGCCGATCTGGCGGCGCCTGGAGGTGCCCAGCGAGATCACGTTCGGCGAGCTTCACGAGGTGATCCAGGCCGCGATGGGCTGGCAGGACGAACACTTGCACTGCTTCAACCATCAAGGTCGCAAGATCGCTTCGATCTACGAAGAGCACGAAGCCTACGACGAGGACGAGACCGAGCTTTGGCTTCGCGCCGACCAGGACGAGTCACAGCGCCTGAGTGTGTCGATCCAATGATTGGCGACCTCTTCGCGCTCGACGATGCGGTTGCGAGCATGCCCGCCCATCGCCATGCCAAAGGGGTTGAGCCGGTCTCCTCCACCGTAGTGGTCGGCGTTGAAGAGGCGCATCAGCTGGATTCGCTGGTCGGCGGAGAGCGAGCACCCGTCGCGCTCAATCGGCTTCGCGCCGCCGCGCTCGTGCAAGGTGCTCGCTGAGGTGAGGCGGGCGCAAGTGACCGTTCGCTCCATTGGAGCCGAAGCCGACCCCCAAGGGGCCCGGGACGATCCTAGTCAGACGAGCGCAGTCGCCCGATCAGCGCCAGCGGCCGATCGTGTAGAGGTGCTCGCCCGTCCCGAGGTCGAAGGCCTCGAGCCACGTCCAGTGGGCGACGAAGACGCGGCTGGCGCTGGCGGCCATGAGCCGCGGCCCCGACGAGACCTCCCCGCTGTGGGGGATCTCGACGTCCCAGCGCACCGCGCCGCGCTCGACGTCGCGAGCGACGAGGCGCCCCGGCTGGTCGGCGCCCTTGACCGCGTAGGTCGTGACGAGCACGCCGTCGCGGAGAACGGCGAGGCCGTCGTCCCCCTCCTCGGCGGCGAGCGGGTCGCCGGTGGGGATCGGGCTCGCCCACAGGAGATCCTCGCCGCGGTACACCGCGACCATCGGCACCCGCGTCCCGGGCTCCTTGATCCCGAGGGCGACGTGGAGCTCGCCCGAGGCTGTGAAGCCGCGATCGATCCGCATTCCCTTCGCCGGCTCGACGGCGGGATCGCCTTCGCCGGGGAGCCAGGGCTCGACCGCGTTGTCGCGGAAGGCCCCGCCGTCGTCGGTGATCCCGTACGTGCCAGGTGTCCGCGGCGGCGCGTCGCAGTCGGCCGGTGCGTCGCCGGGGCGGAACGCGCCGTCGGCGAGAGAGACGACGCGGGTGACCTCGTCGGCGGTCACGACGATCGCCTCGCCGTCGCCACCAGGGCAAAGGTGATCGACCTGCTCGCCGAGGCTCACCTTCCAGCGCGGCTGACCGTCGGCGAGCGCGAAGGCGTGGAGCTGGCCGCGGCTGTCCCCCGCGACGACGACGTCGCCGACCACGCGGCTCTTCGCGCTGTGCTCCTCGCTGAAGGTGCCGAAGGAGGTCGTCCGCCACAGCTCATGGCCGCCGATCCCGTCGTAGGCCGCGAAGTGAACGACCTGCTCGCTCTTCTCGAAGGTGTTGACGCGGCCGACGACGTCGAGCTTGCCGTCGCCGTTGACGTCGCAGAGCTCGAGGGGCGCGCCGGAGCTCCACTGGAGGATCCCGCCGAGGCCCGGCGCCTGACCGCTGATGACACCGTAGATCGCGCCGCCGATCCCGAGCAGCACGCCGGCGAAGGGGAGGACATAGAAGATATAGGCCCAGCGCGGGAGCTTGTACTGGGCGACCGGCATCCCCTGGCGTACGGGCGGTCGTCCCTGCTTCGGCACGCGCGGTCGCTCGAGCGCCGCGGTGACGCCACAGTAGACGCAGGCGACCTCTGTTGCGTTCGCCGGGGGCGGGTCGAGCTGGGCGCCGCAGCTCGGGCAGCGGAGTTGCTTGAGCATCGCCAAGAGTATAGTAGGCCGCGGTTGAGAGTTGCGAGCTGCGAGCTTCGGCGAGGCCGGGTACTCGTGCGCTCGTAGAGGCGGGGCGCGCGAGGGAGGTTCATGCCCAGAAGAGGTCTCGAGGCAGGCCTGGATTGGAGGCCGAGCTGCGGCGACCGCCCCTCAAGCGTCGCATCGCGGACAAGCGTTTCGGGCTGCGGATCTCGGCGAGGCGCCGAGAGGGCTCAGAGCCCGACTCGGGTCCGAAGAGCCAGATCGTCGACCTCGGCTGAGAAGACCAGCGTCGCCCCTGCGCGATCTTGCGACCCAGGAGAGCTGGGAGGCTCGCTCGTCTCGGATCCGCTGGATGACCCGCAGCCGGGCTCCTAGCGCGCGATGGTCGCGTAGAAGGCGTAGGTCAGGCGATCCGGGTGGTCATAGGTCGTGACGGGAGGCGCTTCGCGGGTCAGCGTGCCTGCCATGCGGATCGTGGTGTCGTCGGGGTTCCCATCCATGATGTAGCCGACGAAGGTCTGTACGGTGTAGCCACCTTTGCCATCGGCGTGAGTGCGGTGAAATGTCGCCTTGCGCTCAGTCTCACTCCACCCCCCTTGGATGGCCTCTCCGTTGTAATAACCGTAGAACCAGCCGCCAGCGACGTCGATCCCGAGCACCTCTAGGGTGTGGAGCCGGCCGTTGGCGATGACGTCCCACTCGCCCTCAATGAGGTGGTTGTTGGGGTCAGACTGACCGTTTGGGAAGGACTCTGTCCAATTGACCTCGGGGAAGCAACCAGGGCCGTCGGCTGCGTGGGCGAGGCTGGAGATGGTCGCAGAGGCGATGGAGAGAGAGAGGGCGAGGAGGCTGACGATACGCATGACTCTGTTCCTTGTGGTCGTGTGTCCACGATGCTCGCGGCTCGCGAGAGCTGGTCCCGCGGTCGCTGTGCTCAGCGTGACTGCCAACAGAGTGACGGTGGGCGAACGATCAATTGGCCGAGCGGGTGTCAAGGGTCGTGAGGCGCCGCACTGGAGCCTTTCAAGGGCCTAGTCTAGTAGTCGTTCCCTCTGGGAGTTCGGGCGGCGGGTGCCTGCGGAGCAGGGCGTCGCAGAGACGGAGCCGACGCCCCGTTGTCGTCGTCGATGGCGGTGAGCCTCCCCCGCTCAGGGAGAGATCGAGCGCGACTGCCAGACCTCGCGCCGCGCTCCGAGCCGGCGGCGGGGCGGGACCGCTGATGGGCTCGGTGTCGTCGGCGCGGAGCATCGCGGCCTTCATCGCGAACCCGCGGAGCTTGGGCTCCGGGAGGGGCTTGTCACGGCACCACAATCGGTTGGGCAGACCCGATGGGACGGATGGAGGCGCTTTCGCTGGAGCAAGCTCGACCGGTGGCGCGGAGATGTAGGGTCGCTGGACCGGCGGCCGGGGACGCCGCGCCGATCCGGCGCGCAAGCGCCCGCAGAGGGCGCCGAGCCGAAAAATAGAAGGCGCCAGCGGTCGCCGGAATTGCTAGGCTCGGCGGGAGTTCCGGTGACCACACACCTCCTGCTCCTCTCTCTCAGTGCTCTTGTTCTCCTCAGCGGGGCTGGCGTTGCCGAGCACGCCGCCGAAGCTCCAGAGCTGTCGTCGATCGAGGTCCTCCGGATCACCCGAGACTTCGGCAAACCCCACTTCGATCTCGCGCTCGACGCCTTCGCCTCGGCCGGGGAGGTCGGTCTTCGCGACGTCCGCCTCCACTGGGTGAACACCAGCGCTCGGGATCGCCGAAAGCCGCTGGGTCCGCTCACCGATCGCTTGGTGAAGGTGAACCTTCGCCCCGAGAACGACCGAGCGGCCACGGTCACGGTCACCGGCGACTCCAAGGAATTCGCCTTCGCGCTCGAGCTCCGCGACGACAGCGTGATCGATGTCTATGTCGCGGCCCTCGCTGAAGGAGGTCAGGTGATCCCCCGCTGCCACGTGACCCGGGCCCGACTGATCGCCCGCCGGATCCTCGGGGTCGCCGCCGGGCTCGATCATATCGCGGTCGAGTGCACGGACAGCTTCGGGCACGCGCGGGCCGCCCGGATCCACCATCGCGACCTCTAACAGCCCGTGGTGGAGCTCCCGTGTTCCCGTGTGCTCTCGCGGTGAGTCGTCGGTGACGACCGCACTGGCTCTGTCGGTCTGTCACCCTCGACAGGTAGCTATCATCCGCCGTCATGGTGTGAGGGGAGAGCTCCTCCGTATCCACCTTGCCGTGGTGTGAGGCGTCGACGGACCACGGCCCGTGCCCGGTGAGCAGGTGAGCCTCGGCGGCGGCGAGTCGCCGACGATCACTTCAGTAGAGAAGAGGCTGTTCGACTCGGACTTGAGCGGGACTGTCGGCTCCTCGCCCGCGGTCGTCCTGCTCTCGACCATCTCTCGACCATCTCTCGACCATCTCCGCTCCTCGGAGTTGGCTCGATCTTCGAGGTGCTCGCCCTGGCCACGATCGCGCTCACGATCACCTTCGCCCTGAGCGCATTCGGAGTGCACAGGAGCGATCTCTAGCGCGGCTGATATCCGCCACTTGTCGCCTCCGCAGGTGGTCTATGCTCGCGGACCTGCGGTCGGCAAGGCCACCGCGAGAGGACGATCCATGCAGCTCCCTGGCCCGACCGATCTCACCAACCGCGACGCCTTCGCCGAGCTCTGCGCGGCGATCCGACGACGCTTCGCCGACCACGCGGACGGACCGCTCTTCGTCACTGCGGCGGCGGATCTCTGGGAGCTCTTCCTCGAGACGATACCGGCGGAGCTGCGGGCGGGCTACACCTGCAACACCTGTCGACGCTTCATCGAGCGCTACGGGGCGATGGTGACGGTCGACGACGCTGGGCGCCTGAACGCAGCGCTCTGGCCGAGCGAAGCGCCCCAGGGCTTTGAGCGTGCCTTTGCCAGCCTCGCCGAGGCCGTGACCGCGGCGCCGATCCGCGACGTTCTCCTGCCGCCGACGACGGTGCTCGGCATCCCGGCATCGCCGCCCACGGCCGACGGCAAGGTCTGGGACCACATCTCTGTCGAGGTCCCGCAGGCCCACGCCCATCCGCTCCGAAACGCCGGGCAGGTCGCGGCGGAGCGTCGTCAGGACTGGCAGATGCTCGCGCGGGCGCTGGCCGAGTTCCCGCAGGAGATCGTCGAGCGCGCGCTCATCCTCCTCAAGTCGGGCACGCTCTACCGGTCGGAGAAGTGTATCGGCGTCGCGACCTGGCTCTTCGATCTGCACCGGAGCCGCGCTGCCCTCTCCTCCGCTCGGCAGCGTGACGCGCTCCTGTGGCGGGCTGTCGCGACCGCGCCCGCCGGCTACGCGCACGTCCGCGGCGGGATGATCGGTACGCTCCTGGAGGATCTCGCGAGCGGTCTCGACAGCGCGGCGATCAAGCGGCGCTTCGACGAGAAGATGGATCCGAGCCAGTACATGCGCGCCCAGGTCGCGCCGACCGCTGGCAACATCGCCCAGGCCGAGCAGGCGATCGCTGGCCTCAAGGCGAGCGGCGCGCTCGCCCGCCGCTACGCCCGGCTCAGCGACGTCGCCGAGCACCTCCTCTGGCGACCGCCGCCGCCTCAGCCGAGCGTCGCGCCCGGTGGGGTCTTCAGTCATCTGACACCAAAGGCCCCGCGGCGGCCCGAGCTGGAGCTGCCGGCTCAGACCCTGACATGGGAGAAGTTCGCGCGGACCGTCCTCGACGACGCCCGGACCATCGAGGTCCAGATCCCGGCCAACTCAGCGCGCTTTGTCGCCCTTGTCACGGCCGCGGAGCCCGAATCGCCGCCGATCCTTCAGTGGGACTCCGAGGACGAGCGCAACCAAGTGAGCTGGTACTACCACGCGGGGATCGACGCCGAGATGCGGCGACGGGTCGAGGGCGCCGGCGGCCAGTACGAGGGGGTGGACATCCGCGCTTCGCTGCGCTGGGACAACCGCAACGATCTCGATCTTCATATGATCACTCCCCGCCGCGAGCACATCTACTACGGTGCGAAGCGGTCGTCCTGCGCCGGCTGGCTCGACGTCGACATGAACGTGAGGGGCGAGACCACCGTCCCTGTCGAGAACATCCGCTGGGGCCGCGGCAAGGCTCAGCGAGGGCGCTACTCGGTCTACGTCCAGAACTACCGCTTCCACGAGCGCGGCCGAGCGCCTACGCCTTTCAACGTCGAGATCGAGATCAGCGGCGAGATCTATCACTTCGCCGGTGTCGCCTCGCCGCGTGGCGAGACGGGCGCCTCGTCGAACGTGCAAATCCTCGACTTTGACTATGTCCCCGGCCAGCCCCTCGCGACCCCTCCGCGGGGCACGACGGCGGCATCGACCAGCGAGCGCTGGAGCGTCGCACCTGGGGCCTGGGTCCCCGTGATGGGCATCGTCCCTTCGCCGAACCTCTGGGGCGAGCGACCGCAGGTCCGCCACGGCCGCCACACCTTCTTCCTCCTGAAGGACTGTCGCGATACGGCGGAAGGGCAGGGCCGAGGCTTCTTCACCGAGACCCTTCGCAGCGAGCTTCACAGCGTCCGAGCCACGCTCGAGGCGTTCACCCAGAGCGCGACGATCGCCGGCGCTGATGAGGCCGACGCCTGTGGCCTCGGCATGACCGACCAGCAGCCGTGGGATCTCCTGCTGCGGGTCACCACCGCCAACTCGGTGGCGCACTATCGGCTTGACCGCTGGGACTGACCGCTGGACTGACCGCTGGACTGACCGCTGGGACAGGATGACCCGAGCGCGGAGGCGATGACGGCTCGCGGACGCGCCGTACTCGCGGGTCCTATGGAAGCGCGGGGACGGGACCAGGGCGCAGGGGCGCCCCAGGAAGGGGCCCGTGGACATGTGCGCGAAGCGGCGACTCGGGGCGAGGGCCTTGAAGTCGACCCGAACGGCGAGCCGCGTGACGTGATGTCGACGGTCGGGCGCGCGAAGCCGACCGCGACAGCGTCGGTCGCACCTTCGCCCGCGTGTGCTTGATAGAGTCGGAGCCGCGCTCATGGCCCGAGAAATCATCTGCATCCACGTCGGCGGCTGCGGGCTCCGGCTCGGCCTCGACTTTTGGGACATGCTCCGCGACGAGCACGGCCTCGAGAACGACGGCAAGTTCGTCGTCCGCGACGACGGCCTCGACGACGAGCGCCGCGCCAAGATCGAGGTCTTCTTCCGCAAGGCGAGCGGCGACCGCTATGTGCCGCGCGCGGTGCTCGTCGACCTCGATCCGGGCACTCTCGACGAGATCAGGGCCAGCCCGATAGGCTCGCTCTTCCGGCCCGACAACTACGTGTTCGGTCAGTCAGGCGCGGGCAACAACTGGGCGAAGGGCCACTACACCGAGGGCGCCGAGCTCATCGCCGCGGTCGTCGACGTCGCGCGTCGCGAGATCGAGGCCTGCGACGCGCCCCAGGGCTTCATCCTCTTCCACGCGCTGGGCGGCGGGACCGGCTCGGGCCTCGGCACGCTGGTCGTGTCCAAGCTCCGCGAAGAGTACCCAAGCCTGCTCCGGGCGAGCGTGTCGGTGTTCCCCTCGGCCAAGGTCAGCGACGTCGTCGTCGAGCCCTACAACGCGACCCTCAGCGTCCACCAGTTGATCGAGAACGCCGACCTGACCCTGGTGATCGACAATGAGGCGGTCTTCAACCTGGCCCGCCGCGCCGGAGCCAGCGCGCCGCGCTACTCCGATCTCAACGCCCTCATCATCCAGGCGCTCAGCGGTGCGACAGCCTCGCTGCGCTTCCCGGCCCACGCCAACGCTGATCTCCGGGCGCTGGCGACCAACCTCGTGCCTCTCCCCCGGCTGCACTTCATTCACGTCGCCCACGCTCCGCTCGCGCTCCCCGGCGCACGGCCTGGGAGGACCTCGATCCAGCAGCTGAGCGCGCTGCTGGCCGAAGGCGGGCGGAGCTCGATCAGCGCGACGACCCTGGGCCCGACCTGGGCGGCGACGCCCCTCTACCGCGGAGGGCTGACCGACCGCGCGGTCCATGAGCTCGTCCGCGACGGTCAGTCCAGCATGGCGGGAGCGCGGGTCGGCTGGATCCCCACGGGGCTGACGCCCGCTCGCGTGCGTCCGCCGGCCCGCGGATCGAGCCTCAGCGCGACGCTGCTGGCGAACAGCCAGGGGATCAGAGACGTCTTCCAGCGGCTCAGCGACCAGTTCGCCGTCCTCTACAAGCGCAAGGCCTTCCTTCACTGGTACACGGGCGAGGGCATGGACGCGATGGAGCTCCAGGAGGCCGCTCACAACCTGCGCCAGCTCGTCGCCGAGTACGTCCTGCGCGCCGATCTCCCCCCAACCCCCAACGAGGGGTCGTAGCCTGTGGCGAGAGTATCGCGTGCTCTCGCGCCGCAGTCGTGGGCCCTCTCGGCCGTCGACAAAACACCGCTGTACCGGGCAGGGCTGCAGGTCTCGGCGGGGCTGAGAGGACGACGAGGGCGAGCGAGCGCGCGCGGGACTATTGCTACGGGCTGTCAAGAGCAGCCCTCGGGAGGTGAAGACGAATGACGCGCGAGATCATCACGATCGCGGTCGGCGGCGCGGGCTGCCGCATGGCCTTGGAGTTTTGGCGTCGGCTCATGGCCGAGCACGGCATCGCCGCGAACGGCCGCAGCGCGAGGCGCTCGAGCGCGGGGGAGAGGCCGCGCACCTTCTTCGTCGAGACCCGCGCGGGTCACTTTGCGCCGCGGGCCCTCTTCGTCGACCTCGACCCCGAGACCCGCGAAGAGCTTGGCGCGCACGAGCTGCGCCAAGTTCTCCACCCCGAATTCATCGTCGTAGGTGAGGCCGACGCAGCCAGCAACTTCGCCCGCGGCCGCGACCTCGGGGGGGAGGGGCTCCTCGACCGCGTCCGTGACCGCGTCCGCCGGCTCGTCGACAACACCGAGAACCTCCAGGGCTTCGTCCTCTTTCACGCCGCTGGAGGCGGCACGGGCTCGGGCGTCGCTGCGGCGCTCCTCGACCGTCTCGCCGCCGACTACCGGAAGAAGAGCGTCGTCAGCTTCACGCTCATGCCCTCGCTCGTGTTTCAGCGCGCTGCGACCGAGCCCTACAACGCGATGCTCGCCCTGGGCACGCTGCGGACCCGGAGCGCGCTCAGCTTCGTGTTCGACAACGACGCGCTCTATCGGATGTGCCAGCGCTCGCTCGGCGTCAAGGACCCGAGCCTCGCCGACCTCAACCGCCTCATCGGCCAGGCCGCCGCCGACGTCACCGCGGTGCTGCGCTACGCCGACGCCGAAGCCGACCTTGGCACCCTCCAGACCAGCCTCGTCTGCGCGCCGGGCCGCCACTTTATCACGATCTCGATCGCGCCCGTCGAGACCCCCGCCAAGCTCGCTACGGACCACCCCGACGTGTCGGCGATCTCCGACAACGCGCGCTCTCCTCAGGCCTGCCTCGCCGCGCTCGACACGGGCGATCCGAGCGCCGAGAAGACCATCGCTGCGCTGCTCATCTACCGAGGAAAGATCGCCGCCAAGGAGATCCACGCGAGCCTGACCACGCTCAGGGCCCAGGGCTGGCCGAGCTTCGTCGAGGGCATCCCCGGCGCTCTGAAGGCCTTTCAAGTCGAGGCCCAGGCGACCGGCCTCAAGGGCGACGCCCGTGCCCCCGCGGGCAGGACAGTCACCCTGCTCGCTGCGACCACGGCGATGGCCGGCTACCTCCGCGAGCGCGTCGAGAACAGCGCCGGGCCCATGTTCGCCGGCCAGGCCTACACGCACTGGTTTGCCGGGGCAGGGGTCGACGCCGACGAGCTCCTCACGGCGCGGGGCGAGCTCCTCGGCCTCATCGAGGGCTACGCCAGCTTCCTCGACGCCTGAGGCGCGTCGAGGTCGATCCGGCCTCCACGAGGCTCCGAGTACCCGGCGCCTCGCCGAACGTCCGGCTGGACGTCGGTGCTCCCTCAGGGGGCGACGATCATCGCCTCGGCGCTGAGCTTGACGATCCGCAGCTCGTGGTCGACCGAGTCGTCCTCGCCGAGGAAGCGGACGACGCCCGTCGCCGGGTCGATCTCACAGCGCGCGGGCTTCATCGCGTGAGCGTCGGTCGGCGCGAGCCAGAGCCACTCACAGCTGCCGTCTGCGGCGAAGGTGTAGCGCTGACGAAAGCGTGAGGGCGGGAACTCGCGGCCGTCCTCCGGCTGGAAGAGGAGCCCCCCGGTCGCCTCCGTCTCGCTCTCGCGGGCGTGCGACCAGCCGGGCACCGCGGAGAGGAGCTTTGGGTCGATCGACGTGGTCGCGGGGTCAGGGGGGGTCGGCGCGTCGGGGCTGGCCGCGTCGCTCTCGCCCGGCGGAGCCTCCTCTCCGGCGGATGCGGCCTGGTCGGCCGGCGGGGAGACGGGCTTGGCGTCCGCGCAGGCGACGACGAGGCTGCCGAGGGTACAGAGGGCGAAGGGGATCGATGCGATGCGCATGAACGTTGTCCAGAGGTGGCAGGGGAAGGTAGCACGTGGTCGCTACCCTTGGTCATCGAGCTCAGCCAGATGTTCGTAGGGGGGATACGTTTGCAGCCTCGCGTCGTCCACGGCTGCGCCGACCGTGAAGTGGTAGAGCACCTGAAAGCGATCGCCTTCGAGGCCAAAAGGTGTGGTGAGTCAGGTCGTCGAAGAAGCAGCCAATTCCGGTGCCGCGAAGCCCCGAGGCCTCGGCTTCGAGGTAGAGGACTTGACCGATGACGCCGGTCTCCCAGTACAGGCGGCGGTAGAACCAGGGGCCGTGTGTCTGCAGAGGGTCGCGGAACTCGGCGAGCATGGCGACGGTGAAGACTCCGTCGGCGGCGATGGCCTGGTTGCAGCTCGTGTGCCGGGCGACAGCGCGCGCGTCTCCTCCTTCGAGAAGATAGAGACCGAGCGAGCGCGGGCACGCCTCGCTCCGGGTCCACACAAAGCTCGGATCCATCGCCTCTCGCAGCGCGGGCAGGCGCGTGGCGTCACGCACAAGCGCGTAGAGGCCCGGCGGCAGACCTTCGACGCGGTGGACAAAGAGCAGGAGGTCGATCGCTGGTCGCCAAGGCAAGCTGGAGAACGGGATCTGGTCGGTGCCTGGCACGGTCTTGAGCAAGATTTGATGAAAGGCCTCGCGCGTGAGCCCGCTGCGTCCGTCGAACGCGACCGCACTCCGCCGCTGATGGATCACCTGGCGCAGCGAGAGCGGAGCGTCGCCCAGCTCGAGCGACCTGTTCTCGACCCGCGACGCGTCCCACAGTCCAGGGCCAGGCGGCCGGTGTTTCCTCGTCGCGCCGGCCACCTCGTCGATGATGGGCCAGTCCTGGTGATCCTGGCTGAGCTGGTTCGGCTCGCCTTGCCAGGGTCCGCGACGCAGTCCGGCGACAAGCTCGTCGCCGATGCAAACGTGTTCGAGGTCCCCAGGCGCGCCGCCGCCCGGGAACACGGCGATGAGGCAATCGGGATGCTCTGCCTCCGCGCCGCTCTGGCGATCGATGCCGAGGAGCGACGCGAGCTCATCGTCGACCACGCTCTCGAGCAGCCGCGCGTCCCAACCGAGACCCGCCGCTGCGACCGAGACGCAGGCGATCGCGTGGCCGACGTCGTGCTGGCAGTATCGAAACGCTCGCTCCCCGTACTTCCACGACTCGCGCCAATGGATTGAGCTCAGTCCGATCAGCAGCGCGCCCGTCGGCAGCTGGTCTCGGAGGGCTCGCCACACGTCACCGTCTAGCTGGGCGCGAAGCTCCAACGCGTGGAGGTAGGGCGCGTAGTGGTAGACCGCCGGGCCCTGGAGCAGGCCCTGGAGCGGGCCCGAGATCAGATAGCCCTCAGTGGGGTGGAGGTTGCCGCTCGACGGGTTGACCCGCAGGGCCCATCGTGCGCCGGCCACCGCCTTCCAGGCTGACAGCCCGAGCGCGTCTTGGAAGAGCCGGCCGACCGTCGCCGCGTTGACGGGGGCCGGCTCGATCTGCCCGAGGACAAAAGCCGGCTCGTAGCGAGGTGTGGGGCCCACGGGCTCGAGCGCGAGCGCGAAGCTCCGCGCTCCTTCGAAGCGGCGAAATGGATCTGGCTGACTCTCCCAGTCCATGTAGCCGAGTGAGGCTGCGAAGCGCCCGGGCATGTGCTTCGAGCGGTCGTGGTAGGCGAGCGTGAGCTCCAACGCTGCTTGGACCTCGTCATTGAGCAGCGCCCCCTCGAAGACGATCGCCACCGGCTCCGACGGGTTCGCCTGAATCGGCCCGACAGCGTTCGCCTGGCGCGAGAGCGCCTCGAGGCGCGAGAAGGTCAGACCAGCCAGCTGCTGGGACCCGCATGTTGCTTGGGCGCGGCTGAAACACGCGGACGCCTTTGCGCCGAGACGGCTCGCCTGGGGGGCCAGGCCTTGACGGATCTTGATCCCTGCCGCGGCCAATTTGATCAGCCCGCTGAGCAGATCCCCCACCACTCCCGTGCGCCCCGCCGCGATCCAGAGCCGCTCCCACGCCTCGTGGGCCTCCCAGTAGTACCCGCGATCGAAGAGCTCGATGCCCTCGACCCAGGTCGTGTTTGATCGCCATGCCTCGGGCTCGAGCGGCGCAGGGGGCAGCTCCTCGCGCCCGAAGGCGTGCCCCTTCGGGTCCCTCGTCGGGTGCGGCCAGAAACCAGGCACGTACGCATAGGGCGGGAAGCTCATCGGCCCGAGTACCCCGGCCACCCTCAATTTGCGATATCAAGGGGGACGAGCGCTGGAACCATGCCGCCGCAGCCAAAGCCGTCCGGAGCGCCGCCCAAGGCGTCTCTTGGGCCCGTCGCGGCCTTGGCCTGCTCGATCGCGGCGTGGATCGGGATAAACTCGGTCGTGATCCTGAGCACGAGCGAGAGCGCTCGACTGGATCTCCCCGAGCTCGCGGAGCTGCTCGTCCTCGACGCGAGCGGCCTCCTCGCGATCGGCCTCGCCGGCGGTCTGCTGCTCAGGCTCGGAGGGCGCCTCGTCGGCGGCGGTCGGGCGGCGATCGGCCTCGGCTTCGCCGGCCTCTTCGGGCTCGGGCTCGGGGTCATGCGTGACGACGCTCTGGGGATGGCCGAGGAGCTCGCAGGGGGTCCGCAGCTCGGGCTTGTGCTCTTCGCTGGGATCGTCGCGGCGGTCGCGGGGGCGGTCGTCGCCGCGGCCCTCGTCGGGCGCCGGCTCCAGGGTGTCGGGGTCGCCTGGCTCGGCCTCCTGTGCGGGCTCGGGGCGCTCGCCCTCAACCATTTCGTCCTCGTCGGCGACTTCCCCTCGGCCCACCTCTACGTCGGCTTCGCCGGCCTCGCGCTCGCGGGCGGCTCGCTCACGGGCGCTCCCTGGCCCGGCTGGATCCCGCTGCGGCGGCGACGTGGCCTGGGGTGGTCGCTGTGGATCGTCGCTGCGGTGGCGACCGCGACCCTCGCGACCGCCCGCCCGAGCATGGAGGTGGTGCTCCACCAGCTCCGCTTCGCCGGCTCGGTGATGGCGCCCTATGTCACCCGCGCCCGCGCGGAGCGGGCGAGCTTCGGCGGGGGGCTGCCGAGCGAGTGGGAGCCCTGGTTTCGTGATCGCGCGTCGCTCCCCTCGATCGGCGCAGGCCCGCCGATCCTCGGCGCAGGGCCGCCGATCGTCATCCTCTGGACCATCGACTCCCTGCGGGCTGACGTTCTCCTGGGCGGGGAGTACGACGCGAGGCTGCCGAACCTCGCGGCGCTCCGGGATCGCTCGTTCACCTTCACCGAGGCCCGGGCCCCGGGATCGCAGACCGTCGTCACCTTCACGTCGATCTTCGCCGGGACCTACTACTCGTCGCAGGATTGGAGCAAGCACCGGGGGATCCGCGATCTCTGGCCCGACGATGACGAGAGCGTGCGCTTCCCGGAGCGGCTCCGCGAGGCGGGGGTCACGACCGTCAACCTCGCCGCCGCGCGCTGGCTCACCGGCCCCTTTGGGGTCGTCCGCGGCTTCTCGGACGAGGCCTTTGTCCCGCCGAAGGGGACCCACTTCACGGTCGCCTCGCGGATCCTGCCGGAGCTGCGGGGGCGCCTCGAGGCGATCGGGGACAGGCCGCTCTTCGCCTTTGTCCACGCCCTCGACGCCCACAGCTCGACCCGCCCGCGCAAGCGGCACAAGGACCCCTGGGAGCGCTACATCGACAACCTGGCCCTGGTCGATGAGGGCCTAGGCTCGCTCCTGGCGATGATCGAGGAGCTCGGGTTGGCGGAGCGGACGATCCTGATCATCTCCTCGGATCACGGCGAAGCCTTCGGCGAGCACGGGGTCACGGCCCACGGGCGGACGCTCTACGACGAGCTCCTCCGGGTGCCGCTGCTGATCCACGTTCCCGGGGCGGAGGGCCGCAGGATCGCTACGCCGGTGAGCCTGATGGACCTCGGGCCGACGATCCTCGAGATCTTCGGCGCGCCGACCCCCGCCGCCCACCTCGGCGAGAGCCTCGTCCCCGCCCTGAGGGGGCGGGAGCTGGCCCCGACGCGGCCGATCATCGCCGAGGGTCGCCTGAAGAAGTCCCTGATCTTCCCCGACGGTCGCAAGCTCATCGTCGACGATCGCCTCCACACGACGGAGCTCTACGATCTGCGCGCAGACCCGCAGGAGCTGGAGAACCTCGTCGATCGCGACGACGAGGAGGTGGAGCGGCGGATCTCGATCCTGCGTGAGTTTTTCTCGATCCACCGCAACAAGCGCGATGGGTACGAGGTGCCCTATCGCAAGTAGAGTGGGGCGATGATCACGGACGACGCCGAGCTCGCGAAGCTGCTGCCAGGGTTGGAGGCCTCGCCCTGGATCGCGGTCGACACCGAGGCGGACAGCCTCCACTCCTACCCGGAGAAGCTCTGCCTCATCCAGATCAGCTTCGCCGGCGGCGACAGGCTCGTCGATCCGCTGGCTTCGCTCTCGCTGGAGCCGCTCTTCGATCTCCTGAGCACCCGCGAGCTGCTCCTCCACGGCGCGGACTTCGACCTTCGGCTCCTCCGGCGGAGCCAGGGCTTCGTCGCCAGCGCGGTGTTCGACACGATGCTCGCCGCGCGGCTGCTCGGCTTTGAGAAGTTCGGCCTCCGCGACCTGGCGCGCGATCTGCTGGACGTCCACCTCGACAAGGGATCGCAGCGGGCGAACTGGTCGCGGCGCCCCCTGACCCCGCGGATGATCGACTACGCGATCGCGGACACGCGGCACCTCGAGCCGCTCGCGAGTCGGCTCCGGCAGCAGCTCGCCGAGCTCGGCCGGTTGGACTGGCACAAGGAGTCCTGCGCCCGCCTGGTGGCGGCCTGTCAGGAGGTCTCGGAGCCCGATCCGGAGCGGGTCTGGCGGATCAAGGGCAGCTCGCGCCTCGATCCGCAGTCGCTCGCGGTGCTCCGGGCGCTCTGGCATTGGCGCGAGGGGGAGGCCTTGGCCCGCAACCGTCCGCCCTACTTCGTCGTCAGCCACGAGCACCTGCTCGGGATCGCCAAGCGCTCCCAGGAGGAGGGGGCGCCGCTGCCCGACGCGTTGCGGCCGCGGCAGCGTCGCGAGGTCGCGGCGGAGGTAGAGCGGGCGCTCGCCCTGCCGCCCGCGGAGCTGCCGAAGCGGGACGTCGCGTCCCGTCCTCCGCGCCTCGCACCGGACGTTCGTCGACGGGTCGACGAGCTCCGGGCCCGCCGCGACAAGCTCGCCGAGGAGCTCGCGATCAACCCGACGCTTATCGCCAACAAAGCCGAGCTCACCGGGCTGGCGGAGCGACCTGAGGAGCAGGCGGCGGCGATGATGGCGTGGCAGCGCTCGCTCCTCGGCCTCTGATCGCGGCGGGTGTTCGGGGCCGCGAGGGGCGCGAATTGGCCCCATCGGCCGGCGGTCCAGCCGCACTGTGATCGCCGACACGGGGAGCGCTCGGGCTCGCGCGTGGGGGCTTGGCGACGATCGGCGGAGGGCCGGAGAGAACGGCCTCTGTGGGGGGGAGCGAGCAGCGCTCGAAAGCCGACGTCCTCTTCGGCGGCCTCACGCGAGCGCCGCGGCTAGCATGCCTATGCAATGAAGCGGGTGAAAGGGCGAGCGCCGATGCGGTCGGCGCTCATGGGCGCCTTCGCGGCGCTCATCGTCTCTGGTTGCGGCGCGGGAGCGCAGGCGCCGACGGTCGTGATCGACATGTCGAGCGGCCTGGACGAGGGGATCGTCATGGCCCTGGGCGATGTCCGCGACGATCTCGAGCGGGTGACCGGAGAGGCGCCCCTTCGCGGCGTCGGCCGGCGAGCGATCGGCTGCGTGGATCGCCGGATCCGCCTGACCGTCGTCGACGCTGAGGCCGCAGCGGGGACCCCTCTCCTCGCCGATCTCGGGCCGCAGGAGTACGCGATCCACGAGCAGCGCTGCGGCAACGACGGTCGCTGGCTGCGGGTCGCGGGGGGCTCGGCTCTGGCGGTTCAATGGGCGCTCTACGACCTGCTGCAACGCCTCGGGGTCCGCTACTTCCACCCGGAGTCGACCTTCTACCCTGACGCGTTGGAGTGGCCCGCCGCGCCGATCCGAGCGCGAGAGGGCCCGTCGATGGGGCGACGGACGATGCACGCCCATCGACGCCACCCGATCGAGCTGTCGGGGCCGCTCGGCGAGAGCGAGCTCGACATGGCGGGCTACCAGCGGCGCTGGATCGACTGGAGCGTGAAGATGCGGCAGACCGCGGTCGACGGCTGGGATCGGGCGCTCGTCGGCGACTACGCCTACCGCCGCGGCTTTCCGCGGATCGTCGGGCTCAACCTGGCGAACAGCCAGCAGGGCGCCGAGCCGCTGCTCGACGCCGACGATCCGAGGCCCGAGGCGGAGCAGCTCGCGAGCGCGGTCGACCGGCTGATGACGGGCGCCCCGGACCTGCCGACGCCGCGGCGCTTGGAGGTGCAGTTCAACCCGAGCGAGTTCACCGAGATCGACCACGAGCGGACCCTCGCTCGGCTCTCAGCCCTGACTGAGCATTTTGCCCGCGCCTATCCCGAGGCGACGATCGAGGCGATCAACCACGGGACCTACGCCGAGCCGCAACCGCCCTACGGTCGGCGCTTCTTCGACCTCCCCGCGCTCGCCCCCTCGGCGCTCGGGGTCCAGCTGCACACGCTGATGTTCTACGATTTGGAGCGCAGCGCCGCCGGGGTCTACGGCAACGCCGACTACAGGGGGCTCTATCGCTTCCTCCAGGAGGAGCAGTCGCGGCGGCGGATCGTCCACTACCCCGAGAGCTCCTGGTGGCTGACCTTTGATCTGCCGGTGCCGCTCTACCTGGCGCCTGTGACGATCGACGCCCGCGCCCGTGATATCGCCCTGCTGAGGCCCTATCTGGCCGATGATCCGCAGGCGAAGTCCGGCGTCGTCGGCCACCATCTCTTCACCAGCGGGCAAGAGTGGGGCTATTGGATGGTCGACTACTGTGTCGCCCAAATGACCTGGGATGTGGAGCTCTCCGGGGACGAGTGTGTCGAGAACATTGTCGATAGTTTCGCCGAGCCCGAGGTGTTGATGGACGTTCTCAGCGCGGTCCGCGAGCGCCAGGTCGAGGATCTGCGGGACCCACGGCTGCTGCGCCTCCTCGTCGGCAGCGACGATGAGACCGAGGCTGGCGCTGCGCTGGGGATCGTCGTCCACCCGCTGCCGCCGCGGCCCTCCGAGGTCGCCGCGCTGGACGATCGCGGGGCGCTGGAGCTTGAGCGCGATCTCGCGGCGATGGGGGCGATGGCCGCGGACTTCCACGACTGGGCGGATCGCGTCGAGGCTACGCTGCCGGCTCAGTCCTCGGAGGCGGGGCCGTGGGTCGAGGAGATCGCGGACGGACTCCGCGTATTCGCGTTGCGGGCGGAGCATTCCGTCGCGATCTACCGCGGGGCGCTCGCCCTCCGGGGCGGCGACCTCGCCCGGGGCGCGGCGGAGCGGGCGCTGCAAGCGGCGCGATCGCTGACGAGCTCGGCGCGCGAGGTGATCCGGCGGCGCGAGGGCAACTATCGCTATCCGCCTGCGCTGACGATCGACGGCGACGAGCGGGGCAGGCCAGGGGCGGTGCCAAACCGCACTGTCTATCCCTTTCGCGTCCTCTCTCGCGCCCATCGGCTCTTCTACTGGGAGCGGCCCGAGCGACAGCTCGCGGCGCTCCTCGAGGCCGATCGGCGCTGGTTGGTCCCGTCTGCGACGATCGTGCCGCTCGGGGGACCGCTGAGCCTTCGGGTCGACTCGGCGCTGCGCGGGGCGCTGCGGGTCCGCTGGGGCGACGAGAGCGTCGAGTCTGGGGCCACAGAGCACGTCTACACGGCGACCGGTCGCTACGCCTGGCGGGCGCAGGCGCAGGAGGGGGAGCGCACCTGGCTCGCCGAGGGCGAGGCTGTCGTGGTCGAGCGCTGCCTCGCGTTCCCCCAGGGCTCCGTCGTCGTCGACGAGCCCCTGGCCGCGGCCCAGGTCGAGGGGCTCCTCCCCGGGCTCCTCCTCGGGGTCAGCGTCGATCCGCGCGGTGAGCCGGCGATGGTCCTCGCCGAGGTCGACCATGAGCGGACGACGCCCGCTCCAGGGCTGGCCTGGCGGCCCTTCGACGGCGGTCAGAGCGGTCCGTCGCCGCTCGCGGTGCGTCTTCGCGGGATCGGCGAGCTCGAGATCGCCGACGCCACCCTCAGCATCGACGCAGAGCCGGGCGGCGAGGCGTCTCCCCGCCTCGAGATCACAGGCTCGCTGGTGACCGACAACCTCGTGCGCTTGCTGGTCGGCAGCGGATCTTTCGAGCCGGCGGGCGCCCGTTCTCTGCTCGCGGAGCTCTTCGGCTACAGCGACGATGAGCTGCCGGCGACGCTGCCCCTGCGGGCCCACGCGCTCGGGTCGGGGGAGTGCGACGACGGGGGGCGTTGATCGTGGAGGAGATCGTGGAGGAGCTCGCCTCGTCGAGAGCTGGGACGAAGCGGCATCGGCCGGTCGGCGGAGGATAGGCGTCGGTATGGGGGCCTGACCCCGACGGCGGACCGGTCCGTGTTTACAGGATCTTGAGGCTCGGTCGTCGATCTTTACGGGGTCCTGAGTCGATCTGCTGCATAGTTCGGTCGATGGATCCGGACGAGATCATTCGCTACGTGGTGATCTCTGTGTTCGTCGCGCTGGTGATCTACGCCCTGACGCACCCCGAAGTGCTCCTCGGGGAGGTCCGGGAGGACGGGGCGCCGACGGGCGGCGACACCGACGTCGGCGGGGATGAGCTCGCGAGGGCGCTGCCCTCGGGCGGCCTCCCACAGCGGCTCGCCGAACCGCGGCCGAAGACCGCGAGCCGCAGTCGCCTCCGCGACTACCTCCTCGGCGGGCTCGCGATCGGAGCGGCGGGCACGATCGTCTGGCTCATCCGCGACTACATCGCGGAGCCCGATCGGGTGATGGTGTTCCTCCTCGCGGTCGGCCTCGTCGCGTTTCGTGTCCGACTCGGCCCCGCGCTCGCGACCGCGCTGCTCAGCGTCGCCGCCTACGACTTCTTCTTCGTCGAGCCCTTCTTCACCTTCGCGGTCGACGACGCCCGCTACCTCCTGACCTTCGCGGCTATGGCCGCGGTCGGGGCCGTGCTGAGCTCGCTCACGGCGCGGCTCCGACTGCAGACAAAGCGGGCGCTCGACGCTGAGGCGAGAACGACCGAGCTCTACCGCCTCACCCACGAGCTCGTCGGCACGGATGATCCCACGGACCTGGCGATGACCGCGGCGAGCGCGATCCAGCGCGCCTTCCCCGGCGATGTCTCTGTCTTCCTCCGCGACGCAGGCGGCAGCGACGTCCGCGTCGCTCAATGCGGCGCGCCGATCGAGCCCCTGCCGCGCTCGGCCGGCGCGTCCGCCTCTGACATGATCGTCCGCCCCCGCGACGCTGAGGGGGCGGATGAGCTGACGCTGCCGCTCGTCGGCCAAGCGGGGGTGCTCGGGGCGGTCGTGGTCCGCGGGCGAGGATCAGGGGAGCTGGGCGATGCCCAGGCGCGTCGTCTCCTCGGCACCTTTGTCGGCCAGATCGCGCTCGCCCTCGAGCGGACGCGCCTCTCGGTCGCCCACTCCGAGGCCGAGCGCGACGCGGAGGCCGAGCGCCTGCGCAGCACCCTGCTGGCGTCGATCAGCCACGACCTGCGAACCCCGCTGGGGTCAGTCCTGGGCTCCGCGTCGACCCTCCTCGATAGCGACGCGAACATCGAGGCGACAGTCCGGCGCGACCTCCTGCGCTCGATCTATGACGAGGCGGAGGGCCTCGCCCGTCTCCTCAACAACCTGCTGACGATGACACGGGTCGAGGGCGGCGGAGTCCGGGTGAAGGCGGAGTGGCAGGTCCCCGAGGAGGTGATCGGCGTCGCGATCGCCCGCCTCCGCGAGCGCCGTGGTGATCGCGAGCTGAGGGTGACGATCGATCCGTCGATCGAGCTCGTCGCCTTCGACGGGCTTCTGATCGAGCTGGTGCTGACGAACCTCCTCGACAACGCGATCAAGTACACCCCGGCGGGCTCCCCTGTTGAGATCCGGGTCCGCCGCGGGGCCGCGGGGACGACCTTTGAGGTGCTCGACCGCGGGCCTGGGGTCGCGGCTGAAGAGCGGGGCCGCGTCTTCGACAAGCTCTACCGCGGGCGACGCACGGAGGGGCTCCCGGGGGCCGGGCTCGGCCTCGCGATCGCGCGGGCGATCGTCGTCTCCCACGGGGGGACGATAGAGGTCGGTGATCGCGAGGATGGCCCGGGCGCGGTCTTCTCCTTTACCCTGCCAGGATCCTCGGACCTCCCTCCGGGCGACGACGACCTCGATGAGGTGCAGCCATGAGCGACTCCCCGGTGATCTTGATGATCGAAGACGAGCGCTCGATGCGGCGCTTCCTCCTGGCGCTGCTCGTCGGTCATGGGTTTCGCGTCTTCGAGGCGACCAGCGGCGAGGAGGGCCTGACGCTCGCCGCGAGCCATAGCCCCGACGTGATCCTGCTCGACATCGGCCTCCCGGGGATCGACGGCCTCGAGGTGACCCGGAGGATCCGGGAGTGGACGCAGACCCCGATCATCGTCCTCTCCGCGCGCGGTCTCGAGGAGGACAAGGTCCGCGCGCTCGACCTCGGCGCCGATGACTATCTGACCAAGCCCTTCGGCGCCTCCGAGCTGCTCGCCCGCGTCCGGGTCGCGCTGCGCCATGCGGCTCGTCGAGCCTCCGCGGAGGCCGATCCGCTGATCGTCATCGCCGATCTCGAGATCGACCTCGCGGCCCGGATCGTCCGAGCGCGCGGCGAGGAGGTCCATCTCACGCCGACCGAGTACCGGCTCCTCTCGCTGCTCGCCCGCTACGCTGGCCGCGTTCTCACGCACCACCAGATCCTCGAGGAGGTCTGGGGACCGAGCGCCCGCGGCCGCGAACACTACGTCCGCGTCCACATGTCCCAGCTCCGGCGCAAGATCGAAGAGGACCCGGCGCAGCCGCAGTACATCCTCACGGAGATCGGCGTCGGCTACCGGCTCCGCGCTGAGCTCTAGGACGGTGCTCGAGCGGCGCCTTCGAGGTACACAGTGCGATCTAGTTAGTATGTCCCATGGGTCATGTCTTTCCAGACACGGGCCGGGCAGCTTGCATATTTAGGCCCGTTCGTGTATGTTTCGGGTCGAACAGAAAGGAACCTCCCGACCATTCACCACAGGGAGGCCGTGAATCCACATGAACAAAGATCAGATCCAAGGGAACTTTGAGCAGATCAAGGGACGAGCCAAGAGCGTCTGGGGGGAACTCACAGATGACGATGTCCGCAGGGCCGAAGGCTCTACAGACAGGCTCTACGGGATTATCCAAGAGCGCTTCGGCGACACCAAGGAGTCGATCAAAGAGAAGATCGACTCAGTTCAGCTTCCGAGCTAGCGACCCGCAGGGTCTGCGCTGCCACCCGGATCTCGACGATGACGGCACCTACGCCGCGGTCGAGAACGAGGCGCAGCCGCACTAGTTCGTCTGACACTCCGTCAACCTCCGACAGGTGTCGACCAGAGAGGTCGCGCCCATGTCGAAGCACGGACGACGGTCGACCTCCTGCCGCCCTCGCTCACTCGAGTTGAGCGGCGATGTCCGACCTCGGCGCACGCCGGCTCTCTCGAGCCGGGGCCTGCGGCGAGATGTCTGTCTGTGCATCATCCACCCCTCCACGAATCGAACCTTCAATGCTCCACTACACAGTCATCTTCTTCGTCCTCGCGCTCGTCGCCGCTCTTCTCGGCTTCGGCGGGATCGCAGCGGGAGCTGCGACGATCGCGAAGTTTCTCTTTGTCGGCTTTATGATCGTCGCGGTGCTCACAGGGGTCAAACACCTCGCAGCTGACGCGTCGTAGAGCGCACCGGCCGCGGGGGGGGAACTCTATCCTGCACGGAGCGCGCATCGCTTCGCGAGGGAGCGAGCAGAGTCTCGCTGGTGGCCTAGGGGCCGTGGCCTAGGGGCCGTGGCAAAAGTCCCGAACGCTCTCGCTGGCCCTCGTCGCCCCTCTCGGCCCCGCCGAAGCTCGCGGTACGGCCCGGTACAGCGGCGTTTCGTCGAAGCCGGGAGGGGCGACAAGGGCGGCGCGAGAGCGCACGGGACTTTCACGACGGCCTCCTAGGGGGCCTCCTCCGTTGTGCATTCGCTCCCTGTGGAGGTCCCGTGCCGGGCGAGTCACCAAGGAATTTGCCTCGGGTCGAGCCTCTCTCTAGTGTCCTACGACCACCTGCCCAGCTGCGGACCGTCAACCCCAAGAACCAACCGTCCGCAGGAGCACAGCTCCAGCCAGGCAGCCCCACATCACCGAAAGATCGAAAATGATGACAATCAAGAAGACTTCATGGACCCGCGCTTCGCTCGTCGCCGCGAGCATCCTGCTCGCCACCGCCTGTGGCAAGGAGGGGTCCGCAGAAGAGGCCGGCAAGAAGGCCGGAGCGAAGATCGACAAGGCTGCCGCCGAGGCTGGTGAGGCCGCTGACAAGGCGGGGGACAAGGCCGCTGAGGCGGCCGACAAGGTCGAAGACAAGGCCGAGGAAGCTGCCGACAAGCTCGAGGCCGCCGGCGAGAAGGCGGAGGCCGTCGCTGAGGGCGCGGTCGAGGGCGCCAAAGAAGAGGTCGAGTAGTCGAGCTTGACCGACCCCGGAGGGCTCCCGTCGTGCGCAGGTCTTCGACCTGCGCAAGGGGGGAGCTTCCCCGTTCCCTCCGTCGTTTTGCGGCGCGAAGCTCCGACACGAGTCGGGCGACGACCGCGACAATCACCGTAGCCCTCGGCTCCGTCGAGACCTCGAGCAGATCGGGGCCCACGTCGGGGCCCACGTCGGGGCCCACGTTGGGGCTAGTCGAGGGGCTCTGCTTCGCGCACGCCAGCAGGATCCGGCCGAGCAAGCTCGCTCGCCGGGCGAGGAATGGCCGGCGTCGCGCCAACCTAGCCTAGCCAGCGCACTGAGGTGTACGGGGCTAGCTGTCGACGGTGAGCGCGGGTCGCGACGCTGCGGTCGCGCAAGCTCGTCCTCGTCAACGAGGAGAGGAGCCTCGATCCCTGGAGCGGGTCGTTAGAGCTCCCTCAGGGCGGCGTCGAGATCGGCGAGGGCCGCCTCGATCCGTGACCTGTGCGTCCTGAAGGAGAGGACGCAGACCCTGGATGTATGGGCGAGGCCGTCGTCCACCGGTAGCATCGTGCTCGAGAGATAGACCCGCTCGCGCGCGTTGATCCCGGCGATCAGGGCCGCGTTGCGGGCGTTCCAAGCCTCGAGCGGCTCGCCTTCGCGGCGGCGCAGGCGGAAGGTGACGATGCTCAGCGCCGTGGGGGTCGGGATCTCGAGGGCTGCACCGTCGGCGATCCGTCGGCGCAGGCCCGCGTCAAAGATCCGCGCTAGCTCGATCTTCTCGTCGAGTGCCTCGCGGAAGGCCGCCACGCCGTGGACCATCAGGGGCAGCCACAGGCGCAGGCCGCGAAAGGAGCGGCTGAGCTCGGGCCCGTAGTCGCAGGGGCTCGGCGGCTCTTCGTCGCGCTCTAGGAGCGTGAAGTCCTGGAGGTAGTGGGCGTCGCCGCCGTGGGCCCTCGCGAGGTGATGTCCTTCCTTCACCAAGAGGCAGCCTGTTCCATAGGGCAGGAAGAGGCCCTTGTGCGGATCGAAGGTGATCGAGTCGGCGCGATGGATCCCCTCCAGGCGCTGGCGGGCGCTCGGGCTCAGGACAAAGGCTCCGCCGTAGGCCCCGTCGACGTGGAACCAGATCTCCTCTTCGGCGCAGAGATCGGCGATGCTGTGGAGGGGATCGACCGCGCCCGTGTTGGTCGTCCCCGCGGCGCCGACGACCAGGAAGGGGCGGAGGCCGGCGGCACGATCGGAGCGGATCGTCGCGGCGAGGGCGTCGAGGCGCAGGCGGAGGCCGGCGTCGACGTCGACGGTCCGCAGGTTCGCGCTGGGGATCCCGGCCAGGCGCAGCGCCTTGGCCACGCTGTGGTGGGCTTGGCTCGAGGTGTAGGCGATCGCGGGGCGCAGGTCTCCGTCCTCGCCGAAGGCGTGGTGGCGGGCGGTGCAGATCGCGGCGAGGTTGGCGATCGAGCCGCCCGAGGTGAGGATCCCGCGGGAGCGCTCGCCGTAGCCGAACTCGCGCGCGAGCCAGCGCAAGACGTCGTCCTCGAGGCGGGCGAAGCCGGGGGCGGCCGTCGACATGCCGGTGTAGCGGTTGCAGGCGCCGGCGATCAGATCGGCGACGCCGGCGAGGGGGAGGCCTCCGCCGGGGATGTAGGCGAGATAGCCGGGGCCGGGGGCGTTGAGCGAGAGGGGCAGCGCCTGGGCGAGCAGATCGAGCGCCGCTGGCAGACCGCCGGCGAGCGGCGCCTCGCCCAGCGGTCGGCTGATCGCCGCCGCTCGACGGTTGGCCTCGGCGCCGAGGGTCCCGACCGCAGGGGCCGCCTCCATCCCGTCGAGCTGCGCCCGGGCGAAGGCCGAGGCGGCGAGGATCCAGGCCTCGCGCTCAGGCGGCGTCCCTTCGAGCGGGTAGGGGGTCGCGTCTCGGCGGGCGGAGGTTGGCGGGGCTGCGTCGGTCATCGGGCGGGGGCTGTGGTAAGCAGCATCCTATCGTGCGTTATTGGTCACGTCGTCGGCTTCTCGGGGGGCTCGCGCTGTCAGGGTGGGCCGCGAGCGGCGGTTGCGGTCGACCTGCGCGGCTCGTCACGCCGGATCCTGAGGAGGGATCCGCGGGGGTGCAGGATCCCGCGCTCGGGGCGGGCGAGGAATTCCCCGGTCTCGCTGGTTTTTGCGACGGTGTCCCCGAGATCACCGGAGAGGAGCACGCGGCCCGCCGTCGACGGCTCTGCGAGCGGGCCCGCGAGGCGGGCTTTGACGCGATCGTGGTCGAGGCGGGGGCGAGCCTCCTCTACCTCACCGGCGTGCGCTGGGGGCTGAGCGAACGGCCGCTCCTCTTCGTCCTCCCGGTCGACGGCGAGCCGCGCTGGGTGGGCCCTGCGTTCGAGGCGGGCACCCTCGGCGAGCAGGCGGAGGGGACCGGCTCTCTCGATCTCTGGGAGGAGCACGAGGGCCCCTACGAGCGGGCCTTGCCGGGAACGAGCGGCGGCGGTCCACGGCGGGTCGCCGTCGATCCGGCGATGCGCCTCTTCGTCGTCTCGGGGCTCCGCGCCGCCGCGTCGGGGGTCGAGGTCGTGATCGATCCGGGTCTCCTCCGGGCGGCGCGGATGATCAAGAGCCCGGCCGAGCTCGCGCTCCTGCGGCGGGCGAACGAGGCGACCAAGGCCGCCCTCGCGGAGGTCTCGCGGTCGGTCGTCCCGGGGATGCGAGAGTCGGAGATCGCGGCGATGGTCCGCGCAGCCCAGGGCGCGGCGGGCCTCGGCGAGATCTGGGCCCTGGTGCTCTCCGGCGCCAACGCAGCCTTCCCCCACGGGACCGAGCATGAGGGGGTGCTCAAGGAGGGGGAGGGGCTGCTCATCGACACCGGCGGAGCGCTCCACGGCTACCGCTCCGACATCAGCCGCACGTGGTTTCTCGGCGACCCGCCTTCGGAGGTTGCCGCGGCCTGGGAGGCGGTCCGCGAGGCCCAGTCGCAGGCGCTCGCGGCGATGCGCCCCGGGGCGAGCTGCGGGTCGATCGACGCCATCGCCCGCGGGGTCATCGACGGCGCCGGCTACGGTCCCGGCTATCGCCGCTTCACCCACCGTCTGGGGCACGGCATCGGCCTCCAGGTCCACGAGGATCCCTACCTCGTCGGCGGAGGGCCGGAGCTCCTCGCCCCCGGGATGGTGATGTCCAACGAGCCCGGGATCTACGTCGCCGGCGAGTGGGGGATCCGGATCGAGGACATCGTCGCGATCACCGAGGACGGGGCCGAGGTGTTCGGCCCTCGGATCGGGCCGCGGAGCGACCCCTTCGGCGACGGAGGCGGTTGAGCCCGAGGATCCGCGGGGGCGGGGAGGGGGCTGCAGCTCGGCGCGCCGGTGAGGCGTCTGTCGCGGGGCCTTGACCGTCGTTCGGCGGGCATCGGCGGGCATCGGCGGGCATCGGCCGAGTCGGGGACGCACAGGCGCGCTTGCGCTCCTGCGCGGAGTCGCGCGATAGTGCCCCCGAGGCACCCATGCAGACATCCTTCGCTCTCTCGCTCCTCGTCGCGGTCGTCGCGGCCGTAGGTCTCGCTAGCTGCGCCGAGGAGGGGCGCCCGTCGTCGACGTCCTTCAGCGGCGGTGGGGGGCTCACTACCCTGAGCTCGGGCTCGGCGGCGGACAGCGACAGCGACGCCAGCAGCGGAGGGGAGGGCAGCGGCGACGACTCCGAAGGCTCGTCGTCGACGGGGACCTCCGCGGGCACGTCGGCGTCCGACACTGTCACCACCGGCGGTACGACCAACCCGAACCCCGACGGCGCGGCCAACGGCTCTGAGTGCTCGAGCCCGGGCGAGTGTGCGAGCGGCAATTGCTATCTCATCCCGCTGCCGGTCGGCGACCTCCCTGACGGTGTCTGCGGCATCTGCGACGAGGATCAGGACTGCGTCGACGCCGGCCTCGGGATCGCCTGCTCGGTCGACGTCATCACCCGTCAGACGACCTGCACCGACGGCGACGTCGGCTCCTTCTGCGAGTCCCAGGCCGGATGCATGGGCGGGCTCTACTGCACGGAGCTGATCGACGGCGTCGGCGGCCTCCTGCCGATGGCCTGCGGCACCTGCCAGACCGACGCGGACTGCCCCGGGACGGATCGCTGCGCCCCCTCCGTGGACGTCGTGAACTACAGCGGCAACCGCTACTGTGCGCCGCTCGGCTCGGTCGCCAACGACGGCCTCTGCCCGCAGGGCGCAGACGAGGTCTGCGCGTCGAACCACTGCACGCTGCTCGATCTCCAGTTCCTCAAGGTCGGGGTCTGCGGCCAGTGCTCCAGCGACGACGACTGTCCGGGGAGCTGCACGCCGGCCGAGTTCAAGGATGGTTTCATCGGCTCGGTCTGCGGTTGATCGAGCAGGCAGCGCACCGCGAGGCCGTGCTACGCCTCGCGGGATTGCTGACCACGAGAGACAAAGAGCGTTCGTGCCGCGAGCTCGGGCTGGGCCGAGCGAGCAGGGCCGCCGAGCTCCGTCGCGCGGGCCTGCGCTCCGTGAGGTGGCCTTGGGGCGCGGCGACGAGCTGGGACGCTCGGCCGCTCGGCGGCGGAGGCAGGTCCTGACGAAGGTCCGGGCGCTCTGACCCGGCGCCGACGAGCGAGCGTACGCGGGAGAGCGTACGCGGGAGGGCGAAGCGGGGGCCTTGCCGCAGGATCGTCCTCCCGTTGATCGGTCCCACCGGCCGTCGCTGAGCTGCGCCCATCGCAGATCACAGCGGGCGAAACCGGCATAGCGCAGGGCCCATCCCTGGACTACGATCGCCGGGTGCCGCAGCGCGCACCCGCCCTCTTCGCCGCGATGGCCACGGTCTTCTGTGGCTGCGGCTACACCTCGACCTACGTGCCGCCCGACGGCTGGCGGGCGCGCCCGCTCTACAACGGCAACGAGGTCGTCATGGTCGGCTCGACGGAGCTCCCGGAGTGCGCGACCGATGACGAGGAGGAGTACGGCGACGAAGACCTGCCGCCGCGGATGATGCTCGACGACGACGGCTACTGGGTCCCCGCGCCGAGGGTTCATGTCGTCTTCTGGGGGCCGGTCTTTCACCCACACCCCTTCTTCTTTCACCCGCCGGGTCCGCACAACCTGCTCCTCGGGTCGCTCTTCAAGGGCAGCGGCGGTGTCAGCAGCGGGGGCAATGGCAAGGGAGCCGGGATGGTCTTCGCGTTCGCCGCTGCGGTCGCCGTCGTCGCCTCCTCGGGCGTCGCGATCGGACTCGCCGCCGACCCGCCCGAGGACGACGATGTCGCCGAGGGGATCGACCAGGTGAACCGCCACAACGATCTCGTCCGCGAGCGGATCGCCGAGTGCATCCGTCTGGCGGAGGCCCGACGTGCGTCACCGCCGACGGCGGCTGCGGAGGTCGCTCCTGCGGCGACCAGCCCGGAGCCGGAGGTCGTGATCGAGGTCGAGGCTCCCGCGCCCGCGCCTACACCAGCTCCGGCCCAGGCCTCGCCTTCGCTGAGACCCGCCGACCCGAGCGCCCCGTCGCTCCGGGCTGCTCCCGCGGCGACGGTCGCCGATGAGGGGGACCCCGCGTCGCCGGCGACGAGTCCGGGATCCCGCTCGAGCTCGGCGAGCGATGAGGAGGTGCCCTGGTGATCCGCTCCTCCGCCCGCACAGCGCTCGTCAGCCTGCTCGCTTCGGCCTTGGGCTGCGCCCCGGCGATGACCGGCTACGACCCCGTCCACGTCGGTCCGGCAGAGCTGACGCTGCGCTACGAGAAGGGGGTGCAGGTCCACAGCGGTCGTCAGCACCTCACCAACGGTCCGGTCTACCGCGGCCTCGCCGAGCACGTACGCTGCGTCCCGAAGGCCTACGAGCACGCGCGCTACGCAGAGAAGCACGGGCGAGCGCGACGCGGTCTCGCCTGGTCGGGGGGAGCGATGGGGGTCGCGTCGCTCGGAGGGCTCAGCGGCTTCGCCTTCCTCGAGGAGGAGCCGAAGACCGCCTTTGCCCTCCTCGGCGCGGGCCTCGGGGTCGCGGTCCTCGGAATCGTTCTCGCCGGGGCCTCGCGCTCGGCTGGCAATCAGGCCCACGGAAACGCGATCGACGCGATCAATTACTACAATGATGCGGTCGGCTCGGTCGGCGGCTCCTGTGCCGATGTCGCCGATGTTGTCGATGTCGATGTTGTCGATGTTGCAGAGGCGAAGACCGGGGCGCCGCCGATCGCCCTCCTGCGCGCGCCCCAGCGCAGACCCCAGCGCGGACCGGCGGATGGTAAGGGCCCTAGAGGATCGGTCGCTGCACCCGTCGAGGGTCCAACGCCACCGCCGGCCGGGCTCGTCGGCGCGCCACCGCCGAGCAGCTCGGAGCTCGATCGCGTCGCCCCGAGCTTCGGCGCGTTGGGTCCACGAGGCGAGCTCTGAGCCGCGCTCGCCAGCCCTGTGGCCAGCGAGATGCTCTGCATGAGACTCTCCGGTGAAGCCTTCACCTGCGGGTTATGGCGTGCACCCCTGACCCTGACCTGGCCCTGACCCCCTGACCCTGACCATCGCCCCGAGTGCTCCACGCCAACCGAAGCCGCGATCGCGGGGCGCCCCTCATCGCCGTGATCGAGTCGACGGACGAGCTCTTCTCCGAGCACCGGGGGGTCGCAGAGGCGGCCGCAGAGCGGATCCGAGAGGCGCTCGCGGACGCCCCGCTGACCATCCTCGCGACCCTCGACCGCGCGCTCCGAGACCGCCGCAGGCACCGTCAGCTCGGCTGCGACTTCGTCTCGCTCGACGCCTCGCAGCTCGGCCGCGCGGACAGGCTTCGTCCTGAGGACCGTCGTCTCGCGCTCCTCTTGGCCTGCTCGCTCCGCAGCGGCTACACCCGCGCGGACGCCCTGCGCCGCCTGGGGACGGGCTTCGATCCGTGGATCGCCGGCGCGGCGATCGTCCGCCTGACCGACTTTGTCCCGGCCATCGCCGAGGACGCCTGGCGGATCCTCAAGGCGCACATGCGGCCGAACAAGGCGGCGATCTTCGTCCGCACCCTCCCGCTCCTGGACAGGCTCGAGGGGTGGACGCGGGCGACGCGGGCCCTCGCGGAGATCCGGCAATTGCTCACGGGCCCGAGCCCTCTCTGCGAGGCTGCGCTCTGGGGCGGCGCTCGCTCCGAGGAGCCGGGGCTCAGGCTGCCCGCCTGCCGGCTCCTCCGCGAGCGCATCGGCGAGGATCCCAGGGTGGGCGAGGTCTATGCGCTCGCGCTCGCGGATCCCTCGCCCGTGACCCGGCGATGGGCGGCGGAGTCGATCGCCGCGCGCGGGGCCGGCCTGGAGCTACGTCGGCGCTTCCTCCCGCAGCTCTCACGGGACAGGTCGCCGGCGATCCGCGCCGTCGCGGTGCGCCTTTGGGATCGCGAAGAGCAGGGGACACCTCACCTGGTCACCGCCGCCTTCGACGTCAACGCCGGAGTACGTCACCACGCGCGCGTCGCCCTGGCGGGCAGGAACGCTTCGGTCGACTACCGGGGTCGAGCGCTCGCGACCCTCGAGGGGACGGCGACGAAGGCGGCATTGCTCAGCGCCTTGGCGACGCTCTCGGACTTCGGTCGCCGGCCTGATCGGCCCCGCGTCGAGGCCTTCTGCGAGGATCCGCGGGCGCGGGTGGCAAAGCAGGCCCGCCGCACTGCGGATCTGCTGGCAGCGCTCCCGTAGGGGCTGTGGGCGAGGATCCGTTCGAACGGGCATGTCGGTGAGACAGCGAGACAGCGAGACAGCGAGACAGCGAGCCGGCGAGACAGCGAGCCGGCGAGACCCGGCGCGCGCATGCGGAAGGGCCACTCTCTTCGCAGTGTCCGGCGCGGATCGTCCTTGCTACGATTGCGCCCGAGCGATGCGGCGAGACAGGGACCGACGGGAACCTCCAGGCCCGGAGACTGAGGGCGTACGCCCCTTGCAGGTCGTCTGTATCCTCGGGGTCTTCGCGGCGGCGCTGATCGGCGTCCTCGCCTTTGACGAGGTGTCGCTCAAGGCGGTCGTCGTCAGCCTCGGCTTTGCGGTGATCCTGCTCTCGAACGCTCTCTGGCGCGGTCTTCGGAGCGGCAAGCTCGCCCATCGCGGGGTCCTGATCGACGGTGTCCAGGAGCCCTTCGCCTACTTCGGCATGGCGCTCTTCTACCTCGTGATGATCGGCGTGATGATCTACTTCGGGGTCGACCTCTGGCTCACCGACAGCTGAGCCCCTCCTCGGGCGAGGAGGCCGTGGCAAGGTCTCGGGCGGGACGCTCGCTACGGGCTGCTATCGCGCCGGTTCGGCGCCGGCGAGGGGCCAGCCGCGGGCCTCGCAGTGCTCGCGCAGCGCGGCGAGGTAGCGCTGGTGGGCGGCTGCGAGCGTTTGGATCTGGGACGTCACCGGCGCGAGTGATCCCTCGGCAGTGCTCTCCTCGATCGCGGCGGCGAGGGACCTCAGCTCGGCGGCGCCGAGGGTCGCACAGTTGGACTTGAGGGTGTGGGCCGCGCGGTGGGCCGCGGCCACATCACCCGCCTGGGCGGCGATCCTCAGCTCGTCGAGCAGCTCAGAGATCCCGGGCAAGAACTGGTCGATGAAGCCGCCAAGCTCCGCTGGATCATCGCCGAGCAGCTCGAGCAGCTCCTCAAGGGCGCTGGGATCGAGCAATCGCGCGAGGTCGACCGCGCCCGCGGCGGTCGCCTCGGCTCCCCTCGACTCCTCCAACTCGGCGCGGAGCCGGTTGTAGGCGACGAGGACTCGCCGGAGGTCACGGAGTCGGTAGGGCTTGCTGATGTACGCGTTCATGCCCGCCTCGATGCAGGCCTCGCGATCCGCGATCGTCGCGTTGGCGGTGACGGCGATGATGTACGGCTGATGAGAGGAGCTGTCTCCGCGGATCCGACGGGTGGCGTCGAGCCCGTCCAGCTCCGGCATGTGCATGTCCATCAGGACAATGTCGTAGGCGGAGCGCCGGACCGCGTCGACCGCCTCGAGCCCCGTCGACACCACGTCGGCGCGAAATCCCAGGCGTTCGAGCGAGAGGCACGCGACCTTCTGGTTGTTCAGGTTGTCCTCGGCCAAGAGGATCCTTGTGTGCCCGAGCTCCGCGAACTCTGCCGGCGGCGGGCTGGAGTCTGCCTTCGACGCCTCCGCCTGCGTCTTCTCCGGCTTGCTCACGGAGACGAGCGTGTTGAAGAGCCGCGACGGCTTGATCGGCTTGGTCAAGAAGGCGCTGAAGAGCTTCAGGTGCGGTTGTTGCTCGCCTTGACCGAGCGAGGTCAACATGATGCGCGGAGCCGCGGCGACCCGAGGACGAGCGCTCAGCGCGGTCGCTAGCTCGATCCCGTTCATCCCCGGCATGTTCATGTCGAGGAGGGCGCAGTCGAAGCGGAGCTCGCCGCTGTCGATCCGCCGCAGCGCCTCGGCGGCGGAGTCGATGACGATGGGGGTCATACCCCAGGAGCGGAGGTGATGCTCGATGATCTCGCGGTTGGTCTGGTTGTCGTCGACGGCCACGACGCGGAGCCCCCCGAGGGCGTCGAGGTGTCCGTCGAGATACTCGGCCTTCGGGAGGTTGGCCTCCGCCCCGACGATCGAGAAGCGAAACGTCGATCCTCGGCCGTGCTGACTCTCGACGGAGACGCTCCCCCCCATGGCCTCGGAGAGGCGCCGGCAGATCGTCAGGCCGAGCCCGGTCCCGCCGAAGCGGCGCGTGGTCGATCGCTCCGCCTGGCTGAAGGCGTCGAAGATGCCCGCGATCGCCTCTGGCTTGATACCGATCCCGGTGTCGCTGACCGAGAAGAGGATCCTGTGCCCCTCGTCGCCGGTCGGCAGGGCGCAGCGTTCTGCGCGGACGTCGATCGCGACCTCCCCGGCCGCCGTGAACTTGACCGCGTTGGTGAGGAGGTTGACGAGGACCTGCTGGACTCGGGTGGCATCCCCGTAGATCCCGTCGGGGACCGAGGGATCGATGCGAAAGGTCAGCTCGAGGTTCTTCTGGGCGGCCGCGACCGAGAGCACGTCGACGGAGTTCTCGACACAGTCCGAGATCCTCATCGGCGCGCGCTCGATCTGGAGCTCTCCGGCCTCGATCTTGGAGAAGTCGAGGATGTCGTTGATGAGCGCGAGGAGGGACTCTCCGCTGCCCCGGACCACCTCCGTGAAGCCGCGCTGGACGGCGTCGAGGTTGGTGTCGAGGAGGAGGCCCGTCATGCCGATGATGGCGTTCATCGGCGTCCGGATTTCATGGCTCATGTTGGCGAGGAACTCGCTCTTGGCCGCGCTCGCCAGCTCGGCTCGCTGTCTCGCCGCGCGCTCGGCATCGCTCAAGGAGGCGAGCTGCGAGACGGTCGCGCGGAGCTCGAGCTGGGTGATGACCTGCCGGCCGAGGACGAGGAGGGTCTGGGTCTGGAGCGGTGTGAGTCGGCGGACCGCGCGGTCGATGACGCAGAGGGTGCCGAGGCGATGGCCGTCGGCGGTGATGAGCGGGACCCCGGCGTAGAAGCGAATGTGCGGGGCGTCCGTGACCAGGGGGTTGTCGGCGAAGCGCTCGTCGTTGTGGGCGTCCGGGATCTCAAAGACGCCCTCTTCGAGGATCGCGTGGGAGCAGAAGGCGAGATCGCGGTGGGTCTCCGTCGCGTCGAGTCCGACGCGGGCCTTGAACCATTGCCGCTCGGCGTCGACGAGGCTCACGAGGGCGATCGGGGTCTCGCAGATCTGACTCGCGAGCTCGGCGAGCTCGTCGAACGCGGCCTCGGCAGGGGTGTCGAGGACCCCATACCGACGGAGGGCGGAGAGCCGCGCCTCCTCGTTGTCTGGCTTCTCGGCTGCGATCATGAGCGTGGGCGAGGAGAGGAGAGGAGAGGAGAGGAGAGGAGAAGAGAAGAGAAGTATAGCGGGCTTGGTGGCTGAGCTGGGCGTGCGTCTGCACAGAGGGCGGAGCACGCGGGATGAGGGAAGGTCAGTCCGTGTCGACCCAGGGCTCGTTGAGGTCGGCCTCGCCGAGTCCGCCGTGGTGCTCCGCCCATGTCGCGGCCTCGCGCGCCGGCGCTGTCCGGTCGATCGGCGCGGGCGCGGCGACCCCGGGCAGCGTGCTCTCGAGGCCGGCGATCAGCATGGCCGCGACCGGTCCGCCCTCTTTCGGGCAGCCGCACGGGACCCCGCTCCGAGACCTCGCGGGCGAGCGTGCGACAGACGCGGTGTGTTCAACCAGCACCCGAGGACTGTGACCGACGGCCCCTCTAGACACAAGCGGTGTGGCCTTCGCGGCTGGATCGGAGCGCCCTCAGGGGCGCGCTCGCGCAGAGGTCGGCGGAGCGACATTGCTCGCGGCGGCTCGTCACGGTCGGCTCACGCCGAACCGGGCGGACGCGTCGGGTCTTCGGGCTGCGCTGGATCGACGATGTCGATGACCTCGTGCATCCGCCGGACGACGATACCCAGGACGCGCACGGTGCCCTCGTTGATGACCCGTCGACCGCTCGCGTCGAGCGCCGGGGAGCGCAGATCTGCGCCACGGTCGATGGAGCTGCGGGTCCCGGCGCGAAGTAGTCGATCCGCGATCGACTCGCGGAGGGATACTCGGAGGCATGACCGATCCCGAGTCGGACATCACGAGGGCGCGAGCGACGGGCTCGGAGACCGACACCAGGCCGATAGAGCCCAACGCCAGCGAGGCGATGTCGATCCCGACGAGCGGGGAGAGCCCCTCGCTCGGCCGCTATGTGGTGATCGACGAGCTCGGCCGCGGGGGCATGGGCCTCGTCCTCCGCGCCTACGATCCCAAGCTCCAGCGCGAGGTGGCGATCAAGGTGCTGCGCTCGCGCGCCCTCGGGCCGACCTCTGAGGCGCGGATGGTCCACGAGGCGCGGGCCATGGCGAAGCTCTCCCATCCCCATGTGGTCTCGGTCTACGACGTCGAGCTCGGCCTCTCCTCGGGCGTTATGGTGGTCATGGAATATGTCCCCGGGTGCACGTTACGGCAGTGGCTGGCGCAGCCGCGGGCGTGGGGGGAGATCGTCGCCGCGTTCGTCGCCGCGGGACGAGGTCTCGCGGCGGCCCACGCCAAGGATCTTCTGCACCGTGACTTCAAGCCGGCGAACGTCTTGGTGACCGCGGACGGCCGGATCAAGGTGACGGACTTCGGCCTGGCGAAGTTTGAGGACGGTGTGACCGCCGAGTGGGAGAGCCCTGGCGGCTACGACAGCCAGTCGATCCTCCAGACCCGCGCGGGCGCGGTCATGGGGACGCCGCGCTACATGGCGCCCGAGCAGCACACGGGCTCGGACGTCGACGCCCGCACCGACCAGTACGCCTTCTGCGTCGCGGCATGGGAGGCGCTCGCGGGGGAGCCACCCTTTCACGGCCGCGATCTTGCGACGTACGCGAGGAGCAAGATCGCGGGCCCGGAGCCCTGGCCCAAGGGGAGCTCTGTGCCGGGCTATGTGGTCAAGGCGCTACACCGGGGGCTCAGCCTGGAGCCCGCCGACCGATGGCCGAGCATGACCGAGCTCTTGGAGGTGTTGGCCCACACTGGTGGACGCCGGCGCAGGAGGATCGCCTATGGGGTGACGGCCGGCGCTATCGCGGCGGTCCTGTCGTGGGCATGGTCGGCGACCCCGGACGCTCCTTGCTCTGGCGCAGCAGCCCAGCTCGAAGGTGTCTGGGACGCGCCGACGCGAGACCGGCTCGGCGAGGGGCTCCTCGCCGCCGATGTGCCCTACGCGGAGCGGGTCTGGTCGCGGACGAGGGCGCGCCTCGACGACTACGCCGACACATGGGTGGAGGAGCATACGGAGGCCTGCAGGGCGACGTCGATCCGCAAGGAGCAGTCCGGGGAGGTGATGGATCTGCGGATGGCGTGCCTCTACCGGGCGAGGGTCGGGCTCTCCGCGGTCGTCGAGCAGCTCTCGCGGGCGGACAAGACGACTGTGGCGAACGCCCACCGGGTGGTGAGCGGGCTGCCGAGCGTCGGACAATGCGCTGAGATCGAGCTGCTCCGCGCCGAGGTTCCGCCGCCGGAGCCGGCCGTGCGAGGGGCCGTCGACAAGCTCCGGGCCGAGGTCGCCCGCGCTCAGGCGCGCTACGCCGCGGGTCACTACTCCGAGGTGCTGGAGATCATGCCCGAGCTGGAGGACGAGGCGAAGAAGACCGGCTATGCGCCGATCATCGTCTCGGCGCTCGAGCTGGCTGGACGGGCAGCCGGCGGTATGGGGCGCTACGGCGACGCCGAGCTCAAGCTCGGCGAGGGTCTGCGGATGGCCCTCGGGACCCGTCAATGGAGCAACGCTCGGCAGCTCGCGTATCTCCAGGGGGAGATGATCGGCAGCCGTCTCGGCAGGTTTGACGAGGGGCTCGTCTACGCGGAGGTCGCCTGGGGCCTGCTCGGGGCGAGTCCAAGCCCCCGCGCCGAGGCTCAGGTGCGCACGGGGATCGGCGGGATCAAGCGACTCCAGGGAAGACTCGACGAGGCGGAGGAGCAGCACCGTGCTGCGCTCGACCTGCTGCTCAGCGCCGACGCCGACGATCCGAACATCGCCAACGCCCGCACCAACATCGCCATCCTCCTCCAAGCGCGCGGAGAGTACGAGGCGGCGGAGGCGGAGCAACGGGCTGTGCTCGCCTATCAGGCGGGTCAGCTCGGCGAAGAGCACCCTGTCACCGTCAACGTGCGGGCGAACCTCGCCAGCGCGCTCTTCCTGGGGGGGAAGCATCTGGAGGCGGTGGCGGAGCAACGGCAGGTGCTCGCCTCGCAGCTGCGGGCGGCGGGGCCGGAGCACCCGGCGATCGCCGACGCGCGCAACAACCTGGGCATGATGCTCAGCGGTCTGGGAGACCACGCCGCAGCCGAGGCGGAGCACCGGACGTCCTTGGCCCTGAGGGTGAAGCTGCTCGGGCCGGAGCACCCCACAGTCGCCTCGTCCCACAACAATCTCGGGGAAGCCCTCACGGCTCAGGGCAAATACGCAGAGGCCGCGGTGGAGCATCGCGAGGCGCTCGCGCATCGCCTTCGGGTGCTAGATCCGGATCATCCTCACCTCGCCCTCTCGCGGACCAACCTGGCCCACACCATCGAGCTCCAGAGGGGCGACCTCGACGAGGCGATCGAGCTGGCTGAAGCTGCGTGGGCGCGGCGCAGCCGGGGCGACGTCCCGGCGGAGGATCGCGGGGCCACTGCGTTTCTCCTGGCGCGGCTGCTCAGGGCGCGCCAAGTGCAGCCAGAGCGCGCGCGCGAGCTCGCCGAGGAGGCGCTAGAGGCCTACGCTACGGCCTACGTCGCGGCCGGGGCGAAGTCCGACGACGAGCGAGCGGCGATCAGGGCTTGGCTCGCCGCCTAGCAGACCGTGGTAGAGGTCCCGCGCACTCTCGCTTGCCCCTATCGATCGCAGCTCGAAGCGCGTAGCGCAGGCTCCCATGGGTCTCGAGGTCCTTCGGTGTCCGATCCTGCTCGACGAGAAAGCAGGCGAGCGCGGGGCTGATACCGGCGAGGACAGAGCGGGCGCCGAGGAGATCGAGGGCGCGGACGAGCCTGCCGAGCTGCTCGGCTGAGGTCGCGCTGTCGATCCGAGCCCCGGTCAGGTCGATGATCACGACCCGCGAGCTGCGCTGCGTGACCGCCCGCAGGGTGCTCTCCAGGAGCTCGCGGCCGCGTCCTTGGTCGATCGCGCCGACGACGGGGACGACGAGGATCTGGTCCCACACCTCGAGGGCAGGCGCGGAGAGCTCGAGCACCATCTCCTCGAGCCTGGCGATGAGCTCCTGCCTCTCCAGGTCACGCTGGCGCAGCGCCTCGGTCTGAGCCGCCAACGCGCGCTCGTTGGCCCGCTCCTCGGTGATGTCGCGGACGGTGTTGATCACCCCGAGCAGCGCGCCGCGCTCGTCGTGGACGGGCGTCGCCTCGCCGTGGAGCCACCGCTGCACTCCGCTCCTGTCGTCGATGTGGAGGGCTACGCATTTGTGCGGGCCGGGTCCCTCCTCGTGGATCGCGCGCCACGTCGGCACCTCTTCGACCTTGAACTCGCGCCCGTCTTCGTGCAGGTAGCGCCATCGTTGCGCGGCTACGTCGATGTCCTCGACCCGCTCGACGTTCATCCAGCTCAGGGCGACGGGGTTGGCGTAGAGGTTGCGGTGGTCGGGGCCTCGGATATTGACCGAGTCGGAGAGCACGTCGAGGCCCCTGCGGAAGAGCTTGAGGTCGGCCGCCAACCTCGCTTCGCGAGCGAGGCTCTCCGCTAGCTGGTCGGTCAACGAGGCGACCTGTCCTCGGAGCCTCGCGAGCTCGTCGACCCCGTCGCTCTCGTCATGTCCAGACTCGCCCAACTTCGCCGAGATCCCCCCCCGGGTCGGAGAGTACTGCTGCGACGCTTGGATGTACGGATCTTTTCGGCGATGTCGCGCGCCCCGTCGGCGCCGGTGTCCGAAGTCGTACGCGGTGAGCGTCGATGCGCGCTCCTGCCCCTGACCGACTTGGGCGGATCCTGGCCGACCGTGCCGCTGGCGAGGAGATCGGCGGCCGTTCGAGGAGGCGGGCGGGCAGGCGGGTAGGCGCGTGTGTGACCCGGGGCCCGAGAGTCCAGAGCACCCCAACAGGCCCCGATAGGGCGCTCGGGCGGATCCTGGGCGGTTTTCGCCGCTCCTGCACGGGTCGCGAGGGCCTCGGGGATCCGACCGCAGAGTGTGGTGGGGAGCACCTGGTCGCAGGCTCTGTTGTGTCCAGCTTTGGCGATGCGCTTTGGTTTGCTAGCGTAGTGCCATGCGCTGGATCGAAACGCTGCGGGCTGCGCTCGCCGGATCGATCCTGGCCTGCGGGCTCGGAGGTTGCGGCGTCAATTGCCAAGACGACGGGGTCCTGGAGAGCGCCTACCAAGACGGGCAGGCCCGCGCCGACACGGTCAACGACGGTGAGTACGAGCGTGGCCGCGTCCTCGGCCTCAGCCTGAGCTTTGACGAGGGCGAGGACGACGGTCGCCACGACGGCTACGCGAACGGCTACAACGACGGTTACTACGGTCCCTATGGGTATTCCGTCGGCTTTTCGGCGGGCTACGGCGACGGCAACCGGGACGGATACGTCGACCCCGTCGCCTGCCAGACCGGCGCAGACGCTGGCTTTGCGGCGGGTGACGCCGACGGCCTGGACGTCGGCTATGACGACGCCTACGGTCCGGCCTACGACGACGGCTATGACGACGGCTACTACGACGGCAGCGGCAGCTGCGGCTTCCGGTCTGCGGGGGGAGGGGGCGAGGGCCGCCGAGGCAAGGCCGACGATGAGGTCGATCCCGAGGACATCGAGCTGTGCGAGCGTCGCGGCTACCGGCGCAGGCTCGACGGAGGCGCCTACGCCAAGGGGCTCGAGTCGGGCAAGCGCGATAACCCCGACTACCAAGCCGGCTACAACCTCGGCTACCCCGACGCCTATGGCGTAGGCCTCCTCGACGGCGAGTACAACGGGTGGAACGACGGCTATCATGACGGCTACGGCGTCGGCTATATCGACGGCTACGAGGTCGCCTACGCGTCGTGCTACGACGCCGGGTACGACGACGGCTTCAACGCGGGCTACGACGCGGGCTACGACGAGGGGGCGACCGTCGGCTATGACTTCGGCTACGAAGACGGCTTTTACGACGGCTTCGCGGACTACTGTCAGTATTAGCTCGGGACAGAGGTGAAGCGGGGTCGCTATCGCCCGCGGGGTGGTAGAGTGCGGCCCATGTTGAGGGCCCCCGTCCACGTCGTACTCGCATCGTCGCCGCTCCCACGGCGGCGGTGGCCCTTCTCCGTGACGACGGCGGCGGCGGTGGCCCTGGCGGCGTCGTCGGTCCTGACGGGCTGTGGAGGTGACGACAGCGGCGCCTCGGCGACCGATGCGGGGTCTTCCTCCGGGGGGACGACCGAGCTCCCCGCGACCGCTGGCGGAGGCTCTTCGTCCTCCTCTGCGAGCTCGACGACCGACGCGGGCGGGACGATGTCAGGCGGCGAGACGACTGGGACCTCGGGGACCGGCGCGACGACCCGCGACTCGGAGAGCAGCACGGGGCCGGCGGAGCCCGTCTGCGGCGACGGAGCGCTCGATCCTGGAGAGGAGTGCGATGACGGTGACGATGACGACTTCGACGGGTGCCGCAGCGACTGCACCGCGGTCGAGCTCCTCACCCCGCCCGAGCTCGAGTGGGACTATATCGACATCGAGGGCACGGCCTGCCTCAACGGCTCGACCGCGGGCTTCGCCGTCAACCACAACCCCGACTCGAAGAACGTGATGATCTACCTCGAGGGGGGCGGCGCCTGCTTCAGCGACGCCTGCGACTTCACGGCCTTCAACATCCCCTTTGTCCCGCCGATCGACGGGGTCTTCAGCCGGAGCAACGACAACAACCCCGTCCGCGACTGGACGATGATCTACGTGCCCTACTGCACCGGGGACATCCACTCCGGCGACAACGAGGCGGAGCTCGGCGGCCAGCTCCGTTACTTCCACGGCTACCGCAACGTCACCCGCTACCTCGAGCGGATCGTCCCCAGCTTCGACACCGAGCGGGTGCTCCTGACGGGGATCAGCGCCGGGGGCTTCGGCGCGGCGATCAACGCCACCCAGGTCGCGAACGCCTACGGGGACGGGGTGGAGCTGACGGTCGTCGACGACTCGGGCCCGCCGCTCAGCAACGAGGTCATCCCTCCCTGCCTCCAGCAGCTCTTCCGCGAGACCTGGGGGCTCGACGGGACGGTGCTCGCGGAGTGCCCGGAGTGCGACGGGGACGACTTCGCCAGCAGCCTCCTGGCGCACGTCCTGGGCGAGTACCCCGAGGTCCGCTTCGCCCTCTACTCGAACACCGCCGACCAGATCATCCGCACGTACATGGGCGCGGGCTGGGGCGGGGGCGAATACGACAACTGCGAGGGGCTCTCCTCCGCCGTGCCGATCGCCACCTACGCGGACGGCCTCGAGGCGATCCGCGCCGAGAACCACCCGTCGATCTCGACCTTCTACCGCACAGGGATCGCCCACACCGTTCTCCGCTTCGGCTTCAACACGACCTGGGTCGACGGCACGAGCGTCCCCGAGTGGCTCGCGGAGGTGCTGGAGGGCAAGGTCCTCCACGTCGGGCCGTGATCGTCGCGACCGCGACGGCCTGGCTCACGCGCCGTCGCGGTCTTGACGAGGTGGGGCGGCGACCCGAATGGACCTCGGGCGGCGAGTGACGCGGGTGAGCGGATCTCCTCTTCTCTGGGCTTGTCCCGAGTTTGGCCGTGGATTATGGTCCACGCGCGATGCGGACGTTCTCACTCGGCTTGCTGCTGCCGGTCCTCGGCTCTGCGATCCTGGCCTCCGGCTGCGACGATCTCCAGACCGAGAGCGGCGCCTTCGGCGTATCCTTCCCCGACTTCGTCCAGGTGCCCGGCACGTCGCCGTTCCCTGCGGTCGAGAGCACGCTCCTGTGCGACGCTGAGTCGCGCTGCGACGCCTGCGAGAGCGAGAACGGGGACGAGAACGCGGCGGCGATCTGCGCGGAGCTTTCGCTGACGATCGACGGCGCCGTGGCGGACGAGAATGGCTGCTATCCCGTCGAGCTTGGCGCCCCGCTGACCTTCCTCTTCACGCCGCAGATGTGCACCGAGGAGGTCGCGGCCGAGTCCCTCCTCGTCGAGGCCATCCCCCTGACGCAGGTCGAGGGGCGCTTCAACGCCGGCTTTTTCGAGATCGAGAGCCTCACGTCCTATATCGGCGGAGCGAGCGAGGTGTTCGGCGATCCGCTGCTCGCCCGCGCAGCCCTCGCGCCCCTGCAGATCCTCGCCGACCATCGAGCCACGCTCAACATTCACCTCGACGACGGGGGCAGCGGTCGCGAGGTCGGTTGGAACCCGAGCCGGAGCTCGCTCGCCGTCGACTCCCTCGCAGGTGACCCCGCGACGGTCGAGAACGACCTGCCCTCCCTCTACGTGGAGGCGAGCGCAGGCGCTCGATCGAGCGCCACACTGACCCTCTACGGGCAGCCTGTCTCCCTGCCCGACATCGTCGCCGTCGACGAGGAGGCGATCGACCACATCGCCATCAGCGCGATTTTTAGCGATGAGGGGGACGATGGTCAGCGCCCGCTCGGCCTCGAGGCGCACGTGTTTGACGCTGCTGGCAAGGTGATCGCCGGCGTGCCGGTCGCGTGGCGGATCGCCGAGGGGTCTCTCGAACTCGACGAGAATTATGAGAACGTCGGCGCCTACGCGGAGGTCAACGAGTGCGTCCCTCGCCGGCGCAAGGATCAGCAGCGTGCGGTCGTTGAGGCCTCCTTCGGCGCACATACGGCCTCGTTGGAGTTCGAGTGGCGGGCCTACCAGGGTCCAGACGTCTACGTCACCGAGGAGTGCGCCGACGATGGCTGTGGCTGCCGCACGGGCTCCCCCTCCGGCGGGGGTGCGTTGCTCCTCGCGATGGGCCTGCTTCTCTTCCGCCGGTCCGGCCGTAGCTAGGGCCGTAGCTAGCTGCCCGAGCCTGAGCATCCCAGGGGTCAGTTCACAGGGCGCCCGATAGACAAACGCGACTTCGCTCGCTACTTTCCATGGATGTCTGAACGGCGCCGAAGAGCCCCCCACGTGGCGCCGCTGGCCATCGTCCCGCTGGCGATCTTGGCGATTGTCGGGGTCGGCTGCTACACCGGCGTGGACACGCCCAACGTCGCCACCACGACGAGCGGTGGGGTCGCCAGCGACGGGGCGGACAGCTCGGGGACCGCGGGGAGCACGGGGGAGCCCGACACAGCCCCCGCGCTGCCGTGGACGCCGATGCACCGGCTGAACCGCCTCGAGTACAACAACACGGTCCGCGACCTCCTCGGCACGACGCTCCGCCCGGCCGACGCGTTTGGGCCGGATCCGGAGGCCAACGGCTTCGACAACATGGCCGCGCAGCTCACGATCTCGCCGAGCCTGATCGACGCCTACGATCAAGCGGCGCGGGCGGTGATCGACGAGGCCCTCGATCCGCAGCCGGCCTTCCGCGTCTCCTTCACCGGCGACGCCCTCGCGGTCGAGGACGGCTACCCGGTCGGCGATCTCTGGGCCCTCAGCGGCCACCCCCTGACGGTCAGCGTCGAGGTCCCCGAGGAGCTCGACGCGGAGCTGGTGCTCACCGCGGGGATGACCGTCGGCGGCGCTGCGCCGGCGCCCGAGGCCCGCTTCCAGGTCGACGGCGCCGCCCTGCCGACCTTCGCGGTCCTGGGGAGCGCGGCCACCCCGACGGCCCACGTCCAGCCGATCGCCCTCACCGCGGGGACCCACACCGTCGAGGTGATCCCGACAAACCACGTCAACAAGGCGGCGGAGAACACCTTCAACAATGTGTTTGTTCTCAGCCTCGAGATCCGATCCGTCGAGCAGGCCCCCGGCCCCGGGCGGGCGCGCGTCTACGTCTGCGAGCCGGCCGAGGACGCCGACGCGGCCTGCTACGCCGAGGTGATCCAGACCTTCGCCGCGCGAGCCTGGCGACGGCCGCTCAGCGACGATGAGGCGGCGTCCTTGGTCGCCCTCTGGAGCGAGCTCCAGGGCGAAGGGGAGGGCGCCGAGGCGGCCCTGCGCCTGGTGCTGCGGGCGGTGATGCTCTCGCCGAAATTCTTCTACCGGTCCCGGACGACCGCCGACGCCGACGCCGACGCCTGGCTCGACGACTACGTCCTCGCGAGCCGCCTCTCGTACTTCCTGTGGAGCTCGATGCCAGACGAGCGCCTCTTCGACATGGCGGCTGAGGGGCGCCTGGCGACCGACGAGGGGCTCTCGGAGGCGGTCGCGTTCATGCTCGAGGATCCGCGGGCCGACGCGCTCCTCGACGGCTTCGCCGAGCAGTGGCTCGCGCTGCGCCACCTCGCCATGTACAGCCCGGATCCGGTGATGTTCCCCGCCTTCAACGAGGCGGTGCGGGCGGCGATGGCCGAGGAGTCCCGCCTCTTCTTCGCCGACTTCCTCAGCAACGACGATCCGGTCTCGTCGCTGATCCTCCCCGACTTCGCCTACCGCAACGACGTGCTCGCGGCCCACTACGGCGACGCGCCGGTCGACTCGGCGACGATGATCCGCGTGCCCGCACAGGGGGAGCAGCGCCGCGGCCTCTTGGCCCTCGGCGGCTGGCTGACCGCGACCTCCCACGCCGATCACTCGTCGCCGATCCGCCGCGGTCGCTGGCTCTCCGAGCGCCTCACCTGCATCCCGGTCCCGCCGCCGCCGCCCGGCCTCGAGTTCGAGCCGCCGGCGCTCGGCGAGGCCGACTCGGTCCGCGAAGCCCTGGAGAAGCACCGCGAGGATCCGGGCTGCGCGAACTGCCACATCTTCCTCGACATCGTCGGGATCGGCCTCGAAGAGTACGACGCCGTCGCCCAGCCGGTCGCCGACCCCGACGTCGACAACCTCGGCGAGCTCCCCGACGGCCGGACCTTCCGCGGCGCCGCCGGCCTCGCGGGCCTCTACGACGACAGCGACGTCTTCGTCGAGTGTTTCTCCCGCACCCTCTTCACCTACGCGGTCGGCCGACTGCCGATGGCCGGCGACGTGAGGACGCTGCAGACGATCGCCCAGGAGGCGACGGCGACAGGCGCGACCCTGCCAGAGCTTATCGACGCGCTCGTCCACACCCCGAGCTTCCGCTCGCCCACCCCGCTGGATCCCGGAGAGTGACGCCGATGTCCTTCCCCTCACGACGCCGCTTTCTCCTCGGTGCCGGCGCTGCGGCCCTCGCCCTGCCGGCCCTCGAGGTCTTCACCCCGCGAACGGCCAGGGCCGCCGGGCCGCCGCCGCGCTTTCTCGCCTATTACTTCCCCAACGGGCGCCGGCCCGAGTGGTGGGTGCCGAGCGGCAGCATGGGCGACCTCGTCTTCCCGGCCCAGTCGTCGGCGCTGCAACCCTTCGCCGGCCAGGCGCTCGCCCTCCAGAACCTGAGCAACAACGCGGCGATCCAGAGCCCAGGAGCGGCGCACGCGATGGGCACAGGGACGGTGATGACAGGCACCACGATCTCGACCGTCGCCGGCGGCGTCGTCGAGAACAACGTCTCCATCGATCAGCTCCTCGCCGACCAGCTCGCGCCGCCGACCCGCTTCCGGTCGTTGCAGTGGAGCGCCGGCGAGCCCGGCCCCTGCGACGTGGGCGGCTCCTCCTGCGCCTACACCCAGAGCCTCTCCTGGACCGGCCCAGCGTCGCCGCTCGTCGCGACGATCGACCCGCGAGCGGCCTTCGAGCGCCTCTTCGGCCGCGGCGTCGACGGCCTCGAGGGGGACGCCGCGGAGATCCGGCGGACGACCAAGCGCTCGGTGATCGACATGGTCGAGGCCGACGCGAAGGCCCTGCAGGGGACCCTCGGCAAGACCGATCAGGCCACGCTAGAGGGCTACTTCGACGCCCTGCGCGACCTCGAGAAGAGCCTCGACGCGAGCTCTGCCGCCTGTGAGGCGGACCCCGTGCCGCCGGTCCCCGGGCTCGACTATCCGGGCAGGGTCGCCGCCTTCCACGAGCTCATCCGCCTCGCCTTCCTCTGCGACCAGACCCGCTTCCTCACCTTCATGGTGGAGTTCGGCCTCAGCGGACGATCGCACGACTTCCTCGGCGCGCCCGGGGGGCACCACGCGCTCTCGCACTACGGCGATCAGGCTGCCAAGGACCGGCTAGAGAAGGTCGAGACCTGGCACAATCAACAGTTCGCGGGGCTCCTCGGGCTCCTCCGCGACACCCCCGGCCCCCGCGGCGGGACCCTCCTCGACGAGACCGTCGTTCTCGCGATCCCCAGCATGGGCGAGGGCAGCAGCCACGATCACGGCCACAACTGCCCGATGCTCTTCGGCGGCAGCGGCGTGCTCAACACCGACGGTCGCAAGATCGCCTTCCCGGCCGAGTCGCCGGCGCGCCTCACCGATCTCCACGTCAGCCTCCTCCAGGCCTACGAGATCGAGGGGACCTTCGGCAAGGACGGGGCGATCTTCGGCGATGACGGGGTCTCGCCGATCAGCGGCGTCGTCGTCTGACGTGAGCGTCGCTGGGCGAGCGCCCGAGGCAAGGCCCCGCGCGAGAGCGCTCGGGACCTTCACCAAGCCTCCTAGCGAGACGCCCGCTGGTTGAGCTGATCGAAGAGCGCGCTCGCGTGGACGCTCTCGGAGGTCTCCCGCAGCCGGACATAGGTGACGGCTCCGAGCGTCGCCCCGAACGCCCCGGTGATGAGGCTGAGGAGGATGTCCGCGGCGGGGCCGACGTAGGCGAAGGGGAGGGCGGTGTTCACGAGATGCTCGAGCATCCCTTGGGCGATGCCTGTGACGAAGAGGGCGGCGAAGATGATGATCCGCGAGCCCTTGGTCAGGGTCCAGCTCCGCGTCAGCGCCTGCGTGATCGAGACGTTCTCGACGATGACTACGGGTACCGCGACATAGAGCGCGCAGGCGATCGCGCCGGTGCCCATGAAGATCGCGGCGACGCTGAGGATCGCGAGCATCATCGACGGAGGCTCGAGGAAGAAGAGCGCCGCGAGGCCCAGGCCGCAGAAGACCAGCGGGGCGAAGGTCGCGAGCAACGACACCGCGATCGCCTGCGGGACCCGGCGGATCCCGAGCATGAAGACCTCGCCGAGGGAGTCTGATCGCTGGGCCATCGACTCGATGGTGCGGCCGATCATCACCGCCTGGGCGATGAAGCCCGAGAGCAACCAGGCCAGGGCGGCGCCGACGATCGGCAGGGCGGGGGAGACGACCCGCGGGACCCAGCCCTCGACCATGCCGACGGCGAGCGAGCCCAGGTAGACCGTCCAGAGGACGTTCGGGATGAAGCAGATGACAGTGATCGCGAGGAAGGCGACGAAGTTGTCACCGAGGACCGTCAGCGATCGCTTGATCACACCGCCCGCGGAGATCGAAGGCGGCGGGAGATCGTCGACCTGGTACTCAAACGCGGCGGGGCTCGGACCCCAGGGGCTGCTCGGAGGCTGCGGCTCTGCCCGCTCTGGATGCTCATCGCTCATGCTGTCCTTGGTATCAGGTGCCCATGTCGGGGTCCATGCGCGGAGCGGTGTTCATGTGCGTAGGCGAACCCCGCCTCCTCGGGTTCCAGCGGGGCGGCCTCAGTGTGCGAAGAGCTGCCGTGATCCTGGCCCCGTGGCTTGCGCCCGCGGTGATGACCGCGATCGCCCGCGACGAGCGGAGCGGCTCCCGGTCCGGTGCGGCAGAGCGCGCAGGCCAGGAGCGAGCGTTGGGCCCTGGAACGTCCTACAGCGGGTCGTAGGAGCCGGAAAGAAAATGATGATCCGATCGGAGCGCCCCGGGCTCTACGGGACTACATGTCCGTCTACCCCGCGTCCACCGAACCGCGCGAAGCGCACTCCGCCATCCGCCACAGTTCGCGAGCCGTCTCGCGCGGCCTCGCGAGCCTGCTCTTTGGCGGGCTGCTCATGAGCTCCTGCAGCTCGGGCGAGGGCCAGCCGCAGGTGGCAGAGATCCTCCCCGCTGAGGGGCAGACGCTGAGCATGAACGCCGCGACCGTGGCCCCGGCCAAGATCAAGAAGATCGTGCCCTCTGCCAAGGCCTCGAAGCTGCCCGGCAAGAACGTCCTCCCCACGCCTTTGGGGGGCAAGATTCGCGGCGGCTACGTCCTGACGCATGAGCATCCGACCAACCCGATGGCGTTCGGCGGCAACTATGCCTTCACCGGCAAGAAGGGCAACTACAAGAACGGGGTGATGGAGAAGGGCTACACCGCCGAGTGCGGCGGATGCAAAGCCGCGGGCAAGTGCGACCACGGTGAGGTCAAGGGCAGCTTCACGGCCGCAGTCGGGGCGCTCGGCGGCGACATGGGCGACCACAAGAGCCACATGGGGCCGCTGCATGACAGCAATTCCCACACCCGCTATTCCACAGAGTGGATCAAGGCGGCCGCGCAGGACACGGGCGACGCCAAGCTCAAGCTCATGGTCGCGTTCGCGGTCGAGAGCGAGGCGATGTGCGAGCAGCTCTATTACGCCAACAAGGGCAACGGTGGGCCCGGAGGCGACGGTTACGCCTGCAGCCACGGCGACACGGTCAAGTCCATGGATCGCCAGATCGACGCCCTCAAGGACTGGGCCAAGGCCAACTCCTCGTGGATGGAGATCGCCTATACTGCGGGGGACGCCCGTCGGATCATCAACGCAGGCAAGCTCGCGATCGTCCTCGGCGTCGAGTCGGACTATGCGTTTGGCGCCGAGGACCGGACCTTTGATCCCGTCAACCGACTCAACCACTACTACGATAGCGGCGTGCGCACCTTCTACCTGGCGCACAAGGTCTCCAGTCGCCTCGCGGGCGCCGACATCTACCGCGCCAAGACCGAGACCGGGGGCAAGGTCATCCGCGCGACCCAGGCCATGGCGGGGTGTTTCTACGTCGACGACTACGTGGCCGACTTCCCGCTCAAGGGCAACTCCGGGCACAAGTTCTGCGACAACACCTGCGGCGACGGTGGCTTCAAGGGCAGCAAGCTGACCGACAAGTGCGTCAAGAAGTACAGCGATCTGTCCGAGGTCAACTACGCGGCCTACTTCCTCGGCGGCGGCGGGAGCTACTTCAACGGCTTCGAGGCCTACCCGAAGCCGCCCGGGTTCTCAGGCTCGGCGGGAAGCCGCATGGACCACGGGGTCGAGCGCAACAACCTCGGCCTCTCCACCGACGGCGAGCGCGTGGTCCGAGAGGCGATGGGCAAGGGGATGATCATCAACATCGATCACGTCTCGACCCGCGCGCGCTTCGACATCGACACGATCTCGAAGGACTTCGGCGGCTACCCGATGAACGCGCTCCACAACAACCCCAACGAGATGTTGGTGGCCAACAGCACGTCGAAGCTGAAGACCCCCGGGCCGAACGAGTACGACTTTGACGACTCCGAGATCGAGCTGGTCCGCAAGACCGGCGGCTTCTTCGGCGTCCGCGTCGGCCCGCTCGACGCCAAGGACTACCCGAAGTCGGGCGTGAGCACGAACTGCCCGAAGACCGCGACAGAGACCGCCAAGATCCTCGCCTACCTGCTGGATAAGGGGCTCTCGGTCGGGTACTCGCTCGACTACGCGACGATCACCGAGGGCGTCCACTCGCGGACCCTGGAGAACTGCGGGCGCAGCCTCGGCGGCAACAAGGACCAGCTGCACAAGTACGGCTCTCACATCACCGAGGGGCTGACCCATATCGGCATGATGAAGTACTGGCACAAGGAACTCGACGCTGTCGGCCTGAAGAAGAGCTACACCGACCAGCTGCGCAATGATGGGCCTGAGGCCTTCGTCGCCATGTGGGAGAAGTCCGAGGCGAAGAAGAGCAAGGGCAAGCAGATCAGCCGCAAGACCTACACGATGAACCCGCCCTCGGACGGCAAGCCGCGCGGAGCCGCCTGTACGAAGGCCTCGCAGTGCGAGAGCAACCGCTGCTCCTGGGGCCAGTGCGCCGACGCCGACGAGTGCCGCGACAGCGGCGACTGCAAGAGCAGCCAGTACTGCGGCGATCCGATCGGCGGAAAGGCCACCTGCAAGGCGCTGAAGAGCCAGGGCCAGGCGTGCACCAAGAAGTCGCAGTGTGCGACCGACCGCTGCTCCTGGGGTCATTGCGCGGCGGCGGACGAGTGCAAGTCCAACTCGGACTGCAAGAGCAGCGAGTACTGCGGCAACCCGATCGGCGGCAAGCAGTCCTGCAAGGCCAAGAAGTCCAAGGGGGCCGCCTGCACCAAGAAGCACCAGTGCAAGTCCAACAAGTGCAGCTGGGCCAAGTGTAAGTAGTCCTCGGCGGGCCGAGGTGAGCACAAACGCCGCCGCGCGAGCCCGCGGGGCGGCGTCTTTGCGCGGTCAGATCCAGGCGCCGATAGCCAGGGTAACGCCGACCCGCTGGGCGACGCTCCCGTCGTAGGCGACCGAGAGGATGACGTCGGCGTCGACCTCTGCGCCGAGGAGGAGCCGATCGAGCACCGCGCCCCAGAGGCCGCCGCCGAAGCCGATGTGGCCGCCGTTCTCATCGCCCGCGGCCCACACTGTGCGGACGATCCGCTCCTCATCCCAGTGGGAGTAGCCGCCGCGGATCATCCCGAAGGCGAAGATTCGCGGGCCGGCGTAGCCGAGGCGGAGCTCGGGGCCGAGGTGATAGGTGCGGGCCTTGGTCGTCGTCGCCCGGTAGAGATCGTAGTGAAAGCGGAGGCCCGCGGCGATCCCTAGCTGCGATCCGACGCGGCCGAAGTAGCCGCCGCCGAAGCCCATCGTCGCGCCGACCGCCCCCGACCCGCGGGGGCCGAAGCCGTCGCCGACCGGGACGATCAGGCCGGGGGCGCTGACGTTGACGTATCCGCCGCTCCCCTCCGGCGGCGGGAGGCGCTGGCCCGCAGAGGCCCCGGCCGGGGCGGTGAGGAGCGCCCCCGCCAGGACCAGTGGGACCCGCGAGCGCTGGTTTGAGGCGTGGTGCACCGGTGAAATCTACCCTCCCCGCCGGCAATTTTCTCGGTCGCATGCAAGGCGATGAGCGGGCTCGGCAGAGGGGGGACGCCGCGCGCGGTCGGTGTGTTGACGTCCTCAACCCGCGAGCCGGTTCGCGGCGAGCAGAGCATCAAGGATCCAGGGCGCTGGCGCGGGCCCGGTGTCGACTTCTGAGGGGTGCGGCGCGACGTCAGCCGACGCCAGGGTCCGCGCGGTGATGACCTCGTCGACACCGTCAGGGTCGCCGTCACGCATGGGCGACCGAGGGTCGCGCGAGGACGGAAGACGGTCGAGGCGCGTCCTTGGCCGGCCTCAACCTGGGGGGCTGCACGCCCGAATAACCCCGGTCAAACGGTCGCTCGTCGCGATCGCAAGTGTGTCAGACTGGCTTGATGGGTGAGCTGCCGAGCCTCGATGGGCCCACGGGGGAGAGCGCGTCGCAGAGACCTCAGCCATCGCCTGGCCCGCGAGTTGACGCCCTCGTCACCCTCGACTCCGCATCGTCGGTCCAGGCCTCCGGCGCCGCGCTCAACAAGACCGTGGGATCTCTTGAGCGGACCGCCGCGTCGGTGCTGGGCCAGGGTTCTCGGGCGAAGGTTGCCTCTCCTCCGCAGGGCACCGAGGCCGGAGTAGCGCTCGGGGACACCCGCGACTCTCTGGGTCCCGGCGGTCTGCAGGAGACACTCGCAGCGGTCGGCGCGGCTTCTGACCCGCGCGCTCCAAACCTCAAGCTGGCGCCCGGCGCCTACGTCGGCCGGCTTCGGATCCTCCGCACGCTCGGCGAAGGGGGGATGGGGGTCGTCTACGCCGCCTATGATCCGGAGCTCGATCGCGAGGTCGCGCTCAAGGTCCTCCGCGGAGGTGACGAGAGCGGCGCTGCGCCCCTCCGTCTGGTCCGCGAGGCGCAGGCGCTCGCCAAGCTCGCGCACCCCAACGTAGTCGCGGTCTACGACGTCGGCACCCATCAAGGAGAGGTGTGGGTGTCGATGGAGTTCGTCGTCGGTGACACGCTCGGCGACTGGATCAAGCGCGAGCAGCCGAGCTGGCGCCAGTCCCTCGCGATCATCCTCCAGGTCGCGCGAGGGCTCGCGGCGGCCCACGCCGAGGGGCTCTGCCATCGTGACATCAAGCCCGACAACATCATGGTCGGGGATGACGGCCGTGCTCGCGTGATGGACTTCGGCCTCGCGCGCGCCCACGCGGAGGGCGACCAGGGGTCCCTCCGGGTCGAAGGCCCCGCGGCGCTCTCGGTCGAGATGACGGCCGTCGGCGCGATCATGGGCACGCCCGGCTACATGGCCCCCGAACAATTCCTCGGCCTCGTCGCCGACGAGCGCGCGGATCAGTTCTCCCTGGCTTTGACCCTGTGGGAGGCGGTGTACGGAGCGCGACCCTTCGCAGGCGAGACCTTCGCCGATCTTCGCCGAGCGGTCACGGCCGGTGAGCGGAGGGCACCGCCCGCGGACAGCAAGGTGCCCGCGTGGTTGCGGCGGGTCCTCGAGCGCGCGCTCGAGGCCGACCCGAAGCGGCGGTTTGAGTCTGTGCGGGTGATGGTCGACACGATCGAGGCCCACATGCAGCGCGCGCGCTCGCGCATGATCACGGCCGGGCTCGGCGTCGTCGTGGTGCTGCTGACGACGCTGGGGATCGTGGCCGTGGTCCAGCGGGGGGCGGCGGTTGCGAGTGAGACGCGGGCGCTCGCGAGCGAAGCCGCGTTGAAGGACACGGTGGTCGCGCTCGAAGCCGAGAAGGAGGCCTTCAAGCGGGCGCTGAGCGTGCAGCGAGGCCTCCGGTCGATGATGCTGATCCCGTCGAACAACGAGGGGGAGGCCCTACGCCTCGGCGTCCAGGCCGTCGGGGCCTACGGGCCTGACTGGGCGACTCCTCCGGTCCCCGAGGCGACCGCTGGCCTCGAGCGTGTGCTGGCCGAGGACGCCATCATCGTCCGCGACGCTGTCGTTCTCCGAGGCCACGAGAATACCGCCCTGACGGCGGTCTACTCCCCCGACGGAGCCCTCGTCACGACCGCCAGCTTCGACGGGACCGCGAGGGTCTGGAGCGCCGACACCAGCGAGCTCATCGCGACGCTGGAGGGCCACGAGGCGCCCATTCGAGCGGTCGCCTACTCCGCTGACGGGGCGCGGCTCGTCACCGCCAGCATCGATCGCACAGCGAAGGTCTGGGACCCGAGGACGGGCGCGCTCATCACGACGTTCCGCGGCCACAAGCTCCGCGTCTTGACGGTCGACACCGCGCCCGATGGCCGACGGGTCGTCACCGCCGGCGCTGACGGTCTCGCGAAGGTGTGGGACGCGGAGTCGGGCGCACCCATCGCGACCCTGCGGGGCCACAAGGCCGGTATCACGGCGGTGGCCTTCTCGCCTGACGGCGAGAGCATCACCACCGGTAGTTTCGACTCGACCGCCAGGATCTGGGGGGCGGCGTCCGGCGCCCCCAAGGTCACCCTCCGCGGCCACAAGGCGCCGATCTCCAACCTGACCTACTCGCCCGACGGATCCCACATCGCGACCGCGAGCAACGACAAGACCGCCCGGATCTGGGACGCCAAGACCGGCGAGCTCGAGGTGACCCTGCAGGGCCACGAGAACTCCGTCTTCCTCGCCGCGTACTCGCCGGACGGAGGACGCCTCGCCACTGTCGGCCTCGACAAGACCCCGAGGATCTGGGACGCCAAGACCGGCGACCTGGTGACCACCCTCGACGGACATGAGACGGCGGTCTACTCCCTGGCGTACTCGCCCGACGGAGCGACCATCGCCACCGGCGGCGAGGACAAGACCACGAACATCTGGGACGCCGCGGACGGGCGCCTCCTAGCCTCTCTCCAGGGTCACGAGGATGCCGTCATGGCGCTCGCCTACGCGCCCGACAGCGCCAGCATCATCAGCGTGAGCGCGGACAACACCGGGAGGATCTGGGACCCGAGGATCCGCAGAGAGGTCGCGACCCTCCGCGGCCACACGCACGCGATCGGCTCGGTGGCCTACTCTGGCGATGGCTCGCGCGTCGCGACCGCGAGCAGCGACAAGACCGCGAGGATCTGGGACCCGAGCACAGGCGATCTGATCGCCGTCTGCGAGGGCCACTCGAACGTGATCCTCGGGATGGCCTACTCGCCTGACGGCGAGAGCATCGCCACCGCGAGCCTCGACAAGACCGCGAAGGTCTGGAACACAGGGACCGGCGAGCTCATCACCACGCTCCGAGGTCATCGCGACGCTGTCTCGAAGTTGGTCTACTCGCCCGACAGCGCGCGGATCGTCACCGCCAGCTGGGACGGAGGGGCGAGGATCTGGGACGCGACGACCGGCGAGGTCATCGTCGAGCTCGACGGTCACAAGGCGGTCGCCGAGCTCGTCATCTTCTCGCCCGACGGAGCTCGCATCGCCACCGGCAGCTGGGATCGGCAGGTGAAGCTGTGGGACGCTGGCACGGGCGAGCTCAGCGTGACCCTCCAGGGGCACCAGGACGACATCAGGGGGATCGCGTTCTCTCCCGACAGCGCGCGCATTGTCACCGGCAGCGGCGACAAGACAGCGAAGGTCTGGGACTCGAGCACGGGCGAGCTCCTCATCACCCTCGAGGGCCACGAGGGATCGGTCGGCGCGGTGGCCTACTCGCCCGATGGCGCGCGGATCGCCACCACCAGCAAGGACGGGACCGCGAGGATCTGGGACGCAGCTTCCGGTGATCTCATCGCGACGCTCCGCGGTCACGAGGGCGCCGTCCAAGGGCTCGCCTACTCGCCTGACGGCGCGCGGATCGCCACCGCCGGCTTCGACACGACCGCCCGGATCTGGAGCGCGGAGTCCGGAGAGCTCATCGCCGTCGCCGAGGGCCATCGCCTCGAGGTCAACGCCGTCGCCTACGCGCCTGACGGCCAGCGGATCGCGACCGCCAGCGATGATCACACCGCCAAGATCTGGAGCGCTGAGAACGGCGAGCTCCTCACCGAGCTCAAGGACCGGATAGGCCTGCAAGCGCCCGATGGCTCGATCAAGTGGCCGATCCCGTCCAAGACGCTCACCCGCATGGGCTGCGAGCGACTGCGTCCCTTCACGGAGGACTACGCCGAGGTCCGCGAGATCTGCGAGCCGCTGCTCCTGGACGCGCCGTCTTCCGGCGCCTAGCAGCGCAGGGGCGCTGGGCAGGCTCTGCTCGGCCCGCGCCGCGCCGGTGTAGGGTCTGTGCATGCGCGCCCCCACCATCGCCATCACGCTGCTCACGGCCACGCTCGCGCTCGCCTGCGATCGACGGGCGCCGGAGCCCGAGGGCGTGCAGGTTCGAGCGGCATCGACCCCGTCGGAGAGCCCGCCGCTGAAGTCCCCGGCCGCCGGCGAGCCCGCGCTGAGCGAGGCACCAAAGCCGCCGACGAGCTTTGATCTGGCCGCGATCGACGAGTACGTGGCGGCCTACGTCGCCCACAAGAAGCTGGTGGGGCTCAGCGTGGCGGTGATGCGCGAGGGGGAGATCGTGTTCGCCAAGGGCTATGGTCAGCGCTCGATCGAGTCGGGCGAGCCCGTCGTGCCCGAGACGGAGTTCGCGATCGCGTCGATCAGCAAGCAGTTTGTGTGCACGGCCGCGGCTTTGCTGGCTGAGGACGACAAGCTCTCCCTCGACGACAAGGTCGCCCGCTTTTTTCCAGAGGTCACACGCGCCGAGGACATCACGCTCTTCGACGCCCTGACCCACGTCTCCGGCTATCACGACTTCTACCCGCTGGACTTCGTCATCCCGCGCATGCGCGAGCCTGTCGACACGGACGCGCTGATCGCCGAGTTCGCCGGCATGCCCCTCGACTTTGAGCCGCGCTCGCGCTGGTCCTACAGCAACACGGGCTACTTGATCGTCGGTCGCGCGGTCGAGCGTGTGGCAGGCGAGCCGCTGCACGAGCTGCTCAACCGGCGGATCTTCGTCCCCCTGGGCATGGAGCACACCTGGTTTGGGGCCGAGCGGAGGCCGGCCACCGCGGCCACGGGCTACACCGCCTTCGCCCTCGGCGGGCCCGAGGAGGCGGTGCCCGAGGGAGCCGGGTGGATCCACGCGGCGGGGGCCATGTGGTCCACGCCCTCGGATCTTCTGCGCTGGGATCGCGCGCTGGTCAGCGGTGAGGTGGTCAAAGCGGAGACCTACGAGCGGATGACTACGCCTGTGCTCCTCTCCGGGGGAAGGCTCGCCGACTACGGCTGCGGGCTCGGGATCCGGCGCTTTCAGGGGGAGTCGATCCTCGTGCACACGGGGGGCGTCAGCGGCTTCTCGTCGAAGAACGCAGTCGTGCCGCGGACCAAGTCGGGCGTGGCGGTGATCTCCAACGGCGCTGGTGCGAGCCCCCATCCGGTCGCGGACACGATCCTCTCGCTGGTCATCGAAGCCGACCGCGGGACGCCCAAGGCCCCCGACGTGCAGGGTCCGGCCGCCGAGCTCGTCGCCCGCGATCTCGTCCGCCAGATGCAGGAGGGCAAGCTCGAGCGGAGCCGCCTGCACCCGGACTTCAGCGCCTACCTAAGCGACGCCCGGCTCGCAGCCGCGGCCCCACGGCTCAAGGCCCTCGGCGAGCCCGAGAAGGTGGAGGTGTTGTCTCGGCGCGAGCGGGGCGGCATGGAGGTCACGACCCTGAGCATCGCCTTCGCGTCGGAGCTCGTGCACGGGTCGATGTTCCGCATGCCTGACGGGACAGTGCAGCAGTTCCTGCTCTTTCGCTGAGCGCCGTCGCCAGAGCGAGGATGACCGCTGGCGATCAGGGCATGAAGAAGGCCCTGACCCACACGTTGTGCCCCTCGCCGAGCACCTGCTCGCTGCCGGCGACGACGGCGAACCCTGGGCCGAGGTCGAGCCCGCGCGCCTTGTCGTCGAGCGAGAGCCCCGGGTTGTCGTAGGTGGATCGCCACAGCTCGACGCCTGCTTTGTCGTAGCGAGCGACGAAGGTGTTCGCGAGCTGCCCTAGCTTCGACAGGGACCCGGCGACGAGGACACCGCCGTCGTCTAGCGCCGCGACGGCTGTCGCTTGATCCGCGAGGTCCGCGGAGCCTAGGTTGACGGTCCACAGCTCCGACCCCTGCGGATCAGAGCGACGGATGACGAGGTCGGATGAGAGGCCGATCCCCTGGCGTCCGACCCGAGTCCTCCCGAGATCGGGGTGAACCGCGAGATCATTCCAGACGTAGGCCTCTTCCCCGAGGACGACCGACACCACGGATCCATCGGCGGTCTTGAGCTCCGCGTTGAGGTCGCGGTTGACCCCCTCGGCGTCACTGCCGACGCCCACCATGTGGATCGACCCTCCGTGTGCGGTCACGCCAATGCACGAGGTAAAGAGGCCTTCTCCGCCGACATCGACCTCCCAGAGGAGATCGCCAGTGCTCGCGTCAAGGCTGCGGACAGGGCAATGTACGCTCTCCCCAGTCTCCTCTGCGCCGACGCCGATGATCGCTCCCTCGCTGAAGACGAGGCCCTCGACGGTCGTAAACAGATCGCTGTCGATCGGATCCGCATAGCTCCAGATGAGCTCACCCTCGGCGTCGAGCTTGCGGATGCTCGCTGTCACGACCTCGGCGCTCGGCCGCTCGGTGCCACCTACGTAGACCGCGTTGTCGTCCCCGACGGCCACGGAGTTGAGGTGATCCAGGCCGCCCCCGTCTCCTGCGAAGGTTCTCTCCCAGAGCAGCCCTCCATCGCTATCGAGCGCGAGAACGAGCTGGTCTTGACCCTCTCCAGCTCGCTCCGTGACGCCCACGACGTAGATGCGGCCGCTGCTGTCGACGGCCACGTCGGTCGCGATATCGTCGCCTCCGCGTCCGCCGTCAAAGCTCCGCGTCCACTTGATCCCCGCCGCGAGGGTGCAGGCTGCGGTGCATCCGTCGTCGTCGTCGTCGTTTTGGTCATCGCAGGCCTCACCGTCATCGATCGTGCCGTCTCCGCACACGGGCGAGGGGGCGCCGCTGGTCTCCTCGCCGGTGGTCGTCGGGGACGTACTCCCGGAGCTTGTCCCCGTCGTCCCGAAGGAGGTGGGCCCTGTATCCGCCGTCGCGTCGGTCTCGGAGACGCTGAACGGATCGTCCTTAGGGCAGCCGGACAGCGCGATCAAGGCGAGCGCGAGGGTAGGGCAGCGCAGCTGGGTGAGGGCCGAGTGGGGTCGCATATGGATAGGTGCTGCGAGCGGCGACCGTGATCCCCTCGCCGTCGAATATTTATTGGACGACGGTCGCTTTCGACCGAGTCGGATGAGCCGGACGAAACGACCCTTGACGGTCGAGCGCGGCGGCGATGATGCTGAGTGACGATGGATGGTGACAGAGCGCTGCTGGAGGCGTGGCAGGGTGGATCTCGTGAGGCGGGCGGAGCCCTCATCAAGCGCCACTATGCGGCGATCTACCGCTTCTTCCACGGCAAGGCGCCGCCCTACGCCTGCGAGGATCTGGCCCAGAGGACCTTCGAGGTGCTCTGTCGACGGCCGGACGCCTACCGCTCGGAGGGGAGCTTTCGCGCATATCTCTACGGAGTCGCCCGCTACGTCTGGCTGGGTTGGGCCCGGCGAGACCGTGAGCATCGTCAGCTAGTCTCCCAGACATGTCCAGGTCCGAGCCCGAGCGGCGCACTAGCGGCGCATGAGGAGCAGCAGATCGTCGCGACGGCGCTGCGGCAGCTCGACTTTGACGATCAAGCGCTGATCGAGCTCAAGGACTGGGAGGGGCTGACCCAGGCGGAGCTCGCCGCTCTCTTTGAGGTGCCCCGGCCGACCGTCGCTCGCCGGCTGCAGCGGGCCCGGGCTCGGCTTCGGCGCAGGGTAGAGGCGCTCCTCGCAGAGCCCCGTGACCGCGACATCGTCCTCCGCAACCTGGAGAGTTGCATGCAGAGCATCCGCGCATGCCTCGATCGCGGAGAGCACCTTGAGGGGGCGAAGGGTGGGGCCTAGACCGAGTGCAGGGGCGCGACATGACCATCCGGATCCGCCGTCCTCAGGCCGAGTTCGAGAGGCGCGAGGACGACTCCTCGCCAGGATCGACGAGCTCAGCCGAGGTGGAGCGGCGGACGCGGCCGAGGTCGATGACACGAGCCGTCGCTACATCGTCGGCGAGGTGATCGCGTCTGGAGGCTTTGGCATCATCCACCGCTCCTACGATCGCCGTCTTCGCCGCGAGGTCGCGCTCAAGGTGTCGCGCACTTCGTCACCAGCGGATCAGCAGCGCCTCCTCCTCGAGGCAGCGCTCACCGCACGCCTCGAGCACCCCGGGATCATCCCGATCCATGACGTCGGCAGGCTCACCGGGGGTAGATCCTATTACTGTATGAGCCTCCTTGAGGGAGGTGCGCTGAGCGATGCGATCGACGCGAGGTCAAACCTCCAGGGGCGGCTGTACCTCCTGGAGCAGGTCCTCTCGGTCGCAGATGCCGTCGCCTATGCCCATCGCCGAGGGATCATTCACCGCGATCTAAAGCCCGCGAACATACTCTTGGGAGGGCAGGGGCAGGCGGTCATCATCGACTGGGGACTGGCGAAGATCTGCGATCAGTCGGCCGAAGAGGAGCTCAAGGCGCCCTGCGAGGACGGGGCGACGGGAGGCCTGGAGACTGAGCGCGGCGCTGTCCTCGGCACGCTCCAGTACATGGCGCCGGAGCAGGCCCGAGGCGAGACGATCGACGCTCAGGCTGATGTCTTCGCCCTCGGGGCGCTCCTCTTTCACGTCCTGGCAGGACGGCCTCCCTACGTTGAGGCCGAGCGCAGCGAGCTCCTCCGGCGTATCCGCGCTGGAGCGCGGGATGATCTTCGAGGCCTCGTCCCTGAGGTGCCGCGCGACCTCGCCGCGATCGTCTCGCGGGCGCTCGCGCCACAGCGCGCCGATCGCTATGTCGACGCGGAGGGGGTCGCCGCCGACCTGCGCTCCTTCCTGACAGGCCATGTGGTCGAGGCTCACGCCTATCACGTTGGCGAGCTCGTCCGTCTCTGGGTCCGCCGCAACCGTGTCGCGGCGCAGGTGTCCGGCTTCGCGAGCGCCGTCCTGCTCATGGGGAGCTTCACCTTTGTCCACGCGCTCCGCGGGGAGACGGAGCGTGCGAAGGAGGCAGAGGCCGCTGCGCTCGCGCTTGGGGGGCTCGCGGAGTCGCGGGCCGAGGCGGCGATCCTCGCCCGCGCTCGCTCGATCCTCGACGATGACCCAAGCGAGGCGATCTTGCTCTTGCGACAGGTCTCAGTAGAGACTGACGAGGAGCTTGGCCGGGCCCGTCAGATCGCGATCGCGGCGGCCGGTCGGGATCGTCCGACGCTGGTCCTCCAAGGTCACCGCGCGACCATTCGCAGCATCACAGCCCTCAGCGACGGTGGTCTTGCGAGCGTGGACGGGGGCGGTTCGGTGTGGCTTTGGGACCTCGCGACTGGTCGCGGTGAGGAGATCCTGGATCTCGGCGCTCCCGACGGTGTGGTCGTCGCTGCCGCGGACGGATCGACCTGGGCGGCGCTTAGCGATGAGGTCGGCTTTGTGTTCCGCGAAGACGGCATGCCTGAGGTGCTCGACATCGGCCTCCTTCGGGGTATAGGCGGCAGAGTCGAGGCGACCTTCGCCCGCGACGGGGGCTGGCTCCTCGTCAGCTCGCGAAGAGGAGGAGTTCACGCCTGGCCCGGTCTCCGCGTCTGGGACCTCCGCAGTCCCGTCGCTACGCTAAAGCTCGCGGTCGACGGCCAGACCCGTGGCGCGCTCAGCCCAAGCGGCGAGACGGTCGCGGTCGGGGGGCGACACGAAGGCGCCGCGCTGATCACCTCGGGGCAACGCAGACTCCTGCCGCGAGAGCTCCGACCGCAGGCGTTCTCCGGTGATGGCGAATACCTCGTAGGCTCCCATCGCGGGCAGCTCAAGACGGCGGTGTACTCGTCGCGATCCGGCGCTCTCGAGACCTTCGACGATCGCGTGGTGATGCCGGTCGAAGGAGACTCTGTCCTGGTCCACGGTCTCGCGCGCGCTCGCTTGCCCCTGAGCCGCGACTACCGCCTCGCCCTTCGATCTCTGCGCACAGGAGAGGAGCGCTGGAGCCTACCGCTGCAAGAGTTCGCCGACCGTGAGGTGCTCCGCTCCCTCTGGGGACCCGATCAACGCGTGGCGATCGACGAGCGAGGTCATCGCCTCGCGCTCGGGCTCGCCGGCGCTTGGCGGATCTACTCGCTGCTAGACGGCACGCTCCTACAGAGGCTCGATGTCGAGCCCTCAATAGGCACCTTCTCGAGCGACGGTGCGTTCGTCGACGCCGACGGCCACGAGCTGCGGGTCTGGCGAGCACCTGCAGGGGCGGAGCCTGCGAAGTCATCGCTCCTCGCTGTCGCCGCCGACGGATCCGCGACCCTACGCCGCGAGTGGGGTGGGGGACCCTTGCAGCTGGACCAGGGAGTCGGGGGTCCCTCGCCTTTCGAAGCTTCGGGATGCGATGACACCCCCCTGCGGAGAGCCTTGGTGAATGGGCGTGGCGACGCTCTCATCGTCACGAAGAGGGGGTATTGCATCGTCTCCAGCGGCAGCTTCGGCCGACGCGTGGATACGGAGGTTAAGGTCTCGGCCGCCGCCCTCGCGAGCTCGACCGCCGCCTACGCAATCGGCAGAGACGACGGGGTCGTCGAGCTCGTGGGCGCTGGGGGGGGTCCGTCCCGCGCAGTACAGCTCCCAGAGAAGGTCGTCGGGCTTTGGATCGACTCTGCGGGCGCGTCGACCTACGCAGTGACGCAAGGCGGAGCGGTCTTCCGGATCCAAGGATCAGGGCGACCCCTCCTCCTCGAAGAAGGGGGGGATCGCTCTCACTCTTTGATCGGAGCCGCGCTCCACCCAAGCCAGGATACCGTGGCCATCGTCGCCCCGTCCCGTGCGCGCGTGCTCATCCACGACGGCGACCGCAGGGCCTACGCCCGCCTCGACCCTCCCCTCAGCGACGTGCCGGCGGCGGCCTACAGCCGGAGTGGACGCCTCGCTCTCGCCACAGCCGACGAGTCCGTCACGATCCTCGAGCCTGACGCAGCTGCACGACAGACCCTGCGACTCCACACGGTTGTCACCGGCTTCGCGTTTGCCGACGAGAAGACCCTCATCGCGGTCACCTCCGACGGCTCGCTTATCCGCGTCGACCTCGCGCTCGGCGATTGGATCACCCTTCGGGACGCCTGGATCCGCCCTTCGTCGGGCGCGACGGCGCTCTCGATCCGGAGCGACGGTGCGATCTTCGGCCTACGCGTCTTCGAGTCGGCATTTCTCCCGCCGAACCATGTGCCCGCTGAGCGCGGAGCCTTTGCGCGATGGCTGGTGACGACGAATCGACCACATCGCGGCTCGTGAGCGAGCCCGACCGCGACGGTGGACTGATGCGGTCGGGTATCGCGAGAGCCGCGCAGGGTGCGGCCAGCGGACGTATCGCCGAGATGCCGCGGGGCCCTGCGATGAGGCAGGTGCGGTCGGGGACCCATGGAGGCCGAGGACTCGGCCTTGCAGGCTCGACGCGGGCGTCCAGGGCCGAGGCAGCGCACTTCTACCGGATCTTCAGCCGCCGGCTCGCCTTGACGAACACGACGGAGAACCCCCGAAGCCGGGGCAGCAAGGCAGCAGCAGGCTCCTTCTTGGTGCGCTCGATCGGCTGGAGCTCGACGGTCCGGGTCCCGAGGTTGACGTTGCAGGCATAGCAGCCTCCGCGCACCTCAAGGCGGCGCGGAAAGTCCTGCGGCAGCGAGAGGGCCTCGCGAGGATCGAGCCCGGCTTGGAGCGCCAGCTCGGTCGGTCGCGGGAGGATGTCCTCATGCTCCAGGAGCGCGAGGTCCTGGAGACTCTCGACCCCGAGCGTCTCGATCTTCTGACGGAGGAAGGATGTGGCGCTCTCCGGCGCCGGCGGAAAGCTCAGGCGCTCGCGCTGACACGCCTGCTCCAGCAAACCCCACGCGTGCACCGCGTCGAGCAGCAGCGCGGCCAGCCCCTTCAGCCGCGCGCCGCGGAGCACCAGCTGCACCAGCCCGTCCAGGAGCGCCGCTCCGCGGAGAACCTCGGTGCCGCTCGAGATCGTCACGCCAGCCAAGGTTCGATCGACCTCGGCGACGACCTCGCCCCGCACCGCCTTGATGACGCCGATCTGCGCCTCTCCGAGCCCTAGACGCGCGACCTCGGCGAGCGGCAGCCCCATCAGCAGCCGGCCGACACCGCGGGTCCGCTGTCCGCTGCCGATCCACTCGCGCTCCAGCACCACGCCCGCCTGCGGAGGTTTTGGCCCCTCGTCGAGCTCGAGCGCGGGCACGCGGTACGGAACCAGGAAGAGTTCCTGCTCTCCGTTGCCCCACGGCTCCCCGCCCCGCGCTGGCGTGTCCCGTTGTTGTCGACGATCGGCCCGCTTGCGGCGCACGAAGACGAGCTCGGGCACCTGCGCGGCCACCCACCGTGTCAGCTCCGCGTGGGGCGGCGCAGGGGCGTCCTGCGCGGCGACCAGGCGACGTAGGGACTGGGAGAGTCGACGACACTCCGAGAGCGTGCGCGCGCGAACGCCATGACGCCGCGCGTCAGCCGAGCGGAGCACGCGCATCGCCACATCGACCTCATCGGCGGCCCCCTTCAGCAACGGCAGTCGTGCTTCGCTCTGCGCCGGCGTCGGGTAGGGCTCGAAGAGCTCGCGGCCGACCTCCATCACCGCCACCAGGTCGCACACAGCGGCCGCGTAGGCCGGCGGAGGACAGGTCAGGAGACGCGCTCCGACCCAGGACACCGGGAGACACGCTTGGACCCTCCCACGCTCTGTGAGGCGGCCATCCACCCCGACCGCGCCGTGCTCCCGAAGCCGCTCAAGCGCCGACTCCAGGGCGAACGCAGGCGGTGGTGTCACCCACGGCAACGACGCGGCCTCGGCAGGCGCAACGCCGCACATCCCCACCCGCAGGAGGACATCGTCGAGGACGATACGCTCGACCTGCGGTGGGGTGGTGGCCTCGAGCTGGAAGGACTCGGACCACAGACGCACGCAGACGCCGGCTTGAACTCGGCCGGCTCGGCCCCGTCGCTGCTCCGCGGAGGCCAGCGAGATCGGGACGACCGCCAGCACGACCTTGCCCTGGCGATGCACATGCCGACGCACGAGCCCGCTGTCGACCACGGTCGTGACCGAAGGGATCGTCATCGAGGTCTCGGCGACGTTTGTCGCCAGGAACACGCGCCGTCGCCCTGCGGGTTCGAGCGCAGCCTGCATCTCGCGGGATGAAATCCCGCCGTGCAGGGGAAGGACATCCACCTCCTGGTGATGGGCGAGCGCCCCCGAACAAGCGCCGATCTCTCGCTTGCCAGGGAGGAACACGAGCACGTCGCCCGAAGACCGCTGCAGGGCCTCGTCCACCGCCGACCGGACACGCTCCGGGAGGCCGTCGAGGGTCGGACCCGATCCCCCAGACCACCGCGCCGTGACCTCGAACGCCCGTCCCTCCGCCGAGAGGATCTCGGCCCCGAGCGCCTCGCCCAGGGCCTCGCGCTCTAGCGTGGCCGAACAGACGACCAACGCCGCGTCGGGCCCCAAGCGGCCGTGCTGGACCAGCGCCGTCACCAGATCCGTCTCCCAGCCCCGCTCGTGAAACTCGTCGACGAGGACCCCGGCGAAGCGCCGCGACCCCTCGCTCCCCAGCAGCGCGAGGGCCATCCCAGGGGTCACGAAGAGAATCTCGGTCTTCGGAGACTCCGCCGCGTCGAATCGGACCCGGTATCCCGCTCGCGCGCCCACGGTCTCGCCGCGGAGCTTGGCTCCGTAGGTCGCCAGCGCCCGCGCGGCCACCCGACGGGGCTCGACCACCAGCACCGGCCCGCCGAGAGCGTCGGCCATCCACCACGGGAGCCGCGTCGACTTGCCCGATCCTGTGGGCGCCGAGACCACGAGCCTGGATCCGGCCACGCAGGAGGCGACGAAGCGCCCCTGCAGCGCGTCGATCGGCAACGGGAGCATCGCCCGAGAACCTACCAGAGCGCTCTTTTCCTCGCTGAGGGACCGCTGCCAAGCCGACGGTTCTCGGGGTCGTCGGCGGAGGTCGCAAGACACGCCAAGAGGTCCGGGTCGCAGGCTCTGCCCTCGGGCAGGCCTCGTCCGTCCCGGGCGGCTCCTAGCGGTTGAAGGGGGACTCCTGGACCCATCGGAAGCGCCGCCGGGTGAGGAGGAAGCGCTCGGGATCGACGGGGCGGGCGCGGGCGTCGACGCCGGAGCCGAACAGGTAGCCGACGAGGTGGAGGGCGCCGGCTGGGTCGAAGGCGTAGCGCAGGGTCCCGGACGACGTGAGCCGCGCGCCGCGTCGAGGCTTGAGGGTGAGCGTCTGGGCGGCCTCGTCGACAACCACGCGCGCCGTCACCTCGGCCCCGTCCTCGTTGAGGATCGTCAGGTTGCCGCGGCGGTCGAAGACGATCCACCGCCAGCGCGAGCCGACATAGGGCTCGACCGGCTCGCCGCGGCGGCTCATGGAGTCGACGCTGTAGAGGCCGTAGAGCGGCGACGGGGCGGTCCACTGCCCGCGGAAGCCGAGCTGGCGCTGGACCTGGAAGAGGATGAGGCCGAGGCCGAAGACGGCGGCGAAGATCCGCCAGCGTCGGCGACCGCGGGGGCTGGGGAAGGGCTCCTCGGGGGCTACGGCAGGGATCGCAACACCGCTCAGCAGGCCCCACAGGCGCCGGCGCTGCGGCGCGAGCAGGAGGAGGGCCATCGCCAGGAGATGGATCGAGAACTGCTTGACCGGAACGTCGTAGCAGAGGTTGAGCATGACCACATTCGCGAGGACGCCGACCAGGAGGAGAGCGCCGGCGAGCGCTGTCCTGCGGCTGAGGAGGAGGAGCCCGCCGAGGAGCTCGAGGGCGCCTGTGAAGATCGTGTAGGCCGGCGAGTAGCCCATAAAGGTCCACAGCAGACCCATCGGCGAGGCGTCGCCGAAGCGCTGGGCGAGACGATCGAGGGTCGGCGGCTGGAACTGAAGGACGAGGACCTTCGCCAGGCCGTAGTTGAGCATGTTCGCCGCGAGGTAGTAGCGGACGAGGATCCGGATCCACAGGCGCGCTGGCGCGGGCTCCCGGGCGCCCGCGCGGATCGTCCACAGGGCCGCGAGAACGACGGCTAGAGCGCCGAAGACGGCGATCCGAACCCACTTGAAGGTCGAGTCGCCGCTGCCCGTGGGGGCGTTGACGAGCGCCTGCTCGATCCCGAGAACGTGCTCGCCATACCAGGGGACGACCGCGGCCCAAAGCGACCGCCAGGGATCGCTGAGGAGCTTGCCAAGGACGGGGATGTGATCGATCGGGAAGGGGGCTATGTAGAGCCCCAGGTAGACGCAGAGAAGGCGTCCAAAGAAGGCCCGCGCTCGCCTCCTCGCGCCCCTGTCTGCTTTGCCAGGCGGCGCCGCGTCAGCGGGGTTGTCGGTCGCGTCGTCCAGATCGGCCGCTCCGCCGCCACTATAGCACTGGCGGTGGACCACTACGGCCGTGCTCGCTGATCTACACCGGGAGCAACGAGGGCTGTCATCAGTGCATCATCGACGGCAACTGTGGCGATGTGAAAAGCGGCTCCTGCGACGCAGACTGCGGCTTCTAGCTCGGCTCTCATCGGCTCCCGCCCCGAGCCGAACCCCCTCCGGGGGGAGCTGCGGCGATGGTGTTCAAGAGCCCGATTGCGGTGAGCTGTGCGGCCTTGGCCTCAGCGTAGGCCGGTCCGCAGGCTATCGATCTCGGCGAGGGCCTCCCGCCCGTGGAGCCGACCAGACGCCGAGTCGAGCAGCGCGAGCGCTCGAGCTCTGTTCTTCGTCGGCGAGGCGGCGAGCGTTCTGGCGAGCTCGAGCTCGACCTGGCCGATGAGGGGGGGCGGGCACTCGGAGGTCGGGAAGTGCTCGAACAACGGATCGAGCACTTGCACCGCGTCGGCGCCACGACCGAGCTGACGGAGGATCGCCGCGTGGACCCTGCTGCCGAAGAACACCTCGCAGTGGTCGGCGGGGAGGACCTCGGCTTGGATCGCGGTCCCGCGCTCGGTGGCGGCGAGCGCTTCGTCGAGGCGACCGAGATCATCGAAGAGCGTGGCCATGTTGAGGAGCACGGCCGCCACGTTGTAGTGCTTCGCCCCGTAGACCCGCTCGTTGACGGCGAGCGCCTCCTGGTAGGCGGCGAGCGCCTCGGCGGGACGGTCCTCCAGCGTATAGGAGAGGGCGATGTTGCTGAGGACTTTGGCGCTCACGCGGTTGTCGGCGGGAAAGTTCGCCGTCGCGATCTCCATCGCTCGCTCGAAGGAGGCGAGGGCGGCCTCGTGTTTGCCCGTGTTGACCAAGGCGGCGCCGATGTTGGCGTGGATGTTGGCGAACCACGGGTGCATCTCGCCCGCGATCGGCTCGAGCTCGGCGAGCGCCTGGCGATAGGCGACGATCGAGCCGGCCTCGTCGGCGAGCGCACCGCGGCCGTTGCCGAGGTTGACCAAGGCGAGCGCAGCCACGCGCGGACGCTCCGACTCCAGCGCGAGCGCGCGAGCGCGCTCGAACGGCTCGATCGCCTCGGCGTAGCGACCGGCGTCGAGCTGCTCGTTCCCCTGCGTCATCAGCAGCTGCACCTGCAGGTCCGACGGCTCCCCTGCGTTGCGGCAAAAGGCCTCCGCGAGCGCGAGCAGGTCGTCACGGCTCGCGCCGTCAGGGTGAACCGCGAGCGTCTGGACGAGCGTCAGCGCAGCCCAGCCCGCCTGCGCTGGGTCGCCGCCCGCGACCGCGACGGTCAGCGCCTCGCGGCTGCGCTCGATCGCCCGCTTGGGTCGCTCGTTGAGCCGATCGGACTCGGACGCCAGCACCAGCACCTCGGCCAGCAGCGATGGGCTGTCGATCGTGCGAGCCCCCGCCAGCGCCTCTTCGATCAGCGGCGTGGCGGTCGTCAGCCGGCCTGTGTCAGCCTCGGCGCGGGCGCGGGCGACGAGCTTGCGGAGGGCCATGCGCTCCTTGACCCGCGCCGGATCGCCGCCAAACATCGCGCTCGCCTCAAGGCCAGCGCAGGCGTCGATCGACGGGAGGTTCTCGACGGCGTCGACGGCCTGGGTGAGAGCTTGATCGTCAGCGTCCGCGAAGCGCTCGATCAGCGCCGCGAGGTGGAGCCGCCGGTCCTCGAGGCAGGCGAGGCGCTGATCCAGCAGCGTCTGGGGGACGCTCCTGCGCACCAGCGTGTCCTCGCAGACCTCCTCGCGAGCGGCGACCCAGGCGGCGGCGTAGCGGTCCAGCGCTCGCTGCACGGTCGCCTCTGTGTCGCGCGCGAAGGGGACCGACGTCGCCATGAATCCTGCGCTGACCGCCGCAGCGCGGTCGTCGTTCCAGGTCTCGGCGATCTGCGGCCACGGCGACGGACAGAAGGGGGGAGCGCCGCTGTGCTGGCCGATCGTGTAGGCGCCGAGCGTCAACCCCAGGGCGGCGACGACGGCCCCCGCGGCCGCCCATCGCCGGCCGGGTCGCGCCGTGAGCTCGCCGAGCAGCGCGCGCATCGACGGGAAGCGGTCCTCCGGGTCCGGGCTCATGCCGCGCCGCAGCGCTCGTACGACCCGTGTGGGCACCCGCGACTTGCCGGGCGGCGCGACCTCGCCGGGTCGCGGTCGCCGGCCGAAGAGCGCCTCCCAGGAGGTGACGCAGAACGAGAATTGATCGGAGCGGTGATCGCCTCGGGACCCCATGTGCCGCTCGGGGGGCATGTACGCGGGCGTTCCGCCGTTCGACGACGAGGACGATAGGGTCGACGGCGACTCCAGAGTGTCCTCGACCTTCGTCGGCAGGCCTTCGAGCGAGCGAGCGAGCCCGAAGTCGATCACACGCGCGTGGCCGGTCCCGTCGATGAGCAGGTTCTCCGGCTTAAAGTCGAGGTGGACGAGGTCGACGTCGTGCGCTGCGGCGAGCCCCTCTCCTGCCTCGACCAGCAGCGTGAGGAGGGATGCCGGCGTTCGCGGCTCGCGGAGCCAGGTGCGCAGGTCGACCCCGGCGATATACTCCATCGCCAAGAACACCTGGTCGTCGAGGACGCCGACCTCGTAGACCGTGACGACCCTGGGGTGCTTGAGGCGGGCGAGCGCTCGGCCCTCGCGCAGCACCTCGCGATGCGCACGCTGGCCGCGGGTGTGCAACACCTTGACGGCGATCTTGCGGTCGAGGTCGGGGTCGTAGGCGACGAAGACGGTGCCCATGCCACCGCCGCCGAGGATGTCGAGAACGGTGAAGCGGCCGAGTCGAAAGGGCTCGCCCTGCGCCCCGGCCACAGTGCGACGGACCGAGTTTTTCAGCGAGCGCGCGTAGACGTCCGTCTGTTCCGGTCGCATCGCCGCCAGCTCCTCGATGAGCCCATCGTCGGTCGTGGTGTTTTGGGGATCGAGGTCGGTGTTCACGGCGCTCCGCGAGGCAAGCGAGACATGATAGCCATCTGCGGCGAGGAGCGCACGAGCGCACGAGCGCACGATCGCACGATCGTGCTCCATGGGCCGCTGGAGCAGAGCAAGGGCGGCCTGCTGAGCGCCGAGCACTACGCGTTGCTGCGCGGCGTCCTCACCGAGTCGCTACAGGAGATCGCCGTCGATCTCGCCGACGGGTATGTGATCAACAAGCCGGGCAACACCGACCCGTCCCACCTCAACCTCTTGAAAGCCGGGCCTCGCGACGCGACGCGACGTCGACGCTTCGGCGCGTGAAGTCGATGGCGGCGAGATCGGTCACGCTCAGGCGGGCCCTGCCGTCCTCGCCACGCGAAAGCCGATTCGATTGCTCCGGACATCGTAGCCGCCGGAGTCACGGGCGGCGGCCCGGCAGTCGAGGGCGCCGTCGTACCAGGAGCCGCCGCGCAGGACGTACATCATGGGGGTCGCCGTGGCCACGAAGGGGTCGGTGGTCAGCCCGTCGCGGCCGGCGTAGGCGTCGGGGCGATAGGCGTCGGCGGTCCACTCCCACATGTTGCCCTGCATCTCGTGCAGACCCCAGGCGTTGGGCGGCAGCGAGCCCGCGGGGGCCGGCTGCATCCGGCACTCGGGGGAGGGGGGTGTCCGCCAGTCAACCTCGAGGCGGCCGTCGACGACGACCGCGCGCTCGACCTCGCCGTCGTTGAAGTTCATCACGGCGTGGCGCATCGGACCCTCGATGTCGCTGGTGAACGGGAAGGGCCCGGTCGTCCCGGCCCGGGCCGCGTACTCCCACTCCGCCTCCGTCGGCAGGCGCAGCGGCGGCGTGCGCTCCGGAGTGCCCTCGTTGGCTCGCGCGAGGAACTCCTCGGTCCCTCGCCATGACGGATCCATCGGCAGCTGCGCCCCTGGGAAGAAGCTCGAGTCCTCTCCGACCACGCGCGCCCAGGTCGCCTGCGTCACCTCGGTAGTACCCAAGTAGAAGGGCCTCGAGATTCGCACCTGGTGCTGCGGGCCTTCGTGCGCCTTCCGACCCTCCTCGTCGTCAGGAGAACCCATGGAGAACGAGCTCGGCATGATCAGGACCAGCTCGACGCCCGTCGCCCGGTCCCGCACCTTCCACGGTAGGCCGCTCGCCTCGACCTTGGCCCGCATAGCGGCGTCGCGGAGCGCCGGATCGGGCGCTTCGGTGATGACGTCGTACCATCTGTCCCGAGCCGCCGAGCGAGCCGCATCGCCCGCGCGACTCGCTGCTGGGGCGGGTTCGTTCGCGGGGCTGACGTCGCTCGTACAGGTCGTCGCCGCTATCGGCACGAGCGCGGCGAATACGAAGGCGGGGCGCATCGCCGGCGACCTTGCCCCACGCGAGGCCGCTTGCACAGCCGCGGCCGCGGGGAGGTCGACGGACATCTGTCGCCTTCGATTCGCGGGTTGACAGAGTGGGCTCGTTCAATTTATTTCCATCCGGTCGGAAATTAACTGGTGACCCGTGCCCCGCCCAAGAAAACACGACCAGGACAAGATCCTTGACGCGGTCGAGCGCGTTGTCGCCCGTGATGGCGTACTGACCATCCACGCAGTCGCGAAAGAGGCGGGGGTGTCGAAGGCCACCGTTCTCTATGATCACTCGAGCAAGCGTGAGCTGGTCGAGGCGCTGGTGGCACGTACGATCAAAGCGGACAATGCCTTCAATGACGCCTGCGCTGCACCGTTTGGCGGAGGTCTGGACGCGCCGCTCCGCGGGCGTATCGAGGCTGCCCGACAAAGCCCGCCGGTGCCTGGCGGGAATCCTGCGGTTCTCAGCCTCGTCGCGGCGCTGATGCAGGATGCGGGGTTGCGGGAGCGGTTCCGCCGCAACCAGAATACGCTTGGTCAGCAGCTGATCGCCGCCGCCAGCCATCCGCGCGCCGCACGTTTGGCCTGGCTGGCGTTGGAGGGGCTGAAGCTTCAGCAGCACCTTGAGCTTCATGATTGGAGTGACGCGGATCGGCAGGAGATTCTCGACGACATCGAAGCTCTCGCCGTACAGGGTATTGACAGCGTTGGGGACACGAATGACTGAGGGAAACGTCTTCATCACCGGGGCTGCCGGTTTCGTCGGGCGCAACGTCTTGCGCTACTATGTTGAGCGGGGCCACAAGGTCACCGGTCTGGTCCGGGGCGCCGAGGCGGCGGAGCGGCTCGCAGGTTGGGGGGCGCGCCCTGTGATCGGCGACATGCTCACCACGGATCTTGCCCCGCTCATGGAGGGCTGCGGGAGGCTCGTCCACGCGGCGGCTAGCTTAGATCACGGCCCAGGTTCGGCGGCGGCGAGGGTAAATATCGACGGCACCCGCCGGGTTTTGGATGCTGCAAGACGCGCTGGCGTTGCCGTGACTGTCCATATCAGCACGGACTCGGTCCTGCAGGATGGGCGGCAGCTGCACCAAGTCGACGAGACGACCCCCTATCCCAGACGTCCGGCCGGGGGGTACTCTGCGGGCAAGGCCGAGGCCGAGCGGATCGCCTGTCGTGCAGCGGCCGCGGGCCAGCGCGTCGTTGTCCTGCGCCCCCGGATGGTCTGGGGCCGAGACGATTCCACTGCATTGCCGATGCTGGTGGAGGCGGTCAAGAGCGGGCGCTTTGCCTGGATCTCGGGGGGCAGGTATCCCTGCTCCACGACCCATATCGCCAACCTGTGTCACGCCGTGGACCTGGCCATGACACGGGGTCAGAGCGGCGAGATCTACCACATTGCCGACGGTCCGGCGCGTCCGTTCCGTGAAACGGTCAGCGCTCTGCTGGCCACCCAGGGGCTTGAGGTGGGCGAGAAGTCCGTACCGCGTCCTGTAGTCCGCGCGATCGCGAAGGCCGGAGACTGGCTATACACGCTGACCGGCGGTCGGGTGAGGGGGCCGCTATCCTTCCAGGACTATGCCACCAGCGCCGTCGAGATCTCGCTCAGCGTCCGGAAGGCGGAGGAGAACCTTCGGTATGCTCCGGTCGTGTCATGGGAGGAGGGGCTGGCGGAGCTTCGTAGTGGCCAGAACTCATCGAAATAGAGCTCCTCGAAATAGAGCTCCTCGCGTTCGCCGCTCCAGGGGCTGAGAGTCGCGGGCGGGAGCTCTGCCATCGTCGCCGCGAGGCGCGGGCTCGGCCCGATCTCGGGGCTCAAGCGTCGTCGCTGGGCGTCCGCTCGCGTGGGCTCAGGTCGGCGAGGCTCGAGGGCTTCTCTCGCTCCGGATCGACGCCGCTCCGCTCGGGGCTGGGCTCCGCGGGCTTCGGCGTAGGATCGCGGCGGGCGATCACGACGTAGAAGACCGGCACCAGGGCGAGGCCGAAGACGGTCCCGGCCGCGACGCCGCCGAGGACGGCGATGCCGATCGCGTTCTGGGCGCCCGCGCCAGCGCCCTGCGAGAGCGCGAGCGGCAGGACGCCGAGGCCGAAGGCGAGCGAGGTCATCAGGATCGGCCGCAGGCGCTCCGTCGAGGCGGCGATCGCCGCTTCGATCCGGCCCTTGCCCTCGGCCCGCAGCTCCCGCGCAAACTCGACGATCAGGATCGCGTTCTTCGCCGCGAGGCCGACCGTGGTCAGGAGGCCGACCTGGAAGTAGACGTCGTTGGCGAGGCCCGAGCCGAGGGTGGCGAGGACCGCCCCTAGCACCCCGAGGGGGGCGCAGAGGAGCACCGCGATCGGGATCGTCCAGCTCTCGTAGAGGGCCGCGAGGCAGAGGAAGATCACCAGCAGCGAGAGGGCGTAGAGCGAGCCTGCGCCGGCCCCCGCGAGCCGCTCCTCGTAGGAGAGCCCCGACCACTCGTGGCCGATGCCGGCGGGGAGCTGGGTCATCAGCCGCTCGAGGGCGTCGAGGGCGTCGCCGGAGGAGCGCCCCGGCGCCGCCTCGCCCTGGATCAGGATCGTCGGAAAACCGCCAAATCGGTCGAGCTTGGGCGAGCCGGAGGTCCAGCGACCGCTGGAGAAGGCGGAGAAGGGGACCATCTGCCCGTCGCGGTTGCGGACGTACCAGCGGTCGATGTCGTCCGGCTGCATGCGGTAGGGGGCCGCGCCCTGCATGTAGACCCGCTTGGTCCGGCCGCGGTCGATGAAGTCGTTGACGTAGGCGCCGCCCCAGGCGGCGGAGAGGGTGGCGTTGACGTCGGCGAGGGCGAGGCCGAGGGCGGCCGCCCGCTCGCGGTCGACCTCGACCTTGTACTGCGGCGTGTCGACGAGGCCGCCCTGCCGGACGGCGCGCAGGGCCGGGTCCTGGGCGGCGAGGCTGAGGAGCTGGTCGCGGGCGGCGGTCAGGGCCTCGTGGCCGAGGCCGCCGCGATCCTGGAGCTGGAGCTGGAAGCCGCTGGCGTTGCCGAGCTCGCGGATCGACGGCGGTACCAGGGCGAAGACCGACGCCTCCTTGATCTTCGAGAAGGACGCCATCGCCCGGCCGACGACCGCCGACGCGCGCAGGCTCGGGTCGTCGCGCTCGTCCCAGTCGCGGAGGCGGATGAAGATGAGGCCCGAGTTTTGCCCGCGGCCGCCGAAGGAGAAGCCGGCGATCGTCAGGGCCGACTCGACCGCCTCGGCCTCGTCGACGAGGAAGTAGTCGCTGACCTCCTCGAGCACCGCCCGCGTCCGCTCCATCGTCATCCCCGGCGGCAGGAGGACTTGGACGTTGATCGCCCCCTGGTCCTCCTCCGGCAGGAAGCCGGTCGGCATCCGCATAAAGAGCGTCACCATCAGGGCGCTGAGGCCGACGAAGACGATCATCGACGCGAGGCGGCGGCGGACGAGGACGCCGATAGAGCGGCGGTAGAGGCCGCTCATGCGCTCGTAGCCCCGGTTAAAAAGGCCGAAGAAGCCGCCGCGCTTGGGCCCGTGCGCGGGGCGGAGGAGGGTGGCGCACAGGGCCGGTGTCAGGATCAGCGCGACCGCGACCGAGAGGGCCATCGACGCGACGATCGTCATCGAGAACTGGCGGTAGATCACGCCGACCGAGCCGCCGAAGAAGGCCATCGGGATGAACACGGTCGCCAGGACCAGGGCGATGCCGACCAGCGCGCCGCTGATCTGTCCCATCGATCGCCGGGTCGCCTCGCGCGGGGCGAGCCCCTCCTCGGCCATGATCCGCTCGACGTTCTCGACGACGACGATCGCGTCGTCGACGAGGAGGCCGATCGCCAGGACCATGCCGAACATGGTCAGGGTGTTGACGCTGTAGCCGGCGATCGCGAGGACGCCGAAGGTGCCGAGGAGGACCACCGGCACCGCGAGGGTGGGGATCAGCGTCGCCCGCAGGTTCTGCAGGAAGAGGAGCATGACCAGGAAGACGAGGACGATCGCCTCGGCCAGGGTCTTGACCACCTCCTCGATCGAGAGGCGGACAAAGGGGGTGGAGTCGACCGGGTAGACGGTCTTGAGCGCGGGCGGGAAGTAGGGCTCCAGCTGGGCGAGGCGGGCGCGGATCGCCGCTGCGGTGTCGAGCGCGTTGGCGCCGCTGGCGAGGCGGATGCCCATCGCCGCGGTCGGCTTGCCGTTGTAGAAGCTCTCGACGTCGAAGCTCTCGCCGGCGAGCTCGATCGTGGCGACGTCCCGGAGGCGGACCTGCGCCCCCTCGGGGGTGACGCGCAGGAGCACGTTCTCGAACTCCTCCGCGCTCTGGAGGCGGGTCTGGGCGGTGATCGTCGCGTTGAGCTGCTGCCCGGGGACCGCCGGCAGACCGCCGAATTGACCGGCCGAGACCTGGGCATTTTGGGCCTGGAGGGCGGCGCGGACGTCGAGGACGGTCATCCCGTAGGAGAGGAGCTTCGCCGGGTCGAGCCAGATCCGCATCGCGTACTGCGAGCCGAAGGCCTGGACCTCGCCGACCCCGGGCACGCGGCTTACCGGGTCCTGCAGCGCCGAGACCACGTAGTCAGCGATGTCGTTGCGGGACATGCTCCCGTCTTCGGAGACGAAGGCGGGGATCAGCAGGAAGTTGCTCGACGACTTGACGACGCGGACGCCCTGGCGCTGGACCTCCTGAGGCAGCTGCGGCATCGCCAGCTGGAGCTTGTTTTGGACCTGGACCTGGGCGATGTCCGGGTTGGTGCCTGGCTCAAAGGTCACGGTGACCTGGGCGTTGCCGGTGCCGTCGCTCGACGAGGCGACGAAGCGCAGGCCGTCGAGGCCGCTCAGCTTCTGCTCGATCACCTGGGTGACCGTGTCCTCCAGGGTCTTTGCGGAGGCGCCGGGATAGTTGGCGCCGATCGAGATGGTCGGCGGAGCGATCGCTGGGTACTGCGAGACCGGCAGCGAGGTCAGCCCCAGCGCCCCCGCGAGCATGACGATGATCGCCAGGACCCAGGCGAAGATCGGCCGATCGATGAAGAACCTCGACATCGCCGGTGCTGCTCAGGGGCGGGCCGAGGAGGGCGGCGCCGGGCTCGGGGAGGGCGTCGCCGCGGGCAGCACGGCCGGGAGGGCTACATCGGCGGTGGGGTCGGCGTCGGCGTCGGCGGTGGGGTCGGCGTCGGCACTGACGGTGTGGGAGTCGGGCTCTGGCTCTGGCTCTGGCTCTGGCTCTGGCTCTGGCTCTGGGCGGCTCGTCGTGGGCTGCGTCGCCGCAGGATCGAGCTCCGCCGGCACCGCCCGGACCTCCGCGCCCGGGCTCGCCCGCTGGAGGCCGTCGAGGATCACCCGATCGCCGGCCGCGAGACCCTCGAGGATCCGCCAGGAGTCGCCGATCACTCGGTCGGCGACCAGGCTCCGGAGCTCGACCCGCTCGCCTGAGCCGACGACCAGCGCCGTCGCCTGCCCGCGAGGGTCGCGGGAGACGGCCCGCTGGGGCACCAGGATCGCCGCAGGATCCTCGCCGACGTCGATCCGCGCCCGGACGAACATGCCCGGGAGGAGCTCCCCGCGGGGGTTGGGGAAGACCGCCCGCAGCGTCACCGAGGCGGTGCCCTCGTCGACCGTGACGTCCGTGAACTGGAGCGTCCCTGGCTCGGGGTAGACGTCGCCGCCGTCGAGGAGCAGGGTGACCGCCGTCGCCCCTCCGGGGGCGCGCAGGCGGTGGCTCTCGAGGTCGCGGCGCAGGCGGTGGAGCTCGGCGACCGACTGGGTGAGGTCGACGTAGACCTCGTCGATCTGCTGGATCGTCGTCATCAGCGTCGCCGCCCCCTGCTGGACATAGGCGCCCTCGCTGACGAGCGATCGGCCGATGCGGCCGCTGAGCGGCGCGTCGACGGTGGTGTAGTCGAGGTTGATCGCGGCCTCGCGGACCGCCGCGCGGCCGGCCGCGATCTCAGCCTTGAGGGCGCTGAGCGCCGCCGCGGAGCGCTGGACCTCCTCGCGGCTGACGGCGCCCGCCTCCAGGAGCGCCGCGTCGCGCTCGGCGATCTCGCGGGTCGACGCCAGGGTCGACTCGGCCTGGGCCTTGCGGGCCCGCGCCGACGCCAGGCTCGCGCGGTACGGCGACGACTCGATCCGGTAGAGCGGCTGCCCCTCGGCGACGACGCTCCCCTCGGCGAAGAGGCGGGCCTCGACGATGCCGTCGACCCGGGCGCGCACCTCTGCGACCCGCAGCGCCGACACCCGCCCCGGCAGCTCGCGCGTCAGCGTCACCGCTCGCGGCGCGACCGTCATCACCCCGACCTCGACCGGCGCGGGCGCTGGCGCGCTGTCACCGGTGGCGGCGGGCGGCGATCCGCAGGCCGTCGCGACGACGACCAGGAGGAGCACACTGAGCCGGAGCGCGGACATGGACGGGGGGGCGCGGCCTCTGCCGCTGGCCGGGGAACGATGATCCGCGGGCGCTGGATGGTCAAGGCGGAACTGTTCGCTCTGCTGACGCCCGTTCACCCCGACGCACCCTGACTCGGGCGGACATATCTGCCACTGTGGACAGATTTCCCCGGCGGTGGTGGTCTCCGTGTCGCGCTCGTCCCTGTCGATGACGAGTCGCCGCGGCTTGTGGTGGCCGTGGTGGTCGGCACGGATGGAGCCGAGCCGCTGATCAGCGAACACGCTGCGAGCAGCGAGCCGGCGACGAGCGCCGTGTGTGCGGTATCGTACATCGGGGGGGCGCCGTGGTTGTCCAGCCAGGGAGCGTCGTGGGGTTCGCCGTCGTCACTCGTATCGTCTACACGCGGGCACAGCTTGGGCGGAGGATCGGCCGACCGTGTCTTCTGGCAGGTCTCCGGCCTCGTGACCCTCGGTACGACCTCCCATATGGAAGGCGTCGTTCTCACGCAAACGTCGGTGACGATGGGGACTGGGGCCTCGCTGACGGGTCGGTTGCTCGCACAGAGCGCGGTCAACCTGAGCGGCAATACCGTAGTCGAGCCGGCCCCGTAGTCGAGCGACGCGGGCGGTCGGCGCTCTCCGATCGGCCTCGGGCTCTGCGTCGCCGAGCTCGCCAGCCTCCTCCGAACACACCCTGAGATCCTAGACCACTACACATCGCAGCGAGCTGCGGTGCGCTTCCTTCGCCCGGACTCAGGGTGCCAACACCGTAAATTCGATCCGCTCGTTCTTCCGCCGCCCCGCGGCCGTCGAGTTGGTAGCGACCGGCTCATCGACCCCCCCGCCGCGAGTGTACAACCTCCAAGCAGGCACCCCCCTCTCGATGAGAAGTTCGCGAACGCGGTCAGCCCGCCGTTGGCTGAGATCCTGGCCATATTCGCGGTGTCCGGCTCCCGGCTGGTGGGCCATATGCGCACTGATCTCAACACATGCGAGGGGAGCGTGCTTCAGCACGGAGGCGACACGATCGATCTCGGCGAGCCCCTCCTTGGAAACGGGATCATACCGGTTCTTTGGGAACCTGATCAGCCAGGTTGCGCCCTCGATCTCGGCGAGCTCTGGTGATTTGGAGTCGAGCGGTGCGCAACGCTCTCTGGGCGCTTGGGTGGAATCGGGCGCGGACTCGGGCGCGGACTCGGGCGCGGACTCGGGCGCGGACTCGGGCGCGGACTCAGGCGCAGACTCGGGAGCGGACTCGGGCTTGCGAGGCTCGGCCTCGCTTCTGGACTCCGACGCGGGTCGAAGCGGGGCCTCGACCTCCGCGAGGGGCGGCACGTCAAGGGGAGGGGCGGGGGCCCGCGTGCCACAGGCGATCGCCATACACAATGGAAGGGCCCCGACGAGCAGTCTGCGACTCAGCATCCTCCTCATTATGACGCAGCCCCGGGTTTTTGGACCGTTACCCACGAATCCCTGCACACTGCGGCACTCCCATGGTCGTGACGTCGAGAGCGGCCTCGACCCAGTCCTGCCGGCTCCAAAGGTGCTCCGCGGGCATCGACCTGGAGGACGGCGAGATGTCCGAGGTCCTCGGCCATCTTCAGGAGGTGCCCGCCTTCGTCGCACAGCTCGAAGCTGCGCTCGCTTCAGGCGAGGACGCTGAGCAGCCCTCTCCGGCCGCGGCAGGGCCGGCGGCGATGCCGACGTGCGCAGGGTCGCCTCTGGAGCGGGCGGGAGTCTACGCGAAGGCAGATTTCGCCACGATCAGGAGGCCACTCGCGAGACTTACGAGACTTACGACACCGTCCAGCGGATAGAGCGAATCAGTACACTTACGACGTCGTCCTGCAGGCTGCCGTTCCGTAGTCGAACTGAGCTCACGAGCTGCCGCAGACTCTCAGCCGAATCCCAGGCAGCAAGGGTCCGATGCGCGTCTCTGGGCCTCCAGTACTTGTGCAGACCATCTGTAGCGAGAATAATGGCACGACCTTGAATCTCGGCTGTGAATCCGGTGGGGGTAGCCAGCCCACTCCCCAGCAAGGGCTTTCTAGAGGCTCGCCGCTCGTCCTCCTGAAGGTCGGGCGCGGCCTCTTCTCGGCCTCCAGCCCAGGCTCTTCGGGGGGGCGATCACCGCCGGCGACTTCAACGAGGACGGGAGCGACGACTTCGTCGCCAGCCACGTCTATACGCTGACCAAGTACGTATCGCTCAACATCACCCTCTCGGAGCCTCAGGCAAGAGTGTTGGGTGGAAGGTCGCTCCGCCGGCGTCATGGCCGAGGCCGCGCCGCGGGGCGTCGGCGACCGCGATCTTCGATCACGAGCAGATCGGCGAAGCGCTCGCCGACGAGCTCGGCGGGGGGCCTGCCGATCACAGCCTCTTCGTCACGAAGATCCTCGATCGCGGCGCCGAGGCGCGCGATCGCGTCGAAGGGCACGAAGGGGTCCGGCAGCGCAGCGAAGGTTATGTCGTCCGGCCAGCCGTCGATCGTCGGACGCCGGGTCACCTTCGCGTCGGCCGCGACCGCGCGACGCCAGGCTGCGCGGCGATCGTCGTCGGTGGCGATCGGGTGCGGCGGACCGCTGGGCGGACGCATCGCCACCGCGGCAGAGGCGGCGGCTCGGCGCAGAGGCGTCGGTGCGTGGCCCCGGGGGCGCGGCCGCAACCGCCAGATCATCGTCGCGGGCATGCGCGCGCCCCAGGGCGCGAGCGCGAGCGCGAACGCCCGGACCTCAGCCTCGACGGCCTCGACGAGGCCGGCGGCCGCGGCAGCGGCCATCGCGACCACCCCGCCGCAGGTCGTTGGCGTCGCCAGAGCGCCACCGCCCTGGCACACGGGACAGTGCATCGAGCTGCGGTGTCCGTGACCTCTCGTCGCAGCGAGGAAGTTTGCGCCGGTTCTCCGCGAGCGGCGGAAGCACACGGGACAGGCGAAGCGCCGGCTCGGAGCATCGAGCCAGGTCGCGTCGATGAAGCCGCGCTCGACCATCGTCGCCCACATCCGCGTCGCGACCCTCGCTTCTGCCACAGCCCAGGCGCGGGCGTGCGCGGGCGCCTCGCAGCACGGCCACTCCACGTAGGCCGCCCCGTTCACCACGATCGGTCGCTCGACCGTGGCGAGAAACTCCCCGGCGATCGTCTGGGCCCGCGCGAGGTGCGGGGCGAGCGGGGCGAGCGGCTCGACGTCGGTCATGGGTTCAGGATACGGGACGTCCGAGGCGCCGCGCACGAGCCTTCCGCCCGGCGGCGGCGGCTCTCTCCGCGCCTCCGTGCAACGACGTCCTCATCCGACCGACCCACCTGCAGGACGCCGCCGGGACGGGCCCGCGGCGTCGATGGGGGGCGGGCATGCCGCGGGTTGTGGTGTCGAGGGTGGAGGAGCACCTCGGGCTCGTCAGTCATCTCGGCCTCGCCGATCGTCACGGGCTTCGAGGTCGAAGCCCCCGGCTGCCGATCGGCGGAGGTCCCCGGTGCTGCCCCGGATGGGGGTCCTCGGCCGATGCGAGCATAGTCGCATCGACGCTCGGAGCGTTGCCGTCCTCGTCAACAGTCGCGAGAATTGAGGATACAAGGCAAGGTCCCGGGCTCCTGTCGGGGAACGTCGATGATCAGCCCTGTGCTGGGCCCATGCGGTCGTCCGAAACCCGCGGCCGCTGAGGGTGGAACACGTCGGGGCTTTCAAACATGGCGAATCGGCCATGCCGGGCGCTGGTATCGTGCTCCACGGGCGGGTCGAGTCGGTCGGCAGCTCATGGACGCGGACCCTGGAGGGCGCCTCTAGGCCAAGTCGAAGGCCTGACGCATGAGCCTTAGCTCCCGCTCCATCGCGTCGGAGAGCTCCCACGCATCCGCAAGCGCAAGCGCCTCCGTGTAGTGTCGCTTCGCGCCGCTGAGGTCCGACGCGTGGAATTTCGCCCAGGCGCTACCGCTGGTCCACATCCAGATCTTCTCGAGATCTCCGACGAGGTGCCACATCCGGCCCGACTCAGCCCACGCTGCGTCTGCGTCGGGTCCCTCAAGGAGCCAGGCCAGGCGCTCGTAGGCCTCAGCCTGCGTCCGTAGGCAACGAGACTCGGCGACCAACCGATGGCTCAGCGCCAGGACCTCAACTTCAAGCGCCGCTGGGTCAACGCCACTGGGATCGACAAGCTCTGGGGTGGAATCGACGATGCAGACCATCGCCGTGAGCACATCCGCGAGCCCCTCAAGAGCGCCGACTGCCCGGTACTCCCTGGCGAGCGACCGGTTGATCAGGAGATATGTGAGCGAAGAGGAGAATCGTCTGCCATCGCGCTTGAGCACAGCGGCCAGGACACGCCGCCACTTCGCCGGCGCCCCCCGCCACGCGATATAACGCAGGCGGTAGTCCTGGAGGATCCCCTCTAGCACACCGACCTCGGCTCGCGTCGAATAGCCTCCTCGAGCGAATGCCTCGCAGCGCTCTACCGCGAGGGTGACCCAAGCAAAGTCCGAGGAGATGTCCTCGGCTTCGCGGAACGCCCGCTCGAAGGAGCGATCGACCTCGACAGGGTAACCTCCGGCGAGGGCACAAACCGTCAGAGCGTGGAAGATACACGCGCGCTCGCCGAGCTGCGTGGGGGAGAGCGCCTCGAGGAGCGCCTCGAGTGCCGCGCTCGTCGGGCCATCGGGGTCACCGAGGGTCCCGTTCCATGCGTGATAGCGGATAATATCGAACACCCGAGCCCACCATGCGTCGGGCTCGGACTCGGGGGGGGCGGTGTGATGTACTCGCGCCAGCGATCTGCGAGCCATTGAATGTAGTACTCACCACTTCGGCGGACGACCCCTAGATCGAAGAGGCGGGTCAGCTCCTCAGCATCGAGTCCGAGGTGTAGGCCGACCCGAAGCTCCTCGTCCGCCATCCTGCGGTCCATCCTACACTCGGAGCGTCGGCGATGACACTCCCCGTAGGGAGCCCACGTAGCACAACACGATGCTGTCCCTCATGGCAGTGCTTGACATCTGGCAGCACGCAGGCTGAGACAGCGCCGCTCTCACGTGTGCCTCGGGGCTCCCGGAGTCGCCTCAGCCCCAGAGCTGTGCACTCCTCGAAGGTGCCGTCGGTCACAAGCAGATGGAGGTGGACGTGCCAGCCTGGCGCCGAGCCTACGGAACCTGTGTTCGCGCGCGCTCGCGCGCGCGCTCGCGCGCTCGCTGCCCTCCTCGCTCGCCCGCGCGGGCGAGCGCGAAGGCGGTATAGTCTTGGCGCCCCGGACTACCCCAATCTTAGAGTTGAGCATGCAAGCCAAGCGCGAAGGCAACGCGAGCTCAGCCGTCCCCGTCTTGGAGAGCGAGCGAGCGGCTGACCGAGATCTCGCAGCCCGACGCAAAGGCGATCCTCGGCAGCGAACGCGCGATGCGACCACCACCGGCGGAGGCGCTTGTGTGCCTGTGGGCGATGACGACCCAAGCACGAGCTGTACCAAGGAGAGCTGCTGTGACGAGCTCGCGGCCTGCACCCCTACCTCGGGATCTGCGGCAATGGTCTGGAGGAAGAGAACTACGGCGAGCAGTGCGATCTCGGCGCAGAGAACGGCGAGACCGCGGGCTGCACCGATGAGTGTCAGCTAGAGTCGTGCGGCGATGGCATCACCCAGGAGGCCACCGAGGAGTGCGACCTCGGCGACGGTAACGGCAGCGGCGCGATCTGCACGCCCTATTGCAAGCTCGCCCGCTGCGGTGATGGATTCCGCCAGGACGTCGAAGAGGAGTGCGACCTCGGCGACGCCACCAACAAGACCTACGACGGTCTTCCGGGCTGCTCCACCGAATGCAAGATCCTCCCCGAGTGCGGCGATGGTGTCATTGATGCCCCCTACGAGAACTGCGACGACGGCAACAACAAGGACGGCGATGGCTGCTCTCACCTGTGCCAGAAGGCCGTCTGCGGCGACGGCATCGTCGATGAGGACGAAGAGTGCGACGACGGCGACAAGTCTGACACCAACGCCTGCCTGAGCAACTGCACCCAGGCGACCTGCGGTGACGGCTTCGTCCACGAAGGCGTGGAAGAGTGCGATGACGGCAACGAGGACAACAACGACGCCTGTCTGACCGTCTGCCTCGCCGCCGAATGCGGGGATGGACTCCTCCAGAAAGACGTGGAAGAGTGCGACGACGGCAACGATGACCCCGACGACGGCTGCTATTACGTCGTTCTCGGACCTCTGTGCCATGATCTGCCCGCCCCACCAGGGCTCGCTTGGCGGCTCGTCTGGCGGCTCGCCTGGCGGCTCGTCTGGCGGCTCGCACCGCGCATGACGAGACACCTATTCGCCACCCACGAAGGAGGCACCCCGTGTTCGCCACGCGCCACATCATCAGGCGGCGAACCATCCACACGATGAGGGGGAAACCGTGCAGGATCACGCGCCTCCTCCTCAGGAGGGTGCCGAGTTTCACGTAGCCTGATCCATATTCTGGCCTGTAGGACATCCTGGGAGGCTCGGTTCGTATGAAGGGCCTCCGTCGCTCCATCGACTCAGGGAGGGCCCACGGCCCCGTGGGTGGCACGGCGCGAGAGTCAAGCGTCCCGAGATGGGGGCAGTTCAACCCACCTCGGCTCCCCGAGGGCGACACCACACGCAACGCGCTCGCCGGACCTCCCTGATAGTGGCTCTCTCGACTCCGCTCGCTGACGAGCCCCCCCGGTGCGCTCCTGAGTGCGCCACTTCCTAGCGAACATATACAGAGAGTGCAAAGGCCATGGACCCGAGTCGTGGCGAATCCGTCATGACCACAGGTGACGATTATTCTTCTTTGTGCGCGGATACACCTATTGCGCTCCTCATGGACGGGTTCACCGTAGGTAAATGATCAAAATCGCTGTCTACAACAACAAGGGTGGAGTCGGGAAGACTACGCTCGCAATCCACCTCGCCTTCTACGCGGAGATGCTCGGAATTCGCACGATCGGCACGTGCATCGACTCGCAGGCGGATTTCTGGCGCTGGGGCACACAGGGCGACGGAATCCAACGGGCCGACAATCACTTCACCCGGGGCAGCCTCGACATCGTGTATGGCCGCGACGAGGTCCCAGACTTTCACCCAAATGCGGCGGAGCTGCTCATCATCGACTGTTCTCCCAATATCGACCTCTCACTCCAGCTCAAGCCCGATATCTTCCTTGTGCCGTTCCACGGACGAATGGCCTACGAGAACTTCACGTCGATCAGCGAAGACCTTCAGGCCGTCGCGAAGGTGCTCGCCGTGATCAACTGCGCGGGACGGGGCGGCCGAGGTGCCTTGAAGGAGCTCAAGAAGGGCCTCGCAGCTCTCAGGCCGCCGGTCCATGTGGCGAAGACCGAGCTGATCGAGTCGGACACGATCACCCGCGCAAGCGAGTACTACATGCCGATCTGGGACATCCCCTACGCGAAGAGGTCGAAGGCTCCCGACATCATGAAGGCGCTCTGCCGAGAGATTCTCCAATTCGCCGGAGTCTCGACGACCCCGCGGAAGAAGGCGAGCTGATGGGGCGGCCGTCATATCAGCAGCAGACCAGCCAGCGCGGTCACCAGGCGCGCGGGCTTGATCAGGGGACACAGCAATCCCTGCACGACTCCAACCTGCTGAGGGCGAGGCCCTCCAAGAAGAAGAAGACCAGGGCCCCGAAACCGCAGAAGGAAGAGCGTGAACCGCCGGCAGTTAAGCGATCTGAGGCCGACGCAGTCGATCTGCCGCGAAGGTCCCGCCGCAAGATCCCGCGGCAAAGCCGGCATTTTCGGCTTCCGCTCGCCGTCGACGACAAGCTCCTCGACATCGTCAACCACTACGACGCGTCGATGGTCTGGGTCCTCAGCAAGATGGTCCAGGAGGAGTGGGTCCGGATCAAGCGGAAGGAGCGTAGGGCTGCAAAGGAGCAAGAACCCGATGAGCTCGCTGTCGAAGCCGATGCCGCAGACCATCGTGAGGACGGCAGCTCAGGTGAGCCAGAGAACGCGTGATGCCAAGCCGCACGGCGGTCGCTCGGTAGCGAGGCCAGAGGACGGAGGGCGGCGTAGCCCTTCTTGGGGGTGGATATGGGACGAGGCGTAGTTGTCATCGGGGAGGTGTAATGCGCCCCTCGGGAGTATTCGGGCGGGTTCGACACCCCGACGTGCATCTGGCTCGGCGAGCCGCCTGATGCGTCGCTGATGAGGACGAAGGCCCCGAGGGAGAAGCCCGAGACCGAGCTCCTCTCGTTTCGCGAGGCCCTCGCCCTCCTCAAGGTCTCCCGAAACACCCTCTACCGGCTGGTCAACGCGGGCGAGATTCCTGGTGTGCGGCGGGTTGGGCGGGCCTGGAGGTTCCACCGCGCGAGTTTGATTCGGTGGGTCTCGGACACCGGGCGGCCGGACACCCGCCGGAAGAGAAAGAGGCGATGAGCGTAAAGGCTGTCACTCGCCGAGGAAACCCCGTCTGGCGAGTCCAGGTGATGCGTGACGGCGGAAAGTTCAACCGCCGCCGGTTTCTCGATCGGCGGACGTACCTCAAGCGCGACGCGCTCGAGGCCGAGGCCGAGCTGATCGCTGAGTACGAAGCGTCCAAGGGTGGAGGTCGAGGCGGAGGTCGAGGTCGAGGTCGAGGTCGAGGTCGGGCCACAGCCAGCGACAAGAACGCACGGAGGAGAGGGCGGACGACGCCCGAGTCGATCATGGAGTTCCAGCCCACGCCGGCGTGGGAGCTGGGCAAGCCCGGCGAGGTCCCGCTCTTCGCCGCGTTCGCGGAGCAGTATCTCGCGGTCCAGGATCACGGTCGCTCGGGCTTCAAGAACAAGGAGCGGACGGTCCGCCTGCACCTGATCCCGTTCTTCGGCGCGACGCCGCTGAGCGAGATCTCGAGGCGGCTGATCGACCAGTTCAAGGTCAAGCTCCGGACGCCGACCGGCGAGTGCGCGACCTCGAGGAGGGCGCGCAACGCCACGCAGCCGCGGGTGTCGAGCCGGCGCAAAGGCGGCCCCAAGAGCCCGAAGACGATCAACAACCTCCTGACGACGCTGCGCTCGATCCTGAACCTCGCGTACGACTACGCGCTCGTCGACCGGGTGCCGAGGATCAAGATGGAGCCCGTCAAGAAGCGAGACGCCGGCTTCCTCGAAGACGACGAGGTCGAGGCGTTCCTCCGCGCAGCTCCGCCGGAGTGGCGGGTCTTCCTGTTGACGGCGATCCGTACGGGTCTGCGCCGGGGGGAGCTCTTCGAGCTCCGGTGGGGTGACCTCCACCTGGACGCGCCGCGGCCCTACCTTCGGGTCAGCAGGGCGCTGAACAGGGACGCGGGCGAGTGGAGGGTCAAGGAGCCGAAGGGCGGCAAGCCGCGCTCCGTTCCGCTGAGCCGCGAGCTGCTCACGGCCCTCCAGGAGCATCACAGCGGCCAGGGTCCGACGGAGCTGGTCTTCGCCGATGAGAGCGGCGAGTACCTCCACCGGGACGGCCTGTGGCACCTTGTGGTCAAGACGGCGAGGGAGGCCGGGATCGACAAGCACGTGCACCCGCACCTGCTCCGGCACACCTTCGCCTCACACTGCTACCAGCGGGGGATCCCGCCCCAGGTGGTCCAGCAGTGGCTCGGGCACGCGAGCATCGCGACGACCGAGCGATACGCGCACCTTGGGCGGGACACGGGGGAGGACTTGATCGATCTCCTCGACGCGCCGAAGTTGGCTGCGCGCATCGCAGCCGCCCCCTAGGCACCCTTGAGCAGCCGGCAGAGCGCGTTCTTAACGTACCCGTCAGACGGAGGGCGTCATGACCGGACTCGCCGGGGGGGACTAGAAGACCCACCAGGAGGTCTGTTGCATTCTCCTGCACTTCTGCCACTATCGCACCATGAGCAGGAGCGTGGAAGAAGAGTTCGTCGACAGCTACCGTCGGGAGTACGATTTTTTCGGCAAAGCGGGGCGGCTCGCAGCTGCCTTGATCGAGAAGAAACTACACAGTGCAGGTATCAAGTCACTGGTAACATCTCGCCCAAAGTCACCTAGTAGCCTAGAGGCGAAACTTAAGAAGCGGCGCCCTCCCGGAGGATACAGCACAACCGAGAAAATCTACGAGAGTATCGTCGATCTTACCGGCATCCGTATCGCTCTCTACTTCCCCGGACAACAAGATCTTGTTAGTGATGTGATCTCGGAAATATTCGAGGTCAATGAGGAAAAGCGATTCCCAGAAGGTCCGCACGCCTCCAAGTCAAAGAGAGATACACCAAGCCCCACAGGATACAAAAAGCAGTTTAACGGATATCGCGCGCGGCACTACCGGGTAAGAGTAAAGCCCTCCCACCTTGGCGAATCTGAGCGCAGATACACGGAAGCTCGCATAGAGATCCAGGTTGCATCAGTTCTTATGCACGCCTGGTCTGAGGTGGAACACGATCTAATCTACAAGCCGTACGAGGGGACGCTCTCTGAGGATGAACATGCAATTCTCGACGAACTAAACGGTCTGGTCCTCACAGGGGAAATCGCGCTAGAGCGACTTGAGAGGGCTGGAGCAGCCAGAGTTGAGTCACAGAAGAGCCTGTCAAACCACTTTGAGTTGGCAGCCTACCTGATCGAGAAATTTTCAGTTGACTCTCAACGGATGAGTGACCTGGGTAGCGTCGACCTACTTTTCGAGTTCATCGAAGCGCTCGGCCTTGCGAATCCCGAGTCTATTCGCGCCTATGTCGATGGCGTCTTCAAGGGAGACATAGAGACTCGCCCTATCTCAGAGCAAATAATCGATCAAATCTTGTCGGAGGATGACCGTCGGTACGACACCTATCAAAATATCCGAACTGCGTATAGCAGTCGCACCGAACACCCACCAGCGGAGGGAGAAAGTGAGTTCACGAAGGCTCTTGGCCTGTTCATGGGGCAATGGATCGCATACGAGAAAGCTGTCCGCGAGGCTCTTCTGAACATGGCCGCAAAAGGCCCTCCTGTCCCCACCCCGCAGGCTCTTGAGGCAAAGGGCCTTATCACGGCGGGTCAAGCCAATCAGCTTGCCCCCATCAGGTTGCTACGCAACCAGCTGGTGCATGGTGGATACAAAGGAGCGCCCTCCCAGCTCAAGGAGTCCGCCAACAAACTCAAAGAACTAACTGCGGAGATCCGAGGTGGTAAGGGATTCTAAATGGCGAACCCCGGCAAAGTGTCCACCAGGTAAACTCTGTCACGATCGGAACAGCTCCTCGCGGTCCAGGACCACGGTCTGTAGGACTCAAAGAACAGGTAGCGGACTCTCCGCCTGCCGACTTCCGCTTACCCCCCGGTCACAGCAAGCCGTACTTCTCAAAAAGAGCCTGAAAGAATTTGCGGACCAGAGCGCTTCCACCGCAGCCTTGAAGCTCGACTCCGGCGAATCGGTAGACTTCGTACCCGCACAATCGAAGGTACCGGTCCTCGCTGACCGTCTCAGCATAGCGCTTGGGACATGCCCGGTCCCCCTCAGCGTAGTGCTGCTTGCCATCTACCTCTATGACGATCCGCTCGTGATGGGAGAGAAGCATCAGAAAGTCCATCCGCTGCCGGACCAGGCGTGTCGCCCCACCAAGCATCCGAGCGGTCAGCGGGTCATAATGCAAGTACACTTGTGGTAGCAGAGCTGGAATCGTCGCGCCAATCTCCGTTAACAGCGCCCAGTACGAGTCAAATAGTAGCCTCTCGGGCGGCGAAGTGCTCATTCTAACCGACTCGCAGAGCCGATCGCGTAATGACTTCGCCGCAATTTGCCCCGGCACCATGCCCTGTTGCCGCGCCCACCACGAAACCAGATGTCGCCACGTGAGTACCTTCTCGGGGAATGGCTCGTCGTAGATGAGACACTTGTCACCGTAGCGGACAACCTCTACATCGTTATTAATAGCATCGCGCAGAATAATTTCTGGTTTCATGCCGGTGGATGCAAAGATCAGGTTCTTTGGGCGCCCAGCAACACCCTGCACTGTGTGTTTTGCCAGATAGACGGGGTAGCCCGATGTCCTCCCGGCCTCGACAAGCATGTAGCAGTCGCGGCCGATGTGCTCATTGATAACTCCTACGAAATGGGCCTGCTCTTCGCCTGTTCGTGCGAGGGGATCAACGACTCCTTCCATGACTCGAAGAAAGCGTCGGTCTGAACACTCGAGCAGTCCAACCCGCTCGAACAGCAAGTCCAGCGACCAGTCGTGGTTCTTCACCATGTGCTGATGTAGCTCGTCACCGAAGGAATCTGCATATCCCCCAAATGAAAGGTCCACCGATGGTATACACCGCTCCAGCAGAGCAAATATACCCCGCTTTCCGCCCAACTCGCAGAAGCCGATATCGTCCAAGGCAATAGCCAGTTGCCGTCGCGTGATCTCAGAGATCCTGGGGGGACCAGCTAAGAGTTCCAGTGCTTCGATCACATTGTCTCGATCACCCGCAAAGCCGTCCCTTTCGGAGTAGTCGGCGACAATTCTTTGAGAAATCTCGGTCAACTTCTCATCGGTCAGTCCCTTCAACAGCGTTTTCACGTACCGGGACTTGCCTCTGAACGGGTCATCATTTCCGGCGTTCTCCAATCCATACCTCATGCAGACATCGGGAACATCGTACGCACTCTCACGGGCGACCAAATTTGAAACAGCGTCCTGGAGTCGGCTCATGGCTCCCATGTGATAACTCTACTTGAGAAGATCCCGTTTGTGCGAAGGGGTGGACGGACCAGGAGCTTCCATCGCGCGAATTTGATACACTCCCCCCGTGCACTGGCCCGGACACTCACCGAAAGAGAAGGAAGCGATGAGTGTCAAGGCTGTTATTCGGCGGGGAAACCCCGTTTGGCGAGTACAGGTGCTGCGTGACGGCGGGAAGTTCAACCGCCGCCGGTTTCTCGACCGGCGGACGCACCTCAAGCGCGACGCGCTCGAGGTCGAGGCGGAGCTGATCGCCGAGTACGAAGCGTCCAAGGAAGGAGGAGGAGCCCCCACCAGCGACAACAACACCACCACAGGGGCGACAACGCCCGAGTCGGTCACCGAGCCCGAGCTCCAGCCCACCCCCGCGTGGGAGCTGGACAAGCCCGGCGAGGTCCCGCACTTCGCCGCGTTCGCGCAGCAGAACCTCGCGGTCCAGGACCACGGGCTCTCGGACTTCAAGAACAAGGAGCGAACCGTCCGCCTGCACCTGATCCCGTTCTTCGGCGAGACGCCGCTGAGCGAGATCTCGAGGCGCATGATCGACCTCTTCAAGGTCAAGCTGCGGACGCCGACCGGCGAGCGCGCGAGCTCTCGGAGAACGCGCAACGCCAAGCAACCGCGGATCACGAACCGCCGCAAGGGCGGTCCGAAGAGCCCGAAGACGATCAACAACCTGCTGACGACGCTGCGCTCGATCCTCAACCTCGCGTACGACTACGAGCTGGTCGACCGCGTGCCGAGGATCAAGATGGAGCCGATCAAAAAGCGGGACGCCGACTTCCTCGACGACGACGAGGTCAAGGCGTTTCTAAGGGCAGCACCGCCAGCGTGGCGGCTCTTCCTGCTCACGGCGGTCCGTACGGGCCTCCGGCGAGGCGAGCTCTTCGAGCTGCGGTGGGGTGACCTCCACTTCAACGCTCGTCGGCCCTACCTCAGGATCACCAGAGCCCAGCACTACGACGCGGGCCTGTGGAGCGTCAAAGGACCGAAGGGCGACAAGCCCCGCTCCGTGCCGATGAGCAGCGAGCTGCTCAAGGCGCTCCAGCGACACCACAGCGGCCAGGGTCCGAACGACCTGGTCTTCGCCGACGAGAATGGCGAGCACCTCCACCGGGACGGCCTCTGGCGCCTGGTGGTCGACACGGCGAAGGACGCCGGCCTCAGCAAGCACGTGCACCCGCACCTGCTCCGGCACACCTTCGCTTCGCACTGCTACCAGCGGGGCATCCCGCCCCAGGTGGTCCAGCAGTGGCTCGGCCACGCGAACATCGCGACGACTGAGCGCTACGCGCACCTCGCCCCGGACACGGGGGAGGACTTGATCGATCTTCTCGACGCGCCGAAGTCAGGCGTCCGAGGGGCCGCCGGAGGGACCGTGCGGAATTTCACTAACACCACAACTAACACCAACGGGTCTCAAGACGCGAAAAACGCCGTCTAGGCTACCCTAGACGACGTTTACGAGTGGGCGCGACAGGGGTCGAAATTCCCTAGAGGGTTCCGAGAATATCAACAATCTCGGGGAGTTACTGCATAACCCATCGTTATCCCTCGCGTTTTCGCTCCTCCTGAACCCACGTCGTCCCAGTTGCTCCCAGCTCGTCCCACGGTTTTGGTGCCACCAAGGTGCCACCAGGGAGCGAGCCCGCGCTCCTTTGAGCTCGCTGCATCTCGCCACTCCTGGCCTGCATCTTGCGGGTACCAGAAGGAGTGTCGAAGGGTAGGGGGGCGCAGTAGGTTGCCCCGGTTAGCGAGTTCTGCCGCGCGTCGCTCATGGCGGCGCGGAGACCAGACCGGCGCCGCGATCTGCGAGGTCGATCCCGGGAGCGAGTGAGTCGGAGGAGGCGGCGGCGATGAGCCGAGAGCTTACGTTCCGCGCAGTCGCTGGCGCGATGCCGTTTCGAATCGCCTGCCACCAGAGGGCGGCAATACCGGCAACATGCGGGGTCGCCATACTGGTACCGCTGAGCGAACGAAGACCGCCGCCGCTGCGAGCCGAGAGGATGTCGACACCGGGAGCGCTGACGTCGACTAGCATGTTCGAGAAGGACGCGACCCGGAGACCATCCACGCTCCGTTCGAGGGCGCCGACCGAGATGACCCCTTCGGCCGCGGCCGGCAGTGTGCATGCGATTCGAAAGCGCGGCCACTCGCTCTCATTGCCAGCGGCGGCGACCACCACCGCACCGCCGCCGAGACTGTAGTCGTCGCGGGCGCGGTTCTCTACCATCAATGCGTCGAACATCCGGAGGTTGGCGGTGAAGTCGACGAGCGCCATCGAGGTCGCTTGGATGACGGGCAGTCCTTCGACGTGGACGAGGTGGTCGACATGGCCTGGGAAGTCGAAGCCGAGTGAGAGCGAGACCACGTCGGCCTCGGACAGGGCCCAACTCAACGCCTGGAAGAGGGCTTCGGTGGTCCCCCGTCCGAAGCCGTCGAGGACCTTGCCGACGAGCGCCTTCTTGACCCCTGGGGCAACACCGATCCGCTGGCCTTCGACGTCGCGGCCGAAGATCGTTCCGGCGCAGTGAGTCCCGTGGCCGTGTCGGTCACCATTCCCCTCCCCGGTGAAGTCGCGCTCGGTAAGCTGGACTCCCGCGAACGCGGGGTGGACGGCGTCGATGCCCGTGTCAAGTACTCCCACCACCGTCCCATTCCCGTCGCGCGACGATCTCGTCGCGCTAACGGCTTCGGTGCCCCACGCGCCCTCCGTCGCTGCGCTCGCGGGGATATCAGTGGGCTCGATGAGGCGTATCCCCAGCGACCGCGCCACCCCGACGACCTCAGGATCGCGCCGAAGGAGCCGGACGTCGCGGCGGGTGAGGTCCGCGGCCTCGAGGCTCGGCGGCGGATCGTCGACCGCGAAAGACTCGAGGACCGGACGGAACTCGCTCATGAAGATCTGACGCCCGCGCGTACGTCGCGCGCGCATGATTGTGTATCTACTGGACATAGTTGTTTCCTAGTCTGTGCAGGTGGAACCGCGCGCTGGTTTGTGCGCGGCCGTTGCGAGGCCACATAAGAGGAGTGCAATGGCTGGATGGATCCGTTCACCGGAGTTTCGCCCGGATCCACGTAGCGCGACTGGGGACAGGTCATCCCGGCCGTGGGAACTGGATATAGGGTGATTGCGCGCTCTCTACGGATCGCAGCGAGCGAGGCCAGAGCCGTCTCATCCATCGGCCTGCTGCCGTGGTCAAGGCCGCCGCCGGCCACGAACGGCTGATTATGGCTCTACTCACATGTTCGTGGGCTAGAGCGGCATGACATGAGGCCAGGGAAGGACGATCCCTCCGAAGCACAGGAGGAGAGTTCGTCGATCCCGATCCGTCGCAAGCCCAGGGTACGGGCAGCGGGCTCACCTCAGTGCCGCCTGCACACGAGCTCAATGACGCGGCCGACGCTCGTCCAGGCGATCCGCGGCACGATGTCACCTTGGCGGCGGAGCAGTGCGCGGCGACACACCAGGCGGCGATCTTTTGATCCCTTCCGACTAGACGACCACGATCCCATCGTCACTGCTCGACGACCTCATTCTGGCCTATGTGTATGACGGGGCTGGTCTGAGCCGCAGGCGGCGATCCTCCCGCGGATCGCCGCCTCCTCAATGCTAGCCTCACTAAAAGGGCAGGGTAGTCCCTCGTTGCTCGGAGGTGGCGCCGGGCCTCTCAGGACTTATTGGCTTGGGTGATGGGGGGGTTGTGCCCGCAGCTACGGGCGGCTGATCTTGACCGTTAGCTTGACTGAAGGACTCGCTCCGTGGCCGACGAGTACCCATGTATACTCGTGACCCGAGGAGGGCCGCGTGAAGACGAAGACCAGGTCCGAGCCGCTGTAGGACCAGGATAAGCCGGCAGACGCGTCGTAGGAGCCGCTCGACGTGCCGGTTACGCGATAGACGCGGATCGAGTCGACAGAAGGGGGCGCGACGGTCACCGTGAGTGTGGGATCCGTCGAGTCCAGTGACGCATCGATCCTTAGCAGCTCCTCGCTGGAATAGTATGCAGTTCCGTTGCTGTCGGTCGTGAGGGAGATCGTGTTCGAACCCGTGTGCGCCGAGACAACGGTGTGGATGGTAATTGTGCTCATGCTCTTATCTGGCCTTTCTGTCGTGCTATTTTGCGCTATTGCGCACTCGTATCTGACTGTGGCGGTGCGAAAATCAATGTGACGTCCAGTGCATCCGCTCCCCTGCAGAGCGGATCCTCAAGGCAGTCGTCCCAGCGCATGCATGTGGCCCCGTCGACCGCACTGCTGCAGAACTGCGGGAGCGCATCTGTATACTCGATTATGCCGACGAGTTCGTGCTCGATGTTGTAGACTGGCGACCCTGAATTGCCGAACCCTGCGTCGAGATCCGCGGTGAACCGATCCTGTCCCGACTTGGAGACCTTCGCTAGACCGCTGAATTTGGCAGGTATGCCCATCGGATGTCCGACCGCGTAGACGTAGTCGTCCTTCGCTGGCATCGACTTGGCGACGACGACCCCGGTCAACGGCGGCGTTGGGCACTCGACATCGAGCAGTAGGAGCTTGAAGTTATTGAAGGCTCTCGCGGTACCCGTCGGCCGGCATTCTTGTTCGGGCTTGATGTCGGCCAGGGCTTCAGCGTCATCCATCCGGTACCCGCGGACTACCAGCATCTCGTCGGAGTGCATCCAGCTGAAGCAGTGCGTCGACGTCAGCACCGAGGTCGGCGAGATAAATACCCCGCTGCAGCGCGCGGATGACGGTTGATTCGCGAAGGCCTCGTCCGCGCAGAGCCCCTCCTCCGTTGCCAGGAGTGGCGGGTTGGGGCCCTGGAGCCGCTCCAGCCGGTCCTTCGTGAAGAGTGCCGCCGAAGCGGCGATATTGCGATCGAGCGCATCGCCCCTGGGGAGATTCTTGATCGCAACATTCGGATCTTCGAGGCAATAGAGGTCGAGTCGATCATCCGAGCCGTGGATCACGAGCATTTTAGGATCCGCCTTGGAACCTGGCCGAATACGCGACGAGCAGTGCCCGTCCGTCTCGATGCTAGCCTCGCAAGGCCCTGTCCCCCTTCTCCCTTGCACCTCGGTCCCCATGATGGCCGGCCTGGGGACCGTCGGCTCGGTCGGGTCGAAGGCGGTCATTAGAGGCTTCCCACCGGTCTGCACGTCGTTCGCTCCCGACGGCGGTCCTTCCCCGGAAAACTCACCAGGGCACCCTCCTGTCGCTGCAGCGACTATTATCCACATCCCGCGCATCTCTTCACCCCCTCTGCCTCTTACAGTGACCGCCGACCGCCGATCCGTTCCTCGGGTCGTCCACTACTCGGATCATCCGGACTTCGTCGGCGATCGAGCGCTCGAATTCAACAAGCTCCGCGGTCAAGGCGTAGATGATACCTCGCTACTCAGCGCTCGTGAGCACGACCGAGGAACCCGTCGATCGCCGCGAGTTCGGGCGCCAACGGCTTGCGGGCGGCGTAGAATCGGCGAGCCGATGTCGCAAGACGACGAGCCTCGCGATGGTGGCGAGCACTCGCCAGCGCCTGCGCAGCCCCCCACTCGACCTCGGCGCGCAGCCAGGCCTGCGCTGGCGCTGGCGTCGTCTCCGGCTCCGGGAGAAGCTCGAGAGCCCGGTCGAAGAGCCCACGCGCGTGGCTGACCTCGCCTTGCTCGAGGTGGACCTTGGCGCGGCCATTGAGGGCGTAGACGAGGGCCTCCGGGCCGAGCGTCGTGTCTAGGGAGGCGAGAGCGAGAGCGCGATCATAGTGTGCGATCGCCTCGATCGCTCGGCCGTCATTGAGGAGGAACTCACCAGCGTTGAGCGAGAGTTCGAAGGGGACCGGCGTGCCGCGGGCGCGGTGGATAGTGATGCGTTCGGCGCAGGCGTCGGCCGCGGCTGCCCAGGACTCGAGCGCCGCTTCAACGTTGATCGAGATCTCGAGGGCCTCGGCGAGGTCGTCGTGGGTCGGCGGCAGGCGCTTGCGGAGGACAGGCAGGGCCCGCATTAACGCCTGTTCGGCGGCGGTCGGATCGCCAAGCTGATCGAGGGCTAGGGCGAGGACGACCCGCGCACGGGCCGTGCCGAGCCCCTCTTCGCCCTCGTGGAGGAGAGCATTTGCCAGCGCCCCCTCCAGAAGCTCACGAGCGCGATCCAGCCCGGCGCTCGTCGGATCCGGGCGCTCCAGGAGATCGAGGGCTAGGTTGACGTCGATCGTCGCGACGTCGGGGTGGCCCTCGCCACGGGCGCCCACGAGAAGCGCCCTCGCCTCGTGGAGATGCGTGTCGGCCTCGTCCGCTCGGCCCAGCCCGCCCAGTGCGCGAGCTGCGCCAAGCAGGCTTGCAGCGCGTCCGACAGCGTCCTCGTCATCGCGGCGTTGGAGTGCCTCGTTGTGCTCCGCGATAGCGACCTCGAAGCGGCCCGCGCGGTATTCGAGCTCGCCGATGCGATCGTGAAGCTCAGCCCAAGCGGGTGCGTCGGCGCCGATCCGTCGGAGCTTGGCTATGTAGAGTTCGGCGTAGCCGCGAGCCCGGGCGACGTCGCGGCGGGCGGCGACCTGTAGCTCCGTCTGGGCGCCGAGGATCGCCGCAGCCAGGTGATCGTCGCGCAACGACTCCGCCTCGCCCAGGGCCTCGGCCAGAATCGCCTCGGATGATTCCAGCTCGCCGAGGCGACCAAGGACGATCCCCAAATTCAGCATCGCCTCCGCCCGCAGTCGACGATCGAATGCCGCCGCCAGGATCAACTCCTCGGCCGCCGTCCTCGCCTCCTCGTAGGCGCCGAGGATCGTCTGCGCCCGGATCTCGTCGAGAGCCCCTCGCAGGGCGCTGACACGCTCGCGGAGGGCCCGGACGGGCAGCGGCGTCGGCCCCTCGCGGAGCGCCTCGGGGTCGCCACACACAGATGGATCCCCGAGTTCGTTGACGAGCTCATGCGCGCGAGAGATGACGCCGGGCTCGTTGCTCTCGAGGCGACCTATGACGTCGCGGATCGAGCGCTCGTGGGCATCGATGCACTCAATAGCCCGCTCGTCGGACGCTCCCGCCGTGCCGTCTCCTCGGAGGCAGAGGGACCGCCGCGCCCTCCTCCACGCCTCCACTGCGGTATCGATCGACCGCGCGGCGTCGTCGAAAGCAGTGTCGGCGTACGGCAGCCCCGAGGCGAGGAATCGTGCGTGGAGGGCATCCCTCGCCATCGGATCCCAGACCTCGTGGAGGGGGTCGATGAGCGCAGGACACTCTGGATCGTCCTTGCCGAGCGCGCCCCACACGGCGCCGACCGCGAGTACGAGGCCAACCGTCCCAGCTACAATCCGCCGTCGGCGACGCTGCGGCGCTGCCGTGAAGGCCGCGATCAGCGCGTTGATGTCGGCGAAGCGCCGGCGCGGATCGGGCTCGAGGCCGCGGGTGAGGACCTTGAGGACCCATGAAGGTGCTGCCGAACGCCGCTGCACCAAGGCGCGCAGCCCCCGCGCGTCGACCGGGCAATCGCCGAGCGCTTGGAGCTCTTTGGCGCCATAGGGGCGGATGTCGTGGAGGCCCTCGAAGAGCGAGACGCAGAGACTGAAGAGGTCGCTCCGCGCATCGACGCCGCGACCCCGCGCCTGCTCCGGGGCCATGTACGCCGGGGTTCCTGCAATTGCCCCTCCTCGGACAGGCCCGATAGTCGTCGACTCCGAGGTGCGGTCTTCCGACTGGGTGCTCGCCTCGTCGGCACCGGCGTCGCGGGCGAGGCCAAAGTCGACGACCCGCACCCGCCCGTCGACGCCGATCAAAATGTTGGCTGGCTTGACGTCGCCGTGGACGACTCCTACCTGATGCGCCGCAGCAAGACCTCGGGCTGCGTCCAGGTAGGCGCTGAGCACCTCCTGCCAACTTCGTCCGGGCCGCCGCTGCCAGGTCGCCATGGTCTCGCCCTGGACGAACTCCAGGGCAAGGAAGATCGACCCCTCGTGCTCCCCGACCTCGTAGATCTGAACGACGTTTGGGTGAGAGAGGCGAGCGAGGGTCCGCGCCTCACCTATGAGACGCTCGCGTTGCCGCGGATCCGCGCTCCGCCGAGAGCTCAGGACCTTGAGCGCGACTAGACGGCCGAGCTCGGGGTCGCGCGCCGAATAGACCACTCCCATTCCCCCAACGCCGATTCGGTCGCCGACCTCATAGCGGCCGATCCGGACGACTACCGACGGCTCGCCGAAGAGGCTCTGGGCGACCCTCCCGCGGATCGCCGCCGCCTCGACACCTGCCTCGCTGAAGGGGCAGGAGGGGAGGTCCGCGACGCTCGAGTCGGCGTCTGAACGCGGGCGGGCAGGTTCCACCGGAGCTGACATTCGCGACCTTGATCCTACGGCCGGCTGACCTTCACGGTTAGCTTGATTGACGGCCAGAGACCTTCACTCCTCCGGTCGAAATGCCGGCTGTGTCCCTATGAGGGCGTAGTGAGCCGGTGACTTGTCTGCCTCTGTTGTGGGCGTCCAGGGGTCTGCTCCCGCTCCCCGTCCACTAGCCGCGATCACCATGAAGTTACCCGGGTCCATAGCTCACCTCCCTGTCTGAAGTGCCCGGTCACGACCGATCCGTTCAACCCATCGACAAATTATTCGACGAGGGCCGATACGAGCGGGCGCATTGCGCGAACCTAAGCGTTTCATCGTTGACCCCCCGATGCTACCATCCTCGGCCGTGACCGACGAGGCACTGGTCGAGGCGTGGCGGGCTGGCGATAGCAAGGCAGGCAACCTGCTCTTCCAGCGCTATTTTGCGGCAGTCTACCGCTTCTTTCGCAACAAGGTCGATCGTGGGGTCGAGGACCTGGTCCAGCGTACCTTCATGGCTTGCGTCGAGGGCCGCGATCGCCTCCGGGCTGACGCCTCCTTCCGCGCCTACCTTTTTGGCGCTGCCCACCACCTCCTCCGGGGCCACTATCGTCGAGAGCGAGCGCTACGGCGCGACGAGGACGCGGACGAGCGCTCGATCGTGGACATGGGCGCGAGCCCGACTTCGATGCTCGCGGTCCGCGACGAGCAGCGCCTCCTCCTCGAGGGGCTCCGCCACCTCTCTCTAGGCGATCAGACCCTCCTCGAGCTCTACTACTGGGAGCGCCTTACCGGCCCCGAGCTTGCGGCCTTCCTCGGCGTACCGGAGAACACTGCGCGGACCAGGGTCCGTCGCGCGCGTTTGCGCCTCGAAGCCGAGCTCGCCGCGCTGGCGACGATACCCGAGCGCCTGAAAACCACTGTCGACAACCTCGACCGCTGGGCTGAGTCTATCCGGGATGCGCTCGCCCTGCCGACCTGATCGAAATTTATCCACGCCCGGGTGAACGGGTCGACCGCGGTCGTGCACTCCATATCTGTGGGGCGCATCGTCCCGGACAGACCCATTAGATCACCGATGGTGATGAGTGACTATTCTCCGCACACTAAGTGCAAGAGGGGGGCGCTTGAATGTGCGCATTGGGGAGTCAGTGAATCACAACGTCCGCCTTGGCCTACTCGCCAGCGCCTCGCCTTCATCCGGCGAGAAAGGGCCTGTACTCGCCCCCCTCGACCTCGGCCGCGCTAGGCCAGCGAGCTCCTCGACCGCTCTGAGGTACAATGAATCGAAAACATCCGGCTCATTCTGCACTGATGCAGTGTGTGGTCCCCCACATCGCGCTCCTCCTCACGCTGTTGGGAGTCGCGCCAGGCGCGGCCGCAGAGGACGTGTTCCCCGAGATAGCGCTGTCGAAGAACGGCAATTACAGCTCGCACATCCCCCTCGACAAGCCATTCATACTGACGGGCGACGTCGGCGAAGAGGTCCGTGCAGTGCGGGCCGTGTTCGTTCGATATGCGTTCAATGCGTGGGGCTTCCCGCCGCCGAAGCGCAGCCCGATCCGCACCTGCGACGATGTTTTTGCGGCCGTCGAGCTTGGAGGCCTGAGGGAGGAAGAAGCGCTTGGACTCAGGACCTTTGGGAACGTGTTCAACTCGCCGAGGGTCGCACGTGTCGAACTCATCGAGTCCCTAACCGCCGCGACCACCGCCGAGGAGAAGAATGCGGTGTACAAGAAGCAGGCTAAGGCAGTCAATGACGCCGAATCCGCGTACAAGGCCCTCGACAAGGCCGGTGTGTACAACGTCGTATCGCTGCGAACGGACACGTTCGGGGAGATCGACAAGGACAAGAAACAGAAAAAATTTGCGCTTCAAGTCAGCGCACGTGGGTTCTTCCGAAACGGCGCGTCCTATTGCTTGCTCGTCTACCAGGAGCGTCTGTCGGGCGAGAAGATCGGGAAGCAGCTGCTTGAGCTGGCGAAGAAGAAGATCGAGGAGTTCGAGAAATGTGAGGAAGCCGCGGAACCCGACAGTGTGGTGTGCCCCCAGATCGACGAACTTCACAAGATGATCAAGGAAATTCTGAAGGACAACGGAATTTCGGAGAACAAGGCGTCGGAGTTGACGGCCGTGCTCGCGAATGTCCCAACGGCGCTCGACGATAGCGCCAAGCAACTCAACGAGATGGTTGCTAAGGAAGCGCCGATTCCGATACGAGAGAGGTTGCTGGCGTTCGAGCCGGGCGAGCGGTTCCTCCTCGCACACAATGAGGGTAGTTCCGGTGGCGCAGCTGCCGGCGTGGAGGGCGAGCGCGCGCGTGACGCTACGACATCGGCCCCCGCGGGGAGCACCGGCGCGTCGTCGTCCGCGGAGGAGAGCCTCGCGAATTTCGTGCTGCAGGTGTTGGCCACGAACCTGGTTGTGCAGCGACAGTACGCGCCCGATCCGGCGCAGGTCGGCGGTCGCAAGCCGGAGTTCATAGTAGACAACTTCGTGGTCCGCGCGATCGCGTTCGAGAAGGACGCCGCGGTGATCGTCCTCATGGGCGCGGAGCCGAAGCAACGTCGCGAGGTCGCAGATCTCGAGAAATACAAGCTGCCCGGTTTTTCGACGGTGACCCTGCGCGACGTGGTCGAACTGTCGCGCGGTCGGGTCATTGTCGGCGGCGAGGCGATGGGCTTCGCCGCCATCCACACGAAGAGCGACCGCGATAAAGTCCGGGTGCTCTTCCCCGCCGAGGCCGCGAAGTCAGAGGAGGCCAGGAAGGCGCGCGACGCGGTCGTCGATCACCTGAAGACCATCGAGATGCTTCTCAAGCACGCGATCAGCGGGAAGCCTCTCGCGGCGTCGAATGCGGGGGGAGTCGCCGATGTCTACGGCGATCTGGCTCGCTGGCTGGGGGCGAACGTGGAGCCGATCGGGTCGGGTGAAAACAAGGAAGCTCTGGAGTTGCTCAGGAGCTTCATCGGCGACCTGCAGGCCCGGATCGCTGCCCATGGCATGAACGTTGAGAGATTCCACGCGCTCCCGAGTGAGGTCGACCTCGCGAGCCAGAAGGTGATGATGGATCCGTATGTGCAGACCAGCGTCGGCCAGGCGTTCGGCTTCGGCGAGACGGAGTTCTTCAGCTCGTACGTTACCCCGACGCTTGGGCTTGCCTTCATCCTCCACGCGCACGAACGATTCGCGCTGCCCTACGTCGGCGCGCAGATCTACCTCTGGCCCAATCGCTTCGACGAACCGATGTGGACAAATGGTCGCAGCGACTTTCGGCGTATGTTTGGCCTTGAGTTCGGGCTGGGGCTTTCGGGCTTCCCGAGTTACAACACTGCGTTCGGTGCCGACAACCAGTACCGGCCGTTGAGCGAGCGCTACTCGACGCCGCCGGTGTTGCTGGGACTGGCGATCCAGCCGCTTCCATACGTCACCACGACGCTCGGTTGGGCCTTCATGCGCCGCGCCCCGACAGGCCTTGTGCGCGAGACCCCCGAGCCGTTCACCTCATTCTTCGTCTCGATCACCGTCCAACTCAACTTCTTTAACGCAGTCCGAACCCTCGTCCTCGACCGCAACGCGGCCGAACTCAAGCCGGCGCTGTTTCCTGCCAGCAAGTGAGGTCATCATGTCATCCATCATCCACAGCATCTCCGGTAACCCGTTCCCCGTTCCCTCGGGCGAGTTGTTCACGGTCGTCGTCACCTACGATTACGACAGCGACAATCGCGGGCGCCTGGCGCTTGAGGCCGACATCCCCGCGGGCACTGACGAGCGTATCCAGATCGCCCTCCCGGTGCGGAAGTGTGTGAGAGGGAACGGCAACGCGGAGAGCTATGACCTCCGAATCTACATCCCGGCCGAGTGGCAGCCCAGCATCTACGCCGTCAATCTCGTCGCCAAGCTGACCGAAGGAAACAAGAAACCATTCCGATTCCGTCGGATCGCCGGTTATTTCATTGAAAAGAAGTGAGAGGAACGCGATGACGCCCCAATCCCTTTTTATCGCTGCGCTCGTCGGGACCGCCTGCACCGCGCCGGAGCGCGAACCATCGCTGCTGGTCGGCAGGCTGGCGCCCAACGGCGTCTGTCAGATATGCAAGGTCGAGGCCAGCGGCGAGGCCAGCGATCTTCCCTGTGGACTCACCAAAGCCGATCTGTTCGCCGCGATCGGTCACGAAGGCTGCACGGAGATGGAGTGCACGTTCGAGGCGGGTCGCGACGAGGTGCTGCTGGTCGCCGTCCCGGGCACCGTCGACAGCTTCGACGGCTATCTCTCGGCCGCGCGCAGCGTTTCATTGACCACGGTGCTGAACGGAGAGCAGTCTGTGACCGCGAGCGCGGCAGGCTTTGCCAGCGCCGAGGCCGACGACGACGGCCGCTGCTCGTTCGTCTACAGCGCGCCCCAGGGTCAGTTAGCAGCCGACGCCGAGGGCACGATCCGCTGGGTGGTCGCCGATGACGGCGACGATCTGGACCTGTACACGAAGACCTATGATGTCACGCCACCGATCGTGTGCACGGAGATCACCGCGTCCTCCGACCCCGTCATCGCGGGCGTCACGCGGGTGACGGCAGTCGCTGAGGTTCCCCCGAACTATCCGGTCGAGCGGCTGCAGATTGCGCAGTTCGTCAATGGTCTCGAGGTCCAGGTTGCCCTGTTCACCGCGTCGGAGGCGGTCGACACGGACGACGGCCGGCGGCTGACCAAGAGCTTCATCGCGCCGGCACAACCCTTCGCGAAGTATGAGGTCGAGTTCCGCGGCCTCGGCGATATCAAGGTTGGAACCGCCACAGCCGACGAGTCGCAGCTGATCTGCGACTCGAGCTCGGAAGGAACGACTGGCGCTGAATTCAAGCTGACGCAACCCCAGCCGTTGAAGCTCGCGCTCGTCGCCAAAGGCACTGCCGCGGAGACCATTGATTTTGGTCAATCGCCAGTGAAGCGAATCGCGGCGGAGAGCGACGACGACTGCCGCAGCCTCGAGCTTGGGATCAGGGCCGAGGCGCTACCGAAGAGCAGCGTCCTGACGATCGCCGCCGACATCGGCTCGCTCGACAACGTGGGCGTGATGACCTCGAAGCCGCTCCCGGAGTCCGGTATCCTGGCCTTGCGCTATCGGATGCCCGCGACGCCGACCGACGCGCGCGAGGTCCACTTCTCGGCGCTCTTCGGCACGGCGGCCCGGGGTGACCTAACGCTGACCTTCGAGAAGGTGCACGCCGCAAACTGGAAGCCGCTCAGTACGACTTCGCCGACGGTGCAGGTTGGACCGACTGGGAGTCCACCGATTAGCCTCAAGGGCCGCCTGATCGCCCCCACCGGCACGCAGTTCCTTGCCGAGACGCGGGTCGATATCCGGGTCGAGGCGGATCCGATCGGCGAGCCCGTGAAGTGCACGCCCGCGCTCCCGGCCTCGGTGATCGGGTGTGACTCGTCGGAGCAGGGCGGCGGGGGCGGCTGCGTCCTGGCCGACACCTCGGCAGCCGTTGCCGCCGATGGATCGTTTACCATCGATCTGTCTAGTGGAGCCTGCTTCACAGGTCAGGTAACTATTGAGGCTGTCGGAATGGCCTATCACCCGGATCAGTTGGAAGTGGTCTGCATCGGCGAGCGGACCGCCGAGAAGCGGGACACGGGCAAGATAGTGCTCGACTTCGTCGACCCGCCGTGACAGAGTAGGTTCTTGACCACGCTCGTCCCCAACTGCCAATGATGAGTGAGACACGGACGCAGGGAGCCGGCCCCCACCTCGGAGTCCGCCGGATCTGCGGGGCGGGCGCGGGCATGCGCTCGCCCTCGCCCTCGACGAGAAGATGCGGATGGTGACGTCGAGATCCGGAGAACCTACCCCGGCGCATCGGTGCCGCTGATCATGCGGACGCTGAGAAGACCCGCCGCAGGCGGACGAAGGCGTCGTCGCCGTCGAAGCAGGTCTTGCCGCAGGCGGCGCGCGGGAGGAGGTCGTGGCGCAGGCCGAAGCGCTGGCGATAGGTCGTCATCGCGGATCCTCCTCGCGCGCGTACTCGTTGCTGGTGTCGTCGAAGTCGATCTCGATCTCGATCTCCTCGGGCTGGTCGGCGTCCTTGTCCTCGATCTCGATCTCGATCTCCTCGATCTCCTCGGGCTCGTCGGCGTCGGCGTCGGCGTCCTCGTCCTCGATCTCGATCTCGATCTCCTCGTCCTCGTCGGGCAGGGCGCTGCGGAGCTGACGGCGGAGCTCCGCGAGCGGATCGAGGCCGGTCGGCTTCGCCTCGGGGGCCGGGGTGTGCAGAAGCCGGCGCTCGCGGCCCGCGTTGCGATGGAGATCGAGCACGACGGTGTCGCAGACGAAGGCGCCGTCCTGGAAGACCCGCGGGCGTGCCTGGGGATCGCGCGGGTTGAAGCGCAGCTCGACGCTCTGGCCGCACAGCTCGCCCATCACCTCGAAGCGGCGGCCGCGGAATTGGACCGTGCCGTCTGCGCGGACCCGCCGCGCGGTGCGGTGGGCGAAGACGTCGCAGAGATCGGCGGCGCTGGGGAGCGCCCGCAGGTGACCGTCGGCGAGCTCGGCTAGCAGGTGCTCTTGCGGCGCGCGCTCGGTGCGACCACGCGGAATAGTTCACCGCGCACCGTGGTGCGCGATAATATGCCTCCATGCTCAGGCTCGTGCTCTCCATCCTCGCCCTGTCGACGCTTGCGGGCTGCGGCAGCGAGATCGGCGAAATCTGCGAGGACGACGCAGACTGCAAGTCCGAGCTCTGCATGCACGCGTCGGCTCCGGCAGCGGCGGGACGCTTGCAGTGCTCGCTCTCGTGCGAGGGGGGATGCCCAGAGGGGACGGCCTGCGTGAACGGCACGTGCATGCTGGCGTGCGATGGCGCAGGAGACGAGGCCTGCCCGGAGGGCACGGCCTGCGCTCGAGACCTGCTGGCGTGCTTTGCGACCTGCACGGATGACTCCGAGTGCGGGAACAACACCTGTTCGTCGCGTGGGCTCTGCGACGGGGAAGGGGGCTGACCTTGAGCCTTGGTGGGGCTGGTAGACCCCGGATCTTCTGGGTTGCAGATGCATGGGCCATAGCATTTCATAACGAGAGCCCATGAGTGCACCCTCGATCTCGACACCCGCACCGCTCTTCCGGTGGACTCGCTTCTTCCTGGGGGCGGGGAAGGAGGAGACCCGACCCGGGGTTGCCCATCGAGACGTGCCCTCGGGGGTGGCTGGGGACCGCTCCGGAACGGTCCTGGCCGGCCAGTGGGAGCTGCTCCGTCGTCTCGGCCAGGGCGGTATGGGAGAGGTGTACGAGGCGTTCTGTCGCGGTGATCGCCGACGCTACGCGGTGAAGGTCCTGGCCCAGAAGCATGCTGAGGACCCGACGTCGGTGGAGCGCTTTCAGCACGAGTTTTGGGCGCTGCGGCAGATGGAGGCGCGGGGGCTCGTCGAGGCGCACGCTCTTTTCAGCGACGGCGGCGTTCACTTCTACTCGATGGAGCTCTTGGAGGGGGTGGATCTTGCGGTGCTGGCGCGAGAGCGCAGGCTTACAGCGATCGAGGTGACCGAGATCGGCCTCGAACTCTGCGACACGTTGCGCCTTCTCCACGAACGGGGGGTGATCCACCGGGATGTGAAGCCTGGCAACGTCATTCAGCTTCGGGCTGGAGGCGTGAAGCTGGTGGATCTCGGGATCGGCAAACTTTTACCGGCGTTCTACGCTTCGAGCGAGTCGAGAACTCCGCCGGAGAAGCGTTTGCGGACTTCGCCGGGGATCAAGTTGGGCACACCGGGCTACATCGCGCCGGAGGCTGGATTGGGGGAGCCGCCCACTCGGCGACACGATGTCTTCTCGCTGGGAGTGACGCTGTTTCGCCTGGCGACGGGGCGGATGCCGTTTCCTCCCGGCGTGCCCGTGACCTTCGGGGATGAGCCTCGTAGTGCGTCCTCGATGGGCGTCGAGCTTCCTCCTGTGCTGGAGATGGTGCTCCAACGGGCGATGATCACGAATCCGAGCCACAGGATTCCGTCGATGCGCGAGTTCTTTGACGAGCTCGACGATGCTCGAGCGGAACTCGTGGCGATGGAGACCTCCAAAGAGAGGGTGGCGGTAGAGCCATCGTCGGCAGGCCGTGCTCCCAACTCGTCGGGCGGGGCAGGGCGGAGCGTTGGTCCGGTGGCTGGTGGGAGCCTCGGGACGGGCTGGAAGTCTGTCTTCATGATCGCGGCTGCGGTCGCTATCGGGATCATCATCGGCGTTCCGGTTGCGCGGAGCTTGGATGCCGTTCCGGGTGATGATGGCTGGATGTCGTCTGTGTCGTTCGCTGGCGGGTTGCGGCTGCATGTAGAAGAGCAGGGGGCATCGCCTCGCTCGCAGGTTGAGCTAGACGGGCAGCCCAGGTCACTTGGGGCAGGCTCGCCGCGCTCTGCGGATCATGTTGGGGTCCCTGCGGACGCCGCACGTGTGTCTGACGATCGGGCGGAAGAGCGACAGGAGGCCTTGGACGCGACACCCGGCGCAGAAGGTGCTGCGGTCGCGACAGCCGGGACAGCCGGGACAGCCGGGACAGCCGGGACTCAAACCCCGCGTCCGTCACGAGCCCGCGGAACAAGTGCGCGTAGGTCTGCATCGGCTGTGGTGAAGCGCTGGGTCCGCGAGCATGACCGTGCGGTGCAGCGCTGTATCGGAGCGCTTGACGCTGCGGGCCCCGTCGACGTGGTCCTTGAGGTCCTCTCGTCAGGGCGTGTGGCGGAGGTGACAGGGCCGCCGGGGACACCGTCGCTGGTCCGTCGCTGTCTGCTGGACGTCTTCTCTGGCCTGGAGCTTGGGGCTCGTGACGACGCCCGCCAGGTTCGGGTATCTCTTCTCCGCAAGGCCGCGATGGGGTGATATCGTTTTCGCGCATGTTCTTCGCGGTCATCGGCTCGATCGGCCTCGCACTCGCTTCGGTGCCAGCATCGGCCGCTGTCGATGACGCGGAGTGGCGCAGCGCTCAGCTACTCGAGGACGCGGGGGCGTATGCGTCGGCGGCAGAGCGCTGGTCGGAGCTCGCTCGCCGTGAGCTCGATCCGATGACGCTGCTCTTTGCGGATAGTGCGTGGGCGCGGGCCTATGCTGCGGACGGAGAGATTCGACATCTATGTGCAAGCCTGGAGCTCAGCGGCTGGTTCCTCGAGCGCTCATCCCTGGATCTGGAGGTTCGGGCTGAGGTCGAGGAGATCCACGAGCAGCGACGTGCGGCGACGGCCGCGGCCGGTGGCTGCCCGCAAGGCCCGGTCGGAGGTCTGAGCGGCGCGAAGACTCCGATGCTGGGAGTCCCGTCCTCCCCGCCGGAGAAGACCACGGCGGCTTCGGTCGTTGCCGACGACGCCTCGCGGTCTCCGAGTGCGGGACGCCGCCTGCAGGTTGGAGGCGCCGTGATGCTCACGACCGGGTCGCTGTTGGCGGTGGGGGCCATGGCAGGGGGAGCGTTGACGATCCAAGCGAGCGGGGAACTCGCAGCCGCCCGAGACCGGCACATCGCGGCGGGGACTCAACCTACCCAGGCGGAGCACGAGGCGAAGGCAGCGACCTATCGACGCGGAGAGACCGCGCAGCAGGTCGCCATCGGGCTCGGGACGGCGGCAGCGGTCGCCTTGGGCGTGGGTGCGATCCTTGTGGTCCGTGGAAAGGGTAGGGCGCGCAAGTCGGTCGCGAGGCTTGGGCCTGCGTTTGGCCCGCACGGAGTCGGCTTGAACCTGGGAGGGCGCTTCTGATGCGGGATGTGCTCTCGGCTCGCTCCTTCTGTGGACTCACCGCGCCGGTGTTGGGGCTGGTCCTCGCGGGGGGCTGCCTTCATGAGAACTGGGCGGGTTACGACGCTCTCTATCAGGACTCGTCGTCGTCGTCGTCGACGCTCGGAGCAGGGTCGGGGGAGACCACGGTCAGCTCGATCACGATCACTGGATCGGCGTCCGCGAGCGACTCTGGGCCAGGTACGACAGATGGATCCACGACGACCGGCAGCGAGACCACGGACGCGACCACCGAGGATGTCGCCGATGATCCACCTGCGATCCTAGACGTCGCCGTCGATCCGCCAGAGATCGTGCTCAACGGGCCTGTGACGGTGCGAGTCACTGCCGAGGGGTGCGATGGCGTTCGCATGCGCCTCGCGAGCGGCTTGGATGTCGACCTGGCAGAGGTCGAGCCGGGGAGTTTCGAGGGGGATGTGGCCGTTCTCACCGGTCTCGACAACGGCCCACAGTCGGCCTGGCTGACGCCCTGGCGAGGCGACGTCGAGGGGAAGAAGCGCAAGGCCTCCTACCAAGTGAGCCTTCCCGAGCCGGGCTCTGAGATCCGCTGGGGGGTCGACGTCGATGTCGTCGGCAAAGGGTGGGTCGTCGCGATGGAGACGCTCCAGACCGGAGATGTGATCGAGCTCGGGACCCGGCTTGATGCGGACGAGAAAAATCGCTGCTACATGCGCCGATGGAGCGTTGGCGGCGAGTGGGACCCGTCCGATGTCGTCGCCGTGCTCCCCAGCGAAGAGTGCGAAGCCGTCGACCTCGCGGTCGGGGAGGGCGGGACGATCCACCCGCTCGTGACGCGGAAGGTCAACGCGGACACAAAGATCTGGTGGTTGGGGGACATCGCCTCCTGGGGTAGCGCTCCGCTGACGTTGGCGATGGGCTCGATCGGTGAGGAGGCGAAGGCCCTCGCCGAGCGAGACGGAACGCTGGCGCTCTGCGGCGCTGTGCCGAGCGGCTACGGCGATCTTGACGGTATCGTCCGGCGCTTCGAGCCCGGAGAGCCTGACGTCTCGCGGACGTTTGACTACGTCAATCCGGAAAAGATCGAGCAGAAGCACTCCTTCGTTGACAACCCCGAGGACTGCCTCTTCACGGATGAGGATCGCGTGCTCATCGTCGGTGACGTCACAGGGCCTCACACAGATGATGAGACCTTGACGAGTCGGCGGTTCGCTCTGTCTCTCGATCCGGGGTCTGTGGAGGAACTCGACTTTATCGTCCCAGAGTCCGGAGTCTCACCACAGAGCTTCGCGACGGCCCTGGTGCGCGGCGTTGACGAGCAAGTCTTCGCGACCGGCTATGTCTGCGGAGACCCCTGCTTGGTCGTCGAGGGCAAGCTTTGGCTCATGGATGAAAAGGGGAACGGAGGCTGGTCGACATCGCTGGGCCTCTACGCGGAGCCGCTCCTCGCACCGCAGTCCCTAGGGGGGAGCGAGGTGGGCTACGTGGTCGTCGGTAGCGGTGGCCAGATCGGGGACGACGACTCGTTCTCGCTGCGCGCCTTCACGCCCAACAGCAACCAGCCAGTATGGTCTTACTCACGCATGGACCCGTTCCAGACGCACATCACTTTCGCTGTGGCGATGGGCCCGTACGGGGAGGTCTACGCAGGGGGACTCGGGTCGAGCGCGTACCCGGCGATCGCTCGCGTGGGTAGCTGAGATCACTTCGGGATAGTCGGCTCGCACATTTCCTGAACGAGGTCCGTCGCCTGGTCGAAGATCGGACCGTAGTCCGGGGCCAACCTGTCCGCCAGGAGGTGCTCGGCAAACATCGTCGTGAGCTGGCAGGGATAGTTGTCGAGCGGGTTGCAGTCCGGCTGGGTGAAGTTCAGTGCGAGCACAGAGGAGGCATCGCCATTCTTGGCCTCGACGATGATGTCGTACCACTCCCACGGGTAGATGACCGACTTGGAGTTGTCGCCCGTGGGGCTCACCATCGTGATCATGAGGAGCGCGTCGTCGCGGAGGAACCCCTCGTTGCAGCCGCCGGGCCCGGTGAGCTCAGGCGACACTGCGGCGACAAGCGCATCGCCGACTCGATTACCTCCGCTGGTGCCCAGCTTCGCAGCGCAGGCGAAGGTCTCGGTCAAGTTTGGCTGGGTCTTGGTCATGTACCGCCGACCGTCGGCGATCTTGCAGATCGTGTTGGAGGAGTTGTCGCCGACGGGGAAGACCACACCGGCGCCGAGCGTGTCGTCGCAAGCGGTCACGGCGTCGATCTTGTCGCAGGGGAAGTCCTTGCCGCAGCACATCTCGCCCTCGTTGTCGGGGAGGTTCCACGGGCAGCAGGGGTCGCCGGTCTTGCACTCGGGCACCGAGCAGAGCTCTGGACATGGGGAGAGGCCCCAGTAGTCGTCGGCGTCGATGACCATGATGTGGTAGTCGAAGTCCGCGAATTTCGTCTCGATGATCTCGATGAACTTCGGGTAGGCGTCGACGAGCCGTCCCTGGATCGGCTCCAAGGGGAAGAAGCGCGAGATGACGAAGAGGAAGTCGATCTTCCCCTTGCAGCCGAGCGGAGCCGTGTCGCTCGCGCCCTCGGTGTCCCAGCCGACATCCTGGAGAAATCCGGAGGTGGAGGAGGGGGCGGTGCCGAGCGAGCTTGAGCTGGTGCTTGTGCTGGTGCCGGATCCGGTCGTCCCCCCGGAGTCGCTTGCTGTGCCCGCTGCTGTTGTGGGCCTTGAGGCCCCCGTCGACGTGTCTGTCTCCTGGGTCGTGGCGACTGTCGTCGACGATGACGACGTGAAGGTCGCCGGCGTTTCGCTGCGGCAACCGGCCCACAGACTGCCCGCGAGCAGCAGTGACGCACCTAGACGCAGCGTCCCTGGTACGCGGTTGGGGGCAGCCCTGCTCGGGTCAGGATGACGCATCTCGGGTGATCCTACGCCAGTTTGCGCGCGGGATCGAGCGCGAGATCGGGCGAGGGGTCCGCGCCCGCTCCACCGCCTTCGCTACTGCGGAATACCGCAGATACCGATGTTCTCCTTGCCAGGAGGCGCCGTCCCCTCCTCCCACCAAGGGATGCACTCCTGCGTACCACCCGGGCACATGTTCGCCTTGGAGGTGTCGCAGAAGGGGGTACAGCAACCGGCGGCCTTGCAGTCTTCGACATACTCGGGGTTGAGGCAGTAAAGGCCTGGCTTGCAGGCGTTGGCGTACTCGCAGGGATCGCCGTAGAGACCCGCGTCGCCAGATGCGCAGATGAAGTACTCTCCGGATGGGAGACAGGCGTCATCGCCCGGGCAGTTCTGGAGCAGCGGGTCGCACTCCGGGAGACACAGGATGACGGTTCCGTCGCCGTTGATACTGCAGTAGTAGCCTACATCGCAGGTCGCGTTGTCGGGACTGCTCCCCTCGCAAAAGGGGATACAAATGCCTCCGTTAGTCTCAGGGTCGACGTTCCAACACATCGAGTCCTTCGCGCAGTTGTCGATACCGCTGACAGCGTTCCCCTCAACGGTACAGGCCTCACCGGGCTCCTGGGGCGCGCGGTCGATAGGCGAGCACTTGGTCGCGTTCCACGAGCTGCCACCATCGTTGGCCCACGGCATGCATTTCTCGCCCTCCGGGCAGTCCTGGGACCAGATATCGCATTCAATGTCAATGGTCCCTTGGTCGTAGCCGCAAAGGAAGTTGCACTCGGTGTCGGTCGGGTCGGTCGGGTCGGTCGGGTCCGTAGAGTCGGTAGTGATCGTCCCTGCCGAGGAGGTGCCGGAGGTGCCGGAGGTCCCCGTGGTCGTGGTGTCACCCGCGGTGTCGGTGCCCTTCGAGGTCGATGCCCCCGTCGGCGATGTCGCGGTCGCGTTCGGATCGTCCTTGCCTGAGCAGGCGGACAGAACCAACGCTGCGGAGAACACCCCGCGAAGAGTCCAGTTGGCTTTCATGATTGTCCCTCAGTTGAGCGTATCAGCTTGCTCGGTCTCGCGAATGGGATGATTGAGCATCGAGCAGTCGGACCCTATAGGCTCGCCGATCTTCCTCCTGAAGGCCGGGCGCAATGTCTTCCTCGGCCTACAGCCCAGGCTCTACGGGGGGCGGTCACGCTGGCGACCTCAACGAGTATGGGAACGACGACTGCATCGCCAGCCGCGGCTCTACGCGGGCCAAATACGTATCGCTGAACAACACTCTGTCCGAACCCCAGGCAAGGGCAGCGGGTGGTCGACCCGCCAGCGTCAAGGCCGCGGCCGAGCAGCGCGGCGTCTGCGACCGCGATCTTCGATCACGAGCAGATCGGCGAAGCGCTCGCCGACGAGCTCGGCGGGGGGCCTGCCGATCACTGCCTCTTCGTCACGAAGATCCTCGATCGCGGCGCCGAGGCGCGCGATCGCGTCGAGGGGCACGAAGGGGTCCGGCAGCGCAGCGAAGGTCATGTCGTCCGGCCAGCCGTCGATCGTCGGACGCCGGGTCACCTTCGCGTCGGCCGCGACCGCGCGACGCCAGGCCGCGCGTCGATCGTCGTGGGTGGCGATCGGGCGCGGCGGACCGCTGGGCGGACGCATCGCCACCGCGGCAGCGACAGCAGCTCGCCGGAGCGGCGTCGGCGCGTGGCCCCGCGGGCGCGGCCGCAACCGCCAGATCATCGTCGCGGGCATGCGCGCGCCCCAGGGCGCGAGCGCGAGCGCGAGCGCCCGGACCTCAGCCTCGACCGCCTCGACGAGGCCGGCGGCCGCGGCCGCGGCCATCGCGACCACCCCGCCGCAGGTCGCCGGCGTCGCCAGAGCGCCGCCGCCCTGACACACGGGGCAGGGCATCGAGCTGCGGTGTCCGTGACCTCTCGCCGCAGCTGGGACGTTTGAGCCGGCGCCCCGCGAGCGGCGGAAGCACACCGGACAGGGGAAGCGCCGGGTCGGCGCGTCGAGCCAGGTCGCGTCGATGACGCGGCGCTCGACCATCGTCGCCCACATCTGCGCCGCGACCCTCGCCTCTGCCACAGCCCAGGCGCGGGCGTGCGCGGGCGCCTCGCAGCACGGCCACTCCACGTAGCCCGCCCCGTTCACCACGATCGGCCGTTTGACCGCGGCGAGGTGCTCCGCGGCGATCGTCTGGGCCCGCGCGAGGTGCGGGGCGAGCGGCTCGACGTCGGTCATGGGCTCAGAATACGGGACGTTCGAGGCGCCGCGCACGAGCCTTCCGCCCACAGGCGGCGGCTCTTTCCGCGCCTCCGTGCAACGACGTCCTCATCCGACCGACCCACCTGCTGGACGCCGCCGGGACGGGCCCGCGGCGTCGATGGAGGGCGGGCATGCCGCGGGTTGTGGTGTCAAGGGTGGAGGAGCTCCCGCGCGAGCTCTGGTTTGGGAGGACGGGGCCGCTGGAGCGGCTCTCCTTGAAGAGGTCGCTGGCGAAGCTCGAGGCCGCGGGGCTCCGCCCGAGCTGGTCGCGGGTCGACCCGCTGCTCGCGTACTTGCGCGAGTGCGTGACGGAGATCGGCTCGTACGCGAAGTGTGCGGCCGTCGTCGGCGCGACGCGGAACATGATCCGGGACGCGTGCCGCGGTCGCTACGTCCCCGGCTTTGATCGCCTGCTCGCCTGGGGCCGTCGCCTCGCCGAGCACTCGCGCGGGCTGAGCGGCCTTCTGCTGACGGTCGATCTGCCCGACGAAGCCGTGGCCGCACGGCCGCTCGCCGCCGATCACGATCCCGGGGTGATGCCCACCGCCTGGGCGCGTGCGGGGCGCGGCACGCGAAGCGCATCCTGGCCAGCTACGGTCGTGCTCGATCCCAGCGACTACACCCAGGGTGAAGCCGCAAGGGCGGCCGATCCTTCCCGCATCCCCCCGTGGGCAAACCCCGACGCCAGCGCCAACTCAAAAGGCCTCGCCAACCCTGTGCCCGGCCTGATCCCAAGCGCAGCGGGCACGTGCCCACCCCGTGGCACGGCGCCCCCCCGTGGCACGGCGCCCCCCCTGGGTGCTCCGGCGCCGACGATGCGCGCTGATGCATCCTTCACCCAGGGTGAACGTAGCGCGAGCGCTACTCCGGAGACCTCGGAGGCACCCGCCCTGGGTGTTGTGTCGAAAACCGCACCGCAGATCGAGGCCGAGCTGGGTGTTGTGTCGAACAGCGCGCCTACCAAGGTGGGTGAAGATCCTATAGCCGCACTCGAGACCCTGGGTGAACATTCCAATTGCACGCACTGTCGACGCACAGCCCTGGGTGAAGTTGATATTTGCGAGCGACATTGGGTGGGTGTTCATTCACCAATCGAGCACAGCCCCGCGCACAGCTATGTTGATAAAAAATCGACAAAAAAGTCCTTGCCCCCGAGGCTCATCGATCCAGTATCAGTCCCTGCAATGGTGGTAGCGGAGTTTCGAGATGGAGGGCGATCGGTGCGTGCGGGCTGCTTCGACACGGAGGAGCAGGCACGACGAGCGATCGACCTGCTGCTCGACGCGAAGGTCTACGAGGGGCAGCCCTACATCGATGGTCGCCTCTATACTCGGGTGAAGAGCCAGGAGGAACTCGTCGACGAGCTCGTCGAGAGGAAGTTCCAGGCGATGGTCGCCTCTCAGTCAATGCAGGGGCAGCATCGAGAGTCGCTCTTCATGGCCTTTGTCTTCAACGTGATCAACGGAGTCTGGAAACATGGCACAGTCGACGAATAATGGAGTTACGAGCACACAACAGTTCGAGGAGGACGCGGCAGGGAACCTGCTGAGCTACCTCCGCAAGGCGGTGAGCGAGTATCAGGACAAGGAGCAGCAGCGCGTGGCGGAGTGGCTGCTCAGATCATCGAGCACCGAGGACATGGTGCGACGGGTCGGATCGCTGATGCGAGGCTCGTGGAAGTCCGATCTGGCCCTCGCGCTCTCCTCGGTCGCGGGGCTGGGGCTCGGCTACGTCGGTGGCTCCCTGCTGCCCGCGGGTCTCGGCCCGATCCCCTACATCGCCGCGATCGGCCTGGGAGGGCTTCTCCCGGGGATACTGACGCGGCAGGGGGTCATCGTCCGCAACGTCTTCAACCTCGGCGGCCTGATGTTCGGCGCCGGTGCTGTCCTCGGGGCGAGGACGTAGGAGCTCGTCATGATGGGTCTGTTTCTCGTAGAAAAGGTCCTCCGAGGCGACTCCGCCGAGGTAGCGATCACCGGGGTCGACGCCGAGGGACGGCGCGCACGGATCGAGGTGCCGGCGAGCGCAGCAGCGTCCGTCCGCCCCGGGAGCGCCCTCCTGCTGCAGTGGTGGACGGCTGAGGTGCCGATGATGTCCTCGGCGATCACTCCGGCGGCTCCGGCCGACAAGGCCGCGGAAGGCGACGACATCGGCGTCGAACCTGACGCCACGGCCGAAGCTGAAGCTGAAGCCGAGGTCGCGGACGACGAGCGCGTTGAGCGAGAGTTTCGCGCGTTGATCGGCCTGGCATAGACAGCCTGGATTTGTGGCAGGAGGGATGACCCTCCTGGGTAGAGAGTGACTTGATTGGAAGCTCCGTCGATACGGCGGGAATGGAGATGTGTGTGATGAATGAGAGTATTGTGACAATGGCGAACAACGGCGTCGTGGACGTCGACGACGAGGTCCATCGGCGGCTCTGCCAGGGGCTGCGATCCACCCCCGAGGAGCTGGCCCTGATGGCCCAGTGCGCCCGCCGGGTCCCCAAGCTGGAGAGCAGCTGCCGCGAGCTCACGCAACGATGCGCGGCGTTGGAGAAGCTGCTGGACATGGTGAACTGCCCGGCGAACATGAACGTCAGCGCCGTGACCGTGGACCGGATCTCGAAGGAGACGCAGGTCAACGTATCGGAGATCGTCAAGGGCCTCGGCGGTGACTACGTCGAGGCCTACCCGGTGCCGCCCAAGAAGAAGATCCGGCTCGTCCAGAAGGCGCGGCCCGGGTACTCGCCGAAGACGATCACGATCGCGCTGAACCTCGCCAACGACGGCAAGAACCACCTCGACATCGCCGTCCGGCTCTACGTGACGACCGATCCGCGGGACCTCGGCGAGGGGGTCGGTGGGGAGTACCGCGGGTTCCAGTTCTTCAACAACGACGGGATCCCGACGCCGCAGCCGTTCCCCACCTACAAGAACATGCCGATGACGATCGGCACGCTCGAGTACCTGGTCATCGAGATCGAGCACCAGGGGTCCTCCAACAACCTCGTCAGCGCGTTCGCGGCGGCGAGCGTCAACGCCCAGGGCTGGTACGCAGCCTGCGGCACCGACGGCGCGTGTCGCTAGGAGACCACGACGATGGCCTCTGAACCGATCGCATTCAGGATCGACAATACGGTCGACTGGGACGGTGTGACCCCGGTGGGGTTGCAGCGGGGAGACTTCCGGGTCTTCGACCAGCGCTACTACGTTGGCTCCCTCGAGGCGCCGGCGGGGACGCTCACGGCGGACTTCTTCGGGGTGTTCAGCGCGCTGACGCCGAAGCTCGTCGGCGTCGCGTCATCGAGCTCGAACCCGCTCTCGATCCTGCGGGTCCTGTCGTCGGGGGATCCCGACGTCTTCCGGCAGGAGGTCGAGCTCTCGCCGCGGATGGTCCACGTGCCGGTGTTCGCCGGCGATCGGATCGCGATCGTCACCCACGAGAGCGGGAGCACCAGCCTCGAGTTCGTGGTGACGGAGCTCTCCGACCGAGACCACGTCCAGCTCGCGAGTATGGCCTCGGACGAGGTCGGCGGGCGGCGAGTTCGGATCATCCGCACGGGCGGCTCCGGCTTCACTCACGAGCCTACTACAGAGACCTGGCAGCCCGCGCTGAGCTGGGATCCGTCAAGCGGGGTCCTGCTCGGGTATGAGGTCGTCAACGGGGTCATCCCGGCGCGCGACCTCTGCATGTCGCCGCGCGCCGAGGGCTGCCTCGTCAGCGTCCGCTACTCGGGGATCGGCGATGGTGTCGGCCGGCTCTTCGTGGTCGACGGGCACCTCCGCGAGGCCACGGAGGTGCAGGACGGCCTCAAGAGCGGCGAGTGGTCGAAGGTCGCGTTCGTCGGCCGCGATGACTTCATCGGTCTGTCGTCGCCGGGACCTGTCGGTGATGCGGTCGTCTGTGATCTCGAGCTGGTCCGCGTCGCTCCAGGCGAGCGGCTGAGCGAATGCTACGCGCGGGGACTCTGAGAGGTCATCATGATCATTGATCCGTCACGGGTGCTGCTACTCGGCGAATTCGCCACTCTGGCGGAGTCGGGCTCCGAGACCGAGCTCGGAGCCCGAGAGGCTGAGGTTCGGGTGTTTATCGAGGCGCTTTGGAGTGCTGCCGGAGGAGGGGGTCGGCGTCGTTTCATGGAGGCTGTCGGCCCGAGCTCGAGCGCGATGCCTTGGGTCGCTGTGAAGGCGCGAGAGCCAGGCGAAGGCGGGGAGGGTCTCGCACCTCCCGCGATCGAGCTGCTCATGGACACCGAGCCGATGGGCGATGAAGGAGTCGCGGCGCATCAACTCGACCCTGAGAGTGAGGCTGCCGAGCGCAGCCTAAAGGCTCTACGAGAGTGGGACTGGGAGGTGCTCGGCCGGGTTCTGACGCCGTCAGGATGGCGACTCGAAGATATCGAGGAGGATTCATCCGAAGGGACCGGGGGGGACGAGAGCGAGGGCGAGGTCGAGGTCGAGGTCGAGGATGGCCACGAGCCCGCAGCTGACGAGCCCGACGAGCAGGAGCCTGGTGGATCTCTGGTGCTTCCAGAGAGCGTGACCGTCACGAGGACGTGGTGGCCATGGGCGATCGCCGTTGGAGGCGTCGGAGTCGTTGGGCGGTTGGGCACAAGGAATGAGGTGGAGCGATGGCTAGCGATGTGATCGAGATGGAGCAGAACAGGCACGGCGTCTATGTACCCAAGAAGAAGCCGGCGGTCGGTCTCTGGGCGCTTGGCGGGATCGCGGCTGCGGGGGCTATCGCCGCAGGCGCCTATCTGTGGAAGAGTCGCCAGGAAGACACCGACGATACGCCTGCGAGCGGCGGAGAGTCGAGCGCGTCGGGCTCGGTCACGACGGGCGGGATCACGTGGACGAACGTCCGACCCTTGCCCAAGCCCGCGGATGTCCCGAGCTTCGATCTGACGACGAACTGGGGGAAGACTCCCGGCGACCTCCGACCTCTCTTTGCGCTCATGGAGCAGGTCTCGGGGATCGAAGGGTCCGGGCGGATCTTCGCGATCATCTCGAAGCGGGAGGCGGGCTTCGTCGCGAGCGCCCACAATGCCTCGAAGCAAGAGGTGGCCGCCTCGCGTCTCGCCTACGAGAACGCGAAGAAGCGAAACCAGCCGCTGAAGTACGGGCCTGAGTCGGCTGAGTTCGGCAGCGGAGGGCTCTTTGGCGCGCTGGCGCCGTACTTCCTCTGGACCGGCATCGTCGCGATCAAGGACCGGGCGCCGCTGCTGAACTCGCGACCCGAGATCATGTTCTTGCCGCGCGTCGCCGCCTTCGGCGCGGTCGTCTACATGCAGCGGGTCATCACGAACCATCGGATCGATGACCACGCCGACATCAAGGTCGGCTGGGCGCGTCCGTCTCTGCTCCGAAGCGGCCGCGGAGGGTCGACCTATCAGGCTGTCCGCACGCGCTTCTTCGAGGACGCCGAGGCGCTTGGGATCGACCTTGAGGACACCTCGACGATCCCCGCGAACCTCGTGGTCAAGGACTGGCCGGGCGTCACCTCGGTCTTTGAACAACTCGTCGGCGAGCTGCCGACGCCGATCGGCGGGTGAACTGTGGACATTCTTGACTGCTATGGCGCGGAGATCGACGCGCTCGGGGACCTCGCGGGGGACTTCGACTATCTCTCGACGGTCGAGCGCGAAGCATGGATCGCGCACCAGTGGACGGAGCTCGCCGAGGCGATGGGCTGGTCTGAGGAGCTCGCCGAGGCGTTCGACCGAATCCGGTATTCGCGGCTCGGCATGGCGCAGAGCACTGCCATCGCGCTCGCAGCGTTCCGCTCGGTCGCTCAGCGTGACCAGGAGAGCCAAGCGAACGCCGATCGGGCGCGGGTGCGAGAGCAGGCCCTCATGACGCTGGCCGGTCGCTCCGGGCACGTGTGGCGCGTTGAGGTTGATGCCGCCTCCTTGCCGTCTGGAGTCTGTTCAGGGGCAAGTGCGCCGAAGAGGCCGCTCCGCGTTGGCAGGCCGGTGAGCGCACCATCGAAGCCGGTGGATCCTTCCGCTCGGAGCACCTCCGCCGCTTCGACGAGTGGCGGTAGGGAGCAGCTCAAGCCCCAGAGGGTCTTCCTCGCCGATGTCGGGCCCAGCTACTTCTGGGACCCCGCGCCTCGCGTTCTTCACTACCGCCCCGGCTGTGGGCAACAGGCACCGCTGAGGCTGTCCCTGGGGACTTTTCCTTGGGTCTATGGCCACCGTCTCCAGGCGCCCGCGCCGGGTGCTCTCTGGCGCAGCTTCGGAGAGCGGCTCCCCGCCGCGCTGGGCCTCGAGATCGCGGCTTCTCTCTGGCACCCGAGGGGCAACCTCCGCCAAGACGGGCGAGAGGTCGTGAGTCACTGGAGACACTGGAGATCGACGACGAGCGAATTGGTCGCGGCCATCCCGGAGTCGAGCGACGATCCGCTCTCGAGTGGCTGCCTGGCTCGCTCCGGTCATGTGCTCGAAACCTGTAAGGGGCAGGGCCAGCTAGTCGGCCTCAACGGGCCCCGCGGGTTCATCTGCGCCGATGCCTACAACTTCATTCATCGGCGCTTCGCGGCCTTCTTCGCGATGCGCAGGGCACTGCTCCGGGCGCAGAAGAAGCTCTCCCGCGAGCTCCGTGCGCTGGTCGACGCGAACCCCGATCCCTGTCTCCGTCAACACCTGAACCTGACCCTCGCCGCCAAAGCGGGAGCGTAACGAGGTCGCCATGCATATCGAGGTCGGCACAAAGCAGTACAAGGAACTCTTCGGCTTTCGGGACTTTCTCAACGATCCCTTCGAGAGCCGCCTGCCCCCGCACAAGCTGCTCGTTCAGAGCCTTGCGGACCCGAGCAAGCGCATCGACGTGATCGATCAGATCATCGGCGACGCACGGCCCGAGGGGCTCTTGCACACCGCAGGTCTCAAGGACCTCCAGCTTGGCAGCCAGTACATGATGCACGCGCGCCTGGCCGTCTCGCGGTTGGGGGACACGCTCTCCCTGCCGGGAAACGGGTTGCTGACATCAATGACCGACGGGCTCGTCGATGTGATGCGTCAGGTGAAGATCCCCTCGCGGGCGTCGAACGAGGACATCCAGCGATTTCTCGCCGATGCCGCCTTTTCAATCGGCATGAAGGCCCTCGGGGCCTTCGGTCCGTGGGGCAAGATCGCTGCTGCGGTCGCAGGCTTCGCACGGGGGATCGTCCAGCTCGTCAGGCAGCGCAAGGACCTCGTGAAGCTGGACGAGGACCGGCGGCGAAAGTTCGCCTACGCCAAGCTGCCGCCCCTTCAGGAGCCGGACACGCAGATCGACGCTTGGTACGTCGATGCAGTTCTCAAGGCGAAGATGGAGACCGGGTCGTGGTCTGCGATCTTCTCGCCGCGGTTTGATTCGGACGAGTGGGTGGCCCTCAATCGCAACGGCGGGGTCGCGCTCGCACCTGGTGAAAGTCTCACTGGTATCGACGAACTCGGTGATGAGCGCAAGGTCTTCAAGCCGAGCGGCGGTATCGGCTTCATGCCCGGCCTCGACCAGATCACGAGCGTGATCCAAGTCAGCGTGGATCCCGAGAAGCTCAGCGCCTGGGATGGTGGGACCTGGCCGGTGCGTCCCGACGCCGTCACCGACGTGGGCAAGTTCTTCGTCAACACCGGCCGCCTCGCCGCGATCGCCTGGTCCTGGGCCACCGAGGCTGATGCGTCGCCGGACCTCTACAAGATCGACACCAAGGTCCTTCACGAGCGTTGGAAGCGCTACTGCGACGGTGGCCTTCGGTTTCTCTCCGAGAATGCGCGTGACTGGAAGGAGAACAACGGCAAGGGTCGTGTCCTCTCGGGCACAGCCGGCTACATCGCCGGAAGCGCGATCGGCTGTGCGATCGGCGTCTGGCGCTGCGAGCCCGACGGCAACGGCTTTTCGATCGTCGAGCCCGGCCTGCGCGGCGACGCGATGATGGGCTACGGCCGCGGTCGCGAGGCGATCGGCTGCGTGATGGACCCGCCGAGCATGAGCTCGCAGGCGGACGGCAAGTCCTGCCTCTTCACGGTCTACGAGCTGCGGATCCGCAAGGTGCTCGACGAGGCGCGCCGTCGCCAGACCTACTTCCTCTGGCACTCGCTGGTCTCAGCGTATGTGCGCGCCGACTTCGACGCGTTCCTCGACCCGAAGATGCGCGACACGCTGATGCGGGCGCGCGCCCTACTCCTTGAGCATCCCGACCGGATGTTGGTCGAGCTCGACGACGTCGCCGACGACGAGCCTGGTCTCCCAGGGGACGGCAAGACCTGGAAGCAGCAGCTCATCGCCCGCGGCGTTCGCAAGCGGCACCCACTGATGTACTCGGGGACACGGACCACAGGCGGGCGCCAACCGGGGACCTTGAAGCCCCCGAGAAAGCCGCCGCCGAAGCTGCCCGTATATGAGGGGCAGCTGGCGTGGGGAGATGTCCCCGAGTTTGGAGATGACCGCTCACGGAGGGGATGGAAGACCGCGGCCACAGTCGCGGGAGGACTTTTGCTCGGCGGGGGCGCCTATGCCCTCGCACGTCAGATGGAGAAGGGATGAACGAAATGGAAGCAACACACGATCACAGTCACGAGAAGGTCTCGATTTGGTGGACGATCGCCGGTTTCGTCGCGAGCAGCGCGGCGGCCCTCGGCATCGGTTTCAAGATCGGCTCACGCAACAAACCATGCGCCTGCAAGGCTCTCCCCAAGGAGACCGAGCCGCCGAAGGCCGGCGCGGAGAGCAACGGCGGGAAGAAAGGGTAGGTCGCCATGGAGCTCGAGATCTCCAGGATCACGGTAGAGGTGAAGGATCGCGCGAGCGGTCGTGTTCATCGGCGGGAGCTAGCTCCTGGCGCGGCCTGGCCGTGCTCGGTGGAGGATCTCGAGGCGATGACCGCAAAGGCCTCCAAGGGGTCCTCGTCGCCTACGGACGGGGACCCGAGTCCGTCCGCGCCGAAGCCCTCGGGTGGCGAGGATGCGCCGACTGCAGACGCGGAGAAGGGCCGGAAGGGAGCCCAGAAGGCCAAGTCTTCCAAGACGAGCGCCAAGAAGGAGACCGCCAAGAAGGGAAGCGACAAGAAGGCACCCAAGAAGAAGGCACCCAAGAAGAAGACGCCAAAGAAGAAGGCGTCCAAGAAGGAGGCCTCTGAGGCGCTCGATCTGTCCACGATCGAAGCCCGAGAGGCCTACGACGAGCGGCTCCTCGGGGTCGTTCAGAAAGGCCCGACGTCGGTCGCCGCCGCTCGCAAGGTGGTCGGCGGCGATCGAATGCAGGTGGTCGGCGGCCTCACTCGACTCGTCGATCGCGGCCTCATCGTCAAGCGGGGGGCTGGGCTTGGCGCCCGCTACCGGATGCCGGACGCGATCGAGCCAGAGCCGGAGGCCGCCGAAGCCCCCCCGCCCCAGGCCGAGGTCGTCACCCCACCGAAAGAGCGAGTCCGGCTCCGGTGGCGCAAACAGGAGCTCCAGGGGCGCGACACGTTGGTCGCGCGCTTCGAGGAGGGAGCGTTTCGCCTAGTACCGATGATCAGCGGATCCCACGGCCTCTTCTACGAGGGCGACGACGACAGCCTCCTCAGCTACGGCTGCGGCGAGGTCAGCCCCCTCAAGGCCGTCGCTCGCGAGCTCGCCGCTGCGGGGCTCCCGGATCCCGAAGTGTTTCGCGCCAACGGTGGCAGCGTCGCCGCCTGCCCGCCGCCCAAGCGGATGCGCCTGGGCGACGTCGAGCTGACCTGGCGCGAGTCGATCAAAGACGGTCGACAGCTCTGCGTCGCCCCCACCGGCGAGGGCGAGATGAGGGTCATGGAGAGTGATGGCGGCTCGTTTGTGCTTGTCTTCGTCCGTGCGGGCGACACCGCCTTCGACACGCTCGGCTGCGGCACACGTGAGGATCTCGAGCTGAGAGCGCTCAGCCTCCTCGCCGAGGTGATCGACGAGCCGGCGAGTTCGGAGTCGAAGACGGAGGCGTCAGGCGACGAGGCAGACCCTGAGCCCGGCGAACCTCAAGAGACGAGCGAGGCTGACGAGACGAGTGACCAAGAGAAGGAAGACCGCCTGGTCGGATCCTTCGCCAGCGCCGCAAAGCAGCTCATGGAGTCGATGTGATGGATGGCGCGACATTCTTTGAGAAACTGGTCCCCCTGTGGCGTCCGACCGCGGTCGCGGAGGTCGGGGAGGAGTTCTTCGCCCGCTTCCTCGATCGCCGAGGCGGCGAGCTCATCGCGATCCTCGATCAGCTCATCGCCCAACGTGCTGAGCGACTCTCCGCGATCGAGGCTCCACCCGACCAGTGGACGCCGGCGCGCAGGGCCAAGGCAAACCTCGCGGCGATGCAGGTCCTCGCGAACAAGGGCGAAGCGCAGCTCACAGACGTCGAGCGGCGCACCCTTCTCGGCTATTCGGGCTGGGGCGGGCTCTCGATCGACAAGTACCAGGAGCAGTTCCCCGAGGGCTGGGATCCCGATCGCTTCGGCCTCGTCCACGAGTACTACACGCCGACCAAGCTCGCGGTCGCGGTCGCCGACGCGCTCTGCCCGTTCCTCCCGGACCTGGCGGGTCGCGATGGCGTGATCCGAGCCATCGAGCCCGCCGCCGGGATCGGCCGGTTCATGCGCGCGCTGGGCCAGGTCGCCTGCGAAGGTCCGCCGATCCGCTGGACGGCGATCGAGCTGTCGACGATCGCCGCGAAGATGCTCCCGGAGCTCTTTCCAAGCGCCGACATCTACGCCGGCAGCTTTGAGGAGTGGCTTCACCGCCAGACCAACCGCCGAGGCCTGCCCGCGGCGGGCGTCGAGGTGACGGCTCGCGACCAAGGCAAATTCCGCCTTCTGATCACAAACCCGCCCTACGGTAATCGCGGCCTGACAGCGAAGTGGGACCAGGCCCCCGAGTACGCCGAGCGCGAGGCCTTTGCGTACTTCCTGCGACGCGGCCTCGATCTTCTCGCGCCCTTCGGCATCGGTGTGTTTCTGATCCCGGCCGGCTTTCTCACAGGGATCAGCGCTGCGCGCCGCGAGCTGCGTGAGCGGGTGCTCCGGCGACATCACCTGATGACCGCCTATCGCCTGCCGAGCGCGACCTTTCCAGGCGCCAATCTCGTCACGGACCTGGTCTTCTTCCGGGCTCGCGGCGGCGAGCTGGCCGAGGTCGACGAGGCTGACGCGTTCATCGTCGAGGGCCGCTACTTCGATCAGTTCTCCTACTACGTGCTCGGCGAAGAGAAGGGCCGCGGCGACGACGAGAGCGACGACTCTCCCGGCACGTCGCGCGGCCGCTACCAGCATCAGGTTCTCGGCGAGTTCGAGGGCCTCCCGCCCCTGGCCGAGCGGACTCTGTGCTCCGCCTGCATCGTCCGACCGGTCGCCTTTCCGGCCGCGAGCGCGAGCCGGCTCGTCCGCAAGGCGGTGTCCAATGACGAGCTGACGCCGCTCCTCGCTGCGGCGCTGACCCTGGGCGGACGTATCGCGGACTACCTCGCGGAACGGGCCCAGGGCAGCCTCCGGGCGGTCGAGCTCTGGCCGGAGCTGCTCCAATCGCTGCGCGACTTCCAGCGCGCGCCGGAGGTCGTGGAGCTCGGGGTCGTCAACCCCTGGTCGTGGATGGAGCTGCGCCACCTCGCCGAGGCAGACACCCCGGGCGCTCAGCAATTCCTCAACGCATTTTCCAAGGCCGGCGATCTCACGGCCGCGCTGACGACCGAGCCGACGATCGAAGAGCGCTACAGCGGCGAGCCCGGCGACCTGCTCGGACAGGCCGAGTTTCTCTATCGAAGCCGGCGACGAATCGCGATCGATGAGCTGCTCGAATTCCACCAAGACCAAGGGGGAACGACGGCCAAGGACGAGGCGCTGACCCGACTCTTCCGCGCCGAGTGGTGCGTCGACGGCTATTTGATGCAGGAGCTGGTCCCGCTGCGCGACTACGTCACCGGCGACCTCTGGCCGAAGCTCGATCGCGTCGAGTCGCAGCTCGGCGGATCGAGATCGCGAGAGGACCAGAACAGCCTCATGGATCACGCGATGGCCGACGCCTTCGCGATGGCAGGGATGCAAGCCCCGACACCGCGGGCGATCGCACAGGCGCAGGGGATCCCCGAGGAGCAGCTCAAGCTCCAACAACAGCGGCTCCTCGCCGCGATCAAGCCGGTCGAGTTCGAGGACATCGGCGACGTATCCCCGCGCGACGGCTACATCCCTCTCGCGATGATCGCCGAGTGGGTCTCCGAGGCGCTCAACAGCCGCTTCGGCGCTGTCGCTCTTGAGCGGAACGGCGGTCTCGTGCGCGTCGTCGATGCGGAGTACGACACGTTGAAAAAGGCGCCGATGGATCCAGAGACGCTCTGGTTTGTCGGGTGGGTCAACCACGACAACACCTTCTTCGGCCCGAATGACCTTCACTACGACGACCCCGAGGCCGAGAAGGTCCGCGCTTCGTCGGGCCTCAACGAGCTCAAGATCTGGGACTATCGCGCGAGCTACGAGCGCGCCTGGACGCAGAGCTTCAACGCTTGGGTCCGCGAGGAGCCCTCGCGGATGGAGGCGATCCGCGACGCCTACAATCGCGGCTTTCGTCGCTACGTCCGCCGCGAGTACTCCGGCGAGCCCCTCGACATCGCCCGCTGGGGCGGTCAGGTCCGGCTCGCGCCCCACCAGAACGCGGCCGCGCGGCGCGTCATCGAGGCCCGCGGCGGGCTCCTGGCCTTCGACGTCGGCGTCGGCAAGACCTACACCGGCCTCGGAGTCTTGGCGCGCGCGCGGCAGGAGGGCTGGGGCCGGCGGCCGGTCGTGCTCGTCCCCCCGAGCCTGGTGTGGAAGTGGAGCCGCGACTTCGCCCGCTGCCTCCCCGACTATCGCGTCGCCGTGATCGGCTCGACCCGGCGCCAGCTCACCCGCGGCAAGCGGGTCAACGCGGCCGCCGAGCGCCTCGCCCAAGGCGAGATCACCAAGGATCAGTATCGGCAGCTGATCACCGTCGCCAAGGCCGACAAGCCCGAAGAGCGCGCCGCCAAGTGGTCCGCGTTCCAGGCTGGCCTCTACGACGCCGTGATCCTCAGCTACGAGGCGCTCAAGCTGACCCAGGTCGACCTCGACGCGATCCTCCGCTACGCCGAGAACACGCCCGCGATTCGGCGGTTGATCAGCCTTCAAGAGCGCAATGAGCACACTCGCGGTCGGAGCAGTAGGAAGAAGCCGAAGAGCGAGCGCAAGAAGGCGATCGCCGAGACCGGCGTGAAGGGGTTCATCCTGGAGCGGCTCGAGGTCGACGAGCGCCGCCAGCTTGATCCCGGGATCCGCTGGGAAGAGCTCGGGGTCGATCTTCTGATCGTCGACGAGGCCCAGAACTTCAAGAACCTCTACGCCCCCGAGGCCCGCGAGGGAGGCATCCCGAAGTACATGGGCCTCCCCGCCGGTGGCTCGAAGCGGGCTTGGCAGCTCGACTTCCGGTCGAGCTTCGTCCGCCAACGCACCGGCGGTAGCGGTGTTGTGCTCCTCTCGGCGACCCCCGCCAAGAACAGCCCGCTCGAGTTCTACAACATCCTCCAATACGTCGATCACGACGCATTTTCCAAGGTCGGCATCCACGACCCCGAGGACTTCGTCGATCGCTACCTCAAGATCGAGGGCCGCGACGTCCTCGACTCCAACTTCGACATCGTCCGCAAGTCGGCCGTCGTCGGCTTTCGCCGCCTGGACGAGCTCCGCGGGATCCTTGATCGCTATTCGGAGTTTCGGACCGCTGAGGAGGTCGGGATCAAGCTGCCCAAACCGCGGGTCCAGCGGGTGGACGTGCAGATGGACGACGCCCAGGAGGAGAAGTACGACGAGCTTGTGCAGAAGATGACGGAGCGCCTCAAGGCTCTCCTTGAGGGCAAGGGCACCGACCAAGCGGCTGTCCTCGGCGACATGGTGCGGATGTCCCTCATCGCCCTGCATTCGCAGCTCGACGAGGGCTACGACTGGAACACGGCGCTCGAGGGCGGATTGGCTAAGCGCAAGGTCACGGCGAGCGCGCTACCGCGGTGGCTCGAGCGCGGGTGGGATGTCCTCGACATCGATAAGGACAAGGCGAAGGCGCTGATCCAGCGCGACCTGCCGAGGCCCGACTACAACTCCCCGAAGTTCCAGGCGATCGCCGAGCGGATCGCGGCCCAGCCCGGATGCGGTCATATCGTCTTCTGCGAGCCCGTCGCCTGCCATGCGTGGATCCGAGAGGTCCTGATCGAGCACGGGATTCCGAAGGAGCGGATCGCGGTCATGAACGCCGTCGCGACCGACTCGAACGCGCGGATCAGGATCGCGGACGGCTTCAACGGCGACCCCGAGGGCGGCGTCGAGGCGATCTACGACGTCGTCATCGCCAACAGCGTCGCCTACGAAGGCGTCGACCTCCAGGTCCGTACCTGCGCGATCCACCACGTCGATCTGCCCTGGACGCCCGCCGACCTCGAGCAGCGAAACGGCCGCGCGTATCGCCAGGGCAACACGCTCGGGGTCATCGAGATCCTCTACTACATCGCCCAGGGCTCGATGGACGGGTATCGGTTCTCCGTCATCCACGGCAAGCGCGGGTGGCTCACCGATCTCCTCGAGAGCCAGGACCGCGACACCAACAACCCCGCCGCGCAGCAGGAGTTCTCGCCGGAGGAGCTGCTCGAGTACATCGCCCGCGACAAGTCCGGCGTCCGCGAGCTCCTCGCGAAGCGCAAAGCGCAGCGCAAAGAAGAGGAGCGGACCAAGCAGGCCGCGAACGCGGCCGCGCTGATGCGGCAGGCGGTCAGCCGCTTCCGCAGCGCCCGGCGGCTCGCGAAGAGTCAGCCCGAGCGGGCGACGAAGCTCCGCGCCGAGGCGGAGGAGCGCCTCACCTCGCTCGAGCGCGGCGCCGGCGATGCCTGGCCCTGGACCAGCGCGATGTATGCGTTTCGAGAGGTCGACGGCATCGTCCCCGCGGACGGCAGCGCGCCTGTCTTCGAGGGTCTGCGCGTGGTCCAGCAGCGCGGCGAAGGGGAGGTGCTCGCGTTCGAGTTCGGTCGCGTGATCGATGGTTCGTCGGGGCTCGTCATCGGCATGCGCAAGGCCGGAGAGGCGCACTGGCGGATGGTCGGCACGCAGGAGATCACGGCGATGGCGATCCAGCCCGCCGACATCCAGCGCCGGGACGCGTGGCCCGAGGACGACGACGCCGACACCGGCCTCGCGCTCGGGCGGACGATCGCCCGCATGACCTCGTGGACGCACCTCGGCTGGGAGGGCGCGAACGAGCCCTTCATCGGTCGCTGGTGGGGTCGACAGGGCGCGGCGATCGGCGAGCAGTTGGCGAAGCGTGGGACGGATACGGAGCGACTGCCCGTGGTCATCGGCGACGAGCTCCAGCTCAAGAGCGGTCCGGCGATTCGCGACGGTGTCCTGCTCCCGCCGACCAACGACGGCTGGGATCGCTACCTCAAGCTGGCGCCGCGCTCCGACGAGGTTTGGAGCGCGCTTCGGGATGTCGGCACGCTCTGGTGGGGCCGACGGGTGCCACGGGACCTGCTCGCCAACGTCCCCGAGATCGACGACGAGAGCGCGCTCGCGCGGCTGCAACGCAAGCTCGCGGAAGCCCGGCAGGCCCACGCTGTCGGTCCCCATGAGATCGCGGAGTGGTTCATCGAGAACGACTTCGACAAGGCCGGCGATCTCATCGGCGACTACCTCCGCTCACCGACGCAGTCTTTTGAAGAGCTCGCCGCGGAGCTCCGCAAGCTGATCGACGGTGCGCTCGATGATCGCTGGTACAGCCGCTCCGCCCTGAACTCCGAGGGTCTTCCAAACCTCCGCGAGGACCTCCTCTTTGAGGACGCCGGTCGTCACTACGTGCTGGCGCGTCTCCCTCATCATCCGACGCGCCGCGTGTACATCACCCGCCCCGAGGTCGCGGGAGCGCCGTACACCGTCGCGGAGGGGGCGCTGAACGAGGGGGACACGGTCTGGGACATCGACGAGGCCGACGCCGCGTCGATCGAGGCCGCCTGGGAGCGCCATGGCTGGCTGATGCGCGCTCTTGAGCTTGTGCCCGCATTTCTCGGCGAGGCTCACGATCTGCTCGGCATCGCGGCCGAGGCGATCGATAGCCCCAAATGTCTCGGTGGTCAGCGCTCGCGGGCGATCAAGGCGCTACGGACCGCCGAGAAGTACTACCGACGGGCGGCCAATCGGATCCATCAAGGTCGGCCCGCGAACGTGCTCGAGGCGCTCGTCGAGATGGTCCGGCACGTCACGGGAAGCGCCGTGACGATCGCCGAGGCCTGCGGGATCGGCCAGCTCGAGTTCTTGGGCAGCCCTGTGCTTGTTCGCGAGCGGGACCGGTTTGCGCTCGCGCAGGTCGGTGAGGACATCGTCGATCGCCAGGACACCGGGGAAGGGGCGGAGCTGCAGGCCGCGACCGAGCCGACGGTCGACTCCGGCGAAACGTCGGAAGCCTCGAAGAACGAAGGCGAGGAGGCGTAGCGATGGCACGGACCAACGAGTGGGAGGCGCTGGAGATGGCCGTCGGCGACCCCAAGCCGGCATGGCCGATACCGTCGGCGAAGCCGAAGTTTGCGACCTGGAGCATCGGCGGAGGACGCCCGTTTGGATGTGAAGCCGGCGTCTGCAAGCGGTGGCATGCGGGGATCGACCTCACGGGGATCGCCGGCGGAGCGATCGTAGTAGCGCCCGAGGATGGTGTCGTGACGGCCGTGGACCGGGGCTGGAGCGGCGACGCCAAGGCGGTCTTCCTGCGCACGGACTCTGGTCTCTTCGTAGTCCTCGGCGGGTTCATCCGCGGATCGTCCAAGGAGTTCGGCGTCTCAGGCGGTCAGCGGGTGCGCAAGGGCGACCGCCTCGGCCGCGTTCTCGGCTCCTACGCGATGATTCACTTGGAGACCTACATCGCCGATGGGCGCAGCGCGAACTCGGCCTGGTGGAAGGGGCAGCCGCCGCCCAAGGGGCTCGTCAACCCGACGAACTACGTCGAGCGGATGGTCGGCGATCGGATTTCGCTGGTCCGGTCGGTCCAGCGTCATGACGCACTCAAGGCGCTTGGGTACTACTCGGGCAGCTCCTCGGCTCCCTGGGGCGAGGCATCGACGGCCGCGCTCAAGGCAGCACAGAAGGCCCTTGGCGTTCAGAGCGACGGCAAGTGGGGTCCCGCGACGGAAGCCGTGATCATCGGCGCGCTGAGTGAGCTCGACGGTGGTTGCACCGACGACCTGTGCGGGCCTGTCGCGACAGCTCAAGCACCGGAGACCCACACCGGCCGAAACCCACGCTTCTGGCTCACCGTCGCGGGCGTCGCAGCGTTGGGCCTGGGCTTCGGCGTCGGACTGTTGATGACGTCGCGGAGCGAAGCCGCGTCCGAGTTGGACAAGGGAGCGTCGTGATGCCCCCAAGGTCAGCCATCACCGAGAAGGCGGAGATCATGACGGATGAAGTCCCACGAAAGAGCACCGACGACGCCATTCACGAGGCCTACGAGCAGGAGGCGAAAGCGCTGCTCAAGGCGCAGCGGTTGAGGTTTGTGCTGGGCATGAGCCTGGCAGCAGCGGCCGGCTTCGGCGCGGGGGCGTTCACAACCTACAAGATCGCCTGCTCGCTGCGGCCGCGACGATGAGTGGTTGGGGCGACAACTGGAAGGGATAGGACTATGGCGAAGAAGATCGATCTGAAGAGCCTGGACTGGGCGGCGGTTCTCATCGGCGCGGCGATGAAGACGCGCCAGAGCTACGAAGAGAGCCGGGGCCATGGCAAGCTCGGACCAGACATACGCGAGGTCATCCGCGCGTATGAGTCCGAGAGCGACGGAGATGAGGACGACGACCTCGAGGACGACGACCTCGAGGACGACGACCTCGACCCCGACAGCGACGAGCCCACGAAGAGCACGCGAGGGGCCAGAGACCAGGAGAACAACGCCGAGCTGGTGCACCTCCGGGAGCAGGTCGTCATCCTTCGTGAGCGCCTAGCGGCGAGCGAAGAGCGCCTAGCGAAGAGCGAAGAGCGCCTGGGCAGCGAGAGGGCTCTCATTGAGTCCATGCGGCGCGAGTTCTCGGAGAGAGAAGCCTGCTTCGTCGCTCGCGAGCGCGAGCTCATGGGCCTGCTCGGCCATGCGCTGCGCGGTCGTGCTGTCGCTCGCGTCACGACCAAGAAGACCACGCTGCCCTCGCCAGCGCCCGCCGGCGATGACAGCCCCGAAATAGCGACCCCGCAACGGCAGCACACGCCAGAAGAGCCGGCTGATGCCGTCGAGATCGAGGCCGACATCGGCGCAGACGTCGAGGTCGTCCAGGGAGCTGAGGTGGACGCGGAGATCGAGGTCGACATCGACGGTGCAGGCTCGCCGGACTTCGACTCCTCTGAGATAATCGACGTCGAGGTCCTCGTTCCCGGCGATTCCGACAACGGCACCCGGATCGATGAGGACGACGTCGACGAGGAGTCGATCCCAGACGCACAAGCACCGGAGGAGGTGCGTGACGATGGAGCCGCGCCGGCCACCGTGGAGGCGCGTGACGATGCAGCCGCGCCAGCCACGGAGGTGGACGGCCCCCAGGAATTTGCCGGAGCAGCCTCCTCATCCCGCCGTGACCATGCGCGACCGAGTCAGGCTCATACTCCCGAGAGCAAGCTGCTCCCAGCGGACCCGCTCGGTCGAGCTGACGCGGCCCTCCGGCGGGGGGACCACGTCGAGGCGCGGGCGCTCTTCGAGACGTTGGAGGCCAAGACCTCCGAGTTCGGCCCCGAAGGAGAGCTCGCTCTCGTAACGATCCGGCGCGGGCTCGCAGAGTCCTCCCTCGGCCTTCGTGACTGTCAGCGCGCCCTCCAGGTGTCCAAACAGGCCCTCTCTGCGGCGTCCACGATCCTCAAGTCGGCCCCGACCGCGGTCAACCTCTTCAACTACCTCTCATCTGCACGTGTTCGCGGCATGGTTCTGCTCGCGACCGGCGACCCTCTCAACGCCCGGACGCTCCTTCAGAGGGCCTGTGTCCGCGCCGATCGCAGCGGCATCGACTTCTCGCCAGCGCACGCGAACGAGCTCGGCGTGATGGTTTGCCTGATCCAGGGCATCGAGTCCTCGAAACAGCTCCAGGGGGCCCACAAGACGGCACCTGGGCGCAAGACGCAACGCAAGCGCAAGACAGGACGCGCGCGCAAGGGGAGAGGCCGGCGATGAAAGACACGGACAAGACCCGCACAGAGCTCTACGACGAGGCCCGCGCCTTCGTCGCGAAGCTCAAGACAGCCGACAGATCCGATCCCCAGCTTCGTACAGAGGCCATCGTTAGGCTCAACAAGGTCTTCAAGTACGCGAGCGTGCAGGGCCGCGGCCGGTTCCTGGAGATGATGAAGCTACCCGGAGCCGCCAAGAAGCGCCGCCAGGCCTACGAGGAGTGCATCCAAGAAGGCGGGGCCGAGGACGCATGCGTCGGCGCTGCTGAGAAGCTACCTGCGTTCAGGGACATCTTCGAGGCCTGGCCCCCGGAGAGCACCGTCTCGGCCTGGTGGGCTGCCCCGATCACGCACCTCATCGGCACGTACGACCTGAAGAACAAGCCCGCCGGCGAACTCGGCGATTGGCGAGATGAGGCGAGCACCCTTGCCAAGGCAGCCGCGACCGTCGCCGATGGAGTCGACGCCGTGAGCGACGCGGTGGACGATGTGTTTGAGCCTGAGGACGACTCGGGCTTTCCGTGGTGGAAGGCGGGCGTCGGTGTTGCCGCGACCGCCCTTGTAGGCGCGTGCGTCTACAGGATCGTCAACGGCCCGGCGAAGCTCGGTACTTGATAGGTCGCGCGCCGCACTGTGACGGCAAGGAGGATGGGTATGGGGGAGTATCTCGAAACACTGATTGGGAAATCTGAGCTAGGGACCCGCGACCGACGAGGGGCACGATGACGGATGGAGTCCCGCTCGGTTCAGCCTGCTGCGAGAGAGCTCAAGGCTGCGCGGATGTAAATTCGGCCCTCGCAGGTACCTGTAGTGCTCCTACGGAGGCGCAGCCTCCTGCCGAACAACGCCATCTGCTGCTCCGCTTTGAAGAGGCTCGACAGCTCCTTCGGCTCTCGCGCAACACCGTCTACAGCCTCGCTGCTCGTGGCGAACTGCCCGGCGCGCGCAAGGTTGGGAAGGAGTGGCGGTTCCGTCGCGATCTTCTGCTTGAGTGGCTTGCATCGAGCGCAAGCCGGCCCCGAGTACGAAGGGGTCACCGATGAGCGTGAGAAGGGTCGATCGAAGAGGAAAGTCGTACTGGCGGGTTCAGGTCATCCGCGGTCAGACACGAATCCGCCGATTTCTGGATCGCAAGACCTACTTGCAGAGAGATGCGCTGGCGATCGAGCGACAAATTCTCGCTGAGCTCGAAGCCCAGGAGAGAGAGGCGCAGGTGGGGCAGGGGAGTGGTGGCCGGGGGGAGACTGAGGCTGCCGGGAGCACAGCCATATGCAGTGTTCCGCGGAATCGGACGACTACGGCCGTGAACCCGAGCTCAGCCATGCTATCTGGTGTTGGAGACAGGCACTCAACGCCCACAGCTCCCGAGACGCCTCAGGACCTCGCTCGGTTCGACATCTTCGCTGAGCGCTATCTTGCGCTCCAGGACCCGACCAAGTCCGACCACCGTAACAAGGTCCGCAACGTCAGGCTGCACTTGCTCCCGGCCTTCGGGGCTCTCACGCTCAAGGAGATCAATCGGAGGAGGATCGACGAGTTTCGGATCAGCCTCCGCGTGCAGGATGGTGGGCCGGCGACCTCTCGTCGCCAGAAGAATCGCAAGGACGCTCCGCGTTCGGCCCGGCGCAAGGGCGGGCCGAGGTCTCCAAAGACGATCAACAACATCCTCGGCACTCTCAGATCTGTCCTCAACCTGGCCTGTGACTACGAACTGCTCGATCGTGTACCGAGGATCGTCTTCGAGCGGGTCGCGAAGAGAGACCCGGAGTTCCTCGACTTCGCTGAGGCCGACGCGCTCATCGCCGCGGCCGACCCGGAGTGGCGGTTGCTGGTCTGGACCGCGATCCGGACGGGACTGCGAAGAGGCGAGCTCATCGAGCTTCGCTGGAAAGACCTCCGCCTCGACCCCGAGCATCCGGGGATCCGCGTTGTGCGATCTCTGAGAAAGGAAAGGGACGGTAGCCTGACGATCAAAGAGCCGAAGGGGCGACGGGCACGGACAGTACCGCTCACGCCCTTGCTGGCCGACGCGCTACGCGGGGCCCGCGGGGACCCCAACGAGCTCGTCTTCCCCGCGGAGGGGGGCGGACACCGCCATTTCGATGAACTCTACCGGGCCGTCAAGCATGCGGCGAGGGCCGCTGACCTGAGCAAGCATGTCCACCCCCACATGCTGAGGCACACTTTCGCTTCGCACTGCTACATGCGGCGCGTGCCGCCGCAGATCGTGCAGAAGTGGCTTGGTCACTCGAGCGTGACCACCACCGAGCGCTACGCGCATCTTCGCCCCGATACTGATGACGAGCTGATCGTGGCCCTCGAGGCTTGCGGTGAGCCCGGACGGCGCCTCGGGCGCCTTCCCTCTGTCTAGGCCTCTTGGAACTTCGGTGATCTAGGTCGTATGATCGCCGCCCCGCTCCCCACCGAACGAGGCTCTATGCTCCCCACGATCTCTGCCGATCTCATCGAGGCTGCTCGACGCTCCGACTCCTTCCCCGCGGATTGGCCCGCCGACAAGGTCGAGCGTGCTCGCTTGCGCTACCTGAGGTTCCTCGGTTTGGCTGCGAAGTTTAATGGCCAAGCGCTAGCGCCGACCCGCGATATCGACGAGATGTGGCACCTTCACATGCTCCAGCCACGATCCTACTACGAGGACTGCATGCGGCTCTTCGGTCGAATCCTCGACCACGATGGCGGATTCGGCAAGAGCGAAGACGAAGTTCCCGCGCTCCAGGCGACCTTCGAGCGCACCTCAGAGCTATGGATGCGTGAATACGGCGAGCCCTATCTCCTGCGCGAGGCCGAGTACAACAGCCGACATGCTGATGGCGTCCAGAAATGCTGGCACGATTGCCAGAGCCGCTGCTGGCACGCCTGTAAGTCGAAGAACGAGGCCTTTCAGGGCGCGAGCCAGTAACGCCGGAGATGCCGGACTCGCTCACCTCGGATCGAGGTCCGTGCGTGTAGCATCCGGGTGTTGTCGATGACGAGGACGTCGCCGGCGCTCAGCCGCAGACGGAGGGGAACGAGTACCTCCAGGCTCGTGCAGAACGCGTCAAAGGCCTCACGCTCGACACCGGCGAGCGCCTCGTCCGCGAGCCAGAGCGAGAAATAGAGCTGAGGGCGCCCAGTCTCGTCCACGGTGAGCATCGGGTGGTGTAGCGCATCGCCGCGAAAGATCGAGTGCTCGAAGAGCGTGACGCGTCGCAGAGCCATGTTGTGGTGGGCGCTGAGGGTCCTCAGCGCTGCATGGCCATCCACAAGCAACGTCTCGCCCCCCTCATCGGCCTGCTCGAGGCAATGCCAGAGGATCCAGCGCGCGCGGTGGTGATCCGTGTGCCAGGGGATTCCTGAGCGGGAGCGGACCAACGACATCGCCCCTGCGGAGCTCCTCACCTCCTCGACATGGATCGGCCGACCGATCGCCTCCAAGAGATCCACCAATGCCGCCTGAGACACGTCCGCGACATGTACATACCCATCTGCGTCGAGTTGAGCCCGAAGAGCATGACCGGAATCCTTCACTGTGTTGCAGTTTCGCACGTAGGACCGCGGCCGCCAAGGTGCCGGCGAAGACCGGTGAGTGCGGTCGCGAGCGCGCCGACGAGCGAGCCTCGCTCGACCACCCCCCATGCAGCAGGGGAGAGAGCCCTCAGCAGGACAGCTCAGCAGCCCGCTCAACGAGCGGCCGAATCACCAGCTTCTCCAGCAGGCTCGCGCTGGTGATCGAGGCGAGGGGAAGCGCGAAGACGTCAGCGCTACCGCCACCGCTCTTCTCTGAGAAGTTGCACAGCTCCCACTCGCCGTTGGTGTCCCGGCGCTTCGTCCAGGCCCAGGCCTTGGCGGTCCAGTGGGCTTGCGTGGCGGTTTGAAGAATACCTGCGGTGACGACAGGCTCATCCAGTCCACGAAGGTCATCGCTTGCTCGATCGCGCAGCAGCACCGCGACAAAGACCTTGGGGCGGCTCAGATCTTTCGCCAGGCGATAGTGGCGGCTAAACCAGCCGGGGATCCACCAGCTCGGCCAGTCCACGTGCTTGCTCCCTTCACCGCCGACATTGTTCCGGAAGATCGGCTTGTAGCCCTCGATGGCCAGCATCTTGTCGGCCTCGACGAGGAGCTTGCTGACATCCGCGTGGATGGCGTCGATGGCGTCGAAGACCTTCTTCCAGTCGTTCATGCTCGGAATCTCCAGGCTACGGGCTCAACTGGACGCGGAGGCCGGACGCCGGTGAACGTGTCGAGCCCCGCTCGGGCGATGTGCCTGCGCAGGCTCGCCAGGGCCCGCGCTCGCCGAGGCGTTTGCGCCTCCTTGGCGAGCGCCTGGGGCAGGCATCGCCATGAGAGCCAGTAGAGGTGATCGCGGAAGCGTCGGTCCTCGGTCATCCGTTCGACCTCGGCGATCATCGCCTCCATCTCCGCGGAGGGCATGGTCCAGCCCGCCGTGAGGTAGACGAGCTCCAAGCTCCGCCCCGGAGCGCTCGCCGCCCGCCATTGCCGGCCGAGCTGCCCCGCGAGGGGCCCTTCGTCCGCCGAGGGCCACCCCGACGGGCTGGCGCCGTACTTGGCCTCGATGAGGATCGCGGAGTCGCCAAGGTCAAAGAGGACGTCAGGCTCGACTCGCTCGTCCCCGAGCGGGTACGAAGGCCAGAAGACCGGCCCTGCGGTGTCGAGCGCGTCGGCGTCGACCTTGAGCACAGCACCGCTGAGGGTCCTCGCCTCCCGCAGCCACGGGGCGAGGCCGAGCGTAGCCGGGAGAGTGTCGAGAAGCCCGAAGACGCACGAGGTCAGGACGTCTTCTTGGTCTCTGAGCTTGGAGGAGACCTTGCCGTGGAGGATGGCGTGGTGCACGGCGTCAGCTCGCTCGGGTTGCGGCGATGGCGAGCTTGGAGGTGGCTTGCTGGAGCCGGCTAGAGCAGTTTTCAAGCTGATCCACAAGTCCCATCAGGTTGCTAACGATACTGACCACTCGTTGTTGCTCTTGAAGTGGAGGTAGTGGGAAGCGAAGCCCAGCGATCTCGCTGCTGTTGATGTTCTTGACGCCCGTAGTAGTCCGTATTGGACCCTCGATCTGTCTTCGTACACCTACTGTCTGCAGGGCGATGCAGACGAAGCTTGGATTCGCGCATTGACCGAGGCGAACTCTGACAAGGTATCCCGCATACAAGCAGTGCTCCGCTGACTCAGGGACGAGAGCCGGGAGGCCAACTAGCGACGCACTCCCGTTCGTCCGTACGAGCAGTAAGTCCCCAGCCTGCAGTGACCACTTCGCCCGCTCCGAAGGTGAGAAGTCCGCGTACTTTAAGTCCGAGAGGTCAATCCTTCCTCCAGTGACGTTAGGAATTCGCAGGACGGGCGTTTCGCCGATTTCGGGACTGCACTTCTTCGACGTTCCGTAATTGAGACTAAGAATCATATCTCGGAAGGAAACATGTCGCCAGGATGGTGGGATATGAAAGGCATTCCCGTGCTCATCCCCTTTGGGGGCTGACTTGAGTCGTGCCTTTAGACTCGACTGTCGTGCAGCAGTCTTGCGAAGCAAGTCATCCACAGACTCATCTCCAAGCTCTCGCCGCGTCAAAATCCCGCGGACTGCAAGGGAGCGGATCGTGTCCCGAATTTGCACAGGGTGTCCCGCCCCCGCCACAACCCCAAAGTTCTTCGAAACGCGCTCCCAGGCGCGGGCGAGCTGGTCGGGGTCTTCGGCGTTCACGAGGCTGTCGAGGGATGCCTTGCTGACGTGGATGGCGGCGCTTCGTTTCTTCTCCTGGCGCTGCTCAAGGTCGTCGAGCATGGCCATCAAATGATCGACCTTGGCGACGATGCGCTTCTGCTCGGCGAGGGGCGGGACAGCAACCGGTATGCTGTTCATCTTCGCCTGGTTCATCTTTGGCTGAGCTGTGCCGGTAACGAACGGCTTCAGATCGATGCCGTTGATGTAAATCTCCAAGTATCGCAACGCATCCTCGCAGGCGCCATCAAGCACATGGGCATGATTGTTGACCCAGTACTTTCCCCGCGCGATAAATGCGATAGGCTTGGAGCGCATGACGAGATTCGCTCCGTCTTCACCGACCAGCAAGAGTGGCTCGCAGAAGAGAAAATCATCTATCGTATCGATAACTCCAGACGCCCCGTAGTAGTCGTAGTCCCCCTCCCTGTTCTGCCTCTCGGCTCTGGAAACGGGAATTCGCTCCCCGTCTCGGCAAATCGAGACACTGCCAAGTGGCAGCCACTGCCAGCCGCGGGGGGCTGTGAATGGTGGGGCGGGTACGAGGCTGTCCCCCTTTGAGGTCCTCCTCTTCTTTCGGCGTTTTCCACTCGTTTCTGCCAGCCTGGTCTCTTTCGATGCGAGTGTGGCAAGCATCTCATCAACAGTCCCATCAGATGGACGGGAGGTTGTCAGCTTACCCTGTATCGCCAAGGAGAGAACCAATTGCCGCAGCTTCTTGATCCCATCTGGATATCCGGAGACCGCACCAAAACTCTCTAAGAACTGCTCAGGCGTCACTTGCGACCTCCCGCCAACGCAGCCCCGAGCTCATCCCGCAGCTTGTTCTGTGCCGCCTCGACCTGCTTCGCGAGCTTCTGGTACTGGGCGATCAGCACGTCCGGGTCCAGGTTCTCCGCCTCCTCCTCGTGCGGGTTCTTGATGTCGAGGTTGTAGCCGTTCGCGACCACGTCCTCGATGGGCACCCGCCAGGCGTGCTCATTCTCGACGCGCTTGTTCCACCAGGCCTTCTCCGGGGCGAACTCCTCGATCCGCAGCGGCTTGGTCTTGGAGTAGCTCTTGTAGCCCTCCGGGTAGGGGTGCTCGTAGAACCACACCTCCTCGGTGGGCTCGCCCTTCGTGAAGAAGAGCAGGTTGGTCTTGATGCTGGTGTAGGGCGCGAACACGCCCTTCGGCATGCGGACGATGGTGTGCAGGTTGCACTCCTCCAGCAGGTGCTGCTTCACCCGCGCCTTCACGCCGTCGCCGAAGAGCGTACCGTCGGGGAGGACGACCGCCCCGCGGCCGCCCTTCTTCAGCAGGTGGATGATCAGCACCAGGAAGAGGTCGGCCGTCTCGCGGGTCTGGAACGCGGCCGGGAAGCCGCTCTCGATCCCGTCCTCCTCCGTCCCGCCGAAGGGCGGGTTGGTGATGATCACGTCGACGCGATCCTTGCTGGTGTAGTCGTTCAGCGGCCGGCTCAGCGTGTTGCCGTGGCGGATCTGGTCGGGGACCTCGATGCCGTGGAGGAGCATGTTGGTCACGCAGAGGAGGTGCGGCATCGGCTTCTTCTCGACGCCGTAGATCTGCCGCTGGAGCTTGGCCCGCTGCTTGGCGGTCTTGACCTGCTTGGCCCGGACATGCTCGATCGCCGAGGTCAGAAAGCCGCCGGTGCCGCAGGCGGGGTCGAGCACCTTCTCGCCGAGCTTGGGGTCGACCATGTCGACGATGAACTGGGTCACGCCGCGCGGCGTGTAGTACTCGCCCGCGTTGCCGGCCCCGCGCAGGTCGCTGAGGATCTTCTCGTAGATCCCGCCGAACTGGTGGATGTCGGCGCGCCGGTTGAAGTTGATCTCGTTGAGCTTGTTGATCACCTGCCGCAGCAGATGGCCCGACTTCTGGTAGTTGTACGCGTCCTCAAAGACGCTGCGGACGACGGCGGCCCGCGGGTTCGACTTGGGGCCTACCGACAGCTCCTTCAGGCTCTTGAAGAGCGCCTCGACGTGCTCCAGGAGGGCATCGCCGGTGATCCCCTCGGGGTCCTTGGCCCACTCCCGCCAGCGGTACTCCTTCGCGATCGGCGACTTGTAGGTCTCGTCTTCGAGCTCGGCCTCGGCCTCCTGGGCGTCGAAGATCTTCAGGAAGAGCATCCAGCACAGCTGGCTTATCCGCTGGGCGTCGCCGCTGACGCCGGCGTCCTTGCGGAGGATGTCTTGGATGGACTTGATCGTTGCGCTGAGCGACATGGAGGGCGGGGGTCTCAGGGGGAGTAGATCGCAGACTCAAGCTCGCGGACGGCCTGAAGGTATGCATCTCTACCACCGAAATCCCCGACGATCTCCATCATCGACCCGAGGTCCGAGATCGGCTGGACCTTGAGCACCGCCAGGCTCTCGATGTCGTCGAGGCCGCCGTCCGAGTACTTGTCGAGGAGGGCGTCGAGGACCGCCCGGGCCTGATCCCCGTACTTGGAGAAGTAGTCCTTCTTCTTGCGGACCTTCGCCGCGCGCTCTCGGCGCGTCAGGGGCGGCTGACCGAAGACGATGTGACAGATCAGGTCGAAGGGGCCGATGTCCTTGCCGACCTCATCGGCGAGCGCCTGGAAGACAACGCCCTCCTCCTCCAGCCCGCGGATGATCGCGGCCTTCTTGTCAGCGTCGGACCACTCCTGGAGGAACTGGCCGAGCGTGTTGTAGGACGCCTTGACCCGTTGGCTCGTGTAGTCCTTCAGCGACTCGGTGACGAGCTTGCCCTCGCCGTCGTAGTACTGGATCCGCTCCGAGGCGATGAAGACCGGCACGCCCGCGACGACGTACCTGCGCGGCTTGTCGTCGCCTTGGCCGAGGTGATCGGTGCCGACGTGGCCCTGCGAAGGTGCAGTCCCCGCGGGAGCCTCGGTGTCGTCCTCCTCGCCCTCGCCCTCGTCGCCACTCCCCTCGCCCTCCTCGCCCTCGACGTCCTCCGGCGGCACAGGAGACTCACCGGGCTTGGGCTCGTAGATCTGCTCGGGCGGCCCGTCGAAGTCCTCGTCCGCGAAGAGCTCGGTCGCCCGCTTGAAGTCCATGATCGTGAACGAGTGCTTGTCCGGGCAGACCTCGTTGCCCTCGTCATGGTAGATGCGCGTTCCGCGGCCGATGATCTGCTTGAACTCGGTCATCGAGCCGATCCGCTGGTCGAGGACGATCAGCTTCACGGTCCGGGCGTTGACCCCCGTCGTCAGCAGCTTCGACGTAGTCGCGATCACGGGATAGGCGGACTCGACGTTGGTGAAGTTGTCGAGCTCGAGCTTGCCCTCGGGCGAGTCGCCGGTGATCCGGACGACAAAGCGCGAGTTCTGGGCGCAAATGTCCGCGTTCTCGTTGACCAGCGCGCTGCGCATCCGCTCGGCATGGTCGATGTTGTCGCAGAAGACGATCGTCTTATCGTGGCGGTTGGTCCCGCGCAGGTACTCCGTGATCGTCTTCGCGACGAGCTTCGTCCGCTCCTCGAGGACGAGCGTCTTGTCCATGTCCCGGAGGTTGTAGACGCGGTCCTCGATCTCCTGCCCGTGCTTGTCGACCTGGCCCTTCTCCGGGCGCCAGCCGAGGTCCTTGTCGAGGTCGATCCGGACCACCTTGTAGGGCGCGAGAAAGCCGTCGTCGATGCCCTGCCGCAGCGAGTACGTGTAGATCGGCTCGCCGAAGTACTCGATGTTCGAGACGTCCTTGGTCTCCTTCGGCGTCGCCGTCAGGCCGATGTGGGTCGCCGACGAGAAGTAGTCGAGGATCTGCCGCCACGCGGAGGCCTCGGAGGCGCTGCCGCGGTGGCACTCGTCGATCACGACCAGATCGAAGAAGTCCGGCGAGAAGTCGCGGAAGATGTTCTGCTGCTCCTCCGTCCCCGTGACCGCCTGATAGAGCGCGAGATAGACCTCGTAGGACTTGTCGACCGTCCGGTTCGAGATCTTGGTCATCGCCCCGCCGAAGGGCTTGAAGTCGCCGCGCTTGGCCTGGTCGACCAGCACGTTGCGATCGGCCAGGAAGAGGATCCGCTTCTTCGCCCCCGCCTTCCACAGCCGCCAGATGATCTGAAAGGCAGTGTAGGTCTTGCCTGTGCCGGTCGCCATGACCAGCAAGAGCCGGTCTTGCCCCTTGGCGATCGCCTCAAGCGCCCGGTTGATCGCGTTGATCTGGTAGTAACGCGGCTCTAGCCCCGAGGTGTCGGTGTAGTAGTCCTGGGTGACCAGGGCCAGGCCCTCCGCGCTCAGGCCCACGTGCTCCTGGTACTTGCGCAGCAGCACCTCGGGCGACGGAAACTCATCGAGGCTGAGCTCGCGCTCGATCGGCGCCTTGGTAGCCGTCCGGTCGTGGAACATGAACCCATCGCCATTCGACGTAAAGACAAACGGGACCTGGAGGATCTCCGCGTACTCGATCGCCTGCTGCATCCCATGACCGACCGAGAGCGTGTTCTTCTTGGCCTCGACGATCGCCAGGCGGATGTTCTGGTGGTTGAGGATGTAGTCGGCCCGCTTCTGCTTGCCCCGCGAGTGGCTCTTGCCGCGAGCGACCACCCGACCATCCGTGAAGCTGACCTCCTCACGGATGTCCGTGTCCTTGTCCCAGCCCGACCTGACCAGCGCGGGCGTGATGAACTTCGTGCAGATGTCGCGCTCGGAGAGCTTCTTCTTGTCGATCTTGCTCACGGTTTGGGCCTGGGCTGGATCGTATGCGATCGAAGCCCACCGGTGCAGGAAACGGGGCAAATGAGCCGCGCAGAAGACGCTCGGGGTCGGAGACGCCCAGAAGGGTGTCCTGTGCGCAGGACAGGGGGCCGCGGGAGTGCCCGCCCTGCGCGATATTGGCCAGATTCAGATGAGTGAGCGAGGGGCTCCGGCGAAGCGTCCCAGCCAAATTCGCGACCTGGGCCCCTGAACCCCTCGACGTCGGTATCATCGACAGACAGGGGCACGCTCGTGGGACCAAGTACCTGCTCGTCACCTGATGCGCTGCCGATGACCAACTTCAACGCCTCCCAATCCCTGCCGAAGACGGCCGAGGTCTACCATGACTTCCCCCGGCGTCTGATCACTCCGTTGCGCAACATCGTCGACTCGAACAGCGCCAAGGAGGCCCTCGGCAACTACTGCTCACTTTTCGACGTGCTACTCGGCTACCTCGCGAATATCGGCAACAGCATCTATGTCGCCCAGCCGCTCGACGCCGCCCAGCCGAAGATCGAGCGACGCCTCCGAGAGGTCAGCGGCCCTCTGGCTCTCGGTGACAAGCTCACTGGAATTGAGATCTTTGCCGCGGCCGACCTCGACCTCGACTCCAGCGTGCCCGAGCTGCGCCAGATCCTCACCGAGCAACGCCTGCCAGAACGCTGCAATCAAATGAGCCGAGCGTTCGCGGCCGTGCGCAAGGGGTGCATGGACTTCTCGATCCCCCCAACCCACCTGCCACGCTACATCGATCAACATCTGGCCGCGAGCGCGAGCCAGAGCAAATGCAGCATCGTGACTCTGTGCAAGGCCCTCCTGCCGATCCGTAACAAGGGCTACGCCCACCTCGACGAGGATAGCTGGTTCCCCAACAACCCGCGCATGTTCGCGCTTGTCTGCGAGTATCTCGGGCCCGCCGTGGACGAACTGCTGACCTGGCCCCCCATGAAGGCCTTGCTGACCAACTACGAGGTCGTCGAGGTGTTAGCGCCGGCCAGCGGCAATCCACGGGCGTCCCCGATCGCGCGGGTCGACCTCGCGGACGGTCGTTCTCCGCTGCGTACGTCAGCGCTGCGCCTCGGGCCCACGTTCAAGCCGGACAAGGGCGCGCGCTTTCTATCGCGGCGCACATCTCATGCCGGCGAGCTTGAGGCGGTCGTCCGTTACATCCGCTTCCCAAAGGCCCTGGAGTCGTCGGACCTACTCGCCCAGCGGTATGCCGGCGTCTACCTGCACGCCTATCTCGACCGTGGCCTCATCACGCCCACCCAGCGTCAGACAAAACTCGCGCCGACGATCAGCCAGCTGGCCCTCCCCGAGCGAGACTGGCGTCGGGTCGAGAGCGAGCTGCAAGGCGTGATCAACCTCTACTCAAGCGACGATCCCGAGCTGCGCCAGCAGAACCTGACGCGACTTCAGGCTGTCCTGGGCACAGCCTGGCCCGACCACGAGGCCAGCGTCGAGACACTTCTAGAGGAGCTGCCCGAGCGCCGAGAAGACTACATCCACGAACAGATCGAGAACAACTCGATCATGAGCTTCGCCGATCTGCGGATCGAGAGCGAGTTGTCCGAGCCGGATCTCGACACTGTCCTCGCCGAGCTCGAGCAGCAGGAGCGCGTCCGTCAGATCAACACTGGTGTTGGTAGCGAGCGGCTCAACGGCTACTTCAAGGTCCAGGACCCAGGTCGCGCCACGCAGCTCCGGGGGCTGCTCGACGAGCTTCGCGAGCGGCGGCGATCCAAGAAGGGCTACCCTGCGCCGGTCTGGCGCCTCGTCGAGCTATGCGCCAGGCTATTGGCCGATGACGGCCTCGCCCTCCAGGAAGGTGAGCTTGAGGGCTACGCCGAACTCTTCACCGATGACCCCGGGGCGCATGTCGCCGCTGAAGACGATGATGCGAGGAGCATGGTCCTCTATGTTGGTGACAATGAGCTACGCGCGGACAACGTCCGCGAGCTCCTGACCCTGGTATGGGAGTTCGCCAACGGCCGCGGCCTCGACACCGACGCATTGCTCCCCATGTTGCTCGGCAGGTCTCGCTATCTAGTCGCCCGAACCCCCGAGCATGCCAACGGGACTGCCTTCGCTACCCCTATAGAGGTCGGCGAGGTCGTGTTCGAGGGTAACATGCGCCGCAACCGGGCCCTGGCGGAGGCGATCCGCCTCCTGGGATATCTTGGCATTGAGGCCAGCTCCCCGGAGATCGAGCCGGCCCGTCGAGATTTCGACGAAGGCGAGGAGCCAGGCCATCTGGAGAGCGGAGTGCAGGACAGCGAAGACGACCTCGAGGACAAGCGCGACGAGGCTCCCGAGGTGCTAATGATCGAGATCACAGCACCCGGCGCGGCTGAAGCCACGAAGATCGAAGGCTCCACCGTCCGCCGCTTCTTCGCCTCGCTGCTTACCTTCCTCGTCGACCACAACGCGCCGCTCGCCGACATCGCTCCCGTCGCAACTGGCCGCGTGCGCTATTTCTTGGCTGAGGAGCCCTATCACCGCAACGACCGGCGTTTCGACTCGATGATCGAGCGCGAGGGCTACTTCATCAACACGGCCTACACCTACGCCCAGGCCCTCAGCGCTGCAAAGCTCCTCGCTGACAAGCTCGGCTGGCCCGCCCAGATCCAGGGGAGAGCAGGCGACGACGAGGGCGCGGGCGGGACGCCTTTGACGATGAGCATCGGCGACCTTCGCGTCGAAGCCCCAAGTGTGCCCCAATTCTTGCGTGAGGTCATCACCACGCTGTTCGCGACCGGAACCCTCAGCGCGAGTGACGTTCCCTACAAGTCCGGGCGCGTGCGCTATTTGATCGCAGAGACGCCCACACACGACCACGGTCGCGACTTCATCCGGCCCATCGAGATCGAGAGCGACGGGCGACGGTACTTCATCGAGGCCAACGTCAGCCGGCAGGGCGCGCTCGATCTCGTCGAGCGCTTGGTCGCCAGCAAGCAGAGCAAGCCCGAGGCAGACTGAAGTATTGGGAGCACGGTGAGGGGAGAAGCAACCCGTGGACCGCGTATCGACCCGCTCACGTCAGAGAGCGGCGAGGTCCTTCATTCGCTCTTGCGCTCGGCATGTCGACGTGCGAAGGCTCGTTTATGCCCCTCTATCTGGTCCGCTGGCCGACCCTGATGGCGTCTCTGGTGCAGGCTGACGACGAAGACGACCTGCTCGATATCCTCGACCAGGATGACGATCCTGGGGGCTGCACGTTCGAGGTCTACTCGGGGCCGCTGTGGATCGACTTCGACATCCCGTTCAAGATCGGCGCTCGCAAGCCCGAGAACTCTGTTCCGACCGACCCCTCGGACTTCACGGTCGAGCCGACGTCCGACTTCAGGGGCGAGCTCGGTCCGGACATGGTCCGCGTGACCACGCCGCTGTGCGACGAGGTAAGCGATATGAAGATGGAGGTGCTACGGGGGGCCTTTCCTGAGCTCGCCGAGCACATCGAGGCGCACGAACTCGACGAGGATCGTACCGCGGCATGGAGCGATGATGGCCTTGGCGCGGCGCTCCTCGACGAACTCTGGCCGCTGGTGCGGTACCACCAGGCCCTGGGCGTTCTCGCGGATCGTGACAAATGGTCGCATCCGGCGGCGAGCACTCCGCCTCCATGTGTCGCGACCATCATCGGCCAGCGAGAGCGCAAGCTCGTCGAGCAGCTCTTCGCCGAGGGAGATGACGGCGATGAGGGGATCTCGAAGCTCAGCCCGGAGGAGCTGCTCTCCCTGTGCGCACTCGACCCGGCTTTGGCGGAGCTGGAAGACGACGCCGCCGACGGCCCGCGACCATGACTCTCCAGTTATCGGACTCCGCTGGAAGACCTCATCCCCTACACCGAGCAGTGGGGGGCGGCGTGCAGTGCGCATGGCGACAGAATGCTTTGGAAGTGGGTTCTTGTGCAGATCTCTGCGGTCGATGCGTGCGCACTGTGCGCGCGCTCACGTCTGCACCTGGGCGCTAGCCGTGCCGGCTGAGCGCGGGTTGTCCCCGTTTCTGGACGCACGAGAGCGCTCTGTATCGTTTCCTCGCGATCCTATCCACTTTGGTATATTTCAGCAACAGTGAGGCAAGCATCAGTGCTCGATGCTCAGGTCGGCCTCAGTGCCAGTCTCCCACATCCGTCGTTTCTCCCCACAGGTAATCACAACATGGCCAAGACCACTCCGTACGGCAGCGCTGACATTCCTCTGGCAGCAGAAAGTGGCCATAACGATGACTGTCTCGACATGCATCGATACGCCGAGGCTCTCGCGCGCTTTGTCCTTGATTGCGAGACCCCGATGACGGTTGGAATCCAGGGTGAGTGGGGCTCCGGCAAGACCAGCCTTATGAGGATGATGCATACCCCTCTTCGGCGTGCATCTCTCAAGAATCTCCTCATCTTCGATTTTGAGACCTGGCAGTACGGAGCAGTTGGCCGCGACTCGGAGCTGGGATTCCTCCTCATGCGCTCCATCCTCCGGAAAATGCAAGAGAGCGCCGATGAGTCGGTTCTCTTCAAGATTAGCCGAATGATTGCTCGCATTGCCCCGATCCTCGCCAGAGCCGGGACGGAGGCGGCCACCAACATTGCTTCGTTTGGAGGAGTTGACGGCAAGACCCTTTCGAATGAGCTCTTCGCGCCTGAGAGCAGAGACAGCAGCGCTGAACTCTCCGCGATCCGAAGTGGGTTCGCCCAGCTCATTTTTGAACTTACAGGTGGCAAGAAAGGCAAAGGACGTGCGATTATCTTCGTTGATGACCTCGACCGGATCCACCCGGAAAGGGCTGTCGCTCTGATGGAGGTGATGAAGAATTTCATGGACGTGCCGCGCTGTATCTACGTTCTGGCATGTGACTATGAGGTTGTACGTAGGGGAGTCGCCCACCGACTCGGCATCTCCGAGACGGACAAGGCAGAGGCGTTCTTCCATAAGATTATCCAGGTTCCGTTCTCGATGCCAACTCACTCCTACAAGGTTAGTCAGCTCGTGGATCGCTTCGTCAAGCGGCGCGTCGCGGACGCGCGTCTAAAGCGGGATCCGAAGAGTGTTGCACACATGATCGAGTCCGCAATCGGCACGAACCCGCGCTCAATCAAGCGCTTTCTCAATCGAGTCGACCTGCACTCATGCCTGCATGCAGGAGCATCGGAGAGTCAGACTGCGGAGGACATCGCAGGGTTGATGGCCCTGGTGGCCATGCAAATGCGCTGGCCTCGGGTCGCAGCTCACGTGGCACAGCAGAGAAGTGCTGTCGAGATGGAGGCCCTCCTCATCCAACTCAGGGAACTGTCCACCGACGGTGTTCAGGAGTCTGACGATCTCGTCGAGGTCCTGAAGCACGAGTTCGTCGTCAAGAAACCGGACACCTGGCGGAATCACCCTGACTTGCCAAGATTTCAGAGGTTCGTCGATGACCTCTGGGACTGCCTCGACACATCCGATCATGATGCTCGACTCTCTGCCGATGAACTCGCGGGCCTCTTGCGGCATGCGACCGGAATCTCGATGACATCGGTTGAGACATCGGAGAGTCGAAAAGAAGAAAGGGAGCAGGCGGAATCCGGGGGCCATAATGAGATCGAGGATCAATCAGCCCGCGCGATCATTCAGAATCTCCTGACGACGGAGCGTCGTAGGCTTCGCTATCTCCAAATGGTGAACAACGGCAACTACTTCCAGCTCTACCCGAAGGATACTGGCAAGATCCTCTTGAGCATCCACAAGCGCACCGGGGCAATGCTCGTTCACCTCGGCTCCCAGGTCGAGAAGCGTGACTCCCGCCTTGTCCATGTCGCCTCAACGTTTCGCGATGAATGCGGTCAGCTGAAGGTTAGCTACACTGAACAAAGTGAAAAAACACGCTGCAGCATTGATCTCAAAGGTCTCGGGACCGCCTCCGAGGAGTTTCAGGCACTGATTGTCCGGACCTTGCGCGATGCCGACGCGGCACTCAAGGCCGCCTCTAGCGTCTCCTGACGAGCAACCGAAGGTGTCCGTCGGTGCGCCAGGTACGCGATGCGTGCCCGCACAGCTCGGGATCGAGGATGCCTCGCCCAGCTCCGCAGCGACACTTCGCTTCTACGTCGACCTTCTTGCCGTCCCACGGCGGCGATGAGAGTCCGGTCGTCGTGGGGAGGAGCAGCACCTCCGTAGCGGCAATCTGGTAGATTCTCCCCATGCAGTGCTCCCCGGCTTCGCAGACGAAAGCGATACCGATGAGCGTGACTACAGTAGTCCGAAGAGGAAAGTCGTACTGGCGGGTTCAGGTCATCCGTGGTTCGACGCGTATACGGCGGTTTCTCGACCGTAGGACGCACTTGCAGAGAGATGCGCTGGCGCTGGAGCGCCAGATTCTCAACGACCTCGATGCCACGGAAGGAGAAGCCCAAGCTCAGCCGGAGTCGACGACGGAAAGTCGTGCCGGCGCCAGGGCAGCCCAAGAGGCCCTGTACGAAATTTCGTGTACGAGACCGAACAGGCTGAAGTGAGGCTCCAAGAAGGCAGGAGCCGACATGAAGATTAAGGACGACATCATCGACGAGCTGCTTGAGCAGCACCAACCAGGCGCG
>JAUHWG010000033.1 GCA_030424595.1 Polyangia bacterium
AAGGGGGGACACCACTCTCTCAGACAGGTCGGAGCGCGCGTCGACCCCTTGTGCCAAGGGGTCGACGCGCGTCCTAGACTCGTTCGCGGTGTCCCCCCTCGCCCGTCCCCTGGAGCTCTGCCTCCTGTGCAGGTGGGCTGAGGACACGAGCTGGGCTGCTTGTCGGGGCTCGTCCGTCCCCTGGGGTCGTTCATCCTGCTTGTGGGGCCTCGCCCGTCCCCTGGGGTTGTGCATCCTGTGGAGGTGGGCTGAGGACACGAGCTGGGCTGCTTGTCGGGGCTAGTCCGTCCCCTGGGGTTGTGCATCCTGTGGAGGTGGGCTGAGGACACGAGCTGGGCTGCTTGTGGGGGCTCGTCCGTCCCCTGGGGTTGTGCCTCCTGTGCAGGTGGGCTGAGGGCACGAGCTGGGCTGCTTGTCGGGGCTCGTCCGTCCCTTGGGGTTGTGCATCCTGCTTGTGGGGTCTCGCCCGTCCCGTGGGGTTGTGCATCCTGTGGAGGTGGGCTGAGGGCACGAGCTGGGCTGCTTGTGGGGCCTCGCCCGTCCCGTGGGGTTGTGCCTCCTGTGGAGGTGGGCTGAGGACACGCGCTGGGCTGCTTGTCGGGCCTTGGACGGCGAATGAGGAGCTCCTGGTTGGATGAACGTGGGCTGTGTCGGGCGGCTCGATGCTGGCAATGAGTGTAGGTGAGAGCACGGGCTCGTCTCTGTGTGGCGTGGCGTGTCGCTCTCTGGCTTGCGGGGCCGCGTCCTTGGCTGTAGTCCTCCGTCCAGGAGCGGATCCGAACTTGCGAGCACTCAAGGCCCTCAGTGTCCTCAGCACCCTCTTCCTCGCCTGCGGCGGCGACGTGACCGGCGACGACGGAACCGCGAGCGGCTCGAGCTCGTCCGGCTCGGACGTGACGGACTCGACGTCGAGCGCGTCGGCGAGCGCGTCGGCGAGCGGAGGCAGCACGGCGTCTGGCACGGCGACCGACTCAGGGGCGACGACGGGTGATCCGACCGCGAGCACGACGGGCGACCCGACCGCGAGCACGACAGGGGCGACGACCGGTGCGACCGACGCGACCGGTGGCCCGACGGGGACGACGGGCGATACGGGGACGACGGGCGATACGGGGATGACCGATACGGGGACGACGGGCGACACGACGGGCGACGACACGACCACCGGCGGTGCCCTCTGCGTCGACCTCCCCGACGCGACCGCGAAGCCGCTCGTGGATCCTGTCTCTGAGAGCAGGCTCAAGCTCTTCGCCCGCGAGGGGGGCTATCACCTGCTCTACGCCGAGGGGCTGGAGACTCACCTCGCCGTGCTCGACCTCGAGGGGGCCGTGGTCGGGGAGCCCTCCCTGGTCTCGACCGAGCTGTGGCGCTCGATCGCGGCTGGCGACGGGGGCTACGCGGCGGTGCTCAAGGAGTGGGACGGGAGCACCTGGCGGGGGAAGATCGCGGTCGCGGAGATCGAGGAGGACGACACCATCACGGTCGTGGGGACGGCAGACGTACCGCTCGAGGGCCACGGTCACAGCACCCTGGCCGTCGCCTGGAACCCGGTGGACGGCGAGTGGGGCGTGCTCTTCACCGAGAACTTCAACATCAACCCTAACATCCCCGGGGTCGTCCACTCGCGCCTCTACTTCGGCCGGGTCAGCGCCGAGGGCCAGTGGATCGAAGGGTCGAAGAAGCTGCTGACGAGCACGTCGACCAAGATCTCGACCCAGATCTCCGACTGGGGGAGCCCGATCCTCTGGACCGGTGAGGGCTACGCCGCGGTCTGGGCGGAGTTCGGCCCGAGCGAGACCCCGGTCTTCCTCGCGGAGCTCGACGTGGACGGCACCCCGAGCCGGGTCCAGATCGACGAGGGTCGCTTCTCGCGGGGCGTGCTCGCCCAGGGCGACGGGGGCTACGGCGTCGCCTGGGGTCACTACGACGACGACGATCACTTCAACCTCCGCTTCGCCACGGTCAAGGGCGGCGACGTCAGCGAGCTGCTCCACCTCGGCGACGACGCGGTCTACTCCAACGACTCGGCGATCGTCTTCGACGGCGAGCGCTTCACGGTGTCGTGGCACGAGACCTCAGGCGGGGCCTCGCGGGTCCACTACGCGCGGATCGACCCGGAGACCCTCGCCGCCGACACGGTCCAGGTCACCGAGGACGACTACGACGATCACGACTGGTCGTGGACGCTGGTCTACAACGGCTGCCGGCACGCGCTCGCCTATGCCCGCGGGAGCAACCCGAGCGACGGCTGGGTCGTCTTCTTTCAGTAATCAGTAGTCGGTCCGACGAAGCCCCCGGCTCTGCGGATCCTGGGGCGCAGTGCTATCCTGCGCCTATGGACGGCCGCCGGAAACATCGACTCCTCCGGCCGCTCCTCTGCTCGCTGGGCTTGTCTGCCTGCGGCGGCGGGCCTGATAGCTCCGGCAGCGCGTCGGAGACGGGGGACAGCGCCGGGGTCGAGCTCGCAGGCCCGGGGTTTGTCATCGACGGCGCGGCGGCGGGGGACTCGATGGTCGCGATCCCGATCGCCGACGTCGACGGCGACGGGTACGAGGATCTCCTCGTCAACGTCGAGCGGCCCCTCCATCCGGTCGCCTTCCTCGTCTTCGGCAAGGACGACGAGACGCCGGTCGATCTCGCGGCCGTCGAGGCGGGAGAGTCCAACGCCGGCGTCATGTTCGACTGGGGGGTGGACGTCGAAGATGAGTACAGCCTGACGAGCCGAGAGGCCGTCGGCGTCGGTGACATCAACGGCGACGGCCTCGGCGATATCGGCGCTGTGCTCTGCGACAGGCAGGGCGTCCCCTCGCTGGCGGACGTGGTCTTCGGCGCTCCTGCGCTCCCAAGCCCGGTCGACCTCCCGGTCGTCGTCGCGGGGGAGGGCGGCTTTCGGGTCGACACGCACATCCAGGGCCTCTACGGCGCGCAGATCAACGGGGTCGGCGATATCAACGGGGATGGTCGTGGTGACCTCGCGCTCGCGCAGCTCAGCGGCTTTGGTGATCATCTCGCGCTCCTCTTCGGCGGGCCGGATCCGGAGCCGGTCAACCTCGCGGAGATCGACGCGGGGATCGGCGGGGTCTTCCTCGGGAATCCCTACAGCATGCGGGTCCTCGGGCCCGCCGACGTCGACGGCGATGGCTTCGCGGATCTCGTCTACGCGGAGTACGGCGGCCCTTTCCAGGACTCTTCATTCGTCTCCATACGTGCAGGTGAAGCAGGGTTTAGCGTCGACTCGCCAGCGCGCAAAGTCCTGGTCAAGGAGGAGTTCTACGACCTCGGCCAGCTGGTCGCGGCGGCGACCGGCGACATGGACGGCGATGGCCTCAGCGATCTGATCATCGCCGCGGACGACGAGGGCGCAGACCTCCAGGTCTTCGTGGTCTTCGGCGCTGGTCTCGACGGGGACCTAGACCTGCCGGAGGAGTTCGGCGACCACGGCTATGTGATCAGCCTAGGCGGCCTCCAGATCGCCCATGGGCTCTGGGATTCTCCGCCCTTGCCAGCGCTCGAGTCGGTCCGCGATCTGAACGGCGACGGCCGCGACGAGCTGCTCGTGCGGACCACCAGCGGCACCTACCTGCTCCACGGCAAGGCGGATCTCCAGGCGCAGGTCCTGAGCGCGGATGGTGTGCTCCTGGACACGCCGCCGCTCGTCGGCGGCGCCGAGGTGGGGGACCTGACCGGGATCGGCTCGATCCGCGGCCTTGAGCCCACGGATCGTGTCTACGCCGAGCAGAGTGCCAGCCCCGCCGGCCGCAAGGGCGCCGGCCGGGCCTATGTTCTCTTCGGGGCGAGCGAGTAGGCTCGGGCTCCTCCGAAGGTCTGCGTGCGGAGGTTCAAGGCCTCGATAGGGCTAGAACCTCCGGGCCTCCACCCAAGGCCGCGGCGCGAGGGCACGCGGGACTCGCCGCGGCCCCTTTGCAGCCGTGGCGAAAGCCTGTGTGCTCTCGCGCCGCAACCGTTGGCCCTCTTGGCTTCGATGAGGCCCGGCCGTACTGCGCTGCACCGCAAGTTTCGCCGGGGCCGAGAGGAGCGACCCGGTGCGCGGGACCTTTCCCACGGCCCCTTAGGTCTGTCGCTCGGCGAGCCAGACGCTGTGCATCCCGCAGGCTGGATCTTCGGGGACAAAGGAGAGCACCGCGAAGCCGGCCTTCGCTAACCATCGGCGGTAGGTGTCGGGCGCCTGGCTCGAGTGATAGACGGGTGCGCCCTCGACCGCGCCGATGGCGATGTCCTCGACCGGACCCGAGGTGAAGAGCAGGCGCGCGCCGGGGGCCGCGTGGCGGGCGAAGACCGGGAACATCGCCTCCTGATCCGCGGGCGAGAGGTGAAAGAAGCTGTCCCAGGCGAGGAGCGCGTCGAAGGTCGCGCCGAGGTCGAGCCCGCGCATGTCGGCGCGGACGGCCTTCGCCTGCGGCAGGTTTCTGGAGAAGAGATCGATCATGCCCTCGGCACCGTCGACCCCCGTCACCTCGCAGCCCCGCGAGAGCAGGTAGGCTGCGATCGGGACGCCGGGGCCGCAGCCGAGGTCGAGCACCCGGAGCGGCGGCCTGTGCAGCGGGCCCGGCTCCGGGGCGGACGCGGTGTCGAACGCAGCCTCGTTTGCGGTGCCGGACCCGGTGCCAGACGCGGTGTCGTTCGCGGTGCCGGACACGCTCTCGCTTGCGGTGCTGGACGCGGTACCAGACGAGATGCCGGACGCGGTGCCGTGGTGAGGCTGGCCGATGAGGCGGTCGAGCCAGGCCCGCTCGAGGAGCGGCCCCTGCCTGTGCGCTCGCCGTCGGGCGTAGGCGGCGGCCTTCTCTTCGTAGGTCGGGAGGATCGCGTCGGGGGTGCTCATCGAGGACTCCTCGAGGGTCAAGCGAGGGGCCGTCAAGGGTCTGCGCCGGTCAGGCCGCGGCGTCCTCGAAGATGCTCCGAAGGGCGTGGGGCTGCTAGCCGACCGGGCGGCGCTTGGGCACCGGTACGACGTCGCCGTCGCGGGCGGCGACGACATCCTCGTGGAGCACCTTCGCCTCGGCGAGGAAGGGCTTGGTCGACTGGTAGCGCTGGGAGAAGTGGGTGAGGACCAGCTTTCGCGCGCCTGCGTCGCGGGCGACCATCGCCGCCTGGCGGGCGGTCATGTGGCCGTTCGAGCGGGCCTTGTCGACGTCCTGGTGGAGATAGGTCGACTCGCAGATCAGGAGGTCGACGTCTTTTGCCAGCTCGTAGGCGTTGTCGCAGAGGCGGGTGTCCATGACAAAGGCGACGGACTGCCCCGGCCGGGCGACGCTGACATCCTCGAGGAGAACCTTGCGGCCGTCGAGCTCGATCGAGCCTTCGCGGAGGAGGGCGCCGACGGCCGGGCCGCGGACGCCGGCCTCGGCGAGCTTGTCGGGGAGCATGGTCCGCGAGTCGGGCTCGTCCAGGCGGTAGCCCCAGGCGTCGACGCCGTGGTCGAGCGGCAGGGTGCGGAGGGTGAAGGCCTTGTTCTCGGCGATGACCCCGGCCTCGCGGATCGGGTGGGGGGCGATGTGGCTGACGTCGTGGAAGATCGACGCCCGTCGCAGGCGGTCGTAGTAGACCTGGCCGGAGCCCGGGTAGTAGACGTGGACGGTCTGGGGCACCCGGTCGAGGGAGATCCGCTGGACCATGCTGGCAAAGCCCAGGCAGTGGTCGCCGTGGAAGTGGGTGATGCAGATCTGGGTGATCATCGACGCCGTGACCTCGGCGTTGATCATCTGCCGCTGGGTCCCCTCGCCGGGGTCGAAGAGGATGCCCTCGGCGTCCCAGCGCAGCAGGTAGCCGTTGTGGTTGCGGTAGCGGGTGGGGACCTGGCTGGCGGTGCCGAGGACGACGAGTTCGCGGGCGGACATCGTTCTCCGTTCGATCGAGGGGCGTACGGGTCTGGTTTCGCGGCCTTGCCGGGGGAGCGAGCGGAGCGGTAGAGGCGGGCGGCGGCGAACGCGGGGCGAGTGCGGGGGCGGGCGAGGATACCAGGGTCGAGTTTGGTTGGCTCCGCGCCTCTCGCCCGAGGATCCCCGATTTTTTGCGATCCACAGGTCGCGGGTGTTCTCTGGGATCCGCCGCCTAGGAGTCCCCCATGCTCGCTTCCCTGCTCGCCTCTGTGATCGCAACCACCTCTACGGGGTATGCCCCGGCGACGGTCAGCGCGGGCCTGACCTGCGCCCGGGCAGAAGTCGGCGGCGCCCGGACGAGCCTCGCGATCGACACGACGCAGCTCCGGGAGGCGGGGGCGGGGCCCGCGGTGGCCCGCCAGCTCCGGGGTCGGGCGACCGACCTCCTCCGGCGGGCGTCGATCGTCCCGGACGGCGGCGCCTGGGACTCCGTGGTCGCGATCACCGTGACCCCGCTGCGCGGGAGCTCGATCGGCTACCAGAGCTCGATCAGCGTAGAACAGGGCGCCCGCGGCTACCCGAGCGAGCACGTCGACCTGCGCTGCGACCTCTGCACCGAGGGGGAGCTGGTCGCCCAGCTCCTGGGCGCGCTCGATTCGCTGGTCCCGCAGCTCCTGGCGAGCGCCGACCCGCTCCTCTAGCTCTCGTGGGTCGGCCGACGGTACCGGCGGAGGCGCGTCTTTCGACCTTGGGAGGCCGCGGCGAGAGCCCCGGGCGCTTCCAGCCCGCGTCGGCCGTCTTCGGCCGTCTTCGGCCGTCTTCGGCCGTCTTCGGCCGTCGGCGCCCTCGGCTCGGCGAAGGCTCGCGGTAGAGCCCGGGAGCCGAGCTTCTCGGCTCTCGACCGTCGTCCCTGCGGTGGGATCGCTCGCGCGCTTTCTGCTAGGATCTGCGGCGGCGATGGCACGGAGCACACCTACGCGGGGGACGAGGGGACGGCTGGCGCTGCTGTCGGCGATCGTGTCGCTCTTGACGCTCCCTGTCGCCGCCTGCGGCGGTGGCGAGGACCGGGTCGAGCTCCGCCTCCAGCCCTGTGACATCGACGGCTTCCCGCGGTCGGTCCGGGTCCGGGTCGAGGCCTTTGACGCCGACGGAGCCGCGCTCGGCGAGCCGAAGTCCGAGTCCTTCGCGATCCCGGAGCCGTCGATCTTCGACGACGGCTACGCGACCGTCGGCTATGTGCCGCCGGCGGGGGCCATCAGCGCGACGGTGACGATCGGCTGGTTCGCCGAGACCAACGCCGGCTCGCTCGCGGCCAGCGATCACGTCGTCCTCTGGCCGAACGTCAAGCTGCCCGCGCTCGGCGAGTCCGTCGACCTCAGCGCGGAGGGGTGCGAGCCCTTCGGCGGCACCAGCGGGGGGACGGACACGGGGACGGCGACCGAGGGGACGGCGACCGAGGGGACGACGACCGAGGGGACGACGACCGAGGGGACGACGACCGAGGGGACGACGACCGAGGGGACGACGACCGAGGGGACGACGACCGCAGGGACGACGACCGAGGGGACGACGACCGAGGGGACGACGACCGAGGGGACGACGACGACGGGGTCGACGACCGAGGGGATGACGACGACCGGCGGTGAGACGCTGGAGGGAATGCCCTGCGAGGGCGATGATGAGCCGGTCTGCGAGACGCCGGGGCCGGGCGAGATCGGCACCCTCCTGCGCTGCGTCGGCGACATTTGGACCGAAGACGCGGCCGGCCTCTGCGATGCGATCTGCGCGGAGGACTTCTACGGCTTCACCCAAGGTGAAGCGATCGGCTGCAGCGGTAACGGCAGCGGTATCGCCTGGGGCTGCCTCTGCGTCGAGGGCAACGGGGTCGCCGACTGCGACGGGAACGACGAGCTGTGCACGGTCAAGAACCGGAGTCAGCTGCTCCAGCTCTGCGTCGACGGCAACCTGGTCAAAGGTACATGTCCCGAGAAGTGCTCGGACGACCCCGCGCCGATCTGCACGCTCTAGCGTGCCCCGACCCGGCTGTGGTGCGCCATGCTCGAGGACTTCCTCCACCGCTTCAAGGCCGTCGTCGACGGCTTGATGTCCCATCCCCGCGTTCGGGTCACGCACCTGTGGATCGGGCCGGGGGCGGCGGACGCAGCGATGGCTGCGCTGGCGGAGCGATGGGAGCAGCCGCTCCCCGCCGCGCTGGCCGCGTTGTACCGACAGGCGGACGGGGTGCAGCTTCGGTGGGTCGACACCGGCGACGAGATGTACGACCCCGCCCGCGACGATCAGCTCCGCTTTGACGGCCCGTGGCGGCGGCTCTGCGACGAGCGAGGCGTTGTCACGGGGATGCTCGACCTGCCGACGGTCGCAGAGCTGCTGGATCGCGACACGGTGGGGTCGATGGGCGACATGGGCGATGGCTACGAACACCTCGACCGCGCGGTCCCCTTCGACAGCTTCAGCGAGTGCCAAGACGCGGTTCTCTACTTCGGCGACGCGGTGGTCGATCCCTGGATCGACGTGGCGTCGGACAGCCTCGCCGACGTCGATCCTCCGGGGGCGCTGACGCTCTCTCGCTACCTGGGGCGGGTGCTGTCGAGCTGGGCGTCGATCGATCATCGCCTGGAGGAGGAGCCGCGAAGCCTGGACTCCCTGCTCCGCGAGCGGGTCCTCCTAGACCCGACCCGGCTCGTCGGTCAGCGCGTTCTCTACGTGGACGGCCGCCGCGGCGGATCGCTGATCCGAGGGATCGTGCGCGACCTCGTCGACCTCCCGGAGCCGCGGCGCGATTGGTGGTACGGGCCGACGCTGGCGGAGGTCGACGACGATCTCGGCGAGACGGTCTACGTCCCGCTGCGGGCGCTCTTCCCCGCCGACGACGCGGACGACTACGAGCCCCTGCACGCCGATCCCGACGCCCTGCGGGCGCTCTTGCGGGGGCCGGCGGAGCCGATCTTCAAGGCGCTCGCCTCGGTCACGCAGATGACCCACGGCACCGGGCTCCCCGGCGGCCCGACGATCTCCGATCACGCGTGGGCCCACTTCGCGCTGACCTCCGAGCTGCCGCGGGTGGAGGCGGTCAGGTGCCTCTTCGCCGCGGCGCTCACCCTCTTTGTCCACCCCGAGAGGCAGACCGAGCGAGCCATCGCCTGGCCGGAGTCGCGCCCGCCGACGTTTCGGCGCAAGACGATGTGCTACGACTCCCTCGCCGTCGGCCTCTTCGACGCGGCCATCCTTCACATCGGCGCCGCGGCTCCGGAGAACCTCGCCTTCTGGCTCGGCTGGAGGAGCGCGGCGCGTCTCCCCCAGCTCCTCAAGGTGTTCAGGGATCGCAACCGATTGCGGGGCTACGACCCGTTGACCGACACCTCGAAGACCTGCGGGTTTCTCGTCAGCGCTCTGGGCGGGGGGCGGACAGCGCTCGTCACCGCCGTCCACTCGCCGCAGACCGGAGGTCGCCTCGGCCTCCGCGAGCTCCGGGTCATCGGCCTCTAGCAGACCGTGGCAAAAGTCCCGCGCACTCTCGCTTGCCCCCGTCGGCCCTCTCGGCCCCGCCGAAGCTTGCGGTACGGCCCGGTACAGCGGCGTTTCGTCGAAGCCGAGAGGGCCAACGATTGCGGCGCGAGAGCACACGGGACTTTCGCCACGGGCTGCTAGCAGACTGCGGTGCGACGGCGCGTTCCTCGTGACCGCGCTCCGCCGCGACGCTGGAGCCTTCGAGCCCTAGGTCGAGGCGCCGCCGTCGTGAACGCGGTCGCCGCGAAAGTGGACGATCGTGTGGAGGATGACCGCGATCACCGTCACTGCGCTGATCACCAGCGCCTTGACCCGCCAGTCGACGATATCGCCGCCCTCCCAGACCAGCCAGCCGAGCGCGAGATAGTAGAAGGACCAGACCATCACCCAGCCGAGGAGGCTCCAGACGGGGGGGCCCGCGTCGTCGCGGCTCCGGCTCAGGAGCATGACGAGCGAGGCGGTGACCAGGAGGGTGACCGTGAAGTCTCCGTCGCTCAGGCCCACCGCGCGGAAGAGGTGGAAGGGCATCATCACGAGCACGCCCAGGAGAACCGTCAGGGCGCCCAGGATCGCGGAGGTCGGGAGGAGCGTCAGCGAGGCGCGGAGGAGGCCGCGACCGGCGAGCTGCGGGCTCAGGCGGGCGCCGAAGCGGCGGCTGATGAGGGCCGCCGATCCGCCGAAGAGCAGGTGCCAGCAGTAGGAGGAGACCGGGACGCCGAGCCAGCGATGATCGACGAGGCCGAAGGGATCCTCGCCCCCCTCGTGCCAGACCCACCAGCCGCAGTCGGGGCCCATGATGTCGAAGGGCACGTCGATCATCACCGTCAGGAGTCCGGCGGTGAAGAAGGTCGCGAGCGCGCCGGCCTTCAGCTTGCGCGCGGCCGAGATCGCGACGTAGAGGAAGGTCGGGTAGAGCAGGACCACGTAGAGCGGCAGCTGCTTGCCGTAGAACATCACCGTGAACTGGGCGTGGCTGAAATTGTCGACGGTGTTGTAGGCGAGCAGCTCCATCCAGACGCCGTAGAAGGCGGCGGTCAGCCACAGGAGCAGGCCGAAGGGGCGACCGACCCGGCGCTCACGCAGGGCGTGGCGGAGGGTCAGGATGAAGCCGAGCAGCATCACCAGCTCGAGGCTGTGGAAGTTCGCAGAGATCGAGCTGGGGTCGTAGATGGTGACCAGCCAGCTCTCGTAGAGGGCGCGGGGCGTTGATTCGAGCACGGGGAGCCTCCTCGCCGGATTCTAACAGGCGCCCCAGCGGCAGGATCGACGCTCGGGGTTTTCCCCGGTCCTGGTCTCCTCCGCCGTCTCGGCGCCGGCGCTGATCCGGCGCCTGTTCACGCCCCGCTCGGTCTTCGATCGCCGGCTGTGCTCGAGGGGATCAGGTCGTCGATATCGGTCCGATCGCGCGGGGGAGCCTGTGATCGGCGGAGCTGTCTGCGCTCTCCGCGGGGGTCGGCGGATTTGCCCCGAGCTGGGCGGTTGATTTCAGGCGGCGCGGTGGACAAGATCCCGCCCATGCATCGCGAGTCCGCATGGAGCTCCTGAGCGAAACCCCGCTGGCCGCTTGGTCGACGATGATGGGCCTCGCGGGGGTCCGCCTGTGGGCGTTCCTCGTCACGATCTCGGCGCTCGGCGGCCTCGCTCTCTACTTCGGCTTCGGCTCGATCCTCTACGGCCTCTACTACGTCCGCCGGCGGGAGGATCCCGAGTCGTGGAAGATCCAGGCGAAGCGGTTCCCGTCGGCCAAGCTCCACCGCTGGGCGATCTCGGTCGCGGCCGGCAATCTCCTCCTCGGCGGGCTGATCTCCGGGACGTTCATCTACTACATCCTCCACGGCGGGCGGACGGCGCTCTACATGGACGTCGGCGAGTACGGCTGGACCTACACGATCGCCAGCACGATCGTCGCCTACCTCCTGCTCGAAGCCGCGGCCTATTACACACACCGCCTCTTCCACAACAAGCGCCTCTTTCGCCGTTACCACCGCTTTCATCACCGCTTGGTCGCGCCGACGCCCTTCTCGACCACGACGATGCACCCCGTCGAGTTCATCGCCTTCCAGGCGACCGCGTTCCTGCCGACCTTTATCCTGCCGATGTGGGCGGGCTCGTTCATCGCCCTGCTGATCTATGTGCTCATGTGCAATATGGTCGACCACTCGGGGATCGATCTCGTGCACCGGACCCCGTGGCTCTCGTCGACCCGCTATCACGACGATCACCACGTCCATTTCCACTGCAACTACGGCCAGAGCCTGACCTTCTTTGATCGTCTGCACGGGACCCTGCGCCGGCGTGACCGTCGCTACGGGGCCGAGGTGTTCGGCGGTCGTGGAACGGCCAAGGGCGCGGGAGAGGAGCTCGACGACGGGTCCGGCGAGGATCCCTACGTCGACTACTACCGTCGTCGATGAGTCTTCGGGGGGGGCGTCGGGCCTGTGTTGATCGGGCCTGTGTTGATCGGGCCGTGATCGGGCCGTGATCGGGGCAGGGCTGTCGGCGCCTGACGTCGCGGTCCCTCGACGTAGCCGCTCCTGGTCGCGGGAGCGAGTCGGGAGCGAGTCGGGCCGCCCGAAGAGCCCGCGTCACGCCATCGCCAAGCGGGAGGGGAGTGCGCGAGCCGACGCCCGGCTCAGCGGGCCTTCTTCTTGGCTTTGGCCTTGGCCTTCTTGGCTTTGGCCTTGGCCTTGCTGCGCCCGCCGCCGCGCCGCTTGCCGCCGGGGACGGCGTCGATCAGGTGACGTCGGAGGTCGCGGAACTCCTCCGCCAGACGATGCCCCTTCGGCAGGATCCGCAGCGCCTGCTCGACCTCGGTGAGCGCCTCGAGGCGACGGCCGATCCGCAGGAGAACGTAGGCGATCATCCGCCTCGACTCGAGGGTCTGCGGCGCGAGCGGCCCGTGGACCCGCTCCTGGCCGGCGAAGGCGACCCGCTGGGTCTTCAGCGCGCTCGACAGGTTGCCGTTGTTGCGCAGCAGGGTCGCGAGGGAGGCGAGCGAGGCGAGCACGTCGGGGTGCTCATCGCCGAGCTTGAGGAGGCGGAGATCGTAGGCCTCGCCCTCGAGCTCGAGGGCGCGGGCGAAGTTGTCGTTGGCGGCGTGGATCGTCCCGAGGTTGGTCAGGGCGACGGCGACGTCGAGGTGCTTGTCGCCGAGGAGGCGGCGGCGCATCTCGAGGGTGCGGACGCCGGCCTCGATCGCCTGGTCGTGGTCGCCGCGGGCGCGGTAGACCGCGCTGAGGTTGCCCCAGGCGGTGGCGACCAGCGGCGCGTCCTCGCCGAGCGCGGCCGTGAGACCGTCGACGGCGGCGCGTGCGAGCTCCAGGGCCTCGTCTAGCTCGCCGAGTCCGCGCAGGGACGCGCTCAGATCACCGCGGGCGCGGGCCGTCTCAGCGTGGTCGGGGCCGAGCTTGGCCTCGCGGATCCGCAGCGCCTCACGGTCGGCGTCGACGGCCGCCCGGTGGTCGCCGCAGTCGCGGGCGGCGGCGGCGAAGGCAGCCTGGGCGTCCGCCGTCTGGAGCTCGTCATCGCCGTGGTTGTCGCGGGCATCGGCCAGCGCAGCCCGGGCGTCCGCGAGCGCGCGCGCGGGATCGACCGGGGCCGGGGGATCGATCGTGTCATCGCCGTCGTCCGCGGCGTCGCTCTGTGCGCGAACCTCCGCGCTCGGCCCATCGTCGCTCAGCTCACCGACGACGTCTGGGGCGACGTCTGGGGCGACGTCTGGGGCGACGTCTGGGGCGACGTCGGTCGTCTCAGGGGTCTCTAGGGTCAGGTCCGAAGGGGGTGCATCGCGCTCGGTCATGCTCGACGCGGATGATACCGGAGGAGTGTGCTCGGCGCGGGCGCTCCGGCTCTAGAGCCCAGCTCCAGCCCCAGCCTGCGAGCGTCCGCTTCGCTCGCCTCTTTCACTGCGGAGGATTGGGGCGGCTCCGCATGGGTGGCGTGGTGGGCCGTCGTGCGGGGCTCTTTGGCTCTGTGGCGCGCAGGGGCCTCTGTTGGGCTTCCAGGGGCTAGACCGGGGCTCGTGCTCGGCCAGGGTCCGGCGGCGCTCTTCAAGGCCCAGGACCCACGTCGTGACCCCGCAGGCGGTGGCGGTGGGGGCGATGACCACCAAGCGCGGCGGAGCCGAGAGGCGCCGCGAGGGATCACGACCATGATGAGGCGCGCGGCGCCGCGAGGAGCACGTGGAGGAGAGAGCCACGTCGCGGGCGCGCAGACCTATCGCGGAGGCCCTCACTTGACAGGGTTCGCTCGGGGCTGGAGGCTTGTCCCATGCGTATTGCAATTAATCTAAAGTCGCACCTTTCATCGCCGCTCCTCCTCTCCCTGCTCCTCGGCGTCTCCCTCCCGAGCGCGGGCTGTAGCGGCGGCTCCGACGGCACGGCGACGGTCGCCGACAGCGAGGGCGACAGCGAGAGCGCCGGCCTCGAGATCGACGCAGAGCCCGATCCCTGGCTCGCCGAGGTCTATCAGCCGGTGCAGGAGGAGGCGCAGCAGATGAGCGTCGACGACTTCCTCGCCGAGTATCCGCTGCCCAACTACCTCGACGGGATCTCCTACGACGCCCTGAGCGCGGTCGGCCTGCCGGAGATCGCCGCCTTCGCCGGCCTCGGCCCCGCCCACGACAAGCTGCTCGCGAGCAACGGCTTTGTCGCGATCGCCAGCGACATGCCGAACCCCGCCTGGAGCTATCACGAGCTCTACTACAACGACCTGCCGGTCCTGATCACCACCGACAGCATCCTCTTCGCCCTCCACTCCTCCTTCGACGGGATCCTGGAGGACCTAGAGCGCAAGGTGATGGCCGATCAGGTGACCTCGATGTTGGCGGAGATGCACGCCCGGCTCGGCACCGATCTCGGGGCGCTGCCGGAGAGCCTCGCGGTCTCCGCCCGCGACCTCGACGTCTACCTCACGGTCGCGCGGACCCTGATGACGGGGGAGCCCGTCGAGACCCTGACGGGCGCGGACGCGGCCGAGGAGGTCACGCGGATCCTCGACGCCGCCGACGCCTACCAGCCCCTCGGCGTCGAGCTCTTCGGCGTCTCGGTCGAGTACGACTTCTCGCAGCTCAAGCCCCGCGGCCACTACGAGGGCGACGAGCAGCTCGAGCGCTACTTCAAGGCGATGATCTGGCTCGGCCGCACGGAGATGCAGATGATCACCTTCACCCCCGAGGGCGAGCCGGTCTTCAACCGCCGCGGCGTCGACGCGGCCTTCGTCGCCAACATGCTCCTCGCCGGCTCCGGCGCGGACAGCCGCTGGACGACCGTCAACGGGATCATCGAGCGCTTGATCGGCGAGCGCGACTCGATGGGCCCGCAGGACATGGTGAAGTTCATGGCCGAGACCGGGATCGGCGACTACGCCGGCCTCGCGGCGGCCGACGACGACGCGCTCTTCAAGGCGCTCACCGCCAGCCCCTACGGGATCCAGCGGATCATGTCGCAGATCATGTACACGGATCCGACCGATCCGCAGCTGGTCCTGCCGCGGGTCTACCTGCTCCTCGGGCAGCGCTTTACGATCGACTCCTACGTCTTCAACAACGTCACCTACGATCGGGTCCAGGACCTGCGCACCGGGCAAAAGGTCACGCGGATGCTGCCGAGCGAGCTCGACGTCGGCTTCGCCCTAGGCAACAACGGAGCGGCTCATCACCTCAAGCCCGAGCTCGACCAGTACGGCTATCAAGGGGTGCTCCACGAGCTCCGCTTCCTGATCGACGCCCACCCGGCGGACTTCTGGGACCAGAGCTTCTACAGCGGCTGGCTGTCGGCGCTGCGGGCCCTCAGCGACAACGCCGACTTCGACCAGCGGCCCGAGGCGATGCGGACCCGGGCCTGGAACGACAAGACCCTCAACGCCCAGCTCGCCTCCTGGGCGGAGCTCCGCCACGACACGCTGCTCTACGTCAAACAGTCCTACTCGGGCGGGATCGGCTGCGAGTACCCCGACGCCTACGTCGAGCCGGCGCCGGCGTTCTACGACTCGATGGCGCACCTGGGCGCGCTCGGCCAGGGGATGGCGGACGAGCTCGCGGTCGACGGCTACGACATGACCGATATCAAGGACTACTTCGTCACCTTTGAGGGGACGATGAAGGACCTCGGCCAGATCTCCCACAAGGAGCTCGAGGGGACCGAGCTGACCACCGCGGAGTACGACTTCCTCCGCGGCGCGGTCGAGCAGGAGATGGTCGGCTGCGGCGAGATCCTCTGGGACGGCTGGTTTGTCGACCTCCTCTTCGATCGCGAGAAGGTGGAGGAGGTCGCCGCGGTGATCGCCGACACCCACACGGCGCCGACCGACGCTGCCGGCAACGAGAAGGGCTGGGTCCTCCACGCCGCGAGCGGCAAGCCGACGCTGACGGTGATGACCGTCCAGGACTGCTCGGGCGTCCGCGCCTTCGTCGGCCCGGGCTCCAGCTACCACTCGGTGCTCAAGGAGAACTACGTGCGGATGACCGACTCCGAGTGGCGCAGCGAGCTCCAGGAGTCGGCGCAGCCGCGCCCGAGCTGGACCTCGTCCTTCATCCCCGAGTAGGGATCGTCGGACGTTCACGCAGGGGGCCTCTTCGCAGCCGCGGGGAGGCTCCCTTCTTTTCGCCCTAGCCCCGAACTCGGCGCTGGTGTGTGGCGCTCGGACCACGCTGCGTAGGGGCGCGTAGGGGCGCGTAGGGCCGCGGATCACAGGGACTTCGCGCTTCGACCCCATCTGCGCGGGTGAGCCCTCGTCGTGCTTCGCGATAGGCGGAGCTTGGGGTGCTGATGCGGGCGGGCAGGCGAGGGGCGACGCGGCGCTCGGCCTGGGGCGTGGGCGTGCGGAGGCCCTCTGACATGATCGTCCTGCGCTTGTCAGGGATGTCATGAACGACGCAGGGAGGATCCTCCCGGGTGCACAGCGTTGGCCGGCGCCTTGGGGCCGTAGCAGGAGGTTCTTCAGCCTTGCGCTCAGTGGCACGAGGATTGCTCATATAGAGGGCGAGATGCTCTCCATGAACCGTCTTAACCTCTTCGTTCTCCTCTTCGTCTCTGGCCCCCTGACCCTCGGCGGCGGATGTTCCGGCGTTGACGAGGGGGTCGGAGATACCGACGCGGGCACGGAGTCGGCGACGGAGGCCGACACGGCCGACACGGAAGCCGACACGGAAGCCGACACGGAAGCCGACACGGGGGGGGAGAGCGAGACGGAGACCGGCGGCGAGGAGGCGCACGTCGACCTCTTCGCCTGCGGCCAGGAGCTCTCCTGTGAGGTGCTGGTCTATCACCTCGGTCCCTATGACTCGCCGGCTGCGGCGGAGTGCGCCGCAAAGCTCGTGATCTCGGAGGCGAAGGGGGCGCTCCTCGGCCTGACCTCCATCGGCGGCTCCGTCAACGAGGACGAGCAGCTCGTCTTCCTCCAGGGCGACGGCACTGCGCTCGTCCAGCGACGGGCCCGCTCATGCGACGACTGTGACGTCGATACCTTGCCGTGGGGGCCGGTCTCCGAGCAGAGCCTGTGCAAGGTCGACGTCCGCGACGGCCTCGAGGCGGACTGCTCCTGCGACGGCGAGGAGTGCGGGCCCTGCATGTGGGCCCCCTTCGAGTCGCTCTCCGAGTGCGAGGCGGTCGAGGATCGCAGCTGCGAGGAGATCAGCGCTCTCCTCGGCGGGGCCTAGCGGCCCGTCGCACCAGCTCTGCGCACTCCAACCCTCGCGGTCCCTCTCGGCTTTGCCAAAACTTTGGACGGCGCGCGGGCCTCGGCGGGCCTCGGCGGGCCTCGGCGGGCCTCGGCGGGGGGGGCCCGCTGAGGGGCCCGGAGGAGGGGCCCGGAAGAGGGGCCCGGAAGAGGGGCCCGGAGGAGGGCCTAGTTGAAGGGAGACTTCGTCGCCTTCTTGCTCGGGCCCTTCTTCTTGGTCGCGTACGAGCCCTTCGACTTGGAGTAGGCCTTCGACTTGTAGCTCTTCTGAAAGTGCTTGCTCTCGGCCTGCGAGGTCTCGGCCTTGTCGACGCTGCCGCGGGCCTCCTCGAGGTCGGCGATCTGATCGGCCACCTGCTCGGCGAGCTCCTCGCTGTCAGCCCTGGACTTGAGCGTCTGCAGGCGGGCGATGTCCTTGTCCAGGAGTACGCGGGCGTCGTCGTAGTTGCCGGTCGCGACCGCGCGGGTCGCTGCCTCGAGCTGGGCGGCGCTCTCGACCTCGGCGACCCGGACCGTCACCTCGGTGTTCTCGGCGGCGAGCACCGCGGACTCGTCCGGGCTGAGCTTGATGTTGAGGGCGAGCTCGGCGTGGCTGCGCTCGCCCTTTTTCGTGAGGTCGGTGAAGTCGAGGGCGAGGACGCCGAGGGAGATCGAGTCGCCGCTCGCCTTGGGTAGCTCGACCCGGAGGATGATGTCGCGGGACTGTCCTGCGCCGAGCGAGCCTATGCGCGCGCGGGCGAACGAGCCCTCGGAGGTGGTCGGGTAGCCGAAGATCGTGTCGACCTTGACGCCCGCGCTGGGGCGCATCTCCAGGGTCATCCCGGTGGCGACGGTGGCGACCAGGCCCGCCATCTCGTCGCCGAGCACCTGGGGGATCGTCTTGGAGTCCTGGATAAAGTGGTAACGACCGCCGCCCTGGTCGGCGAGCTTGGTCATCAGGTCCTCGTTGTAGTCGAGGCCGACGCCGAGGGTCGAGATCGAGACACCCGCGCCAAAACCGTCGGCCGCCCGGAGGCCGAGCACCTTCGGGTCGGACTCGCCGACGTTCGCCTGGCCGTCGGAGAGGAGGAGGACGTGGGCGAGCACCTCCTCGGGTCGCTTCGCGCCCTCGAGGAGCTCGAGGCTGCGGATCATAGCTGGGCCGAGGGCCGTGCCGCCGGTCGCCTCGAGCGGCAGGAGCTGCTGGCGGATCATCGTCATCCCGGCCGCGTCGGCGAGCACGCGCTCGGTGTGGAACGTGACCTCGTCCGAGTAGGAGACGAGCGAGATCCGATCCTCGGGCTGGAGCTCCTTGAGCAGGTCCAGCGCCGCCTGCTTGACCGCGAGGATCTTGTCGCCGCTCATGCTCCCGGAGCGGTCGAGGATGACGGCGACGTCGAGCGGCGGGCGCTTGGCCTGGCCGGCCTCGTCGCCGCGGAGACGGATCAGCAGGTCGAGCTTGCCCGGGAGGGCAGCGCTGTGGACGATCGGGAAGTTCGGCAGGACCTCGACCGAGACCGGCCCCGCGCTCGCCTGCAGCGGTGGTGGAGGGGCCAGCTCCGCCGACGGTGTCACCTCAGCGGCTGGCTCTGTCTTGACCTCGCCCTCTTCCTTGGGCGGGTTGCGCGGCGTACAGGCGCTGGCGAGGATGAGGGCGAGGGAGGCGAGGGATAGGCGGGCGGAGGATGAGGTGAGTCGGCGGTGCATGGGGCGCTCCTGCGAATGTGCTGACAACGCACGGGCGCCGGCGTCGATCTCTCGACGCCGGCGCCTGGGCTGCGTTGGGTCGGCTTCGCGCCGAATCACCGCACTCGTCGGAATTGTCCGAGCGGACGGAATAGACTGACCGCTTCGGACGTACCGGTTCGCTCCCCTGTCGCCTCGAGCGATCAGGAGGGCGCGGCGGTCACGGTGATCACCGAGCCGTCGATGCGGGTGCCGTTCTTCGCGGCGATCGCCGCGGTTCCGGCGGCGTCGGTCGTGTACTCACAATCGGCGGTGTTTGGGCCGCCGGAAGGGTTGGTGTTGAGCGTCAGCGCGACGATCGTGCCGTACGGGCTGAACTCGGTATTGAGGGTGCTCTCGGTGGTCGAGACGCCTAGATCGCCGATAAAGATCTTCTTTGGCATTGTTGTATCTCCAGTGTCGACAGATGCTCTAGCATAGATCCTCGCGATGCAGACATGTTCATTGGAACATGACTGCACGGACATGAACCGAGAGGGCGGAGGCGAGCTATCCTCGCGGTTTCGCGGCCTCTAGCGGCGCACCCGAAGTCGCGCTGCGGCGGCGCTAAACGACGGCTTGGCGCGGATCTCTGGCGGGTCGGCGTCCTCGACCAACTCTGACCATTTGATCTGACAATATTGGGAGACCCACTCCCAATGGTGCAGATCGGAGAAGCCCGCGGCTTTGGCGCGAGCCTCTCGCGCGGCATCATCCGGGTCCTTCGCGTTCGCGCTGGGATCGTCCGGGTTCGCCTCGATCCGCGAGTAGTGCTCCCAGAAAGACGAGGGGTCGTCGATGTCGATCCCGCCGAGCTCGATCGCCTCGGCCTCGCAGCGTGCGACGAACGCCTGCATGTCTTCCCATTCGTCGCGTGCGCTCGTCGGCGCGAGGCTGTCCTCGTCGGGGTCGGCGTCGGGGTCGGCGTCGGGGTCGGCGGTCGCCTCGGGCTCGGACGGGTCGCCGGTCGCCGCGTTCGGGTCGACCACGGGGACGGGGGGATCTTTGGAGATCCCTACGAGACGCCTCAGCACGTCGACGACTGTGTTGCCGAAACCCATATCGCTTGGAGGAGCCCTGACTATACTGGACGGTCAGGGTTCGTCTACGCCGGGGAGCGTGAGGCGCGTGCCTGTGCGAACCTCGCGGTCTCTACCCGGGCTCGGGGGCGCCCTGGGAGGCCGTGGGGAGAGACCCGCGCGCTCACGCTTGCCCTCGTCGTCGCCCTCGGCCCCGCCAAGGCCCGCAGTAGAGCCCGGTACAGCGGTGTTTTGTCGAAGCCGAGAGGAGGCGCGAGAGCGGCGCGAGAGCCCGTGGGAGTCTCACCACAGCCTCCCAGGCTCCCTCTCGCGCCCGCACAGGAGCGCGAGAGGCCGAGGAAGCTCACACAGGAGCGCGAGCGGGTGGCGGCCGCTAGCGCCCAAGCTCGGAGGCGAGGCCGCGAAAGCGCTTGATCACCTGGCCGACGTAGCGCCCGCGCGGGTGATGGCGGAGGTAGTCACGGCCCAGGCGCTTGGCCTCGCGGATATCGCCGTGCTCAGTCGCCGCCAGCCACAGGCGGTAGCGGGCGAGCTCGGCCTCGGGGTGATCTGGCGCGCGCTCGAGGAACTTGCGGAACTCGGCCTTCGCCGCCTGATGGTCGCCGGCGTAGTCCATCCGCTGAATACCGATCAGGAGGTGTCCCTCTGCGGCGAGGGCGTCGCTGCCGTGCTCGTCCATAAAGGAGTTGAGGCACTGCGAGGAGCGGTAGCGGCTCTCGGGCGAGAGGTAGAGCTCCTTGCAGCGGGCGAGGGAGCTGCGGATCGCCTCGGCGCGGCGGTTCTCGGCGTCGCGGAGCAGGTCCTCGAGGAGGGTCTGGCCGTCGTCGTTGGGCGCGAGCGAGGTCTTGGCTGTGCGGTCGGTGCTGGCGACGCGGGCGCTCTGAGCTCGCCTGCGCGGCTTGCTGGTCAGCTCGATCAGGTTTTCGAGGGTCCGGTACTTGGACTTGTTGGGCAGGCCTGGGACCGTCCAGGTGCTCGGGATCCGGCCGCCCGCGAGGTCCTCGCCGTCGACCCCCGGGACCTGCGAGAGGGGCAGGGCGACCTGGACCTCGCTGCGGCCGACGTCGGCGAAGCTGTGGTGGGCGACGTCAAAGCGGTAGCCAGCGCGGACGTCTGCGATCACCCGGGTGCCGCTGACGTCGAGGACTTCGACGCGGCCGCGGAGGACAGAGACCGCGGTCTCTCCCGCGTCGTCGACCTCGACGGTGAAGACGGTGCCGCGGATCCGGACGGTCGCCGTCGGCGTCTGGACGTTGAGGATCGGGTCGCCGGGGAGGCGATCGTAGCGGAAGGCGACCAGGCCCCGCTCGAGGCTGAGGTCGACCTCAGCCGCCCCCGCGGAGCGCCAGGTGAGCTCCGAGCCTGGGCCGATGTTGCCGAGGATCTTGCCGACGAGCTGGAGCTGCATCGACTCACTCGCGTCGGTCTGGAGCCGGGTCGCGGCGGGGAAGATGTGATCGTCGAGGGGCTCGCCGTCCTCCGCCAGGGCCCGACCGTGGCCGCCGACGATCCGACCGTAGACCCGCGCCGGGTGGTCAAAGCCGCCGTAGACCGTGTCGGGGGTGTCGAAGGCGATCCGCGAGGGGGCCAGCGCGAAGAGATCGCCGCTCGGCCCCGGGAGGAGCATCAGCGCGAGCACGCAGGCGGTGGTGACCAGGGCCGTGATCGCGACCGAGGCGCCGAACCTGCTGGCGCGGCCGCCCCAGGTGTTCTCTTCTTTGGCCTCGGAGAGGCCGCGGAGGATCCCGACGAACTCGCGGTCGAGGGAGTTCGAGGAGCGCTCGGCGGGGACCTCAGGCTCGGTGTAGAGGACCTGGAGGAGACGATGGGCCCGCCAGCAGGGGGCGCAGCTGCGGATATGATCGAAGTAGCGCTCCTCCGCGGCCGCGGGTAGCCGCTCACCGAGGACGGCCTCGGCGTCTTCGCGGCGCTCTACGCATCCGTAGCGGCTTGGTGGGAGGGTCATCGGCTCGGGCTCGGGGTGGGTCGGCGTGGCGGAGGGGGCGGGCTCGGGGGAGATCACTGGCTCTGCACCAGCGCTTGCAGGCGTTGACGGGCCCGGCCGAGACGGTCGCCGATCGTCGAGATCGGCTTCTCAAAGACCTCGGCGATCTCGTGCAGCGTCAGGCCCTCGTAGTGATAGAGGACGAAGACCTGGCGCAGATCCGGGTGCAGGTGCTCGAGGAGGCTCTCGGCCTGCTGGCGGGTGTCGAGGCCGGCGTTGGCGACGTGGGCCTTGCGCCCTTGGTTGAACCAGTGGACCGCGGCCTTGAGGCGGTTACGCCGGTAGCGCTGGCGGAGCAGGTTGTGGGTGCTGTTGGCGGTGATCCGGTAGAGCCAGGTCGCCAACGAAGAGCCGCCGCGGAAGCGATCGAGGGCCGAGAAGGCCCGGACGAAGACGATCTGGACCATGTCGTCGATGTCCGGATCGGGGCCGAGGAGGCGGTGAAGGTGGGCCCTCACCTGGCTCTGGTAGGCGTCGTGGATCTCGCGCAGCGCCCGTTGCTCGCCGACCTTGGCCCGGGCGATGAGGCGCTCCTCCGAGGTGAGGGAGCTCGAGGAGAGAGAGGCCGCGCTGATCGACCCTGCGCCGTGGGATGACGCGAGGGCGACATCACTGGATCCCAGGGAGTCGATGGTTCCGTCTACCACGGTGGGTGCTCTCCGACGTGCCACTCTCTCAGACAACCCTTAGCCCGGAAAATTCCGGTGTCATCTACGCTAGCGTTCGATCCCCAGGCTCCGCAAGCGTCACCTCGCCGGCCAGCGGTCCACAGAGGTATGCTCGGGTCGGTGATCGTCGGCGAGCCAACGACGTACTGGGACGCGGTCCTCACGCCCGGCCAGTGCGCGACGATGGTCGACAAGTACGACTCGCTCGCCGAGCTCGAGGGGATGGGGCCGGGCGACGCCCAGGTACGACAGATACGGCGGGCCGCGAGGCGCTGGCCGGGGAGCCTCCGCGAGTCTCAGCTCGCCGGCCCGGCTGTCTGCGAAGAGCGGCGAAGAGCGGCGTTGCGCGGCGCGAATTCTCCGGCGCGCACGCGCGGGGCGTGGTGCGCGGATTGCCCGGCGTTGCCGCTGTGGTCGACGCTCCACCTGCTCCTCGGCGATCTCGGCCGCTGGAGACGTCAGCTTTGCCGCGGCGAGGGGGCGACCCCGGAGGCGCTCTTGAGCTTCCTCGCCGAGCCTCCGCAGAGCGCGCGTTGGGATCCCGATGCGGTCCGCGCGCTCGTCGGCGGGCGGGTCCGTGTCCGCCTCGCCTATCTCTGGTTGGCCGTTCGCAGCGGTCTGCCGCTGCTTTCGCTCTCTCGGACGCTCTTTGTCCGCAGCGGTCGATGGGAGCGCCGAGCCGATGATCCGCCGAGCGCCGAGCGAGCGGCCTTACCCATTGAAATCGCACGGTTTTTCCCCCTACTATAGGGGGACGAGGGGCGCCGTCGTGACGAAGTCGCAACTGATCGTGCAGATCGCCGAGGAGGCAAAGCTGTCCAAGGGCCGGGCTGAGGCGGTCGTCAACGCCGTCTTCGACGCGATGATCGACGCGATGCGGCGCGACGAGGGCGTCGAGATCCGCGGCTTTGGGACCTTCACCGTCCGCCACTACAAGCCCTACAAGGGCCGCAACCCCCGGACCGGCGATGCCGTGCATGTCGGGCCGAAGCGGCTTCCCTACTTTAAGGTGGGCAAGGAGCTGCGCGAGCGGATCAACGGCGAGCGCGCAGGCTCGGCCGAGTCGCCGCGCGAGACGACGCGGGCGCCTGTGACGACGACGACGCGGACGCGAGCCCCGAGGGTCCGCGAAGAGGATCTCTCCGAAGACGTGATCTAGCGGGTCGCGGAGGCACGCGGTCGCAGGGCGATCGCAGCGAGTCCGGCGATCGCAGCGAGTCCGGCGATCGCAGCGAGCTCGCCGATCTCTCGAGCAGGGCGAGCAGGGCGAGCAGGGCGAGCAGGGCGAGCAGAGCAGGGCGAGCAGGGCGAGCAGAGCGGGGCGGCACGACAGTGCTCGCAGTGCTCGCAGCGCTCTCGCCGAGCTCGGCGGAGATTGGGCATCCGGCCCGTGAGGGGCTCGTAGGACGAGCAGGGCGGCACGACGATCGCAGCGATCGCAGCGATCTCGGCGGAGTTCGGGCATCCGGCCCGTGAGGGGCTCGTAGTGCGGTGTACGGGAGGGGTCTGTGCGAGCGTCCCGCGCGGGCGCCCCGTTCGCGTCGCGGAGCTGCCGAGCTTCAGAGAACGACGCGGCGCTCTCGTCGAGCTCACGGGGGAGGACGAGCGCCGATGGGGGGGCGTCAGCGCTTCAACAGATCACCTCGGGGCCTCCTTCATAGAGGTGGTCGCGGCGGGGAGAGCTCGATCCTTCCGCGCGCGGTGTCGAGACCGATGATCTCGCCGTCGGTCAGGGCGGTCGCTCCGCGGCAGCCGATCAGCGCGGAGATCCCCAGCTCCCGGACGATCAACGCCGCGTGGGAGAGGGCACCGCCGCTGGCGGAGCAGAGCGCGCGAACGCCGAGGCGATCGAGGACGACCGCAGCGGCGACGGTCAGGGCTGGCATCACGAGGATCGCTCCGGCCTCGGGCGGGCGAGCGAGCAGGTCAGCGAGGTCGCTCCGCTGGGCGACCCTCCCGCGGCAGGGCGCGCCCATGCCGAGGCCGCGGAGGTGTCCGTAGGCTGGGATCGGCAGGGGTGCGCCGTCGAAGATGTGGGGCGGCGGGCGCAGGCGCTTGGACCGTTGGAGCCGCTCGTCGCTCTCCCGTTGGATCTGCTCGATCCGGTCGGCCGAGAGCTCGTCCAGGAGCGCTGCCCGGAGCTGGTCGAGCTCGAGGGCGAAGATCCGCGCAGGGGTGGTCTGGAGGAGTTCGGCCGCGCGGAGGTAGACCCTGCGCAGAGGCGCGAGGCCGAGGGCGAAGAGATGATCGTCGAGCTCGCGCAGGAGCCAGGTCATCGCGCTCGGATCGGCGGGCAGCGGGATCGTCGGTGGATCGCTCTCTGCCATCTCTGCCATCTCTGCCATCTCTGCCATCTCGTCGTTGTCGTCGTTGTTGTCGTCACCGTCGGTGATCTCGGCGAGGCTCGGCGAGGCGATGTCCCAGGTGCAGGGGAGGACGTCGAGGAATCGCTGACGATCGACGAGGCAGAGCGGTGAGCTGTCGCTCGGCGGGTCCGCGCGAGCGCCGGCGCGGGCTGGGGCGAGCTTCGCGTAGGCGTCGATCATCTCGAGCGCGGCGGCCTGGGCCCGCCAGGTGAGCGCGGCGCAGGCGCTGCGATCGGCGCTCGCCAGGAGCTCGACGAGCTCGCGCAGGCGCCCGCGGGCCGTCGGGATCGCGCTCCTCTGGAGATGTTGCAGGCCCCTATAGGGATCGGCGGTCGCGGTCGGACGATCGCTCGGAGGGGCGATTTGCTCGTAGAGCCAACCGGCGAAGGTCCTCGGCGTGCCCGGGCGTCGGGTCGCGAGCCAGGCGAGCAGCGAGGCGTGGGCGGGGGAGAGGGGCGCCGGGTTGTGCTCCGTGTCGAGGCGCCACCAACCATCGGGGATAGGCCGGCCCTCCGCCTGGGCGGCGGCGGCGAAGCTGCCCCAGCCCGGCTGGAGCGCGCGGGTGAGGGGGCGCGCCTGGACCAGCCAGGGGCGGGAGTCGGCGTCGATGACGATCTCGAGGTCGATCCCCTGAGGGCTCTCGCCGAGCGCCTCGCGGGCGGCGTCGACGAGGGCTTGGGTCGGCCTGCGAGCCCGGTCCGCCCAGCGAGCGAGGGGCCCCGCGAAGCTCGGCGTAGACCCGCCGGAGAGCGCCCCCTCTCCCGGGCGGTAGACCTCGACGGTCGTCGCCAGCGACGGCGCGTCGGCGATCACGAGGAGCGTGACCGCGGCGATCTCGCGTTGGATGATCGCCTGATCGACGGGCGTCCGCCCCAGCCCCTCGCGGTCCAGGGACTTCCTGCGCAGGGCGATCGCCGGTGTGTCGCGGTCGGCCGCGATCGCCGTGAGGGCCTCGACGATCATCGCGGTCGAGGTGCAGCCGTGGAGCGAGCGGCCGAGGCCTGCGCCGCTGGTCGTCTGTTGATCCTCGACAGCCAGGGCCGAGCGGACGATCACGGGCCCTGCGCGCAGCAGCTCTCCGACTAACGCATCGCTGTCGTCGCCGAAGCTCGCGGGCGACGCGGACCCGGGCTCGAGCGGGACGACGAGGCCATCGGGGATAGGTAAGCCCGCGCGGCGGAGGCGGTCGAGCGTCGCGGCCTTCGGGCTGAGCGGCGGCGGGCTCGGGGCACCGAGGGCATGCTCGCGCATCGCCGGACTCTAGCAGGCGGGGGCCAAATTCCCGCGCGCTCTGGGCCGCGTCCGCGAGCGAGGTGTCGACGGCTTCGTCGCGGGTCCTCCGCGGTGGTATCACCGGAGCGTGGATCCTGGCGCACTCCTCCCCGGACCCGCGCTCACCCCCTGGCTCCGGCATCAAGCCCGCGAGGCGACGGCGAGCGGCCTCTGGCTGACGCCCCTCGGCGGCGATGGGCTCCTCGGTCGACGTCTGGTCCGGGAGCTTCGGGATCTCGAGATCGAGCCGACCGACGGTCGCCGCCCGCTCGACATGATGGTCGTGATCACGACCCTCGCCGATGATGCCTGGCCCGCGGCGACCGCATCGCTCGCCGTCGGCGGTCAGCTCATCGAGCTCGCCCACCCGCCGCCTTGGCGCCTGCGCGAGCTCTTCTCCCTCGGACGCCGGCGGGCCGATCTGCGCTGGGCGATCGAGCGGCGCGCGCGATGCTGGCTCCGGGCCGGACTCTACGGCCTCTCGCAGTGGTCGCCTGTCGAGCCGCCGGGGATCCTGGTGACCACCGGCCGCCGACGGATCGGCGGACTCCGCGTGCAGGTCCCGGAGCTCGCGTCGGATGACACATGACGCATGACGCATGACGCGAGGTCGGAGCCGTGCGATACCAGGCGGCGATGGCGACGAACGGACCTGTCGGAGAGCGCAACCTCTGGGTCGAGATCACGGACGAGACCGTCGCAGAGCTGGTCCAGCTCACCTTCCTCCGGGCCGGCGATCCCCAGCCGGTGGCGGCCGTCGACATCGACGGTGACGGACCGCGACCGATCGTCGGCCTCGACCGCGAGCCCGGGGCGAAGCTGCGTCAGGTCTCCGCTTGGGCCTGTGAGATCGAAGAGAGCGGCTCCGGCATGGCCTGGGTCGTCTTCGGCGGGAACGCTGGCGTCGCGATCCTCGGCGGCGGCGTCGTCAGCCTCGACCCGGAGGCGCTCGCGGAGATCGAGGCCCTCGAGGACCCCGACGAGAGCGATCATGAGTTCGACGGCTACCTGATCCTCGACGGCGCGGATCTCGAGCTCCGCAAGGACCCGTGACGAGCTCCGCTCTCAAGGCTCCCAGCTGCGGGGGATTCTCGACGCTGCGGTGATCAAGCGCGGGCCCGTGCGGACGCTGCGCTGAGCACTGCGTGCTCTACGACGACCGGCAGCGTCCCTGGCGGCTCAGGACTCCACGCCACCGGGGATTCTCGGTGGTTCGACGATCGATCGAGCGCCCTCACCGTGCGGACGCTGAGGCGATCACTGCGTGAGGATGTCGGCGGACGGGCTGCTAGGCGATCGCGACCGCACGGTCCCAGCTCTGCTTCAGGGCGGCGAGCTTCTCGGGATCGCCGGCGGGGGTGAAGGTGCGGTCCTCGGCCCAGGTGGCGCGGAGCTCAGACATGTCGGACCAGAGCCCGACGCCGAGCCCTGCGAGGAAGATCGCGCCGAGCGCGGTCGTCTCGAGCACCTTCGGACGGGCGAGGGAGACCCCGAGCAGATCGGCCTGGATCTGCATCAGGAGGTTGTTCGCTGCGGCGCCGCCGTCCACCTTCAGGGTCTTGAGCGGCGCGCCCAGGTCGGCGGCCATCGCCGAGAGGAGATCGGTGATCTGGAGGGCGATCCCCTCGAGGGCAGCGCGAGCGATCTGCGCGCGTCCCGTCCCGCGGGTGATGCCTGCGATGAGCCCGCGCGCGTGCGGCCGCCAGTGGGGGGCGCCGAGGCCGGTGTGGCCCGGGACGAGGATGAGGCCTTCGCTGTCGGGGACGCTGGCGGCGAGCGCCTCGACCTCGGAGGCGTCCGTGAAGAAGTTGAGCTGGTCGCGCAGCCACTGGACGACGGCCCCGGCCATAAAGGATGAGCCCTCGAGGCAGTAGGTCGTCGTCTCGCCGATCCGCCAGCCGACGGTGGTCAGGAGGCCGTGTTTGGAGGGGATCGGCGTGGCGCCGGTGTTGAGCATGACGAACGCGCCGGTGCCGTAGGTGCACTTGGCCTCGCCCGGCTGAAAGCAGGCCTGGCCGAAGAGCGCGGCCTGTTGATCGCCGGCGATGCCGTGGATCGGGATCCCATCCGGGAGTCCAGGCACGCCTGCGCTCTCGCCGAACGCAGCTGTGCAGGGGCGGACCTCCGGGAGCAGGGACTTCGGCACCCGGAGCTGCTCGCAGAGCTCGTCGGACCAACCTCCGCCGGCGAGGGGCCAGAGCATCGTCCGTGAGGCGTTGCTCGGCTCGGTGACGTGGGCGCCGCCGGTCAGGCGCCAGACGAGGTAGGTGTCGATCGTCCCCGCCGCGAGGTCACCCTTCGCCGCTCGATCGCGGGCGCCGTCGACCGCGTCGAGCACCCAGGCGAGCTTGGTCCCCGAGAAGTACGGATCGCAGACCAGCCCGGTCAGCTCGCGGATCCGCGGCTCCGCGCCGGCGTTCTTCAGCGCTGCGCAAGCCGGCGCCGTCCGACGATCCTGCCAGACCAGCGCGTTGTGGATCGGGCGAGCCGTCGCGCGATCCCAGACCAGCGATGTCTCCCGTTGGTTGGTGATGCCGATCGCGGCGATCCGCGAGGGGTCGACCTCAGGGGCTGCGAGCACCTCTTGCAGGGCCTCTAGCACCGACGACCAGAGCTCGTCAGGATCGTGCTCGACCCAGCCTGCGCGGGGGAAATGCTGCGGGAACTCGCGGTTGGCCTTGGCCAGCACCTTGAGCTGACGATCGACGACGAGACAGGTCGTACCGGTGGTTCCTTGGTCGATGGCGAGGATCAAGTCAGCGGCGTTCATGGCGGATCTACGACGGGCGGCAGCGTATCACGGCACTCGGCGAGCGCTGAAGCGATGGTCCGCCTGTGGAGCGCCCGACGGGTGGAGCGCGGGAGATGTCGACCGGCCCCGCGACACCTCGGCGGTCGGTCGGGTCGGAGCTCCGAAGGTTCGCTCGGGTGCGGAGCGGGCACGGCGGGCACGGGGTCTCTGTCGACGCGATGGTGCTCGCGTCGTCGGCCTCGAGCGCCGTCGGGTCCCGACCGCGGGCGACCGCGGGCGACCGCGGGCGACCGCGGCACGTCGCGGTCCGAGGCTTCGGTCCGCGGACCTCGAGGCGACGCTGCGGAGCGCGGACCTGCGTGGACTCGACGTCTCCTTCGACACGTCCGCGCTGGACCTTCAAGGCTCCTCGCGATCGCAGCAGGTCGACGCTCTTCGGCCACCTGGAGCTCCTCGCGCGGCGGCTGAACGCCCCCTGCGGAGCGTCGATCCGGCGAGGAGGTCGGATCTGAGGGAAAAAAGAGCGATCGCGCATATCCCGCACAGGGGAGTGATCTCCAAGCTCCGGAGGGGCGGGCGCGTACCACGCTGCGCGTTGTTCTCCAGGGGGAAGAGGGCGCACTGGACGCGAGCGTCAACTGCGCACTGTGTGGCTCAGGAAAACATCGCTCTATCACCCCAATTCCGGATCCAGGCCGATGTCGGGCGAGGGTGCGCACAACCCGCGCCGTGCGTACGTGTGAGCTGAGCGCGAAGGGTTGTCACACGTCCGCGCAGATCGCTTCAAAGACCTATAAAAGCCCTATCACTATCGCTAACTTAGCTATCACTTAAGGGTCGCGTTGGCGTTGACGGAGGCCGTCACAGGGGCCGAAAATATCGACGCAGCGACGCCTACACGCGGTTGGACCATGACTGGAGCATCAAAACAGGAGCCGGCGACAGCTCCCTCGCGGGACGCCACCCAGGCCTCCTGCGATGAGATTCCAGCGCCGCTGCCCGAGTCCTTCTCGCGGATGACCCTGCCGCCCGGGAACCCGAGCCCGATCGTCGCGGTCGCTCCGGCGAACACCAACCCCGACGGTGCAGCCAAGACCGACGAGGGCGCCGCGAGCTCGGCCTCCGCCAAGGCGAAGAGCGCCAAGACCAAGAAGAAGAAGCGCAAGGCGACGCAGCAGCCCAACAACGTCCGCAAGCTCCGGCAGGCGGCGATGATGAGCAAGGCTGAGCTCGCCCGGCGGGCGAGCGTCTCGCCGCTCACGATCAACCGCGTTGAGAACGGTTGGCCGTGTCGGATGGACACCAAGCGGAAGATCCTCGAAGCCCTCGGCCTCTCGCCGTCGGCCCGCGAAGAGGTCTTTGGCCCCGAGCCTGAGGCTAGCTGAGAGGCGCGAGAGGTGAGCGCGGTGGGCGTGGTCGTCGCTGTGCAGGACGACGCAGTCCCCCGCACTCCCTCGCACCTGCGATCTCGTCGCGCCGACGATGAGCGCGCAACCCTCGCCCGCGTGGCCACAGCGGGGGGACGACAAGCCCGAGGTGCCGCTCGAAGGTGTCAAACCTCGCGCCGGCCTGCGGCGTCAGGCGCTCGCGATCAGGATCTGCGCGGAGCATCGCTCGGTCCGGCGGACCTGCGTTGTCTCGATCGGATCGCGCCGCGCCGCGTCGACTGAGCCCCATCCCCAATGTCTGCTCCGCAACCTCCACAGCGACCCGTCTTTCTCACCGGGATGATGGGCTCCGGGAAGAGCACCCTCGCGCCCCTCCTCGCCGACGCCTGGTCCGCGCAGTGGGTCGACCTCGATCGCCGGATCGAGCGGATCTTCGGTCAGACGATCCCCGCGCTCTTCGCCGCCGGTGAGCCGATCTTTCGCCGTTGCGAGGCGGCGGCGCTGCGCTCCCTCGTCGCGGAGCCAGGGGTGAGGGCTCGCACGCTGATCGTCGCGACCGGAGGGGGCACGGTCGTCGACCCCTCGTCGCGCGCGCTGATGGCCGAGGTCGGCGCGATCATTCATCTTCACGTCGACGTCGAAGAGCTGGTCGCGCGCTTGTACGTCGCGACTGACGATCGCCCGCTGCTCAGCGAGGCGCCCGAAGAGCTCCGTCAGCGGCTAGAGCGGCTCCTCGAGGCGCGTCATGGCGCCTACGCATGTGCGGAGGTGGTTGTCGACGGCAGCGGCTCCCCGCAAGATGTCCTGAGACGCGTCGTAGCAGCTCCGCTCTGCTCGCGCGGCGAGGCACCATGAGTGAGCGCGGCCCCAAGCCCTCCAGCGCACGCAAGCGCGTCAAGCCCATCGCCATCGACGTTCGGGTGCCGGCCCAGACCCTGTCGTATCCCGTGATCATCGGTTGCGGGGTGATCGACCGCCTAGGCGACGAGCTTCGCCGCAGGCACGGCGCGCCGACCCGGGTCGCGCTGATCTCGGACGACAACGTCTTCCCGCTCCACGGTGACGGTGTCCAGGCCTCGCTCGAGGCCCAGGGCCTGAAGGTGGTGCCGATCGTCGTCGCCGCCGGCGAAGCCTCGAAGCAGGTCCCGGTTCTCCTCAACATCGTCGAGCAGCTGCTCAAGGCGGGCTTTGGCCGTGGTGACGCGATCGTCGCCCTCGGCGGCGGGGTGATCGGTGATCTCGCGGGCCTCGCCGCCGCCCTCTTCATGCGGGGGATTCCGGTCGTCCAGTGCCCGACCTCGTTGCTCGCGCAGGTCGACGCCTCGGTCGGGGGGAAGGTCGCGGTCGACCTCCCCGCCGGCAAGAACCTCCTCGGCGCCTTCCACTTCCCGCTCGCGGTCTTCATCGACCCGGAGTTCCTGAGCACCCTCGACGATCGGCAGCTCGCCAGCGGCCTCGCCGAGATGCTCAAGCACGGCGCGCTCTTCTCGGCGGAGCACTTCCACCAGCTCGTCGACTCGGCGGACGCCTTCTTCGCCCGCGACCTCGACGTGATAGCCCCGCTGATCGCGGCCTCGGTCGGCCTCAAGGCGGCCTGCGTCGGCCGCGATCCGTGGGAGCAGAGCAACGCCGGCAAGGGTCGGGTCCTGCTGAATTTCGGCCATACGATCGGCCACGCGATCGAGGTGGCCTCCGACTACGGGTTGGCGCACGGCGAGGCCGTCGCCCTCGGCATGCGAGCCGCGACCCGCCTCGCCTGCGCGAAGAAGCTCGCGGGGCCAGAGCTCGAGGAGCAGGTCGTCAGCGCGCTAGAGCGGCTCCGTCTGCCGACCGATCTCGACCTGTGGTTGGAGGGGGAGCGCGGGGCTGCGGTCGAGCGGGCCTTGGCTCACGACAAGAAGCGCAGCGGGGGCAACGTCTCGTTCGTCACGCTGTCGGAGATCGGTGATCCCTCGGTCATCAGCCTCAACTTTCGCGAGCTCTTCGCCCGCGTTCGCCGCTAGAACGCCGCTACGCCGACCTCTGCGCGGCGGATCGGTGACCGCGGGAGCCGACGTCGGCTCCCGGTGGCGACAGGATCGCGGGGATGGGAGCCGAGAGCGGCGATCTCCGGCCGAAGATCCGCGGCAGGGCCCGAGAGACGCTCGGATGGTCTCAGGGCGGAGGCTGCGGAGACAGGGGCGGCCGCTCGAGCGAATCCGCCAGCCGCTCTCCTCGCCGGGAGCTTGACCGGCAGCGCTCTGGTCTGACAACCTCTAGCGGCGCTCAGGCAACGCGCCGACCACACTATGATCGCAGATACGCTTCAAAAGATCGTTGAGACTACGCCCGGTGCCATCGCGGCCATCTTCATGGACGGTGATGGAATTGCGATTGAGCAGTTCGTCGGGGAGTCGGATGTCGAGATCGAGATGGTGGCCGCGGAGTTCTCGGTCCGCTTCAAGTCGCTCAGGACCGCCGCGCGGACGCTCGAGCTCGGCGGGATCAACGACATGACCATCAAGATGGACGAGGCTACGGTCGTCGTCCGCTTTCTCGGGGAGTACTACGTCGTCCTCGTGCTTCGTCCCGAGGGGCTGACCGGCAAGGGCCGCTACCAGCTTCGAGCGACGGCCTCGGCCTTCCTCGACATGCTCTAGGCGATCGCCGCGAGCCTCGGACGATGACGGCATCCAGGCCGAGGGTCGTGGTTCTCCACGGGCCCAACCTCAACCTCTTGGGGAGCCGAGAGCCTGAGGTCTACGGGTCGATGACCCTCGCGCAGCTCGACGCGTCGCTCGTCCAGCTCGGCGAGTCCCTCGGCGTCGAGGTCGAGTGTCATCAGGCCAACGGTGAGGGCGCCCTGATCGATCACCTCCACGCCGCCCGCGGGCGTGCGGTGGGCGTGGTGATCAACCCAGCGGCCTACACCCACACCAGCGTCGCCCTCCACGACGCCATCAAGGCGATCGAGGTGCCGACGGTGGAGGTTCACCTGAGCAACACGTATCGCCGAGAGCCCTTCCGTCAGCGCTCGCTGACCGCGGGGGCCTGCGTCGGCGCGATCATCGGCCTCGGGGCGCAGTCCTACCGCCTCGCTCTGCGCTATCTTGTCGAACTCGCGGAGCTAGACCCCACTTCCTAGGGTTCGGCTTTTTTGTCCCTACCCAACGCCCCATCAGGCATAACCGCACGGAGCAATCATGCCAGCTGATCTTCCAGGAAACCCCGGCCTTCCTGATCTCCGATACATTCGCGAGCTCGCGCGGGTCGCCAAGAACTACGATCTCGGCGAGGTCGAGATCGAGTCCGGCGATCACCGTATCCTCATCCGCCGAGGAGCCCAGGGCGGAGCGCCGGTCGTCGTCGCCCCGGCGCCTGCGCCTGCGCCGGCCCCCGCGAAGCCCGAGCCGACGCCCGAGCCGAGCCCCGCGGCGGTGGACGAGGCCGCGGCCGACTACATCACCTCGCCCTTCGTCGGGACCTTCTATCGCTCGTCGACCCCCGAGAGCCCCTCCTTCGTCGAGGTCGGCGGCACCGTCCAGGCCGGCCAGACGCTCTGCATCGTCGAGGCGATGAAGCTCTTCAACGAGCTCGAGGCCGAGTTCGCCTGCGTCGTCGAAGAGGTGCTCGTCGAGAACGCCCAGCCGGTCGAGTACGGCGCTCGTCTCTTCAAGGTTCGCAAGCTGTGAGCAACAAGGAGATCCGCAAGGTTCTCGTCGCCAATCGCGGGGAGATCGCCCTCCGTGTGATCCGCGCTTGTCACGAGCTGGGGATCCGGACCGTCGCTGTCCACTCGTCGATCGACGAGCACGCGCTGCACACCCGCTTCGCCGACGAGGCCGTGTGCATCGGCCCCGGCCCGGCGACGCAGAGCTACCTCAACATCCCGAACATCCTGGCCGCGGCGGAGCTCTCCGGCGCCGACGCGATCCACCCCGGCTACGGCTTTCTCTCGGAGCGGGCCGACTTCGCCGAGATCGTCGGCCGCTGCGGGATGACCTTTATCGGCCCCGGCGCCCAGCACATGCGGGTGATGGGGGACAAGATCGAGGCCCGCGCCTGCGCTGTGCGTGCGGGCGTCCCGGTGCTCCCGGGGACAGGGCTCCTCACCGACGGCGAGCAAGCCCTCGAAGAGGCGACGAGGATCGGCTTTCCGGTGATCCTCAAGGCCTCCGCCGGCGGCGGCGGTCGGGGGATGAAGATCGTCCGCGATCCGGCGAAGCTCATCCGCACGCTCGAGACCGCGCAGGCGGAGGCGGAGGCCTCCTTCGGCTGCGGCGACATGTACATGGAGCGCTACGTCGAGAGCCCGCGCCATGTCGAGATCCAGGTCGTCGCCGACCAGCACGGCGGCGTCGTCCACCTCCTAGAGCGCGAGTGTTCGATCCAGCGCCGGCACCAGAAGGTCGTCGAAGAGGCGCCGTGCTCGGTTTTGAGCGAGAGCGTCCGCAAGGCGATGTGCGACGCCGCGGTCGGGCTGTGCAAGGCGATCGACTACCACTCGCTCGGCACCGTGGAGTTCCTCCTCGACGGCGATCGCTTCTACTTCATGGAGATGAACACCCGGGTCCAGGTCGAGCACTGCGTGACCGAGATGATCACGGGCGTGGACCTGGTCCAGGAGCAAATTCGCTTGGCGATGGGCGGGCGTTTAGATCACCTCGATCGCTACCACAAGGCGCGCGGACACTCGATCGAGTGCAGGATCAACGCTGAGGACCCCGTCACGTTCGGGCCCCGGCCAGGGACCATCACCGCGCTTCACTTCCCCGGCGGCTTCGGCGTCCGCATCGACAGCCATGTCTACCAGGGGTACAAGGTGTCGCCCTTCTACGACTCGATGCTCGCCAAGGTGATCGTCCACGCCGCGGATCGAGACCGCGCCATCCGCCGGATGCGGCGGACCCTCGGCGAGTGCGTGATCGAGGGGATCACCACCAACCTTCCGCTTCACCGCTGGTTGTTCAAGCAAGAGGCCTTTGTCTCTGGTAAATACGATACTCACTTCCTCGAAGCCTCCCTGGACCCGGAGGCGATTCTCCGTGAGGCCGACTCGTATACGTAGGACCAGACCAGCGGACCTGACGTACAGACCTGGCGTACAGACCTGACGTACGGACCTGACGAGTAGGCAGAAAGTCGAGTAGGGGTGGCGTTCAATCGAGAGAGAGCACTGGCGTCTGCCGCCAAGTACGCGGGGCGTGGTCAACACGACCGGGCGGCCCGCGAGTACCAGGCGATCGTCGAGGCGGACCCGAGCGACATCCGCTCTTGGGTGATGCTCGCGGACTGTCTGGTCCGCGCTGGTGACACCTCGGGGGCGATCGATCGCTTCAGCAAGGTCGCCGACTTCTACGCCGAGAACGACGAGCCGACCAAGGCGATCGCGGTCTACCGGCAGATCCTCAGCCTCGACGCGTCGCGGCTCGACATCCACCTCAAGATCGCCGAGCGCCTGCACGCGATCGGTCGGACACCCGACGCGATCGCGACCTACGAGTTCGTCGCCCAGTCCTTCTTCCAGGCCGGCAAGGTCGCGGAGGGGCTCGAGGGCTTCCGGATGGTCGCCGAGCTCGACGTCGGCGCGGTCGCCAAGCGCCTCCGCGTCGCCGAGCTCTACTCCCGCGAGGGCCGCAAAGAGGCGGCGGTCGAGCACTTCCGCCTGGCCGCCCAGCGGCTGCTCGCGAAGAATCGCTACGACGACTACATCCGCGTAGGCGAGCGCCTACTCTACCATAAGGACGACGACGCGGACATCCTCCGCAGCCTCGCCGAGCTCTACCTGGTGCACGCCAAGGAGCCGCGTCGGGCGCTGATGAAGCTCAACGGTCTCCTTCGGGTCTCGCCGAGCGACGCCCTCGGCCTCGAGCTCCTCGCGGACACCTTCGTCGCCCTCGGCAAGAAGGACAAGGCGATCAGCGTCGCCGCGGAGCTGGCCAAGGACCTCCGCAAGGGGGACGCCGCCGCCAAGCGAGAGGCGGCGCGGATCCTCAAGAAGGCGCTGGCCTGGAACCCCGAGAGCCCCGACGAGCTGCGCAAGGCGCTGGCGGAGGTCGAGGGCGAGGTCTCGGCCCTCGGCGGCGGTGAGCCTGAGGTGCTCATCGACGTCGCTGACGAGCTCGACGATGATCTCGATCTCGACGTCGACATCGACGAGGACGGCGATGACTTCGACCTCGCGCTCGACGAGGAGATCGGCGACGACGGCTACGACGTGACGATGACGGCGGAGGAGAAGCTGGTCCTCGAGACCCGCGTCTACATCCGCTACAAGATGTACGAGCACGCGCTCGCCCACATCGACGGGCTCCTCGACCGCGACCCGAAGGACCTCGAGGCGATCGAGCTGCGCGCCGATGTCCTCGATCGGATGGGTCGCCTCGGCGACGCGGCGGATCTCTACGTTCACCTCGCCCAGCTGGTCGGCGAGACGGACGCGGGCAAGGCTGAGCGCTTCCTCGATCAGGCGGTCGCGCTGGTCCCGGAGCACGCGAAGGCGTCGATGATGATCGCGACGCTCGAGGCGGTCGGACGCGGCGGCTCGAGGCGACCGGCGGCGAGGCCCGCGGTGACCGAGGCGGAGCCCGAGCCCGCGGCGAAGCCTGAGCCCGAGGCGAAGCCTGAGCCCGCGGCGAAGCCTGAGCCTGCGGCGGAGAAGCCTGAGCCTGCGGCGGAGAAGCCGAAGCCTGCGGCAGAGAAGCCGAAGCCTGCGGCAGAGAAGCCGAAGCCGCTCTTCGGAGGCGGCACGCCCTTGCCCTCGCTCCTGCCCAAGCGCGATCGGACGCCCCTCCCCGGGCGGATCGGCACGCCCTTGCCCGGGCTTCCGCCGCGGCGCGAGGTGACGCCGGCACCGGGGGCGCTTAGCAACCGCGACGAGGACTCCGGGGCAGACTCCCCGGTGACGACCGACGACTCGGGGCTGCTCCGGTTCAGCGCCCCCAAGAAGCGTCCGCCGCCGCCGCCGCCCGGTCGTGGCCGTCGTCGTCCGTCGGCGAGCCGCGGCAAGGCCCGCGGTCACGACGACGATGACACCTCGGAGGGCGATTCAGAGGCCTCTAAGGCCCAAGACAGCGAGGGCGGGGAGGTCGAGGAGGTTCTCGAGCTCGAGGGCGTCGAGCTCATCGAGGCCGACGAGCTCGAGCTGGTCGAGGACGATGAGGAGCCGACCGAGGCTGCGGACTCTGCCGAAGAGTCCGGCGCTGACGTAACACAGCGAGAGGCCGACGCTCCTGCCCCGGACGAAGCGTCCGAGGAGGACGACCCCGAGGGGAGCCGCCCGAGGCTAGGCTTCCTGCCGACCCGGGGGCGCTCCTCGCGTCGACTGCGTCGCCGGGACTCCGCCAAGAACGCTGGGATCCTCCCGCGCGCAGACGCTGCCTCAGAGGACGCGGAGGCTGTCTCTTCGGCGGAGACTTCGGCGGAGACTTCGGCGGACACTTCGGCGGCGGACACTTCCGTGGACTCGGGGGCGAGCGAAGAGCCCGAGGATGGGACCGGTCAAGGCGACGTCGCCGAGGCTGCAGGCGTCGACCCGTCAGCCGAGGTGGCTGACGGCACCGACGTCGCCGATGGTCCCGGCTCGGCAGCAGGCGAAGGTGAAGACGCCGGGGCAGTGGTTGGCGCTCCTGACGAGACAGAGGCCGGGTCGGAGATCGACGAGGTCGCGTCTGAGTCGGAGACGCTGCAGAGCGACGAAGGCGAGGCCGAAGGCGCGGCAGAGGCACCGGAGGCCGCGGAGAGCGTCGCTGGAGCGGCAGAGCCCGCAGAGGGCGATGAGCAGGCCGAGGCCGAAGAGGCGGCTGCCGATGGTGAGCCCGACGACGCTGGCGACTCGGCAGCGGTCGAGACCGTCGAGCCCGGACTGAGCGAGTCCAGCGAGGTCGAGCTTGCGCAGCGCGGCGAAGATCCGGAGGCGGACGAGGCTGGACAGAGCCTTGAGCCCGGGACGAGCAGCGGCGGCGACGGCGATGAGGTGGTGGCCTCGGAGGGCGTCGAGGACGTCGAGGACGCAGAGGGCGCAGAGGGGGCGATCGAGAGGGCGCCAGAGGAGGACCTAGAGGCCGACGCGGAGGCGGACGAGGCTCCGGCCGAGGACGAGGTTGCAGACGAAGCCGTGGAGGCGGACGAGCTGCCGGAGGCGGGCCCGAGCGAGGATGCGGAGGCGACGGGCCCGAGCGAGGACGGGGAGCCGGAGGTCGCTGCGGAGGCCGAGCCGAGTGAGGACGTCGAGGCGCCGAGTCCGAGCCCGAGCGAAGATGCGGAGGCGACAGGCCCGAGCGAGGATGCGGACGCAGAGGTCGCAGCGGAGGACGTGAGCCCGAGCGAGGACGCCGAGCCCGCGGAGGACGTGAGCCCGAGCGAGGACGCAGAGGTCGCAGCGGATGCCGAAGCGGGCGAGGACGCCGAGCCCGCGGAGGACGTGAGCCCGCGCGAGGACGCAGAGGACGCAGCGGATGCCGAAGCGGGCGAGGACGCCGAGCCCGCGGAGGACGTGAGCCCGAGCGAGGAGGCGACGACGGACGCTGCAGCTGCAGAGGATCTGCTGGCCCCGGAAGAGCTCGCCGCGAAGTACCCGGAGATCCAAGACGAGCTCGAAGAGCTGCTCTTCTTCATCAACCAGGGCTTCGACGACGACGCCGCTGTCACCTACATGGAGCTTGTCGGGCGCTATCCGGGGCACCCCGCGCTAGAGCCCTATGCCGACCGTTTCGCCGCGCAGGAGCCCGCCGAAGAGGCGGCCGCGCCGGTCGTGCTCGGCGACGAGGCGGGCGCGGAGCAGGAGCTCTTCCCCGAGGACAGCGACGAGCCCCTCGAGGCGCCGGTCTTCGACTTCGAGGAGAACGATGATGAGGACGACTTCCTCTCCTCGATCTTCGACGACGAGCCGTCGAAGCCGGCGAAGGCCAAGTCCAAGGACCCGCCGCGGGCTCGCGCCGAGCTCGAGGGCGACGCCGACGCGCGGACCCTCTTCGATCTCGGCACCGCCTACCGCGAGATGGGCCTCATCGACGACGCGCTCGCCCAGTTCCGGGCGGCGTCGCGGGACGGCCAGTGGAAGGCGCGCTCGCTGGTGATGATGGCCAGCCTCCACCTGTATCGCGGCGAGCTGCCCGAGGCGATCGCCGATCTCGAGGAGGCCGTGGCCTTCGCGGTGAACGAGGATGAGCAGAGCGAGGCTCGCTACGAGCTCGGCGTCATCTATCAGGTGATGGGGGAGACCGAGAAGGCGATCGCCGCCCTCGAGGCGGTGAAGCCCGGGTACCGCGATCGTGACGATCGTCTCGCCGCGCTCGCTGGGGGCTAGCCTAGACGGCCTTGGACCGCGCCCTGAGTGGGGACGCTGGCGCGCCTTGCGCAGCGCTCCTGCGATCGTCGCTTGAGAACGGTCGCGCGCTCTGTTACAGCAGGCGCCCCGACAAAACGACGACGATGGAAAGCCAGATCGAAAAGATCAGTGCGGTCGAGTACCGCGTTCGTGTGGAGATCCCTTGGGAGACCGTGTCGCCGCGGCTCAACGCCAAGCTGCGTGATCTCCGTAAGAAGGCGCGACTCCCGGGCTTCCGCCCTGGGAAGGTGCCGCAGCCGATGATCGAGCGCCTCTTCGGCAAGAGCGTCCGCGAGGAGCTCGCCCGCGAGCTGGTCGACGAGACCTTCCAGGACGCGGTCGTGAAGCATTCGAAGGTGCCGCTGACCCAGCCTGCCCTCGAGAACAACGACCTCGGCCGCGGTCGCGCCTTCACCTACTCGGCACGCTTTGAGGTGCCGCCGGAGATCGAGCCGACCAACTACACCGGCGTGCCGGTTCGCCGTCGGCCTGCGGTCGTCGACGAGGCCAAGGTCGAGGAGCGCCTCAAGGCGAAGCAGGAGGAGCTCACCGAGATCCAGCCGCTGCCCGAGGACCTCGAGCGGACCAACACCGAAGACGGCGATGTCTGGACCGTCGACATCGAGGGCGTCATCGGCACCACTCGGATCTCCCGCAAGGACGCGGAGATCACCGTCGGTGATCCGAACACCGAGATCGTCCCCGGCCTCCTCGGCATCATCGGTGCGCTCGCGCTCGCCGACGTCGGCACGAGCCGCGAGGTCCGCTTCATGCCGACCCAGGAGCGACTCCGCACCGACCTCCGCGGTCAGGAGGCTGTCTTCACCCTCGGCTACCGCGATGTCCGTCGCCGGGTCGTCCCCGTCCTCGACGATGAGTTCGCCCGCGACACCGGCGAGGCCGAGAGCATCGACGAGCTCCGCTCCAAGTACGCCGACTCCGTCAAGGAGGAGGACCAGGAGCAGGCCGAGCACGAGGCCCGTCAGCGCCTCGTCGAGACGATCCTCGGCGACAACGACTTCGAGGTCGCGCCCTCGCTGGTCGCCCGCGAGGTCGAGGCCCAGGTCGATCTCTTCAAGCGTCAGCTCGCCCAGCAGGGTCTGGACCTGGCCCGCGTCGGCATGACCGAGGCCGCGGTCGGCAACCAGATGCGCCCGCAGGCGCTCTTCAACGTCAAGGCGTTCCTCCTCCTCGATGCGATCGGCAAGGCCGAGGACATCACCTTCACCGAGGAAGAGGTCGACGAAGAGCTGAAGAACATGGCCGCCGAGGGCAACCAGAACGTCGACCGGATGCGGGCGACGATGGAGAAGAACGGGCAGCTCCTGCTCCTCCGGGCTCAGATCCGGGAGTCGAAGATCCTCGACTTCCTGATGGAGAAGGCCGAGGTCACCGAGGCCCCGGATCCGGCTCCCGAGGCGGACGATGCCGCGGAGGCCGCAGGGACCGACGCGGCGAGCGCTTCGGACGAGGGCGCCGCGGACGAGAGCGCCTCCTAGGCGCGCGCTCCGTGTGATTTTGGCCACCTAGACTCGGCCGCCGCGCCAGCGCGGCGGGCCGATAGCTTGAGTGAAAGAAGGCGGGCGCGCGAGCGGACGCCTTCTTTCTTCGTGGGCTCCCCGGCCCTTGCATCACCGGGCAGTGCCCGTCACCATACCTGCCAGAGACTTCAGCGGAGACCCGAATGAACGGAAGGAAGAGCGACGACGTCATGACGACGCCGATGGCCAACATCCCCTTTGTGATCGAGCAGACTCACCGCGGCGAGCGCTCATGGGACATCTACAGCCGCCTCCTGAAGGACCGGATCATCTTTCTGGGGACCCCGGTCAACGATCAGGTGGCGAACGTCATCATCGCCCAGCTCCTCTTCCTCGAGTCCGAGGATCCTGAGAAGGACATCACCCTCTACATCAACTCCCCTGGCGGCGTTGTCACCGCTGGGCTTGGGATCTACGACACGATGCAGTACGTCCGGCCGAGCGTCGCGACCTACTGCATGGGACAGGCCGCGTCGATGGGGGCTCTCCTCCTCGCCGGCGGCGCGCCGGGCAAGCGCTTCGCGCTGCCCAACGCGAGGATCATGATCCACCAGCCCAGCGGCGGCGCTCAGGGACAGGCGACGGACATCGAGATCCAGGCCGCCGAGATCCAGCGCTTGAAGAAGATCCTCAACAAGATCCTCGCCGAGCACAGCGGACAGGACGTCGAAGGCATCCTCCGCGACACGGAGCGGGACAACTTCATGGACGCCGCGACGGCCAAGAAGTACGGCCTGATCGACGAGGTGCTCGTCCGCAAGAGCACAGCGAGCGACGGTACATAGATGAGCACGAAGCGCGACACCAACGGCAACCTCAGCTGCTCCTTCTGCGGAAAGAGCCAAAAAGAGGTCAAGAAGCTGATCGCAGGGCCCTCGGTCTACATCTGCGATGAGTGCATCTCGCTCTGCAACGACATCCTCGCCGAGGAAGTCCAGAAGGAGGAGCGCTCTGATCGCGGGGGGAAGATCCCGAAGCCCAAGGAGATCCGCGAGATCCTGGACGACTACATCATCGGCCAGGAGATCGCGAAGAAGGTCATCTCCGTCGCGGTCTACAACCACTACAAGCGGATCAACGCCAAGCAGAGCGCGGACGATCCGGAGCTGCAGAAGAGCAACATCATGCTCCTGGGCCCGACCGGCTCGGGCAAGACCCTGCTCGCGCAGACCCTCGCGCGGATCCTCGACGTTCCCTTCGCGATCGCGGACGCGACCAGCCTGACCGAGGCCGGCTACGTCGGCGAGGACGTCGAGAACATCATCGTCTCGCTCCTGCAAAACGCCGACCACGACGTCGAGCGGGCCCAGCGTGGGATCATCTACATCGACGAGATCGACAAGGTCGCGCGCAAGGGCGAGAACCCCTCGATCACCCGCGATGTCTCGGGCGAGGGCGTCCAGCAGGCGCTGCTCAAGATCCTCGAGGGCACCGTCGCCTCGGTCCCGCCCAAGGGCGGCCGCAAGCACCCGCAGCAGGACTTCCTGCAGGTCGACACGACGAACATCCTCTTCATCTGTGGCGGCGCCTTCGCGGGGCTCGAGAGCATCATCGAGCACCGCGTCTCGAACAAGACGATGGGCTTCGGCACCGAGCTCCACACCAAGAAGGAGCAGCGCCACTGGGAGCTGATCCAACAGGTGCAGAGCGAGGACCTGATGAAGTTCGGGCTCATCCCTGAGTTCATCGGCCGTCTTCCGGTCATCGCCCCGCTGCACGAGCTCGACGAGGTCGCCCTGATGGCGATCCTCACCCAGCCGAAGAACGCGCTGGTCAAGCAGTACCAGCGCCTCCTGGCGATGGACGGGGTCACCCTCAAGTTCACCGACGACGCCCTGCGGGCGATCGCTGAGAAGAGCCGGGCGCAGAAGGCCGGCGCTCGCGGCTTGAGGACGATCCTCGAGCGGGCGATGCTCGACGTCATGTACGAGATCCCGAGCGCCGGGAACATCCGCGAGGTCATCGTCAACGACGAGTGCATCAGCGGCGGCAAGCAGCCGGTGCTGGTCTACGCGGCCAACAGCGACGAGCCGAAGAAAGAGGCGAGCTAGAGCTCGCGAGCCGACGCTCGGCGCACTCCTTCTCGAGGGGTCGCTGAAGAAGAGGGCGCCTGGGTCAGCTCAGGCGCCCTTCTTCGTTCTCAGGCGGGACTCTGCTGTCCCGAGGTGTCGCTGAAGAAGAGGGCGCCTGGGTCAGCTCAGGCGGCCTTCCTCGTTCTCAGGCGGGACTCTGCTGTCCCGAGGGGTCGCTAATGAAGACGGCGCCTGGGTCAGCTGCGGCCTTCTTCGCTCTCAGGCGGGACCCTGCTGCCCCGAGGGTGTCGCTGAAGAAGAGGGCGCCTGGGTCAGCTCAGGCCGCCCTCTTCGCTCTCAGGCGGGACTCTGCTGCAGAGGACCGCGAGAGGCGTTCCATCACCGTCGTCGGTGAGGTGAGCGCTCTCGGCGTCAGCGTTGGAGCCGAGGGCCTGTGCGAGGCGTGTCATGACCCCCTCCTCGCCCCGGCGCAGGCGGCCGGTTCTCCTGCTAGTGCTGGAACGTGTCGACGCTGAGCTTCCCGCCGCCGGTGACCTGCGCCTCGGCCTTGCGGGCGTCGCTGAGACCGTCGGTGCGGAGGACCCACATCTCGCGGGTGGCGACGACATCGTCGCTCTCGCGGGCGTGGATCTCGATCCGGTTGTTGCCGGGCGTGAGCGGGACCTCGGCGAGGAACTCCAGCTTGCCGCTCTTGGGGTCGGCCGCGGCCTTGTAGAAGACCTTCTCGCGGTGACCGAAGAGGTTTCGCGAGGGGTTGTGGACGGTGATGAAGACGTCGCGCACGGCCTGCTGATCGTTGGCGACGCCCTCGATCCGGACGCTGTCGCCGGCGACCTGGGTGACCTCATCCTTGAGGGTGACCGTCGGCGGGCTGACGTCGAGCACGTCGACGACCTTGGTCGCGGAGGCGCCGGCGCGGCCGTCCTTGGTCAGGGCCTCGGACTTGGCGAAGGCGACGTAGCCGGGGGCGAGCTGGACCCGGTGCCAGCCGCCATCGCCGTCGCCGAGGAGACGCATCGTCGCGCCGGTCTCGGCCCTGGCGATCACCCGCGGGGCGCCGATCGGCGAGGCGTAGAGGTCGACCGGGCCCGAGGCCTTGAGGGCCCCCTTGGACTTGTCGAAGTTGACGGTGCCCTCGCTGAGCGGGAAGGCGAGCTTGTCGCCGAGGCTGACGCCGATCTTGGCGTCGCTGACGGAGAGCTGGAGGGCAGCCTCGCCCTTCTCGGGGGTCTTGCGGACCTCGAAGTCGAGCTCGACGACGCGGGACTCGCCGGGGGCGAGCTCCTTGATGTTCTCGCGACCGGTGTGGAGGAAGACCGCGTCGCCGCTGAGGTTGCGGAGGTTGACCCAGGTGTCGAGCGCCTTGCCCTCGCCCATGTTGGTGACGTGGACCCGCAGGCGGACGCGCTCGCCGAGCTGGAGGGCGCCGTCACCGTTGCCCTGGATCTTGCCGCCGACGGCGGGGTCATCGATGAGCTGGTAGCCGTAGGCGAAGCTCGGGCGCGGGAGCCCCTCGGAGGAGATCCGGAGGGAGGTCTTCGAGCCCGGGGCGACCTTGGCCCCGTAGGCCTCGTGGATCTTGAGGTCGATCTCGTCGGTCCGCGAGTGCTCATGCTCGGAGATCGACAGCTTGAGGGTCGCGGTCTTGGTCTCGCCGGGGTCGACGCGGCCGACGATGAACTCGCGCTCGTCGAGGTAGGAGTAGTCGCTGTCGGAGATCGCCCGGACCTGGAAGGCGGGCGCGTCGCCGTTGTTGGTGATCGAGAGGGTGAGCACCCCGGACTCGCCGCCGCGGAAGAGGTTTTGCGGCTTGTCGGTCTTGACCGAGACCTGGAGCTTGGCGGCCTTGCCTGCCTCCGGCTTGGCGCCTGCGCTCCAGTCGATGCCGCGGGCGCCGAGGGAGCGGGCGATGTTGGTCGCCTCCTCTTCGGCCTTCTTGTCGACGAAGTCGCCCAGCTGGGCGAGGATCCCGTCACGGCTCGACGTCGGCGCCCAGGCGACCAGATCGCGGGCGAGGCGGATCTCCGGATCCTCGAGCGCGGTCTCGGCGTCGGCGTCACCGTCGACGAGCGGGCGGCGACGGGGGGTCTCGTCCTTCTTCTTGCCCTTGGTCTCCGGGGTGATCGAGCCGTAGGAGAGGAAGTGCAGGGGGCCGGCGGCGATCTTCTGCGAGGCGTCGACCTTCTTGTTGGTCAGGCGGGAGGCGAGCGCCTCTTCGCGGACGAGGTCGAAGCGCTTGCGGCCGTGGTAGGCGACGTACTCCTCGCCGACGTAGACCGGGATGGTCTCGAGGTCGGGGCTGACGCCGACCGACTGGATCGAGATGTCGCCCGGGGTCAGGTACTGGGCGATCGTCAGCTTGAGCGCGAGCTCCTTGTCGCCGACCTTGCGATCGTTGAGCACCTGGACCGAGCCCTTGCCGAAGCTGCGGCGGCCCATGAGGACCGCGCGGCCGAGGTTTCGCAGGGCGCCGGCGACGATCTCAGTCGCGCTCGCGGAGCCCTGGTCGACGAGCACGACCAGCGGCAGGTCCGGGAAGTCGTAGCGACTGTCGGCGCGCATCTCATCGCGGGGCGAGGAGGGCCCGACGGTCGAGACGATGGTCCCCGACGAGAGGAACGCGTCGGCGACCTCGACCCCCGCGGTCAGGAGGCCGCCTGGGTTGTCGCGCATGTCGAGGACGACGCCCCGCACGCCCTCGCGCTCGAAGTCCTGGAGCTTGGCCCGGACCTCCTTGCCGGTGGTCTGGGAGAAGTTGCGGTTGAGCTGGAGGAGCCCGACCTTGATCGCGTTGCCCTTGGGATCGGTCGCCGGCAGGACCGTGCCGATCACCGAGTCGAGGGTGATCTTGTCGCGGGTGACCGAGAGCTTCTTCGGCTTGTCGCTGCCCTCGCGGCGGACCCAGACGCCGACGGCGGTCCCCGGGGCGCCGCGCAGGCGCTCGACCGCCTCGGAGAGGCTCATCGTCACGGTCGACTCCTCGTCGATCTGGACGATCCGGTCGGCGGCCTTCATGCCGACCTTGTCGGCGGGGGTGCCGTCGATCACCCGGATCACCGTGATCTTGCCGTCGCGCATGCCGACCTCGATGCCGAGGCCGCCGAACGAGCCCTTGGTGCTCGTCCGCATCTGCTCGAAGTCCTCGGGGCGGAGGAGGTTCGAGTGGGGGTCGAGGGTCGCCAGGACACCCTCGACGATCGCGTACTCCGCCGCTCGCAGGCCGTCGTCGTCGAGCTCGGCGTGCTCGCGGACGAAGCGGAAGACCTCGCGCAGGCGCTTGCCGACGGTCCAGACCGCGACGATGTCGCCGACCTTGAACTCCTTCTCGTGGGTGCCGACGCGGACGCGGACGCGGCCGGGCTTCTCGAGGTCGCCGATGGGCTCGACGAGCACCTGAGGGATCGCCTGCTCCAACCCCTCGAGGCCAGCGATCGCCATCTTCAGCGGGTCGATGCGCTCAGGCTCGACGTAGTACTTGGCGACGTTGAAGAGCGTCCAGTCGAGGACCCGGAGCTCGGTCGCGTTGTAGCTGTTGTCGAGGCGGGCGAAGCTGTGCAGGTCGCCCGCGGGAGTTCTCGCCTGGGTGTCGCCGGCGGCGGTCAGGCCGAGGGCCAAGAGGAGGGCGCCAAAGAGGACCGCTGGGGTCGAGCCTGTGCCTTGCCGGGGATTTTTGCGCGCGCTCACGGGAGGCTAGTCTATCGGCGGGAGGGGGCCGGGGCCACCTCGTGGGCGCGAAGCCCCGCCAATCGCCGGTTCGCGGGAGCAGGCGCGCTTTGCCGGGGGAGGGCGCCCCGGGCTTACCGTTTGCCGTTCCTGGACGTACACTGCGCTCGGCATGGCGAAGCGCAAGCGCAGCGGCGCGAAGGACGTGCGCCGAGAGGACGATGACGAGATCGTCGTCGAGGTGCTCCCGAAGGGCGAGCAGGCGGCGGAGGCCGACGACGAGTCCGACGAGGCCGACGAAGAGGCGGAGCTCGACGACGAGGACGGCGCCGGCGCTGAGGCGCTCGAAGAGGTCGAGGTCGTCAGCGACGATGAGCTCGAGGCGCTCGAGAGCGAGATCGTCCGCCGCGTCGCCGCGAAGACGGCGAAGGGGTCGACCGGCACGACGGCGCTCGCGCGACGCGACCCGATGGCGGCCTACATGGCCGAGGTGCGCCGGCATCCGCTCCTGACCCGCGAAGAGGAGTACGAGCTCGCGGTGCGCTGGGTGGAGGATGGCGACACCGAGGCGGCGAAGATGCTCGTCACCTCGAACCTCCGCCTCGTCGTCAAGATCGCCCACGACTACCGCCGGGCCCATCAAAACATCCTCGACCTGGTCCAGGAGGGGAACGTGGGCCTTATCAAGGCGGTTCAGAAGTTCGACCCGTACCGCGGGGTGAAGCTCTCCACCTACTCCGGCTGGTGGATCAAGGCGTACATCCTCAAGTACATCCTCAACACCTGGCGCCTGGTCAAGATCGGCACGACGCAGAACCAGCGCAAGCTCTTCTTCAACCTGCGCAAGCAGCGGGCGGCGCTCAAGGCCGCCGGGATCGATCCGACGCCGGACAAGATCGCCGAGGCGCTCGACGTCTCGACCGCCGAGGTGATCGAGATGGAGCGGCGGATGGGCTCCCCCGACCAGTCCTTAAACGCCCCGCTCAGCGCCGACGACGGTGACGGCGGGCGGACGCGGATGGACCTGTTGGAGGACGCCGGCGCCGACCCGGCCGCGGACGTGGAGCAGAGCCAGTTCAAAGATCTTCTGCGGGAGAAGCTCGAGACCTTCGGCGCGACCCTGAGCGGGCGGGAGCTCGAGATCTTCGACGATCGGCTGATGGCCGACGAGCCGGTGACCCTGCAGGAGCTGGGCGGTCGCTGGGGCGTGAGCCGCGAGCGGGCGCGTCAGCTCGAGAAGCGGATGGTGCTCCGCCTGCGAAAGTTCCTCAAGCAGGAGCTCGGCGACGCGGTGGACATCGCCCTCGGGCACGAGGGCGCTTGAGCGGGACGCTCGTTCTCGTCGGGACGCCGCTCGGCAACCGCGACGATCTCTCGCCGCGGGCGAGGGAGGCGATCCTGAGCGCGGACCTCCTGCTCTGCGAGGACACGCGATCCCCCCTGCGCCTCCTTGGCGAGGAGGGCAGCGCCCTGCCGCAGCGGATCTCCTGCTTCGTCGCCAACGAGGGCGGGCGGGTCGGCCTCCTCCTCGAACGGCTAGAGCGGGGCGAGCGGGTCGTCTACGTCAGCGAGGCCGGGATGCCGGTCTGGAGCGATCCCGGCGACAAGCTGGTCCGGGCGGTGATCGAGGCTGGCTTTGAGGTCGACGTCATCCCGGGGCCGACGGCGGCCGCGACGGCGCTCTCGCTCTCGGGCTTTGCGGCGGCGGATGTCCGCTTCCTCGGCTTTCCTCCCCGCGGCGGACGGGCGCGGACAGAGCTCTTGGAGCGCCTCGGCTCGGAGAGCGCCGCGGTGATCTTCTACGAGGCGGGCAATCGGACGGCGGAGCTCGTCCGCGACCTCGCGCGTGCCCTGCCCGACGCCGCGACCCGCGAGATCGTCGTCGCCCGCGAGCTGACCAAGCTCCACCAAGAGGTGCTCCGCGGCCGCGTCGCGGAGCTCGCGGCGAAGCTCGACGGCTCGCTCCGTGGGGAGGTCACCGTCGTGCTCGGCGGCGCGTCTGCGCAGAACGACGACGACGTTGATCCGGCCCAGGCCGCCGCGCTCGCGCTCTGGCAGGCGCTCCAGGATCCCGAGCTCAAGCCGCGGCAGAAGGCCAAGCGGGTCGCGGAGCTGACCGGGCTCGACGCCCGCGAGGTCTACGGCGCACTCTCCCGCGGACCAGCCCGCTGAGACAGGTTGGTGGCGTCCTCGAACGGGTCGGGCGACCGCCCTCAGGCCCAAGAAACCGGCGGGCCGGCAGCCGATAGGGGATCTGTCTTTATGGGCATGTTCTCTGCAGAGGATTGACTGTCGCCTGGATCGACGTGGATCCTGGAGCGGATGAAATTCCTGTCTCGCGCGGCCCTTGTGTCGATCTCTGTGCTCTTCGCCGCTGGTCTCGGCTGCTCCGGGGGGGAGGAAGAGACGACCGCGGCCTCCTTCACGGCGGGGGCGACGATGACCTCGCCGACGTCGACGACGACGGCGACGACGACGACGGGGGCGACGACCTCGCCTGGGACGGCGGTCACGGACGTCGAGACGTCGACGACGGCGGGTCCCGCCTGTGGCGACGGTCAAGTCGACGCAGGGGAAGCCTGCGACGACGGCAACGACAACGACAACGACGACTGCACCAACGCCTGCGAGGAGGCGGTCTGTGGCGATGGGATCGTCTACGAGGGGAAAGAGGAGTGCGACGACGGCAACGACGTCGACAGCGACGCCTGCCTCAGCTCTTGCGTCCTCGCGAGCTGCGGCGATGGCGTGGTCCAGGAAGGGGTCGAGGCCTGTGATGACGGCAACCTGATCGCCTCCGATGAATGCACGAACCAGTGTCAGGCGGCGAGCTGCGGCGATGGCATCACCCAGGATGGTGTCGAGGTCTGCGATGACGGCAACGACGAGGATACCGATGCGTGCCTGAACTCCTGTCAGGCGGCGACCTGCGGTGATGGGGTGGTCCAGGCGCGGGTCGAGGCCTGCGACGACGGGAACGACGTCGACGATGACGAGTGCAGCAACGCCTGCGCCCTCGCGACCTGCGGTGATGGTGCGGTCCAGCAGGGGGAGGAGTGTGATGACGGGAACGACGTCGACGCCGACGCTTGCCCGGGGAACTGCCTCAACGCGGTCTGTGGCGACAGCTATGTCCACGAGGGGGTCGAGGAGTGTGACGGTGGTGGCGAGTCGGACGCCTGCAACGATGACTGCACGCCGGCGTCCTGCGGTGACGGCAAGCTCAACGTGAGCGCCGGCGAAGTCTGCGACGACGGCAATGACCTCAACACCGACGCCTGCGTCGACGGCTGTGTCCCCGCGAGTTGCGGCGACGGCTTTGTCCAAGAGGGGACGGAGGAGTGCGACGACGGCAACGACGTCGACGACGATCAGTGCGCCAACGACTGCACTTCGAACCAGTGCGTGCCCTCTGGGGCGCGGGCGCCTCTCAACACCATCGGCAACGACACGGCGAGCGGCTGCTGGAACGGCAACCCCTGCACCTACGACACCTACCAGTGGAGCTCGTCGCACGGGCAGAACTTCCAGAACTTCGCCCAGGGGATCACCTGCTCCGGGGCGAAGACCTGCGTCGAGAACGTCGGCGTGACCACCTACCAGAGCACGACGGTCTGTCAGGGCATCTTCGACGTGCTCTGCGACAATGTGAAGGTCGGGACGATCGACACGGTCGGCAAGACCTGCACCGGCTCGGCGATGAACAACGCCTGCCGGGTGACCTTCCCGGCGCGGGAGTGTGCTCAGGTCCGCCTGGTCGCGGTGAACGACAACAACAACGTGACGAGCTGCTGCGGCGGCAACAACCCGGACTCGATGCTGACCAGCGTCAGCGCCTGGTAGCCGGCCTCTTCGCGAGCCCTTCGCGAGCCCTTCGCCGCCTCTCGGTCGCGGAGGGCTCGTTGCGTCCGGCGGCTGCGGTCTCCGCTCGCCGCGTCGTGGGAGATCCGGGAGGACATAACAGGGGAGGGCTGAAGCCGCGGCGACGGAGCCCCCAGACGCAGAAGACAGACGCAGAAGACAGACGCAGAAGACAGACGCAGAAGACCCCCGCTGCCTACCGGTAGCGAGGGTCTTGGGTCGCGGCTTGGCCGCTTCGAGCTGCCGTCTAGGGGGCTAGAAGGTCAGGAGGAAGCGGAAGTAGCCGGTGACGCTCCAGACGTCGTCGACGAGGTAGCGGCGGCCGACGTTGTCGATGACGTCGCGGCGGACCGGGTTGACCTCGATGGTGTTGGCGTCGACCCGCTCGGGGTCACCGCCGGCGCTCGCGCTGGAGTCACCGCGACCGGCCATGGTGATGAAGTGCCGGGTGTTGGTCATCGCCTGGACGCCGAAGTTCAGCGAGGCGAACTTGCTGAGCTGGGCGTTGAGACCGCCGCGGATCCCGAAGGTCGCGTAGTCCTGGAGGTCGGTGATGCCGTTGAAGCTCTGGCAACCCGGCGAACCACCGTTCTCGATGTAGTTCGGGTCCTCGGGGTTGTTCTTCGCGTACTGGACGACCCGGTTGATGTCCTGCTGGGTGCAGGCGCCGGAGCCGGGATCGGAGGTGCCGACCAGGGCGGGGCTGTCGGAGAGGAGCTCCCACGCCTCGCTGTAACCGCGGCCGTTGTAGCGGAGCTGCGCGAGGCCGCGGAGCTCGACCGCGACCTTCTGCGACTTCGCCTTACGCTCGAAGGGCACGATCTCCGTGCCGAACGAGAAGCCGAGGAGCGACTGTGGGTTGACCTTGCTCTGCGAGCCTGTGCTGGTGAAGTTCCGGAACTCCGTGTTGCCAGCGCGGATGCCCTGGTACCAGTAGGCCGTGAAGAAGGGGTCGAGGAAGCGGTAGCGCCGAGAGAGCGCCGTCCAGACCCCGAGCTCGTGGACGCCACGGCCGACCCGATGATTGCCCGCGGGATCATCGTTGATGATGTCGCGGCTGAAGGTCATCGGCTTGCCGACGGCGAAGCGACCCTCGAGCCCGAGGATCCAGGTCGGCATGTGGGAGAGGCGCTCCTGGTTCAGGAGGCCAAACTTCAGACCGACGTGGACCTGGTCGACACCGCGACGGGTCGGACCCTTGAAGATCGTCTCCGTGTCGGCGCCGCCGAATTGGCCGTAGGGATCCGACGTGTTGGTCGCGTCGAAGCCGTCACGGGGGATGATCCCGTCGCGGATCGAGGTCGAGTTGCCGTGGTTGACGCAGGTCGCCACCGGGTTCGTCGAGTTGACCTGATCGGCGTAGACGCAGGGGTCGGCCTCCTGGTCGAACGAGTAGGCCCGATTGTCGCTGACCACCACCGGCAAGGCCGCGTAGACCGCGATGTCCTTGTAGAGGCCGATCTCTAGGTTGGGCAGCACCGTATGACGCTGCTGTCTGTAGAGCAGGTCTCGGGCGATGTGGTTGGTCGTACCGTCGCTCCATTCACGGAGGATGGCCGCCTTCTTAAACTCGAAGTCGTAACCGACGCCGAAGTGGAGATCGAAGGGGTTGCCCTCGTCAAAAGAGCTCGCCACTCGGGTGACCTCGGCCGCCTGTGACGTCGTCGAGATCCCGAGGAAGAGGCCCACAACGGGCAGCAAGCCGCAAACTTTCCGCATTTGGAGCACCTCAAGAGGGAGTCGCTGCACGCTACCAGCGCGGTGGCGCATGCGTCAACATTCCGGGGGGGCGTCCAGCGGGCGAGACGGCGCCGTTGGACGGGCTTTTGCGGTCGCTGTAGGGCACCGCAAGGGGGTTGATGCGCGGTCGCGGGCGTGGATTTTTCCCTCTGGTCGGTGAGTGATCACCCTCCAGATCCGGCCGCGATCCCGGCTGGGAGCGCTCTTCGGCCGAGAACGTGCGAGTCGCGCTCATGTGCTGCTCTTCGGTTCGTCCGCCGTCTCGCGGAGACCGAGCTCTTTCATCTTGGATTGGAGAGAACGTCGGCTGATCCCGAGAAGTCGGGCGGATCGCGTGACGTTACTGTCGGTCTTGCCGAGGGCGTCGGAGATCAGCGCCTCCTCGACCAGGCGCGAGCCAGCGCGCACGGCCTCCTTTAGATCCAGGCCGAGCATCGACAGGGGGAGGCGGAGGTAGCGGGGCTCGCCTTGGCCCTCGTCGGCCTCGTCGGCCTGGCTCGCGTCGTCGTCCGCCTCTTCGGAGCTGTAGGCCTCGGGGAGGTCGCCGACGTCGATCATCGCCCCAGAGGCGAAGAGGACCATCCGCTCGATCAGGTTCTCGAGCTCGCGGATGTTCCCAGGCCAGCGGTAGTGCTCGAGCGCGGCGAGGGCCGCCGAGGTGATCCCGGACACCTCCTTGCCCAGGCGCTCGTTGCAGCGGTGGATGAAGTGCTCGATGAGGAGGGGGAGATCTTCGATCCGCTCGCGCAGCGGCGGGAGGTGGATCGGGACGACGTTGAGCCGGTAGTAGAGATCCTCGCGGAACGAGCCCTCCTTGACCGCCTCTTCCAGGTTGCGGTTGGTCGCCGCGACCAGGCGGACGTTGACGCGGAGGGTCTTCACGCCGCCGACGCGCTCGAATTCGGACTCTTGGATCGCCCGCAGGAGCTTCACCTGGGTCTCCTTCGGGATCTCGCTGACCTCGTCGAGGAAGAGGGTCCCGCCGTCGGCGAGCTCAAAACGCCCCGGCCGCGAGGAGATCGCCCCGGTGAAGGAGCCACGCTCGTGGCCGAAGAGCTCGCTCTCGACGAGCCCGCTCGGGATCGCGGCGCAGTTGACCCGGATAAAGGGTTGGTCGGAGCGGGGCGAGCCGAGGTGGAGGGCCCTCGCGACCAGCTCCTTGCCGGTGCCGCTCTCGCCGGTGATGAGCACGGTCGAGGGGCTGGCGGCGACCGTGCCGACGATCTCGCGGATCGTCGCGATCGCCGGCGAGCGACCGACCATCCCGGCGTGGACGCAGGGGTCGCTGCTCTCCGGGGCGTCGGCCGCCTGGGGATCGCCGCCGCCGCTGGCCGCGGCGGGGCGGGTCGCCGACGAGGGCCCGGAGCGCTCCCGGGTGGCGCTCGCCTTCTCGACGACCTGGTGGATCTGATCGCGATCGAAGGGCTTCTCCAGGTAGTCGAAGGCGCCGAGCTTGACCGCCTCGACCGCCGAGTCGACGGTGCCGTGGGCGGTCAGGAGGATGACGGGGAGGTTCGGCTCCTGGACGGCGAGGGCCTTGAGGAGGCCGATGCCGTCGAGGTTGGGCATCCGCAGGTCGGTGATGACGACGTCGAAGGTCTTCGGCGGTGAGGCCCGGACGCGGGCGAGGGCCGCCGCGCCGTCGACCTCGGCGTGGACCTCGTAGCCCTGTTGGCGCAGGAGGGCCCCCAGCACCTTGCGGAGGTTGGGTTCGTCGTCGACGAGGAGGATTCTGGGCTGCGGCTTGGACACGTGGGACCGATACGTCGGTGATGGTTGCAAAGGGGGGTCTACGGGGCCGAACGGGGCTCCACCGGGAGGACGACCGTAAACTGGGCGCCGCCGTCCTCGGGCGTGCTGACCTCGATCGTGCCCCGGTGATTCTCCACGATTCTCTGGCTGATGGGCAGGCCGAGGCCGGTGCCCCCGCTCTTGGTCGTGTGAAAAGGCACAAAGAGGTTGGTGAGGGTGTGCGCGGAGAAGCCCGGACCGTTGTCGCGGACGGTGCAGATCACCGCGTCTCCGCTCGGCAGTCCGCGGGGGCGGACGCCGAGGCTGATCCGGACGATCCCCGGGGGATCGAGGGCCATCACCGCGTCGATCGCGTTGCGGACGAGGTTGAGGAGAACCTGCCGGAGCGCGTCGTCGTCGCCGTGGACCTGGGGCAGGAGCGGCGGCGCAGGGGCGAGGACGACCCGGTCGCGCGCCTCTTCGCCGATCAGGCGGACCGTGGCCGCGACCACCTCGGCCATGTTGACCCCCGAGAGCTCCCCCTTAAAAGGACGGGAGTAGCGGAGGAACTGGGTGACGACCCGGTTGAGGCGGGCGACCTCCTCGACGATGACCTCGAGGAACTCGCGGGTGTCGGGGTCGACCTTGGTGACGGCGGGCTGGACCAGCTCGACGGCGCCCTTGATCGCCCCGAGCGGGTTGCGGATCTCGTGGGCGAGCCCCGCGGCCATCTCACCGAGGGCCGCGAGGCGCTCACGCTCCTTGCGCTGCTCGTAGACCGCCGAGTTTTGGATCATGACCGCCGCCTGGGCGACCACGCCTTCGAAGAGCTCGACCTCCTCGCGGGAGAAGGGCTCGAGCAGGCGCTCGTCGTCGACGAAGAGCACGCCGAGGAGCTCGGGGCCGAGATCGTCGTGCTCCTCGTCGTCGGCCCGGCGGAGGATCGGCAGGGCCAGGCCGGCGCCGATCGAGAGGAGGATCTCGAGGATCTCGTCGAGCTCGGCCTGGTGTTCGCGGTCGGCCCGGACCCGCTCGCGCTCGACGACGTCGCGGAGGAGCGGGCCGCGGGTCCGGAGCCGCTCGAGCAGGGGGCGGCGCGTGATCGGGTCGAGGCGGACGACCGGCATCTGGCCGACGTGTCCGCGGAGGACCAGCGCTCCTGTGCGATCGACCAGGTAGATCGATGTCCGCGTGACCCGGTTGGAGGTCTCGAGGTTGTCGATGATCACGTTGACCATCTCGCCAGGGTCGATGACGTTGACCAGGCGGAGGCGGAGGCCGCCGAGGAGCGCCCGCAGGGCGGTCCGGTCGCGGAAGAGCCAGCCCTCGATCCGCCGCTCAAACTCGTTGCGCATCGGATCCATGAGGACGAGCACCGCGAAGGAGGCGACGAGGATGTTGAAGAGCTGGAGGGAGCGGTAGCCGTCGAGGGTCGAGGGCACCCAGAGGAGGAGGAGCGAGAAGACCGCGGAGACGACGATCACGAGCGCCGTCATGCTGGCGATCCTGCCGGCGATCTCCGGCAGGTCGAGGAGGCGCTCGCGGACCAGGGTCTGGGCGACGAAGTAGAGGTAGACGGCGGTGACGATCGGGCCGATCGCCGGGATCCCCGGGGAGCCGAGGGCGAGGGCGATCAGGGAGGCGATAAAGAGGTAGCGCAGGCGGGGGGCCACCGCCGTGCCCGCAGCGGCCCGCGCCGCCCGCCACATCCGGCTGGTCGCGAAGAGGAGACCGCCGATGACGTAGGTCTTGAGGGCGATCCGCTCGACCAGCCAGGCGGGCTCGCTGGTGACCTCGGGGAAGAGGAGTGCGCCGGTCTGGGCGATGAGGAGCAGCGAGAGCAGCGGCCCCTGGACGAGGCGGGCCCGCTGTCCAGCCTCGACCCCGGGGACAAAGCGCGAAAAGGTCCGATCGGCGGTCCAGGGCAGGAAGAGCGAGATGATCTCCGCGAGCCACTGAAAGAAGGTCCGCAGCTCCGGGAACCCGGCGAAGAAGAGCGCCAGGTGGAAGAGCCCGAGGTTCAGGCAGAAGGTCGCGAAGAGGACGAACTGCTCGCGGCTGCGATCGCGCAGGAAGACGCTGATCCCGATGGCGAAGGCGACCGTCGCCGCCAGCAGTGAGCTCAAGCTCTCATAGAGGATGCTCCCCTGCACGCGGGCCGATAGTAACAGGGCCGCGCGCAGGGCTCGCGAGCGGCGCTCATCGTCGCTTCGAGGTGTTGAGCGCGAAAGACGCGCTTCGAGCCACCGCCGCAGCGAGCTCGATCGCGGGTGGACGCTCGCGCGCTCGGCCCGGTCTTCGACGTCGCCCTAGATCTGGCGCAAGAGGGGGGAATCGTGGCATCTTCGCCCCATGGCTCCCGCGCTGATCGACAACGACGCCCGTGCACAGCAGCTCGCCCGGGCGATCGCCTCGGACATCCAGCTCTACAACAAGCAGAAGATCGAAGAGGCCCTGAAGAACGACACCTTCTTCGACGCGCTCCAGGAGGAGCTCGGCGAGGGACGTGACCTCTTCCGCGGCCGCGTCTCCCCGGAGATCTTCCGCAAGAACTTCTACGATCGTGCGATCGTCGATCGGGTCGTGAAGCCGATGGCTTCGCTCAAGACCCCGATCTGGTAGTGAGCGGACCGCCGGAGCCGATGACCGACCTGAGCCCCGCTCAGGCGGAGCGTCCGCTCCGTGTCCACCTCTCGGAGGCCGCCCTCGGTCAGCGCCTCGACCACGCCCTGGTCGTCGCGCTCGCGGAGCGCGGCCTCTCGTGCACCCGCTCGCAGCTCCGCCGCGCCTTTGATGCGGGGACGGTGAGCGGGCCCGGCGGGCGGCTCAAGCCGTCGATGCGGGTCGACGCGGTCCAGGACGTCGAGCTCGCGCTCATCGCCGCGCCGCCGTTGCACGCAGAGCCCGAGGACCTGCCGCTGCGCGTCGTCTACGAGGACGCGGATCTCCTGGTCGTCGACAAGGCGGCGGGCATGGTCGTGCACGCCGGCCCGGGGCATCCGCGGGGGACCTTGGTCAACGCGGTGCTCTTCCACCTGGGCGCGCAAGCGGGGGATCTGCCGGTGATGCCCGGCAACGACGCGACCCGCCCGGGGATCGTCCATCGCCTCGATCGCGACACCAGCGGGCTGCTGGTGATCGCCAAGCACGAGCGGGCGCAGGAGGGGCTGGCCTCGCAGTTCCGCGAGCACACGATCCGCCGCGAGTACCTGGCGATCGTCAGCGGCTCGCCGGGGTTTCAGGAGCTCGAGGTCACGACCCTGCACGGTCGCGATCCCAGCGATCGCCGCCGCTTCAGCCCCGAGGTCGCCCGCGGTCGTCAGGCTACGAGCTTCTTCCAGGTCGAGGCCCGCTACGGCGAGGAGGCGGCGCTCCTGCGCTGCCGCCTCTCGACCGGGCGGACCCACCAGATCCGGATGCACGCGCGTCACCTCGGCCATCCGATCGTCGGCGACGGGCTCTACGGAAGGCCGGCGAAGAGCCCCCGGCTGCGGGCGCTGGCGGCTGGGCTCGGGCGCCACGCCCTGCACGCGGCGGTGCTCGGCGTCGATCACCCCTGCGGTGGCCCGCGGATTGAGCTGCGCTCGCCGCTGCCGCCGGAGCTGCAGGCCCTCGTCGACGCGCTCGCTGAGCCCTGAGAAGAGCAGCCGGTCGCGAGGGTCCCGCGCGCTCTCCAGCCCTCGGCGCCTTGCTCGGCCTCGGCCGAGGTTGCAGCGGAGCTCCAGCACAGCGGCCTCCTGTCGAAGCCGAGAGAGCCGATGATGGCGGCGCGAGAGCACAGGGTGCTCTCGTCACGGGCTGCCGGCGATGAGCGCGTCCTGTCGTGACGCTCGCGTCGATTGGTTGTCAGCTTCCCGACCTCGTACTACTTCGATCCTGTGATCGACCAGGCTGTCCTATTCCCCGAGGTGCTCACGCACGGCTTCTCCGATCGCCTCGGCGGCGTCAGCGAGGGGCGCTACGCCAGCCTCAACGTCAGCGCCAAGTGGGGCGATGAGCCGGAGGCGGTCGCCGAGAACCACCGCCGGATCGCAGCTGCGGCGGGCTTCTCCGGGACACCTCTCTGTCTTGTAAGACAGGTACACGGCGCCGCTGTCCTGCGCGCCTCCGAGGTGACCGCGACCAGCGAGGCCGACGCGATCTGGTCCCATCGCGACGATCCGCCCGCCATCGTCGGGGTGATGACGGCCGACTGTGTGCCCGTGCTCCTCGCCGACGCCGACGCGACGGTGTGGGCCGCGATCCACAGCGGCTGGAAGGGGACGGTCGCCGGGATCGTCGGCGCGACCGTCCGCGTGCTCGCCGAGGAGGGCGTGGCTCCCTCGGAGCTGCGCGCGGCGATCGGCCCCTGCATCGAGCTCGCGGCCTTTGAGGTCGGGCCCGAGGTCGCTGCTCGCTTCCCGGAGGAGTTCGTCGACAGGCGGAGCTTCGCCAAGCCCCACGTCGATCTCGTGGCGACGGTCCGGGCTCAGCTCCTCGCCGCGGGAGTGCGGCCTGAGAACGTAGAGCGCGTCGGCGGGTGCACCCACGCCGACGCGCATCGGTATTATTCGTACCGCCGTGATGGTGCTGGGATCGGCCAGCACCTCGCGTTCATCGGCCCCGCTGGGGGACCGATGGGCTGAGCGGCTACTCGCCTTCGGCGGGCGCGGCTGCCTCGGCGTCCATCTCGCCGTAGCGGTCGGACATGCTCTCTTGATCAGCGCCGAAGATGCCCATCAGGCACCAGCTGAAGATCCAGAGGAAGAGCAGGGCGAAGACGGAGATAAGGATGAGCTGAGCCAGGGAGCCCACCTCGACTACGGGCGGCTTGGCGGACTCGCGTTCCCACTTGTTGTCGGCGATCTCGGCGGCGGACATGATCTCAATGCTCCCGGCGCGTACAGGGCTGACGCGCACTCAGGCAAGCTATCACGCCGCGAGGAGGGGCAGCAAGACTGGGTCTGCGGATCAATCGAAGAGAACTCGGAAAAATGGGCCGAGCCGGTGTCGCGGGCCCTGACGGGGCTTTGCCGGCGCTTGGGCCTGCTCTTCGGAGGTCCGCGGCGCGGGACGCGAGGTGCACAAACGTCCGGCCCTGTTCACTTTGGGCAGATCCGCCGGCGAGATCGGCGAGATCGGCGAGTGCGGCGAGCTCGGCGAGTTCGGCGAGTTCGGCGAGTGCGGCGAGTGCGGCGAGCTCGGCGAGTTCGGCGAGTTCGGCGAGTTCGCCGAGATCGGCGAGATCGGCGAGATCGCCGAGGTGGTCCGGGATCTTCATCTCGCCGACGGCTCTCGCTCCTCGCCCGCGCGGGTGGAGCGACTCAGCGGGGCGCGGAGCCGTTGTTGGCGACGAGCTCGATGCCGTAGGAGGGCAGGAGCTCGCCGGTCAGGGTCTGGAGCTCGGTCAGCGCCTGGAGGTAGTCGATCTGCGCCCGCAGGGCGTTGGCCTCGGCGACCGCGAGCTCGTCCATCCGGAAGAGCACGTCGTAGCTGGTCGAGCGACCGACGGCGTAGCGGGCCTTCTCGGCCTTGAGGTTCTCCTCGGCGAGGTCGACCGAGAAGGCGGTGACCTCCATCCGCTTGGACGAGGTCCGCAGGGTGCTCGCCGAGCGGATGACCGAGGTCGAGATGTTGCGCTGGGTCGCCTTGAGATCGTTCTCCGCCTTGCGCAGCTCGAGGAGCGCGCGCTGGTGGTTCGCCTTCGGCGTCCGGTTCTGCACGTCCCAGGTCAGGTTGAGCTGACCGCTGACCGACCAGTCGGCGAGGAGGCCGTTTTGGCTGACCTGGTCGTTGAAGATGTTGCCGAAGGCGGCGCTCCAGGTGCCCTTCTCTCCGGGGAGCCCGGCTTGGTCGTTGGAGACCCGATCGATCGATCGACCCTGCGGTGAGAAGGAGCCCTGGACGTCGAGCTGCGGCAGGCGCTGGTTGGCGGCGACGAGCTCGTCGATCCGGCGGCTGGCGAGGGAGAGCTGGATCTGGCGGATCTGCGGGTTGGCCTCGAGGGCCTGGCGGATCTCCGCTCGCATGTCGACGGGGCGAGCCTCGAGGATCTGCGGGTCGGTGACCGCGGCGATCCCGAGGACGTCGCGATCGACGATGTCCTGGCCGAGGAGGGCGCGGAGGTTGAGGCTGCGCTCGAGGAGGGCGTTCTCGGCGAGGAGCACGTCGCTCTCCCGCAGCGCGAGGGTCTGCTCCAACGAGCGACCGTCGAGGGGGGAGCGGCGACCGGCGGCGATCTCGGCCCGGGTCCGCTCGAGCTGCTCGGCGGCGAGGCCGGCGGAGCGCTGCTTGTTCTCGAGGTCGCGCTGGGCGTAGAGCACCTCCCAGTAGGCGAGGATGATGTCGTGGACCACGTTCTGCGCGGTCGTCATCCTCACGGCCTCGGTCTGGGTCTTGGCGATCTTGGCCCGGTCGATGTCGGCGCGGTTGACCCGGAGGCCGGCGCCCTTGAGCAGCGGCTGGTTGAGGGTCAGGGTCGGCGCGACGATGTAGGAGCCGAGGGTCGTGGTCCCCGCCGCGGCGTTGAAGAAGTTCTTCGGCTGGTTGCGGAGCGAGCGGGTGAAGCCGACGTTGAAGGTGACGGTTCCGCCGGTCTCGAGCTTGCGCTGGAAGCCCGCGCTGCCGCCGACGGAGCGCTCACCGGTGCTGAAGACGATGGCGGAGCCGCGCTGCGGCGTCTCGTTGATCGATCCCGTCAGGCCAGCGGTGATGAAGAGGTCGTAGGCGCCGACGGCGGCCATGATGTTGGCCTCGGAGATCGCGACGTCGTAGGCGTTGTTGGCGAGGTCGACGTTGGTCTCGAGGGCGACCTTGAGAACGTCGCTGAGCGCGAGCTGCTCGGTCGCGAAGGGGGCGGTCGCGTCGTACTCGAGCTCGGGGGTGTCGACGAGGTCGGGCTGAACACCGTCGGGGAGCTCGTTCGGGCCGCTCTGCGACGAGCGCGGCGGCATCCGTGTGGTCCGCGAGGGCGGAGCTATCGGCGAGGTCGTCGGCGCCCGCGACGGGGTCGTGGTCGACGGCCGCGGCGAAGACGGGCTCACGCCGGGGGTCGGCGAGCGGACCGGCGAGGTGGGGGTCGCCCGCTGCGGGTTGCCGCCCGTCGGCAGTCCGGTCTGCGGGTCGAGCGAGCTGGCGTCGGTGGCCGGAGCCGCCGTCATCAGCGCGAGGAGCAGTGCGTTGGCGAGAGGGGCGTACACGGTGCCGAGGGGGTGTGCCGGAGGTTGCCGAAGGTTGCCGGGCGCCAGGGTAGGCGAACAGGCGCGGAGTGACCAGCAGAGGAGCCGCGAGGCTTGGACACCGACCGCTACCGCGAGGTTTTACCAGGAGGCGCGGCCGCGGACCGAGGGGCTGCGTGAGTTTTGCCCTCGGGGCCGGCCTGCGGCCTATTCGGCGGTGAGCGCGAGGCGCACCCACCACCAGTCGACGCCCTGTCGGCCGTCGCGGACCACGTAGTAGAGCGTCGCCGCGTCGTCCTCGGGGCGCTCTGGCTCCTCCTGGTCCTCGCGGGGGACGAGCTCCCACTCGTTGTAGCTCAGGGGATCGTTGCTGGTGCCGGAGAGGAGGTTGCCCCACGAGACGAACCAATTGCCGTCGAAGGTCTCGACCTTCTCCTCGGTGTCCTCGCCGTTGTTGACCGGGATTGGGTAGACCTGGAGGTCGGCCTCGCGCCCTTGGGTGTAGAACTGGAGGACGTCGCCGGGGGCGGCGGTGATCGTGTCGCCGCGGGCGAAGTCGCCGAGCTCGACCAGCTCACCGTCGGGCTTGAGGATGGCGGCTGTGAACGACTCGATGCGGACGTTTCTGTCGCCGTCAGGGACGTCCTCCGGTGCGGGCAGGTCGCCCACCAGCTCGGGGGGCAGGTCGATGCCGAAGCTCGCGGCGAGGAGGAGGAGGGCTTCGATGGGCCCGACCGAGACCCGCTGGACCGCGAAGACGCAGTCGTTGGGGACGTCGGTGTCGCCGCTCAGGAGGATATCCGCGCACTCCTGGGTCGACGGGCCGCCCTCCATGTGGCCGAACATCGACACCTCGACGTCGCCGCCGGCGATCAGGGCGGTCGCGAAGGGGATCGTCAGCTCTTGGGTGCCGTCGGCGGCGGGGTTCGCCGCGAGCACGCAGGGGCTCGGCGGCTCCGGAGGGGCCTCAGCCTCCGGGTCGAGGTCGCCGAAGGAGGGCTCAGGGCACTCGGGGATCGACGCGAGGTCGGTCGGCAGGCTGTTGCGCAGGCAGGCGAAGAGGCCTTGGCTCGCCTGGAGGTTGCAGGCGATGTAGAGCGGATCGAGGGTTTGGGCGTCGATGGGCCCGTCGGTGTCGACGACGAAGGGGGTCAGGCGGATCTTCTCGAAGGGGAGCCCCTGACAGCGGAGAGCCGCCTCGGGATCAGTCTCGGGGAAGAGCGGCTGGGTGACCTCAGTCTTCATCGCCAGGACCCGGATCGAGGTGATGCGCCGGGAAGAGGGGAGGGGGTCGGCGCAGCCGCCCGCGACGAGGCCGAGGCTGAGCGCGCCGAGGGCGAGCCCGGCTGCGCGGCCCCTGTGTCGAGCGCCTTCGCGGCGGATCGCCTGGCCGATCCTTCGGCCTGGGTCTTGGCCCATCACCCGATCAATGTAGCGAAACACCGGCATCGTTCACCACTCCAGCTTGAGGCCGATCGACGGCAGGATCGGCAGCGACGTGATCAGCGACTGCTGCTGGAAGTTGTAGGAGTAGTTGACGAACTCGGGGTTTTGCGCGTTGTAGATGTTGAGGACGTCGAGGTAGGCGGTCGTCGTGAAGCGCTTGTAGACCCAGCGGCGGTCGACGCGGACGTCGAGCTGGTGGAAGGTGGCGACGCGGGCGGAATTGCGGGGCCCGTTGAGCGAGATGTAGGAGTCGGTCGTCGCGTCGTAGATCGCGCCGAGCACCGGCGTCGTCGGGTTGCCCGAGACCAGGCGGAAGCGCGCGCCGATCTGCCAGCCCTTGGGCAGCTTGTAGCTGGCGATCGCCGTGAGGATGTGGGTCTGGTCGAAGTCGAAGAGGTAGAAGTCCTCGCCCGGGGCGTCCTGGCGGATCGACCGCATCAGGGTGTAGGAGACCCAGCCGAAGAGGTTGCGGCTCAGGGCTTTGCGGGCTAGCAGCTCGCCGCCGAAGATGTGGCCGACGCCGGTGTTCGCCCACAGCTCGGGCTTCAGCGTGCCGCCGTCGTTGACGAGGACGTTGGAGTTGGCGCTGATGTCCCAGAGGTACTTGTAGAAGCCCGTGACCTCGAGGGTGATGTCGCGGTCGAACTCCTGGGCGATGCCCATGCTGGTGTGGACCGAGCGCTCGAGGCCGAGGCGGTAGTTGCCGAAGACGCGGTCGAACTTGAAGGGCGGGTTGGGGGCCTGGGTGTAGATGCCGACGCCGCCCTTCAAGTGGGTCCGGTCGGCGATCGCGAAGTCCCAGCGCAGGCGGGGGTCGACAGAGACGTCGTTGAAGGGCTTGCCGTAGACCGAGAGGCGGGCGCCCGGGAAGAGCGTCAGACGGTCGCCGACGCCGATCGCCATCGTCGTGTAGAGGCCGGGGTAGATCAGCGTCCCCTGGCCCTTGGTCGTCACCTCGTCGCCGCCGAAGGAGGTCGGCGCGCCGATGTCGAAGTCGTAGAAGTAGCCGACGAACTCCGAGCCGATGCGGACGCTCGCCTTCTTCGAGAGCTGGCGGGCGAGCTCGGCCCGGCCGGTGAAGGCGTCGGACTTGAGGTCGAAGCGGAGCGCGTCGCCGAGGCCGATCGAGGCGAAGTCGCGGCGGTAGGAGGGGGTGACCAGGAAGTCCCAGCCGCCGACCCGCTTGCTGTAGGAGAGGTCGGCGCGGTGGAAGAGCGTCGTCGAGTCGAAGCGGCCGCTGTTATCGGCCTGCATGTCGTTCGGGCTGCTAAACGCCAGCTCCGTCCGGTCGTCGGAGCCGAAGACCCGGGCGGTGAAGTCACCGCCGGAGATCGGGTAGTCAAAGAGGACCTGGTAGTCGTAGTAGCGCGGGGCGATCGCCAGGTTGATGCCGGCGTCTGCGGGCACGGCGACCTTGAGCACCGAGTCGATGTAGGAGCGCCGACCGCTGAGGATCAGCGAGCCCTTGCCGACCTTGGCCTCGGCGAGGATGCCGGTGTCGAAGAGGTCGGAGTCGACGTAGCCGTGGACGCCGTCGCGCCGACCCTTGCGCGGGGAGACGCTGATGATCCCGCCGATCGCGTCCCCGTAGCGGCTGTCGAAGTTGCCGGGGATGAAGTCGATCTGGGTGAGGATGTCGGAGTTGAAGACCGACGTGATCCCGCCGAAGTGGAAGAGCTGCGGGATCTCGTGGTGGGCGAGGTAGACCGCCGAGTCGCCCGGGGCAGAGCCGCGGATGACCAGGAGGCCGGCGCCGAAGGGGGCGCGGGCGACCCCGGGGAAGTTCTGGATCGACTTGAGCGCGTCGCCCTGGGTGCCCGGGAGGGAGTTGATCTCCTCGACGGTGATCGTCCGCCGGTTGACCTCGCCGACCTCATCGCGCTGGGTCTTGACGACTGTCTTGTAGGGGTTGAACTCGAGCTGCTTCTGGTAGAGCGTCAGCTCCAGGAGGTCGTTCTTGCCGAGGATCTGGACCTGGTCGATCCGCTCGTAGCCCTGGGTGAGGACGATGATCCTGAATTTGCCGGGGGGGACCCCGCGGATCTTGAAGGTGCCGTCCTCGTCCGTGACCGCCTTGATCGACCACTCTGGGGTCTTGCTGTCGTCGACGACCTGGCGGACCCGACCCACCGGGAGATCGTCGGGCGCGGGGACGATGAGGACCGTCGCGTCGTCGACCGGGCTGCGCCGGCCGGCGGCGAGGATCGTCCCCTTGACGCGGACAGGCCCGGACTCGGGGTCGATGTCGTCGCCGTCTTCTCCGGCCTCTCCGCCGGCGCCGACGCTGACGTCGACATCGCCGTCGTCGCCGGCGGTCGCGGGCGGGGGAGCTGCGGGCTCGGGGGCGACGATGTCGAGGCCGATCGACATCACGATCTCGATAGGCTTGCCCTTGAGCTTGCCGGGCTCGTAGCGGAGCTCGGCGACCGCGTCGGCGGCGATCTTGTCGAGCTCGGGGTGGACCGCCTGGGCGACCTCTATCTCGGTCGGCACGCCGTCGACGCCGAGGACGAACTTGATGACGACCTGACCCTCGGGCGGATCGTCGAGCTCGGCGAGCTTCGGCGGGTAGGTGATCGTCGCCTGGTTCTTCAGCACCGGCGCCTCGTAGCCCTCGGGCGGGGCGAAGGCGGCGGGCATGCCGGGGACGGCCGCGCTGGCGCTGCTGCTGGCGAGGAGGCCGAGGCCCGCGACCCCGCAGGCTGCGATCCCCTGGGTCAGCCCACGAGCGAGCTGACGGCCGAGAACGCGTACTGCGTCCCGGCCGCGTTGGCGGCGGTTCGGCGGGCGACGCTGTGCGGGCTCAGTCATCGAGCTGGAACTCGTATTCGTAGCGGAGCTCGTAGTCTGCGGTCTTGCCGTCGGTCGAGACCGCGGGCTTGAACTTTGCCTTACGGAGGGCCTGCTGCGCGACCTTATCGCAGCCGTAGCCCATGCCCTTGGTCACCTTTACGTTGCGGACCGTGCCGTCGGAGCGGACCTGGACCGCGAGGATCACCGTCCCCTCGACCCCGAGATCTTCGACCGCCGGGCATTGGATCACAGGGATCTTGAGCGGCTTCGGCAGGGTCTTGATCGCCAGCTCGCTCTTCGGCTTCCAGGTCTCGCCGGTGCCGCCAGGCTCGCCCTTGGGCGGCCCGCCGCCCTTGGTCCCGGTGCCCTTCGAGCCGGGCTTGCCGGTGCCGCCGGGGACTCCCCCCGGGGCGCCGGCCTGGACGGTCACGCCGCTGTTCCCGTCCTGGGTCATGTTGCTCATGTCGAGCCGGAACGGGGGCGGCGGCTCGTCGTTGGTCTCCTCGGCCGCCTGAGGCGGCGAGGGCTTGGGCTTGGCGGTCGGCTTGGGCGGAGGTTTGGGGGGCGGCTCGACCTCGGGCTCAGGCTCGGGCTCCGGTTCGGGCTCCGGTTCGGGCTCAGGCTCGGGCTCGGGCTCGGGCTCGGGCTCCGGGATCTCGAACTCGGTCAGGTCGTAGCGCTTCTCCTCCTCCTCGGGCTCCTCGGTCAGGATCGCCGCGACGGCGATCACCAAGATGACGCCGCTGTGGGCGACGAGCGAGAGGAGGAGGGCGAGGGGCCGCCGCTCTTGAGTGTCCGACCAGAGCACGGCGGTGACGCTTTGTCAGCGAGCGACGGCGGTCGAAGCGTGGCTGTAGGGACCTGGCACGGACCCTACACGCCTTCCTTGGGCTTCGGCTTCTCGGTGGCGATGGCGTACTTTTTGACCCCCTGCTCGCGGAGCAGGTCGATCAGGTGGACCATAGCCCCGACATTGGCAGCTTCGTCGCACTGGATGACTCCTTGGAGGTCCTTGTCATCCTTGACCTTGCTGGCGATCGCGTCCTTGATCACCTGGTCTCGCGCCTCATCGGTGTCGCCTTTGACGGTGATGCGATCGATCGCGTACTCGCCGTCCGAGGTGCACACCAGGAGGATCTGGTGGGGGTTGGGATCGATCTTCTGACCGGTGGCGGCGTCGGGCTTGTCGACCCGCATCGCCTCGGAGTCCTGGATCGTCGTCGTCGTCGCCATGAAGATGACGAGGAGAACGAGCATCACGTCCACCAGAGGGGTGACGTTGATCGCGTTGATCCCGTCGTCGTCGTCGCTGCTAGTGCTACCGGCCACGGCTCAGCTCAATCCTTGGAAGAGTCCCCGACCAGGAGGGCGTGGACCATGTTGGTTAGGGCGTCCGCCTCGCCGAGGAGGAGCTTGACCTTCCGCTGGAAGATGTTGAAGGCGATGACCGCCGGGATCGCGACGAGGAGGCCGACCGCGGTGGCGACCAGGGCCTCGTAGATGCCGCCCATGACCGCCGCCGAGTAGTCGGCGGTGCCCATGGTCCCGGCCTGCTCGAGCATCCGGAAGGTGGTGATGATCCCGAGGACGGTGCCGAGGAGGCCGATGAAGGGCGCGTTGGCGCCGACGGTGCCGAGGAAGGAGAGGTTCTTCTCTAGGCGGAGCTTCTCGGCCGGGCGCATCGCCGACATGATCGAGCTCATCGCCGTCGCCCCGCGCTGGCGGTTGTCGAGCATCGCTGAGGCGATCCGGCCGCCTGGCGCCGTCGCGACCTTGACCATGCGGTCGGCCCGGTCGATCTCATGCTCGGCGAGCGCCTCGTGGAGGGTCCGCAGCAGCGCCGTGTCCTTGCCGGTGAGCGTCCGGTAGAAGAGCCAGCGCTCAAACATGATCCCGACGCTGATCAGGCTGAGGACGATCAGCAGCCAGAGGATCCACTCGGAGCCGACAGCGGCGAGCTGGAGGAACTTTTCGGTCAGGTTCATGGTCTTCGTCCCGCTCTCACGAGGGAGGATCGGTCGGCCCGTCGAGGCCGTGCGCTGCGAGGCTCAGGGTGCCAAGGATACGTCGTCTGTGGGGCCCTGAATCTCATGTGTGAACTGCGTAGCGTAGGAGCCTGAGGGCAAGCGGAAGTCGACGCGGAGCCCCTCGGGGAGCAGGCTCGGTTTATGCGGCGGCTCCCCCTGTGAAGCAAGTTCTACAGCAGGAGCCCGCTGGAACTTGAGTTCTCCCGGAAAAAGCTGGCACGGTCTTCGGGTCCCGGGGACCTTCTTTCCGAGCGCGGAGAGCGCGCTTCGGCGCAGCGCGACCCGCTCGAGGACGGCCGACTCGAGCTCCTCGGAGGGGGTCCCTGCCGGCGGAGCCTTCATCTTGCCGCCGAAGATCGGCCCTGTCAGCTCGATCTCGCCGGCGTCCATGCGCTCCTGGTCGAGGGCTGGGTCGCTGCATACGAAGAGGCCGCCGCTGCCGACTTTCTTCAGGACGTCGCCCTCGAGGACCGTCCGCGAGAGGCCCCGCGCGCGCCGCTCGAGCACGTAGAGGTTGAAGAGCGCGGATTGGCCCGCGCTGACCAGAAAGTCCGCCTTGCGGCGGCGTCGAGCCCCCTCGGCGAGGAGCGCGAGGCCGCGGTGGATGTTGCGTCCGTCGGCGCCGAAGCGCTGTACGCCGTAGAGATTGTCGAGCCCGCCGGCGGCCTCGAGCGCCGCGAGCTTGGCCCGTAGGCGGTCCTCGGCGGCGTCCAGCGGCACCGCGAGGCCGCGGATCGTCAGCTCGAAGAGGTTCGCGCGGAGGTGTCCCCGGCGGAGCTTGTGGCTGTGGGCCGCGGCCGGGCCGAGCTCGATCTGCGGATGGCGGAAGTTCGCGAGGGCTGCGGCCGCGGCCGCGGGGGCCGAGATCTGCTGCTCGGTGACCGCGTCGCGATCCTTGAGCCCGGCGACGCCGAACTCGGAGCGAGGGAGCCCGCAGCCCTGGGCGACCTCGCGGATCGCGTCTTCGGTGCTCAGGAGCCGCTTGCGGAGGGTCAAGAGGAGGTGGGAGTCCGCCGTCCCGTCGGCGCCGTAGGAGGGCACCTCGCGGACCTTGAAGTCCTCCGGGCGAGCGCGGAGATGTCCGCCGATCCCCGGCAGGGCTGCGGTCACCCGCGGGGGCTCCATCAGGAGCTCGAAGTCGGCCTGCGAGAGTTCGATTCCGGCCAAGGGTCTGCTCGCCTACTGGCCTGTCCCGTCGGCGGCGTTCTCGTCGGCATCAGCGCTGCTCTCGGCGTCGCTGCTCTCGGCCTTGCCCTCCGGGTCGGCCTGCGCAGAGTCTGAGCCCTCTGTGGTCGCGGGCGCTGAACCCTCACCGCTGGTGCGGGTCTTGATCGCCGCGCCAGTCTTGGAGCCAGTCTGGGAGCCAGTCTGGGAGCCAGTCGCGGACGCACCGGAGGCGGCGGGCGACGCCTCCGCGCTCGAGCTCTCGGCGGGCGGAGTGGTCTGCGCTGGGATGAACTTGGTCTTCTCCGGCGCGGGCTCGGGGGCGAGCTCTCCGGGCTCAGGGCCCTCGTTCGGCTTGCTCGCCTTGCGCGGGTTCTTCGGGCGGGCCGGCGGCACGGGGGTCGGCGGGGAGCGGTCGGGGCGGACGCGGTTGGGGTCGGCCGGGCCGTAGGTGTCGTAGAGGTACTTGAGGTAGAGGCGCGCCTGCTTGCCGTGGTGGTGCTGCGGGTGCTGGGCCTGGAGCTCGGCGAAGGTCGAGCGGGACAGCTCGATCTCGTCCATCTTCATGTAGGTCAGCCCCAGCAGGAAGAGCACCTCGGCGTCGAGCCCGATCCCGGGGAAGTCGTCGTGGGCGGTCTCTAGGCGGCCGATCGCGGCCTCGGGGCGGTTGCGGTCGAGGTAGAAACGGGCGACGTAGAGCTCGTGCCGGAGGAGGCGACGGTTGACCTCGTTGCGCAGCTCGACCGCGAGCGGCTCCATCTCGGAGCCCGTGTAGTGGTCAAAGAAGTAGCTGAGCTCGCCGAGCGCGTCGCGCAGCCCGGTCTGATCGCGCTGGTAGTAGGGCGGCATGATGCCGACCCCGTCGGGGGCGTTCATGAAGGCGGAGACCGCCGCCATGTAGGCGATCCAGCCGTTGCGCACGTGGTGGTGCGTCGGGTGGAGACGGCCGAACTGCTTGAACGAGTCCTGGGAGATCGCGTAGTTGCCCTGCTCAAACTCGGAGCGGGCGACGAGGAGCTCGGCCTCGACGGCGAAGCGGGAGAAGGGGAAGCGGATCCGGACGAAGTCGGCGTACGAGATCGCCTCTTCCCAGTCGCGATCCTCGAACTCGCCGAGCGCCAGCTCGTAGTTCTCGAGCGCGGTCTGGCCGTAGTCGAGCGCGAGGTCGGGGGCGTTCTTGCAGGCGCCGAGGCTGACGCTGAGGCCGACGCCGAGGACGGCCGCGAGCGCGAGGCTCAGGCCCCTGCGGCCTACGGAGCGCGCGAAGGTCCGCTCGGAGTCCGGGCTCTGGTCAGAGCGCGGTCCGCGGAGCGTGACCTCACGCGGTCGGCGACAGAGTCGGAGGAGGGGGCCCATGCGACGCCGCGGGAACGTAGCGGGCGGCCCATGGCCTGTCAAACCTAGCTTTCGCGGGCTCGGCGGGGGGATCCGCGGGAGGATCGGCGGAGGGCTCGGCGGAGGGCTCGGCGGAGGGCTCGGCGGAGGGCTCGGCGGAGGCGTCGGCGGCGATGGGCAGGGGCAGGGGCCGCGGCGGGCGCGTGCCAGGCCGCGGCCAACGCGTGCCCGCGGCTCCTACGCAGAGCTCCGCGCTAGGGCCCGGCAGGCCCCGGATTCGCCGGATCGCCGATGCTGCGGCTCTGGGGGGCTCAGCTCCGTCGGCGTCCGCCGGTCTGCGAAGGGGCACGGTCGTGGGGCTCCCCGTATTTTCGGGCTCCGTCCGAGATCGGCTAGGCTGCCGCCGACGATGGCCGGCGGGACCCCACGCAGCGATCATCGCCTCGGCCTCTGGCCGGCGCTTGCGGTGGTCGCCGGCTCGATGCTGGGGATCGGCATCTTTATCTCGCCGCCGGAGGTCGCGGCGGACATCAGCGGCCCCGGCTACTTCCTCCTGATCTGGGCCCTGGGCGGCTTCGCGGCGCTCTGCGGGGCGCTCAGCGTCGCCGAGCTCGGGGCGATGCTGCCCCAGGCCGGCGGTGACTACCCCTACCTGCGCCTCGCCTACGGACCTGGGGTCGCGTTCTCCGCGGGGTGGCTCCAGCTCCTCGCGACCTTTCCCGGATCCCTGGCGGCGATGGCCGTCGGCGTCGCGACCTACCAGCTTCCGGTGCTCGCCGGCGAGGGCTTCGCCGAGGCGATCCAGCTCGGGCCCCTGACGATGGAGGCGCCCACCTTCTGGGCGGCGATCATCGTCATCGCCCTGACGGCGGTGAACCACGTCGGCGTGCTGGTCTCTGGACGGGCGCAGATCCTCCTGACCTCTGCGCCGCTCGTGGTTCTCCTCCTCGCGAGCGTTCTCCTGGTGGGGGGCGTCGGCGTCGGCCAGATCGCCGAGTGGGCGGACCACGGGGTGATCCACCCCGCGCCGAGCGTGGCCCAGTGGGCGCGGGCCTACCTGCCGGTCTACTTCGCCTACTCCGGCTGGAACGCGGCGATCTACATCGGCGGGGAGATCCGCAACCCCGGCAAGAACCTGCCGCGGGCGGTGATCGGCGGCACCTCGCTGGTCGTGGTTCTCTACCTCGTTCTCTGCGGCGGCTACCTCTCGCTCTTCCCGCCGAGCGAGCTGGCCGCAGTCGGTGAGGCGGGGACGGCCGCGGCCCGCGAGATCTTCGGCGCGGCCGGGGTGATCGGCGTGACCACGCTGATCCTCCTGGCGATGCTCGGCTCGATCAACGGCACCGTTCTCACCGGCTCGCGGATCGCCTTCGCGATGGCCGAGGGCGGTGACTGTGTCGAGTCGGCGGCGCGCCTGCACCCGCGCTTCGGCACGCCGGTGGTCGCGCTGTGGGGCCAGGCCGGGCTCGCGCTCCTCCTGATCGCGACCCAGACCTTCGCCCAGCTGATGGACTACGCCTCCTGCGCGATGCTGATCACCGGGACCCTGACGGTGCTCTCGGTGATGATCCTCCGCCGCCGCCTGCCCGACCTGGAGCGCCCCTACAGGCTCCACCTCTTCCCGGTCGCGCCGGTGCTCTACGCGATCTCGAGCCTCATCGTGGTGGTCGTGCTCCTCGTCGATCTCGACCCCTCGGTCTTCCTCTCGGTCGGTTGGTTCGCGCTCGCGCTCCTCTTCCACGCGGTCGTGCTCCGTCGGCGCAAGGTGCCGAGCGACCAAGAGATCATGGACGCGGCCGCGCCCACCAGCGTCGAGCGCTGAGGGCTGAGCTCTCGGCGCAGGTCCGGTGAAGGTTTCGGGGCAGGTCGGGCGGTGAGGAGCGGGGCCAACGCTCGACTCCTCAGGCGATGGGACACGTCGACGCTGCGGCGCGGATGCATCGCGCCATCGCCATGATGATGGTCGGCGCCGCGCGCCGCGAGGCGGCTGGGAGGATGCTCTCGCGCGGCGGCCGACGAGATCTGCCCGCGGGTCGCTCCGACGCTAGGGCCACCGGTGGAGCGATCCCGCACGGTCGTGTAGGGTTGCGGCCGATGACGCCGCTTCGCCTCCTGACCTGGAACGTCAACTCCGTCCGCATGCGCCTCGACCATGTGCTCACCTACTTGGCCGAGCACGAGCCGGACGTCGTCTGCCTGCAGGAGACCAAGGTCGAGGACAAGCTCTTCCCCCGGGTCCCCTTTATGGAACTCGGCTACCACGTCGAGGTCCACGGCGGGAAGACCCACGCCGGGGTCGCGACCCTGACCAAGAAAAAGCCGGACTCGGTGATCCTCGGCTTTAAAGAGGGCGAAGAGGAGAAGCGTCGGCGGGTGCTCACCGTCGAGGTCGACGGGGTGACGATCTACAACCTCTACGTGCCGAACGGGACCAAGCTCGGCACCGACCCCTTCACCTACAAGCTCAACTGGTTCAAGCGCCTGCGGGCCCAGCTCGACGCCCTGCACAGCCCCGACCAGCCCGTGATCCTCTGCGGCGACTTCAACATCGCCCCGACCGAGCTCGACGTCTACAGCGTCAAGGCGATGCAGGGGAAGCTGCACTTCACCCAGGCCGAGCACGACATCCTCGCCGAGCTCCTCGCCTTCGGCCTGCGCGACTGCTACCGCAAGCACGAGCAGGAGGCTAACGGCTTCACCTGGTACGACTACCGCGGCGGTTCGTGGCGCAAGAAGGAGGGCCTGCGGATCGACCACGTCTACGCGACGCCCTCGGCCTACGATCGCTGCGTCTCGGTCTCCCCCGACCCCGAGCCGCGCGGCTGGGATCAGCCCTCGGATCACCTGCCGGTGACGGCCGTCTTCGAGTAGCATGGAGGGGTGTGGCGAGCAGCCTCTCTGAGCGCGCGGCTCGCCCTTTCGGCGGCCCTCGGCGCATGTGCAAGAGCGGCTCCGCCTCCGGCGAACCCGGATGCTTCGGCGACGGAGCCTCCTGCGCAGAGCGAGCCCGGGCTGGCAGAGGACTCGACGATCCTCTCGGGCGCACCTTCGGAGGAGGAGCAGCTCTGCCAGCGGGTCTGGTGGCAGATCTCTACCCTCGCGAGCCCAGGGATCTGCGGGGCCTGGGCCTTTGGGTGTCCGGATGAGCTGAGGAGCAAGCGCCAGCGCGTGGGCGAGGAGGCCTTCGCTCGCTATGCGGCGTGTGTCCTCGCGAGCGAGGACTACGATGGCATCCGCCATTGCGAGGTGACCTCGGAGCTCGACCCCTACCTGTGTCGACAGCTGACCTTCTTCAAGAGGAGCGCGCTCGAGGCCAAGGGCGAGACGCTCTACGCTCCCGCCTTCTTCGCCGCCGAAGAGGAGTGCCTGTCCTTGGCCGAGCGGACCCGCGCGGAGCTCGATGACGGGGCCTACCGCGTCCTGGTCGAGTGCATCGCCGCCGCGACCAACCTCGCCGAGGGCGACGCCTGCCTGGTCGCCGCATGCTCCAGCGATCGCCGTCCTCGAGAGGACGAGACCCCGACGCTGTGTACGCCGGGGCCCTGAGGTCGTCGGAGGCCGAAGCTCTCCGCTCGAAGCCTGTCCCTTCGGACCTCTCCGTCCGCAGCCCCAGAGACGACAAGACCCCGACGCTGTGTGCGCCGGGGTCCTGAGGTCGTCGGAGCGTCGAAGCCCTCCGTTTTAAGCCTGTCCCTTAGGACTTCTTCATCTCGCCGCGGGCGAAGATCGAGGCGACATAGGTGAGGATGTCGGTCGCCGACAGCTCGTCGTAGCCGAAGTTGCGGATGAGCCGCTCCTTGACCACGTCGATCTTCGCCTGGGCCTCGCGGTCGACCACCTGCGAGACCAGCGAGGTGAGCTTGATGCTGTCCTTTTGGTCCTCGAAGAGCTTGAGCTCTAAGGCCTTGAAGAGGCGATCGTTGGCCCGGTAGTCGAAGAGCTTGCCCTCGATCGCGAGGGCGCCGATGTAGTTCATGATCTCGCGGCGGAAGTCGTCCTTGCGGCTCTCCGGGATGTCGATCTTGGTCTCGATCGACCGCATCAGCCGCTCGTCGGGCTCCTCGTCGGCGCCGGTGTAGGGGTTTTTCACCTTCTCGCGCTGGGTGTACGCCTTGACGTTGTCGATGTAGTTGGCGCAGAGCCGGGCGATCGCGTCGGCGTCGGCCGAGATAGCCCGCTGGACCTCGTTCTTGACGATGTCCTCGTACTCCTGCTTGACCACCGCCAGCAGCTCCGAGTAGCGCTTGCGCTGATCCTCGTTGGTCAGCAGCGAGTGGTTGCGCAGCCCCGACTCGAGCTCGTTGAGCACCATGAAGGGGTTGATGCTGAGCTGGCCTCGGTCGGACACCAGGCAGTTGGCGATCTTGTCCTGGACATAGCGCGGCGAGATGCCCTCCATGCCCTCGCTCTTGGTCTCCTTGCGCAGCTCCTTGACCGAGTCCTGGGTAAAGCCCGGGAGGGTCTTGCCGTCGTAGAGCTTGAGCTTTTGCAGGAGCGAGAGCTGGTGCTTCTTCGGCTCCTCCAGGCGGGTGAGGAGCGCCCACATGGCCGCCATCTCGAGGGTGTGCGGGGCGATGAAGCGGCCGCGGACCCGGACCGCGTTGTAGTCCTTGGAGTAGATCTTGATCTCTTCGGTCAGCTTGGTGATGTACGGGATGTCGATCTTGACCGTACGATCGCGCAGCGCCTCCATGAACTTGTTCTCGAGGAGCCGCTGGTACTCGGCCTCGTTGGTGTGGCCGATGATCACCTCGTCGATGTCCGTCTGGGCGAACTTCTTCGGCTTGATCTTCTGCTCCTGGGTCGCGCCCAGGAGGTCGTAGAGGAAGGCGACGTCGAGCTTCAGGATCTCGACGAACTCGATCACGCCGCGGTTGGCGACGTTGAACTCGCCATCGAAGTTGAAGGCGCGGGGGTCGGTGTCGGAGCCGTACTCGGCGATCCGGCGGTAGTTGATGTCACCGGTGAGCTCGGTCGAGTCCTGGTTCTTCTCGTCCTTCGGCTGGAAGGTGCCGATGCCGACGCGATCCTCCTCGGAGATGAGGAGCCGGCGGACGCGGATGTGCTGCAGGACCTTCGAGAGGTCGCCCTCGTAGTGGAGCATCAGCTCGCGGAAGATGTAGCGACAGGCGGGGTTTAGGTTGCCGCGGATGTAGGGGCGAAAGCCGTCCTTCTCCAGGCCCATCTGCGTGATCGCCTCTTCGCGGATCTCCGGCGGGATGAGCTTGAGCGGCTCCTCGTGCATCGGCGAGGGGTAGACCTCCTGGCCGGCGGTGAGGTGGCGGAGCTCCTCGGGGAGCACCCACTCGTAGGTGTAGAGGGCGCCCTCGGGGGTGCGGCTGTACTCCTCCATGCCGCGCTTTAGGAGGCGGACGATCGTCGACTTCGACGAGCCGACCGGCCCGTGGAGGAGGATGATCCGACGCTCCGGCCCGTAGCGCAGCGCCGCCGCCTTGAGCACGTTGACGAGGCGCATCAGCGGGATGTCGAGGCCGAAGACCGCGTCGCGTCCGCCGTGGGCCTCGTCGCTGAAGAAGCCGAAGCGGGTGATCCTCTTCTTGTTGTCGACGTACTCCTCGGTGCCGTGCGACAGGATCATGTCGTAGAGGCGCTCGTAGGAGGTCCGGGCGACCCGCGGGTTGTCGCGGATCATGGCCAGGTACTCCTCAAAGCTACCGGTCCAATGAAGGTCCTCGTAGCGCTTGCGATCCTGGAGGGCTGCGATGCGATCGATGAGAGGTATCGTCGAAGTCATGAGTTCCTCGCCGGGGGGGCGGTGATGGAGGGATCAGACGAAAAAGCGTGGCGGCCAAAAGGTGCGGGTGCAAGTGAAAGACCCACCGCCGACGCTCGCTCGTGTTGCACCTTTTTCAGGCCGACTCACCCGGCGCAAATGCTACACTAGCGTCCTGCCGCGGCGCAGCTTACGAGGCCGCGCATCGGGGCTTGCGGATGTCAGGCGATATCAAGCAGGCATAGCACTAGGATCCATAGACTGATGATTTCGCGCATCGATCAGGACCACAGCCGCTTCCGCGAGATCGTCCGCGGCAAGGTCCGCGAGAACCTCCGCCGGTACATGTCGCGCGGTGACATCATCGCCCCTAGCAGCAAGGGGACGGTGACGATCCCGATGCCGCAGATCACGATCCCTCGCTTCAGCTTCGGCGGCAAAGGGAAGGGCGGTGTCGGGCAGGGCGAAGGCGAGCCTGGCGATCCGATATCCGGCGAGGAAGAGGGACAAAAGGGCGGTCCCGGCGAGGCCGGCGAGGGCGAGGGCGACAAGGCCCTAGAGGTCGAGGTCAGCCTCGAAGAGCTCGCGGAGATCCTCGGCGAAGAGCTCGGCCTGCCGCGGATCGAGCCCCGCGGATCCGACTCCCTAGAGACCCGCAAGGACCGCTACGTGGGCCTGCGCACCACCGGCCCGGAGAGCCTGCGCTCCTTCAAGGCGACCTATAAACGCGCGCTCAAGCGGCAGATCTCGATGGGGACCTACAACCCGGCCAAGCCGGTGATCGTCCCGATCCGCGAGGACCGCCGCTACCGCTCCTGGCGAAGCGATCCGCGCCCCGACTCGAACGCGGTCATCATCTACATGATGGACGTCTCGGGATCGATGGGCGACGAGCAGAAGGAGATCGTCCGGATAGAGTCCTTCTGGATCGACACCTGGCTGCGCTCGCAATACAAGGGGATCGAGTCGCGCTACATCATCCACGACGCGACCGCGCGCCAGGTCGAGCGCGAGGTCTTCTTCCGCACGCGGGAGTCGGGCGGGACGATGATCTCGTCGGCCTACCGCCTCTGCAACGAGATCATCGACGCCGAGTACAGCCCCGAGAACTGGAACATCTACGCCTTCCACTTCTCGGACGGCGACAACTGGTCGGTCGACGACACCTCGAGCTGCATCTCGCTCCTCCGGGGCGAGCTCTTCCCCAAGGTCAACCAGTTCGGCTACGGCCAGGTCGAGTCGCCCTACGGCTCGGGCCAGTTCATCAAGGACCTGCGGGCGGCCTTCTCCGCGGAGGAGGCGCTCATCTGCAGCGAGATCAAAGGACGCGACGAGATCATGGACTCGATCCGCGAGTTCCTGAAGCGCGGCCGCTGATTCGGACGAGCCGTACCCACCGTACGAACCGGACGAACCAAGAAGAGAAGAGACGAGACGAGACGATGGCAGCGCTGACCCCCGAGCTCCGCGACCTCCAGGCCGAGATCCTCAGCTACGCCGAGGAGTTCGGCCTCGACTGTTTTACGACCTACTTCGAGATGGTCGACTACCGGCAGATGTGTGAGATCGCCTCCTACGGCGGCTTCCCGGTCCGCTATCCCCACTGGCGCTTTGGCATGGAGTACGACCACATGCTGAAGAGCCACACCTACGGGCTCTCGAAGATCTACGAGCTCGTGATCAACACCGACCCCTGCTACGCCTACCTCCTGGAGGGCAACGCCCACGTCGACCAGAAGCTGGTGATGTCGCACGTCTACGGCCACTGCGACTTCTTCAAGAACAACGCCTTCTTCGGCCACACCGATCGGCGGATGATCGACGGGATGGCGAACAACGCCGCCCGGGTCCGACGCTACATGGATCGCCACGGCGTGACGGCGGTCGAGTCCTTCATCGACACCTGCCTCGCCCTCGACAACCTCATCGATCCCTGGGCGCCGATGCGCGAGCCGGGGCGGCCGAAGGATGTCCGCGACGAGGAGCCGAGCGAGGTCGAGGTCGCGCGCCTGCCCAGCGTCCGCGGCTACCTGGAGGGCTACATCAACCCGCCCGAGGTGCTCGCGGCGGAGCGCGCCCGCAAGCGCGAGGAGGAGGAGGCGCAGCGTCGCAAGGTGCCGCAGAGCCCCGAGCGTGATCTGCTCGGCTTCCTGATCCAGCACGCGCCGCTCGAGCTGTGGGAGGCGGACCTCCTCGGGATCATCCGCGAGGAGGCCTACTACTTCCTGCCGCAGATGCAGACGAAGATCATGAACGAGGGCTGGGCCAGCTACTGGCACTCGAAGATCATGACGACGCGGGCGCTGCACGACTCGGAGGTGATCGACTACGCCGACGCCTGCGCCGGCGTGATGGCGACCGCGCCCGGCCAGCTCAACCCCTACAAGATCGGCATCGAGCTCTTCCGCGACATCGAGGAGCGGTGGAACAACGGCCGCTTCGGCAAGGCGTTTGAGGAGTGCGATTCGCTGGCGGAGCGGGCGGCCTGGGACACCGAGCTCGGCCGCGGCCAGGAGAAGATCTTCGAGGTCCGCCGCCTCTACAACGACGTGACCTTCCTCGACGAGTTCTTCACCGAGGACTTCGCCCGTCGCCACAACTTCTTCACCTTCCGCGAGAACCGCCGCAGCGGCCGCTACGAGATCGAGGGGCGCGAGTTCGCGAAGATCAAGGGCAAGCTGCTCTCGCAGCTGACCAACTTCGGCCAGCCCTTCATCTATGTCGTCGACGCCAACTACCTCAACCGCGGCGAGCTGCTCCTCGGCCATCGCCACGAGGGGACCGATCTCCGCCTCGACTACGCCCGCGACACGCTGCGCGCGCTCGAGCGGATCTGGCGGCGTCCGGTGTCGATCCTGACGGTGGTCGACGAGCGACCGAAGCGCCTGCGCTTTGACGGGGCCGAGGTCACGGTCAGCGACGAGACCGCCGCGTTCACCTGCTAGCTGGGTGCTGGGCGGCGATCCGGCGGATTCGCGGGGTGGGTCCCAGGCGGCGCCGGGGCTCCACGGGCGGCGCCGCGGAGCCGGGTGTTGGCGGCGGGCGGACGTGCAGGGCTCTTCATACTGCGCAGGTGTCCTCCTCCCTCAGGATCCGATCCGCGCGCGAGCCGCGGGGAACCCGAAAAAGTGGCGAGAAACCTCGAGCTTCTCGGCTGATGGTGCGCAGCCGACTCGTGTTATGGTCTGCGCGTGCGTTTGATCGCCTGGGCGTCCACTGACGTGGGACGGGTACGGATGTCCAACGAGGACAGCTACCTCGTCGATGCCAACCTCGGACTCTATCTCGTCGCTGACGGGATGGGCGGCCATGCTGGCGGCGCCCATGCGTCGGCGATGTGCGCTGATGTCGTCAACCGCGTCGTCCGCCGCGGCATGGCCCGGGTCGCCGGTCTCCCCCCCGAGGAGGCCTCGCAGGTGATCAACGATGTGCTCGGCTCGAGCGCGAGCGAGGCCAGCGCTCGGATCTTCGCCCAGGCCCAGGCGGATCGCAGCCTCCAGGGCATGGGGACGACCCTCACGGGCATGCTCTACTACGGTAACCGCGGCTACATCGTCCACGTCGGCGACTCGCGGGCGTACCTGATGCGCGGCGGCGGGGCCCGCCAGTTGACCTCCGATCACTCATGGCTCAACGAGCAGATCGAGGCCGGACTCCTCACCGAGGAGGAGGCCAAGGTCAGCGACCTCAAGCACATCATCACCCGATCGGTGGGCTTCGAGCAGTTCGTCGAGGCGGACATCATCACCGTCCCGGTGAACCTCGGTGATGCCTTCCTGCTCTGCTCGGACGGGATGGCCAACTACATCACCCTCGATGAGATCGCTCGGCTCTCGCGCGACCATCACTACTCCGAGCTGCCCCACATCTGCACAGAGCTTGCCCTCGATCGCGGCGGCGACGACAACATCACGGTGGTGGTGGTGCTCGCCTGCAACGACTACGACAGCCGCAAGCCGATGCGGAAGCTGAGCAAGACGGTCGCGGACACGCTGCCGTCGATCGGCTGAGCTGGCCCGGGCGAACCCCGCGTCAGCTCGCCCCGCTTGCTTCACCACCGCGGCGCCACGAGGTTCGCCCAAGCTTCGATGGGCGGGCTTCGATGGGCGGACTTCGCTCACGGCTGTCCGGCGCTCGTCAGTCCTGGGCCCGCGTCGATCGCTGTGATACACCGCGGGCGGGAGAAGCGACGGCCGAGGAGGATAAGGTGATCGCGGCCCGGCTCCGGCGACGGTGATCGGGTCGAGGAAAGTCCGGGCTCCACAGGGCAGGGTGCTGGCGCAGGCCAGTCGGGGTGACTCGAAGGAAAGTGCCACAGAAATACAACCGCCCGTGTTCGCATGGGTAAGGGTGAAAAGGTGCGGTAAGAGCGCACCGGGCCGCTGGTGACAGGGGTCGCATGGTAAACCCCACCTGGTGCAAGGCCGAGCAGGGACCGGCTGCACCCCTTCGGGGGTGGAAGTAGGGGCGGCCCGCCCCGTCCCGGGTAGTGCCGCATAGATGAATGATGACCACCCGGGGGAGGTAACGAACCCGGGGACAAAACCCGGCTTACGACCTCTCTCGACCGTCGTGACTCCCACTATCTTGGGCCCCTAGAGGGGCCTACACCGCCCGTGAGGGCGCGAAAAAGGCAGCGTCCCGTCGGGGGCGCTGCCTTCTCTCTCGCGCGCGTCTCGCCGACGCGGCGGTAGCGCTAGCTCGCGGCCTTGGTCGTCGCCGCGGCCTTCTTCTTGGCGGCCTTCTTCGGCGCCTTCTTGGCGGCGGTCTTCTTCTTGGCGGCCTTCTTCGGCGCCTTCTTGGCGGTCTTCGCCGCCGGCGCCTCCTTGGGCACGGGCTCGAGCTTGGCGGCGTCCTTCGGGAAGTGGCCGCTCCAGTAGAGGAGACGGGAGCAGGACTCGCAGGCGAGCACGTCGCGGCCCTTCATCAGCTGCATGTAGATGATGTTGGGGATCATCATCTTGCAGGCGGAGCAGCGCTCGCGGTGGGCGGGGATGAAGGCCATGCCGTCGGCGAAGCGCTTGCGGATCCGCTCGTAGGTCCGGAGGGTCTGCGGGTTGATCCCCTTGGTCAGGCGGATCCGCTTCTTGCCGGCGAGGGCCATCGCTGTCTCGAGCTTCTCCTTGTCGGAGGAGAGGCGGAGCTTCTCGCTCTCGGCCTGGGCGCGGAGCTCGCTGAGCATCGCGTCCATCTTGGCGATCCGGGCCTCGGTCTCGTCGACCGCCTTTTGCAGCTTGGCGATCTCCTCGGTCCGGGTGGTCATCAGGCGGCGCGTGGTCTCGAGCTCGCGCTGGGTGGCGTTGAGCTCGCGCGCGGTCTTGACCTGGTTTAGACGGGCCTTGCTCGTCTTGACCATGACCTCCTCATCTTGGAGCTGATCCTCTTGCCGCTCCTGAAAGGCGCGGGTCTCTTCGAGCTTCGATCGCTCGGCGTCGAGCATCGTCTCGAGTTTTCGCAGGTCCGAGTCGAGATCGAGAAGCCGCTTCGGTATGCCGCGCAAACGACGCTCGAAGACGGTCAACCGCCGATCCTGGCGCTGAAGTGTGCGTAGGGCGACGATTTGTGGATCGATGGGTTCGTTCATACGAAGGGTTCAGGGAAGATGGGCCCACCTGGGTTCGAACCAGGGACCAGCCGGTTATGAGCCGGCCGCTCTAACCGACTGAGCTATAGGCCCGACGGACGCGATGCTTTCGCTCCGATCACGATAGAAAGGCGCGACCACGCCGTCAAACTGCGTGAAGTCCGCATGGGTCCTCGGATGGGGGTCGAGGGCGATCGCGCTTTGGCTGGTTTTCTCTCCCCGGGGTGGCGGCCGGTGTACACCGCACGGGGCGACACGTACGGGGAGACGACCATTTGGCGGTGACGACCGAGAAGGGCGGAAGAGGCACGAACCTGCAGCGTGGGGGGTTGGCGTTGGCCTTCGCCAAGCTCTTCTTCTTGATCGCTGGGTACGCGATCTCGATCGTCCTCACCCGTTTGGTCCCGCCGGACACGTTCGGGCTCTACGGCGTCATCTCGATGGTGATCGCGGTCCCCAACATGGTCCTGATCCAGACCATCCTCTTCACGGTGAGCCGGCCGATGGCCGCCGAGATCACCAAGGGGCTGGGCTCCTACCGCTATCTGCGGCGCCGCGGGTTCCGCCTCGCGGCCCTCCTCGGCGGCCTGGTCAGCCTGGTCTTCCTCGCCGGCGCCGACGTGATCGCGACGACCTTCCTCCGGGATCCGGGGCTCGTCGGGCCTCTGCGGGTCGTCGCGGCGATCCCGCTGATCTACGCGCTCTACGCGGTCAACGTCGGCACCCTCAACGCTACCCGCCGCTTCGGCATGCAGGCGACGCTCGACGTGGTGATGGCCGCGAGCAAGGCGAGCCTGATCATCGGCGCCGCGGCGCTGGGGTACGGCCTGGTCCAGATCCTCGGCGGCTTCACGATGGCGGCGGCCTTCGTCCTGGCCCTCTCGCTGGTCCTCGTCCGCCTCGCGCGACCCGCGGGGGTCGACGAGGCGGAGCCGACCAAGCCGGGCGAGCTGCCGCCGCTGACCGCGTTCGCCGGCTCGCTGCTGATCTTCACGGCGGTCGTGAACCTCCTCCTCGCGGCGGACCTCCTCCTCCTCAAGCGCTTCGTCGTCACCGCCGCGGACGAGCAGGCGCTCGGCTACTACACGACGGCGAGCCTGGTCGCGCGGGTGCCCTACAGCCTGATGAACGCGGTCAGCCTGATGATGTTCCCGCTGGTGGCGACCCTCCACGCCCTGGAGGACGCGCCGCGGCTTCGCCGCTACATCGCCGAGACCGCGAAGGTCAGCGCGCTCCTCCTCTGTCTCCTCAGCGGGGTCGCCGCGGCGGCCTCCGGCGAGATCCAGCGCCTGCTCTTCCCGGCGGCCTACGGGGCCGTCGCCGACGAGCTCCGCTACATGGTCTGGGGTTTTTCGGGCTACTCCTTCGCGGTCACCTGCGCGTGGATCCTGAACTCGACGGCCCGCTCGCGGATCGCCGTGGTCTTGGTCCTGGTGCCGCTCATGGTGGTCGGGATCGCGGCCTCGATCCTGGTCCCCGAGGGCTCGACCGAGGGCGCGGCGATGGCGGTGGCGCTCGCCGGGGCAGCCGCGGCGATCGCGGCGTTGATCGCCCTGCACCGGCTCTTCAAGGCCCACCTGCCGCTCCTCTTCGTCGCCAAGGTCGGCGCGGCGATCGCGGCGACAGAGCTGCTGGGGCGGGCGTGGACCGCGGACGGCAAGATCATGATCCTCGCCAAGCTCTCGGCGCTGACGATCGTCTTCGTCGGGGTCATCCTCGCCTCGCGGGCGGTGACGATCTCGGAGATCAAGGAGCTGCGCCGTGCTCGCACCCACTGACGGGGTTCTCCTGGTGTCGAAGCCGCTACGGCCGCCCTTCTCGGACGGCTCGACGGTGCTGGTGCGGACTTTGGTGGAGTCGCTGGATCCGGCGCACTTCCTCGTCTACTTCGGCGATCCGGCGCACCCGCTGCGGGAGGCGGGGCTGGTGATCGACGGGCCGGCGATGGGCCACTCGCCGTCGCTCATGGCGAAGGTCCGGGTGCTCCTCGGGATCGTCCATCCGGGCCATCGTCGACGGCCGCTGCACCTCTTCTTTACGCCGAACCGCCTGACCTCGACGGTGGTGGCGATGCTGCGCAGGCTCCAGCCGCGGCGGCCGATGATCCAGAGCCTGATGTCGGCCCACGACGTCGAGCGCCACGTCGATCTCCTGCGGCCGCTGGACATGGTGGTGGTGCTCTCGGACAACACCAAGGCGCGGCTGGAGGCGGCGGGCTTTGATCCGGCGAAGATCCGCAGGATCTATCCCGGGGTCGCGGCGGTCGCGAGCGCTGACGCGGCCGCGCCGGCGGTGATCGCCGGGCATCGACGGCTCCTCTACGCCGGTGATCTGGACGCGGCGGTCGCGGATCGTCTGCTGGCGATCGCCCCCGCGCTCGACGATCCGGAGCTCGCGGGGTGGACCCTGACGATCGCCTGCCGGCCGAAGGGGGAGGACGACGCGAACCAGCGGCGGCGCCTGGCGGAGGGGCTAGGCGCGCGGATCGAGGCCGGTCAGGTCGAGCTCCTGGGCGAGGTGGCGGACATGCCCGCGCTGCTCGCGAGCGCCTCGCTCCAGCTCTTTGTCGCCGACCATGTCCGCAAGAAGGTCGACCTGCCGCTCGTGATCCTGGAGGGGCTGGCGATCGGCCTCGGGCTCGTGAGCCTGGACTTCGCGCCGGTCTCGGAGATCTTCGATCGGGGCGAGGCGCAGGGGCTTGTTGCTGGGGTTCGGGCGCCGACGGGCGCCGATCCGGAGGGGCTGCGGGCGGCGGTGCTCGAGGGCGTGCGCGGGGTGGCCGAGGGGCGCTGGGCTCCGGCGGCGCAGGAGCTGGTCCGCAGAGAGTTCTCGCGCGAGTCGATGGCGGCCGGGCTGGGCGCGCTCTACGACGAGCTGGCCGCGGCGCGGGGCTGAGGCTTCGGCGCTCGGGATCCTGCACCGCGGGCGGACGTCTGGGCAGGGGGCTGGCCTGGACGCGAGCGCTGGCGGGCGTCGGCGGAGGTATGTCATCGTGCCGGCGATGATCCTGGTCTCCGGTACCAAGCGCAGCGGCACGTCGATGTGGATGCAGGTGCTCGCCGCGGGCGGAGTGCCGATCCTGGGCGACGCGTTTCCTCGCGGCTGGGATCGGACGATCCGCGAGGCCAACCCGGACGGGTTTTTTGAGTCGATCCTCCGCGAGGGGATCTACTACCGGACCAACCCGCACCCGGCGACCGGCGACTACTTCCTGCCGGAGCACGTCGAGGGCTACGCGGTGAAGGTGTTCGTCCCGGGGGTGATCCGGACCGAGCGGGCGTACATCGGCCACGTGATCGCGAACGTCCGGAGCTGGCGGGAGTACGAGGCGTCGATCGAGCGCCTCTACGCGATGGAGCGGGCAGCGATGGCCGAGAAGGGCCTGTCGCGGCCGAGCGAGCACTTTCCGCCGGCCTACGAGTGGTGGATGGAGAATTTTTCGCTGGTCCGCGACATCTCGCTGCGCCGCTATCCGGCGCGCCTGATGACCTACGAGCAGGTGCTCGCCGAGCCGGAGAGGCTGGTCCGGGAGACCTTCGCGTGGATCGGCGCAGGGGACGTCGACGCGGCGATCGCCGCGGTGAAGCCCGAGCGGCGGACCCAGCGGGAGACGGGGTCGCCCGAGGCGTCGACGATCGATCCTTCGCTCGCGCGGGTCTTTGACGACCTCTATGCGGCGGTCGCCGCCGGAAAGGGCTTCTCCAAGGCCCTGCTCGCGTCCCTGAACGCGATGAACCAGCGGCTCTTGCCGCAGCTCATCGATCTCCAGCGGCGGCTCGTCGCCGGGCGGACCAACGTCGGGCCGAAGCGCCAGGCCGAGGCGATCGACGGGCTGCCGAAGGGGCGCTGAGGCGGGGCCTGAGCTGTGGGCGTACGCTGAGCCTCGGAGGAGGCTAGGGGGAGGCGAGGGCTACGCTGAGGTTGATCCCGAGCGGATCTCGAAGGCCACGAGGAGGCGAGCAGGGTCATCGCCGAGCGTCGGTCGATTCGGGGGGCGCTCGAGGTGCACGCCGGTCCTTGGAGCGCGACGCTTTGGGGGGAGAGGCGGAGGCCGTGGCGTAGGCCGGGAGAGGAGGGCCCCGCTCTCTCAGACAGGTCGGAGCGAGCGTCGACCACCCCTCACGGGGCGGTCGATGCTCGTCCTAGACTCGTTCGCGGGGCCCTCCTCTCCCGACCCATCGGCGCGTCCTCCAGGCCGTGGAGGGTTGGCCGGCGGACGGGGGCCGGGGCGTCGCCGCGGGGCCGTCTGTCGGCGGGCAGGGGGAGGGGTTCTCGCAGGGGCGGGGGCTGTGGGGGCGTGGTCGCTACCCGCAGAGGTCGTCGATGAGGGTCTCTTCTTTCTCGCAGCCTGTCTCATCGAGCAGATCGGCGCAGTCGAGGGCGCTGAGGCAGGCGAAGTAGTCGTCGACCGCTTGACCGCACTCCTCGCCGTACTCTGAGGTGTAGCCGTTGATCTCCTGTTGGCAGTAGACGTCCGAGGCCTCGTCGGGGCCGTCACAGGCCTCGTAGGCGGCGCCGTAGGCGGCGCAGGTCTCGCCGACCTCAGGGACACAGGCGGTTTCGAGGGCGACGTACTCCTGATCGCACCCGAGACCTTCGTTGTACTCGCGGCAGGTCTGGGTGGTCTGGCACTTGATGAGGGACTCGAAGGCGGAGAGGCAATCCTCCCCGTAGAGCTCGCCGCTGTCGAGGGCGGCCATGCAGTAGGCTAGGCCGCTGCGGTACGTTCCTTCGTCGCTGCACTCGACGTAGAAGTTGGCGAAGTCCTCGCAGAGAGAGCCGCCGCCGGTGGTCTGGCCGGTGGTCTCGCTGGTGGTCTCGCTGGTGGTCTGGCCGGTGGTCTCGCCAGCGGTCTCGTCGCCCGTCGAGTCGGTGGTGGTGGTCGCGTCGGTGCCGCTGTCCGTCCCCGTGCCTCCGGTGTCGGTCGCGCTGCCGGTCGTGGTGTCGGTCGCGGTGGTGGTCGCGGAACCGGTCGTCGAGGCGGTGTCGGAGTCGGAGGTCGTCGACGTGTCGTCGCCGGTGCAGGCGAGGGGGACAGCCCCGAGGGAGAGCAGGAACGCGAGGTGACGACAGCTAGGGTCCATCCGCCAAACATAGCGTGTCGGCGTACGAGGAAGGTGTGCAGTATCGCACGTATTTTGGGGGCTCAGCGCTCTGGGTTTGTCCTCCGAGGGGCGCTCGACACGGGGTGGCGAGCCGCGAGAGAGGTGTGTGCGCAAAGGGCGCTGTCGCGCAGGGGGAGCCAAATGTGCGCTGTCGATGTTCCAGGGCACTCGCGCCGAGGGGGCGCGCTGGGTATGGTCCCCCGCACGCCGATGGCTCCGACGCAGACAGACAACCGCTCCTACTACGATGCCTTCGCCCGGGGCTACGACCAGGGCCGCGACGTCGGCTACCACAAGCTGATCGACGACCAAGCGGCCGCGATCGTCAGCCGCTACGCGGCCGGCAAGGAGGCCCTCGAGGTCGGCTGCGGCACCGGCCTGATCCTCGAGAGGGTCGCCCAGGTCGCGAGCCGTGCCCGCGGGATCGACCTCTCGCCGGGGATGCTCGCCCAGGCCCGCGGCCGCGGCCTCGAGGTCGAGGTCGCAGACGCGACCGAGCTCCCCTTCGAGGACGACTCCTTCGACGTCGCCTACTCCTTCAAGGTGCTCGCCCATGTCCCGGCCTGGCAGCGCTCGGTCGCCGAGATGGTCCGGGTGGTCCGCCCCGGCGGGACGATCATCTTCGACGTCTACAACCGCAACTCGCTGCGCTACCTGATCAAGCGCCTGTGGGGTCCGCAGCCGACCTCCGACAGCTACGACGAGCACGCGATCTCGACGACCTTCATGACCCCGGGCGAGGCCAAGGCGCGCCTCCCCGCGGGGACCCGCGTGATCGACGAGGCGGGGATCCGGATCGGCGTCCCGCATCCGGCCGTCTGCCGCCTGCCGCTCCTCGGCGGGGTCGTCCGCCGCTTTGAGTGGGCGGCGATGGGCTCGCGCCTGGCCCAGGTCGCCGGCTTCTACGTGCTGGTCCTGGAGAAGCAGGCATGACGCCTGCGGGCGCCGCCCGCCCGACGCTGGTCCTGAGCTCGACCTTCCCGCAACACGCAGGCGATCACCGCGGGCTCTTCCTCCTCCGCTACTGGGAGGAGCGGGCGGCCGCCGGCGAGCCTGTGGTCGCCCTAGTCCCGCGGACCGCCTGGACCGTCGACGACCTGGAGAGCTCGGTCGAGCTCCGGCGCTTCGCCTACGCGCCGCGGCGCCTCTCGTCCCTGACCGGTCGCTTCGGCACCCTCGAGAACATTCGCGAGCGACCCTGGCGGGCGCTCCTCCTGCCGAGCTTCGCAGTGGGCCTGCGGCGGAGCCTGGTCCGGGCGATCGAGGAGCTGCGGCCGCGGCGGATCGTCGCCCATTTCCTCTTGCCGCTCGGCTGGCCGGTCGCGCAGGTGGCCGCCAAGCACGGGATCCCCTGCGAGGTCTACGGCCACGGGACCGACATCGACGTCGCGATCAAGCTCCCGGGGCCGCTGCGCCGCCGTCTGGCTCGGGACCTGATGAGGTGCGCCCGGGTCGCCTTTCCCTCGGCGGAGAAGCGGCGGCGCCTGGTCGAGGCGCTCGCCCTGCCGACCATCCCGGAGCACTTTACGGTCGAGACCATGATCACCACGGTCGCGCCGGCGGGCGCTCGGCCAGCGGACGCTGGTCCCCGCGAGGGGGTGCTCTTCGTCGGCCGCCTGATCCGGCAAAAGGGGGTCGATGACCTGATCCGGGCCGCGGCGACGCTGGGCCCGAAGGTCCCGCTCGAGATCGCCGGCGACGGGCCTGAGCGGGGGCGGCTCGAGCGACTGGCGCGGTCGCTCGCGGTGCCGGCTCGCTTTCACGGCTTTGTCGACACGACCACGCGCGACGGGCTCTATCAGCGGGCGGCTGTGGTCTGCGTGCCCTCGCGGCAGCTCGCGAACGGTCTCTCCGAGGGGGCGCCGCTGGTGATCTGCGAGGCCCGGGCCCACGGTCTCCCGGTGGTCGCGAGCGCGGTCGGCGGGATCCCGGAGCTGTGCGTCGACGATCCGGGGGCGACCCTGGTGCCGCCGGAGGATCCCCCGGCGCTGGCCTTGGCGCTCCGGCAGGCGCTGGCGCTGGCGATGGCCGAGCCGCCGCGGCGCCGCTCGCAGGCCCACTAGTCGCCCGTCGAACGGTCGAGCTCGGGCGACGTCGCGGCGAAGCCCGGTGGTCGTCAGGAGGCGGCGAAGGCGAAGCGTCGCTTCCCTGCTCTCGCCCCCGTCGGTCCTGAGGTTGACTGCGTCCGCTAGCGAATGTGGCTCTCGCGCCAGGTGTTGAGCTCGGCGAGGCGCTCGGCGTAGCTCGGGCCTGCGCCCTTGTAGTAGGTCTCGGCGGCGTCGAGCAGGGTCTCGGCGCGGCGAGTGCGGGTGGCGAGGTCGCGGGCGTCGACGGGGTGGCTCGGCTCGGCGCCCGCGTCCGCGTCCGCATCTCGGCCGATCCGATCGTCATGGACCTCGGCGATCAGGGCCTCGGCGAGGCTGACCTGAGCGCGGGCGAGACCGTAGCTCGGGAGGAGGTCGAAGGCCTGCTCTCGCAGGGGCTCAAACCCGGCGATCGCGGCCTCGAGGTGGGGGATCGCGGCGCTCGGGTCGGTGTTGGCGAGCCGTCGACCGTCGGCGAGCTCGACGTCGGCGAGGAGGAGGGCGATCCACCAGGCCTCGCGGTGCGGCTCCATCAGGCGTCGGGCCTCGGCGAGGTCGGCCCCCGCCGCTTCGTTCTTCCCTTGATAGAGGTTTCTCTGCCCGCGGATGAGCGCCTGCCAGGCCTGGACGACCTCGTGGTCCTCCTCTGCGATCGGTCCTTCGAGACAGGCAAGGCCCGCGGTCATCGCGGCTGCGGCGGCGTCGTCATGGCCGAGCTCATCCTCGACATGGCCGAGCCGGTGGTAGCACTCGACGCAGTGTAGGTTGAGCCGCTCGGCTCGATCTGTCGCGATGAGGGGGCATGTGGTGCCGATGCGCTCGACAGCGGTCGCAGCATCGGAGGTGAGCATGGCCCGCGTGAGCTTGAGGTTGGTAGACGCGGGATGGAGCGGGCTCAGGGTTTCATCGAGCACAGACGCGACCTCATCGAGGAGCCGCTCGCGCTCGTCCGCGTCGTCGGTCAACAGGGCGAGGTTCTTCAGGTAGCCGCCCGCGTAGTCGATCGGCCGGGTCAGGGGATCGCCCCGCGAGAGGTCGATCGCCCTGCGGAAGAGCTCACGTGCCGAGGCCTGGTCGCCGGTCGCGGCGAGCACCGCTCCTGCATTGTTCGCCGCGAGAGCGGTGAGGTCGTTGCGTCCGACTCGCTCGCTGAGCGCCTCGGTGTGGGCCCGTTCCTTGAGGACGCTCGGATCGCCGAGGAGCACCCCCTGGACGAAGAGGCTGCGGGCCTTGGCCTCGGCCGCGAGGGCGTCAGCGCCAGCTTTTGTGGCGCTGAGGAAGGCTACGTTCAGCGCCTGGAGCGCGCGAGTAGCGTCTTGAGCGTCGGCTGCGATCCTCGCCTCGGCCAGCGAAGCTTCAGCTCGCAGCGGCAAGTAGTCGGCCTCCTCGACCTCCCCCTGGATAGCGCTGAGGGCCTCCAGCGCGTCGCCGCTCCGGCCTGCGCTCGCGAGGAGCTCGGCCTGCGTGAGGCGGTCACGGAGGTCCGCGACCACGGCCATCACCGCCGGGCTCTCAGGCGGTGCGACCTCGGAGAGGAGCGCGTCTCGGTCGTCGCAGTAGGCGACCGGCGGGAGCTTGGCGATGATCATGGTCGCCTCTCGTAGGGTCGCTTCGTCACCTCCGCGGATGACGTCGACCGCTCCGGTGAGCGCGACTCGGCGGCGGTGGAGGCAGCGCTCTTGGGCGTCGAAGAGGGCGTCGGATCGGTCACCCTCCTGGTGTCCTTCGCAGGCTCGACGCTCTGTCGCCACCCAGGCCTTGGCGTAGTCGCGAAGGCCGCTGATCACCCGTGGTTCGAGCACCGCGCGGGTGCTCTCCGGGAGAGCGGCGAATCGTTCGCGGAGCTGGGTCTCTACGTCATCGTTCCAGACCTCAGCGATGGCGTCGGCCCCCGCGGTGCAGCTCGGCGTGCCCGCGCCGCTGGCATGGATCGCGCCGCCGGCGAGGGCCCCGACGAGGCCGAGGGCGCCAGCGCCGAGCCAGCGTCGGCGAGCGCGGCTCGGGTCGCGGTCGATCGCGAGCAGGTACTCGTCAAAGCTGGGATAGCGGGCCTCGACCTCGACGGCGAGCCCGCGGCGGACGGCGCTGTCCAGCCAGGCGGGGACGCCCCGTCGATCCTTCGTCGCGACGACGTTCCCGTGGCGGACGTTGCGGGCGAGCTGGGCCATGGTCTCGCCCGCGAAGGGGCGGACGCCGTAGAGGGCCTCGAAGAGGGCGACCGAGAAGGAGAAGATGTCGCTGCGGGGGCCGACAGGCTCGGCCAGGTGCTGCTCCGGCGACATGTACATCGGCGTGCCCATCAGGACGCCGGTCGCCGTCAGCGTGTTGGCGAGCAAGGGTCGCTCGTCGGCCCCGTCGTCCGCGCTCGCCTCGGTCAGGGCAGCCCTGTCCTCGCGGGCGAGGCCGAAGTCGGCGACGCGGACCCGACCGTCGTCGGCGATCAAGACATTGTCGGGCTTGAAGTCGCGGTGGACCAAACCCGCGGCGTGGGCGGCTGCGAGGCCGCGGCCGGCGGCGATGAAGAGGGCGACGACCTCGCGCCACGGACGCGGGCGCTCCGCGAGCCACTGCGCGAGGTTTTTGCCGACGACGAGCTCCATCGCGACGAAGACCTGCTCGCCGACCAAGCCGACGTCGTAGACCTGGACGACGTTGGGGTGGGAGAGGCGGGCCATCGCCTGGGCCTCGCGGAGGAGGCGGGCTTGCGAGTCGGAGCGGGCCCGGCCGCTCTTGAGCAGCTTGATCGCGACCTTGCGGTCGAGCTCCGGATCGTAGGCCTCGACGACGACCCCCATTCCCCCGGAGCCGAGCCGGCCGAGAACGAGGAATCGGCCGATCCGAGCGGGCACCGACGCCTCCCCGTGGATCTCCTGCCCCCGGAGGGTCGCGCCCGAGATCAGGGAGTCGTTGGTGGGCCCCTGATGACCGCTCACGGCGGTCTGGGCGAAGCCGAGGTCGCGGCGGTCGACGAGCGAGGCGGAGCCGCTCGGGCGCCCGTCGACGGGGTCTTCGACCGGGAGTGTCTCGGCGTCGGTGCCGATGGAGGCGTCGAGGTTCATCGTCTTCACTCTGAGGGGAGCATGGTCCGCCAGACGTCGCCGCCGTCGAACTCAAAATTATCATCACAGGAGGGGAGCTCGCAGTGGACCATGTCGCGCTCGACGAGCCGCGGGGTGTCGAGGCAGCGCGCGCCCGACGGGGTCCACATCGCCTCGAGGATGTCCTCGGTGGTCGGCGGCTCGATGATGTCCTTGAAGTCACGCCAGGCGACCGGGATGCCGGTGCCGGTGTAGGGAGTTCCGTCGCCGCAGTAGTCGGCGGTGATCATCCGCAGGGTCGCCATCCGCTCGGCCGGGCTCGCCGCGCGGTTGCCCGCGGGGTGGAAGTCCATCAGCTTCATCTTCGCCGCGGCCTCGCCGACGCAGGCGATGGTCACGGAGTCGGGGGCGCTGGTGATCCCGTCGATGCCCTGCATTGTACCGTTGTGGGTCTGCTCATAGGTCTCGCCGGTGATCAGGGTGAACCATTGGTTCTCCTGAGTCGTCGACGGGCACAGCGAGACGTACTGACCGCCGCTCATGTACTCGGCCCTGTAGGCGATGAGGGGGGAGCCGTCGCCGGACCAGGACATGACCTCGTCATCCATGTCGGTGATCACGAGGGATACGTCGCCCCCCCCTGGCATCTCTAGGGCGATCTTGGCGCCGACAAAGTCGGCCCCTTGGAGCAGGACCTGGTCCGGATCCTGGGGGTCGACCGCGCGGAAGGACTCGGTGTTCGGTTCGATCTCGAGGCGGAAGGGACGGTTTTGCGGGGTCGTGCCGAGCCTGACCTTGATGCCGCTGGAGTTGGCGGCGACGAGGTTGATGTCGGAGAGGGAGGCGCCGTTGATGTTCGGCGAGTTGCCGAGGACGATCCCGCAGTGGGAGCAGCCCCAGCCGCTGCGGACGAGAGGCTCGCCGAGCTCGTCGACGTCCGGGGCGTCGCAGCCGGCGAGGGCGAAGAGGGCGAGGCCGAGGGCGGCGAGCGAGGAGGAGCGGAGCGGGCGATGGGGGGCGAGGGTCTGCATGGTCGAAGTCCTATGGGGTTCGGAGAGCGCGCTGGGCAGGCGCTGGCTCATCTCTTGGGCTCTTCTGTTGCAGCTCGCGATCCGCGGTTTGAAGTCCTGTGATCTCAAGCAGTTACAGTCGTGCGCAGAAAGGCGCAGAGCGGCGCTGTGGGCGCTTGCCCCCTCTCTGGTCTGCGAAGCAGGGTTCACGCCTTGGAGGGGGTCTGCGGGACACTGCGCTGTCCTGGGACAAGTGTCCTAGGACACTCGGCCTCGCCCCGTGGGCGGATACGCGGCGAGGGCGATCCCTGCATCGCCGGCCCCACCGCGCCGGCAGCGATCGGGTCGACCGTACTCGCTCGCTCGCTCGCTCGGCGGCCGGCTCGGCCTGTACTCGGCGGACGGGCGCTCGGTGGAGTCCTGCCGGTTCGCCATGCACAATGCACCCTGTGCCGTCGCTACCGCCGGAGACAATGTCCTGCGAGATCGGGCCGAGCGTCCGCGCGGATCCGTGGATCTGCCGGTTGACGGTCGTCCACCCCGAGGCGCTGCGGCAGGTGATCGAGCTCGGCGAGTCGCCGCGGACGATCGGCCGGCAGGTCGAGGCGCCGCTCGGATCGAGCGTCCCCCACCGGACGGTCTCGCGGCGTCACCTCGAGCTGCGTTGGGACGGGACCACGTCGCGTCACCTGGTCCGCGATCTCGGCTCGCGCAACGGCTCGGCGCTCTTCGGCCGCCCGCTCGGCGAGGCCGCGCAGGCGCTCGACGACAACGCGGTGCTTCGCTTTGGCGATGTGGTCGCGGTCTACGAGCGTCGGCGGGGCCCGCTGCACGATCCGCCGGCGATCGATCCAGAGGCGATCCCCGGCGACGCGCTCGCCTGCGTTGAGCTCCGGGCGGCGATGGTCCGAGCCGCCCGGGACCCCTCGCCGGCGCTGCTGATCGGCGAGAGCGGCAGCGGCAAGGAGCGCTGCGCGGCGGAGCTGCACCGCCTCTCGCGGCGCCGCGGTCCGCAGGTCACCCTGAACTGCGCCGCCCTCTCAGCGCAGCTTATCGAGAGCCAGCTCTTCGGTCATCAGCGGGGTGCCTTTACCGGCGCGACCCAGTCCCAGGTCGGGCTCTTTCGGGCGGCCCACGGCGGCACCCTCTTCCTCGACGAGATAGGCGAGCTCCCCCTCGATCTTCAGCCCAAGCTCCTGCGGGCGATCGAGTCGGGCGAGATCTTGCCGCTCGGGACGACGAGCCACCAACAGGTCGATGTCCGCGTGGTGGCGGCGACCAACCGCGACCTCGCGGCGGAGGTCGAGACCGGCGCCTTTCGCCGTGACCTCTACGCCCGCCTCGCCCTCTGGGAGCTGCGCCTGCCGTCCCTGGCGATGCGCCGCGTCGACATCCTCGGCTGGGTCGATCGCCTGTCGGCGATCTGGGCCGCAGAGCGTCAGCGTCCGGTGCCGCGGATCGAGGTGACAGCAGCGGCGGCGGCGATGATCGTCGGCCATCGCTGGGCCGACAACCTGCGCGGGGTCCACCGCCTGCTCCACGAGCTGGCCCACCTGAGCGAGAGCGGCCCTATCAGCGAGGCAGCGCTGCCGGCCTGGCTCCGCGGTGAGGATGGTGGTGGGCGAGGCGCGAGCCCTGCTCCTCCGGTCGTGCCTGTGGCGACGGCCACGCCAGCGCCAGCGCCAGCGCCAGCGGAAGACGGGGCGAAGAGCTCCGCCAAGGGCAAGCTGCGGCCGCGTCCGGCGCGGAGCGAGCTGCTGGCAGCGCTCGCCGACCACGACTGGAACATCAGCGCGACCGCCCGCTTCTACGATCGCGACCGGCGTCAGATCACCCGCTGGATCGCGATGTACGAGATCGACGTCGCCGCTCAGCGGGAGGGCGGGGCCTAGCTTAGGCTAGGCTAGGCTAGCCTCTCCTCTCCGGCCCTCGGCCTCTCAGCGCCGGGAGACTCGCGGTACGCCCGGTATGGGGGCGTCTCGTCGAGGCCAAGCGGAGAGGCGATCGCCACAGGGCTCCTTCGCCGGCGGGAGCCGGCGGGAGCTGGCGGTCGCTCCCCGCCGAAGGGGAGCGACGGTCGCGTGGTGCTCGTCGCTCGAGCGAGACGACACGCGACGACACGAGACGACACGAGAACAGATCGGCCGACGGTGGGAGCTCCCGCCGTCGGCCGCGAACCATCACGCTCCGGGGTGGTCGGCTGTGGTCTCGTGATCGACCCGCCGCCCCGGAGTGCCTGTCTACTGCGGGAGGACCAGCTGGAGGCCCTGGCCGGTCATGTCCGAGTAGGTGTAGGGGTTGACCAGCTTGTCGAAGATGAGCTCGACGTTGTGGCTGTCGGGGTCGACCTTGTAGGCCTTGTTCGCCTTGTCGACGACCCAGACGTAGCCCTCGTTGTCGATGCTGACGCCCCAGGGGGAGCCGCAGCCCGGCAGGGCGATGTTGGTCTCGAGGTAGGTGTCGGTCTCGGCGTCGGCCTTGACGAGGCGGCAGGGCCCGGTGCCCGCGCCCCAGATCCGGCCCTCCTTGTCGGCCGCGACCCCGAGGATCGAGCCGCCGCCCTGGCCGAGGCCGACCCACATCTTCTCGGCCCACTTGTAGTGGTAGAGGTTGTGGGCGCCGCTGAAGGAGCCGACCCAGATGTCGCCGTTGCCCTGGACGCCCATCCCGTACTTGGTGCCGCCGGGCGGGAGGCCGAGGTCGGTGATCTCGAGGGTCACCGAGTCGATCGCGAGGACCCGGTCGTTGTTGTAGCCGGTGATGATGAAGTCGCCCTCGGAGTTGACCGCGCCGCCGTAGGGCGAGAACGAGGTGCTCCAGTTCTCGAGGACGACGTCGTCGAGGATCTCGCCGGTGTCGCCGGCGAGGCGGACGAAGTGGGCGGAGTTCGCCTGATCCTTGTAGCCGATCCAGACCCGCGGCACCGGCATCTCACAGGTGATCTCGTCCTGCTTGACCGCCTCCCAGGCGGTCGCCCGGGGGCCGTGGGTGTAGCTCGGCGAGGGGATCGGCGTGTCCCAGAGGACACACTCGTCCTGGCCCCAGGGGAGGAAGGTCGCGTCCTTCGAGGTGTCGATCATCCCGTTGTTGTTCTTGTCGACGCAGCGGACCTCGAGGGCGGCGACCTTGGTCACCCGGCCCTCGTGGCGGCTCGAGACGACGACGTCGCCGAACTGGTTGACGGAGGTCCGCGAGGCGTTGGTCTGGCCGGGACCGACGAGGTAGCGGCCCGCCTCGACGCCGGTCATCGTGTTGATCTTCGAGACCGTGTTCTGCGAGGTGTTGGCGATCCAGATGAAGTCGAAGGTGCTCGGCGTCTGGTCCGGGGGACAGCCCTGCATGCCGGTGGTGCTCGTGCTGTCGCTGTCGCTGTCGCTGTCGCTGTCGCTGGTCGACGTCCCGTCGGTGGTGCTGGTGCCGCTGTCGGTCGCCGTGACGGCGGTCGTGCCGGTGGTCGGATCCGTGGTCCCGTCGGTGGTCGAGGTCGCGGTCGCGGTGCCGTCGGTGGTCGAGCTCGAGGTCCCGTCGCTCTCGCTGACCGAGCCGCTGTTCTCGGTGGTGCCGCTCGCGGTGTCGGAGCCCTCCGAGGTCGGCGAGCTGGTCGGGCTCGTCGTCGGTGAGGTCGTCGGCGACGTGGACGAGTTGGTGTCGGAGCTCTCGCTCGTGTCGTCTCCGGAGCATCCAAGCGGCAACGCGAGCCCAAGGACGAGGAGCGGGGAGATGGCAATCGTGTACCGCATGGGCACCAGGAGACCAGGTCAAGAGGTCAGGCGCAATGGGCCAAGTGCCCCCGATCGAGGTCACATCGTCGCGGCCGGTATGGTTCGTCCTCGCGCGCCGCGGACGAGAGCGCGGGTCATCGGCCGGCGAAGGGGTCGCGGAGAGGCTCGGCCTGCTCACTTTCGCGGGAGCCTTCGGGCGATCGGGCGGGCGAGCGGGCGGGCGATCGGGCGGTCGGTCGAGCGGTCGGTCGGGCGGTCGGTCGGGCGCCGGCGAAGGGGTCCTGTGTCGTTGGCTCCATCGCGGCGGCGGACGAGCCATGGGCGGTCTCGCCAGGCGTGGCGAAGGGGTCCCGCAGGTCGGGGGGCGGGCCTCCGGCGGCGCCTTCCCTCGGCGCCGCGAAGGGATCCTTGAGCTCCATCGCCGAGCCGTCGCCGCTCGCCTGTGGGGCGCCGGCGAAGGGATCGTGGAGCCCCACGGCGGAGCCCTCGCCAGCGGCGCCGGCGGCGTCGGCGTCGGCGTCGGCGAAGGGATCCTTGAGGTCCGGGGAGGCCCCCCGCACGGGCGTCTTCGAGGTCGCCGTCGCTTGGTCTTTGGAGGGTCTAGCGAAGGGGTCTTTCAGGGCGCCGTCGCGGACGATCGAGGAGAGCCCTGCGGCCCCCGCTTCGGCGTCGCCGAGCTTCGCCCCTCCGTCGCTGCAGCCCGAGGCCAAGAGCAGCGTGAGGAGGGACGATCGGAGGAGCGGGCTCCGAGATCGGCGGAGGGGTCGCCCAAGACGTCCGAGCATCGAGACCATGCCTGAGGATACGCTAGGAATCTCCCGGACGATCGGCGCTGACTAGCGGGTGAGGGACGGTCGTGGTCTCGGGGCTTTCGGTCGGAGCTTCGGTCAAGTCGAGGGGGAGCGAGCCTTCGACGGCCCTCTCGGGCAGGGGCTGGCCTGGCGCTCTGGCGGTGAAGAGGTCGACGGGCAGGCGCCCTGCGGCTATCCTGCCGGGCCGCTTCCGGGCGCGCGGGCGCCCGCGGGGCCCGCGATGCTCACCCCCCGAGGGTCGCGGTCAGGCAAGGCGAAGGATGCGACCAGTCCGACGACAGCGAGTCGAGAACGCCCCCCTACGGGTCCCGCGGCGACCCTACGGCGGGCGCCTCGATCGACGTTGGGTCCTCCTCGTCCTCCTCGTGGCGGCGGGGGTCGGGGTCGGGGCGTGGCTTGTGTGGGGGCGAGGCGCGACCCCGGAGGAGCACCTGGCGACCGCTCGACAGCTCGCGCGGCGCGGCGGGCCGACCGATCTTCGCAACGCCGATCTCGAGGTCAGCGCGGCCTTGGCGGGGGGCCCCGATCGCGAGTGTCTCCACGCCGGTCAGGATCTCCTGCGGGCGCACCTCTGGGTCGAGTTCGGGCTCCTGCCTGAGGTCGCGATCACGGAGGATGCCGAGGACGCTCGCGATCGTTGCCGTGACGCGCGGACGACCGACGGGCTCCTCGCCTTCGCCAACCGCGACCTCGACAACGCCCGTGTGGCGGCGGCGTCCGCCAGCGACGGCGCGGCCTCGCCGAGCATCGCCCCAGCCCACGCGGCCTGGCTCAAGGGGAAGATCGTCCTCGCGGAGGAGGACGCGGAGGAGGCCGAGGCGGGGCCGCTGGCGGAGGCGCTCGGCGCCCTCGAGGCGGCGCAGTCGACCGATCCGGACTTCGCCGCCTACCGCCGCCTCAGCGCGGAGCTCCTCTTCCGCCAGGGCGACGTCGAGGGGGCCCTGCGAGCGCTGGCGGAGGCCCGGGCCCGGACCCGGACCCACCTCGGCCTGGCGACCGACGAGGCGCTCTACCTCGCCTGTGCCCGGCGGGAGCTCTCATCGGTCGCGGATCTCTCCGACCAGCTCCTCGAGATCGACGCCGCGTCGATGGGCCCCTACGATCGGGGGAGAGCGGCGCTGGCGAGGGCGGTGGTCCACGTCCACAGCGGCGAGCCTGTCCAGGGCCTCGCTCGCCTCGACGAGGCCTGGATCCTCCTCGCGCCCTGGGATCGTCTCGCTCGCCTGCGGGCGCTGGGCCTCGCCCTGGAGGCCGGGGAGGGCGGGCGCGCGCGGGCCTGGATCGAGGAGGCGGAGCTCGATCCGGTGACCGAGGAGATCTTCAGGGCCTGGGCGCTCCTCGTCGAGGGCTCGGCGATGGAGAGCCTCGCGCGCCTGGCTACGCTGCCGCAGGAGTCGCCGCGGGTCGCCTATCTCCAGGGACTCGCGCTGGTGGAGCAGCGTCGCCTGGAGGAGGCCGGGCCCTGGGTGGAGCGGGCGCGACGGCTCTACCCGGGGTGGGTCGAGCTCGAGGTCGCCTCGGCCCGGGTCGCGACCCAGCGCGGGGATCGTGACGCCGCCCTGCGTCGCCTCCAGGGGCTCGCCGAGGAGGAGAGCTACGCGCCGCGGGCGTGGACCGGGCTCGGCGAGGCCTACCTCGCCGCCTCGCGCGATCCCGGGGGCGAGTCGCTGCTGCCGAAGGCCCACAAGGCGCTCAAGCGGGCGGTCGAGCGGGAGCCGCGGCCGGCGGAGGCGATGCTCCGCCTCGCGGAGGTCTGGCAGCGCTGGCGTCGGACCGATCCAGAGGGGGAGAAGCGAGCGCTGGAGTGGCTCGAGAAGGCGGCTGCGGAGGCCCCGGAGGTCGCCCGCTACCGCCTGGAGCTCGGCCGCTACCTGGTCGACATCGGCGAGTTTCGCCGGGCAGAGGGGCTTTTGCGCGAGCTCGTCGACGCGCCCGGGATCGACGCTCAGCCGGCGCTCCTCCTCGCCCACCTGGGGGTCGCCCAGGCCCGTGATCGCGGCGCGGTGCCGGCCGACTTCGAGCGCTGGCTGGAGAGCGCCCGAGAGCTCGGCGCCGACGAGGACGCGCTCCTCCGCCTCGAGGCCCGGGCGGCGCTGGTCAGCGGCGGTCGCGGCAAGCTGGTCAAGCTCCGCCGTCAGCTCCAGGCCAAGCACGAGGCGCTCAGCGATGACGTCGAGCTCCGGGTCCTCTACGCCCGCACCCTGATGGCCCTGCGCGACGACGAGGAGGCGATGAAGATCGTCCGCCGGGGGATCTACAGCGAGGAGGACGGCGACGGTCGCCTCTTCCTCGCCCTCGCCGAGCTCGAGGCCCGCGAGGCCAAGCGCAAGCAGGGGGCGCTGCACGCCCGCGCGGCCTGGAACCGCCTCAAGGAGTCGGACCGGCCGACGGTGGAATTGCTCGCGGCTGCGGACCTCGGGACGCGGCTCTTCATCCGCGGCGAGAACGAGACCCAGGCCCGCGCGCTCGCCCGTGATCTCACCCGTCACCTGCCGCTCCACGGCGACGCCTGGCGGATCCGGGCGCGGACCGAGCTCTCGCTCAACGAGGCGAGCGACGCGAAGCGGTCGATCGACAAGGCGACGAGCCTCGCCCCCGACAACGCCAGGGTCCACGCGATGCGCGGTCAGATCCTGCTCCGCTTCGGCGCGAGGAAGCGGGCGATCCCCGCCTTTGAGCGGGCCCTCGAGCTCGGCGCGGACCTGCCGGACGCCGAGCGCTGGCGCAAGCTCCTCCGGCAGAGCAAGCGTTGAACGATCGACCGCGGAGGCTTTCACCGCCGCCGTCCTCGCTTCGGGCGCTCGCGGAGGCCTGCGCTCCGCCCCTCCGCCGTCGATCGCGAGCAGGGGTCAAGGCGCGGCGGGGCACCGTTCAACGGCCCTCGCGCGCTCGCAGAAGGGAAGGGGCTGCTCCGGGGCTCCGGAGAAGACGAGGACCGAGCGTGGCCTTGCCCCTTGCCAGGGCCCGGTGAAGGCGCTTCCATAGAGGCGGCGGATGGACATCGAAGAGCCTAGGCGCAGCGAGGCGGTCGGTGATGTCGCGCGCACAGAGCTCGACGTCGGCGCGCGCGCGGAGTTCGAGGCGAGCGCGGGAGGCCGCCTCGAGCTCGCGGGTGCCGATCGGGAGCGCCTGCGCGGGGTCACGATCGGTCGCTACGTGCTCCTGACCGAGCTCGGTGAGGGCGGCATGGGCGTGGTCTGGGCCGCGTACGATCCGGAGCTCGATCGCCGCCTCGCGCTCAAGGTGCTGCGGCGGGCGGGGGACTCCGATCGCCTCCTGCGGGAGGCCCAAGCGCTGGCCCGCCTCTCCCACCCCAACGTCGTCGCGATCCACGACGTCGGCGAGGACGGGGGCGAGGTGTGGTTGGCGATGGAGCTGGTCGAGGGGCGGACGCTCGCGGCCTGGTGCGAGGCCGACAGGGCCCGGTCGTGGAGAGAGGTGCTCGCGGTGGTCCTCCCGGCGGGGCACGGGGTCGCCGCGGCCCATCGCGCCGGGCTGATCCATCGCGATCTGAAGCCCGACAACGTGATGGTCGGCGAGGACGGGCGGGCCCGGGTGATGGACTTCGGCCTCGCCCGCGCGGGCGAGCTGGTCGAGGTGGGGCCAGCGCCGTCGGGGGATCCGCTGGCGATGACCGACAGCTCGTTGCTGACGTCGTCGGTCACCCGCGCCGGGGCGATCGTCGGCACCCCGCTCTACATGGCCCCCGAACAATTCGCGGGCGCCGTCGATGAGCGCTCCGATCTCTTCGCCTTCTGCGTGGTTCTCTGGGAGGCCCTCTACGGGGCTCGCCCCTTCGCCGCCGAGAACCTGGTGGGGATGGTCTACGCGATCACCCAGGGGAACGTGCAGGAGGGGCCGCGCGGGCGCTCGGTCCCGCGGTGGCTGCGGCGGGTGCTCCTGCGCGGCTTGGAGGGGTCCCCTGAGGCGCGCTGGCAGACGATGGAGGAGCTCCTCGCGGCGATCGAGGGCGGGCTCGCCCGCGAGCGGTGGCGGCGTTTGGCGATCGTCCTCGCGCTCGTCGGGGTGGTCGCGCTCGGCGTCGTCGCCTGGGGACTGATCGAGGATCGACGTCTGCGGTCGGCCTGCGCCGCGGAGGCGGCCTCGATCGAGGAACTCTGGCCGGGTCAGGCGCCGGAGGCCCTCGCGGCGATCCATGCGGCTGGGATCGGCAACGCCGACGAGACCGCCGCCAAGCTCGGTCCGGTGCTCGACAGGTGGGCCGAGGGCTGGGCAGAGTCCCGCGAAGCGAGCTGTCTGGGCGAGGTCGGCGAGGGAGGGGAGCGTGGGCCCGAGCTCACGAGGCGGGCGCTCGACTGCTCTGATCTTCAGCGCAGCGAGCTGGAGGGGCTCCTAGAGGTGCTCGGCGGCGGCGAGGAGGGGGTCGCGCTGAGAACGGTCGAGGCGGCCCTCGCCCTCTCGGAGCCCTCCGAGTGCCTCGACCTCGCGTATCTGCGGGAGCTCACGCGCCCGGATCCTGAGCGACGAGACGCGGTCAACGGGGTGCTCGGGCGGCTGCGGCGGGCGAAGACGATGCTCAGGCTCGCGAAACATGCGGACGCGGAGGCGCTCGCGGAGGCGGCCAAGGTGGAGGCCGAAGGGCTGGGGTGGCCGCCCTTGCTCGCCACCGCCGAGGTGACGTTCGGCCAGACGCTCCTGCGCGGGGGTCGCTACGCGGAGGCCGAGGAGCAGCTTCGACGAGGTCTCGGCGACGCGCTCGCGGTCGGCGACGAACGCCTGGCGATCATGGCGATCTATCACCTGGGCTACGTCGCCCACGAGCAGAAGAAGGCGGAGCTGGGGCTTGTCTGGCTGGACACCGCCGACGGGCTCCTGCGCCGCCTCGGCGCCGAGCGAGGCCTCCTCGGGACCCGAATCCTCGGGATCCGAGCGGTCCTCTACATCGACACGGGCGAGCTCGCGAAGTCCAGCGCGATCTACGACGAGCTGCTGCCGCTGGTCGACGAGCTCCTCGGCGACGAGTCGTGGACGGCGATGGCCCACCTCAACAACGCGGCGCTCCTCCGCGTCGACCTGGGCGACGCCATCGGCGCGCGGGAGATGCACCTGAGGGTCCAGCGCAAGCGCGAGGCGATCCTGGGCCCGAATCATCCGCTGGTCGCGGGCTCCCTCCTAAACCGCGGCTTGACCCACATGCGGGCGGACGAGTTCGACCTCGCGCGGCCGCTCTTCGAGCAGGCGCTGGCGATCGACGAGCGGGTCTACGGGGCCGACAACCCGCACGTCGCGCGGACGCTCAACGTCCTCTCTGTCACCCTCTCCGAGCTCGGTCAGTTCGAGGAGGCGACGCGCTTGGGGGAGCGGGTCTTGGCGCTCCGCGAGGCGACCTTCGGCGCCGACCACCTCGAGTACGCGAGCGCCCTCAACAACCACGGGGTGTCCCTCGCCGAGCAGGGGAGGTTCGATGAGGCGCGGGCGCTCCACCAGCGGGCGCTCGAGATCCGCCAGGCGCACTTCGGCGACGAGGGCAACGAGGTCGCACGCTCGCACACCAACCTCGGCGAGCTGGCGATCGAGGTCGGGGACGTCGCGGCCGCGATCGAGCACCTCGAGCGGGCGGTCGAGCTCCGTGAGGCGATCGAGGTCTCGCCGGTAAGCCTCGCCTACTCCCGCTTCGCCTTGGCGAGGGCCGTCGCGACGCTCGATCCGGCGCGGGCGGAGGAGCTCGCGACGCTCGCGCTTGGGGGCTACGCGGCGGCCGAACACAAGCGGGTCGCGGAGGTCCAGGCGTGGATCGACGCGCACGCAGCGGACGGTCGGCGGACGAAGCGGTCGAAGCGGTCGACGCGGACGAAGCGGACGAAGAACAAGAAGAACAAGTAGAACAAGACCTCGGGCCCGGCGCTTGCGGGCCGCGAGGATCCTGGCTCAGGCGTAGAGGGTCGGGTCGTCGACGCCGGCGCCGACGAAGCCCTGGCGGCGGAGCTGGCAGCTGTCGCAGGCGCCGCAGGCGAGCGCCCGCTCGCCGTCCGAGAGGGGCGCGTAGCAGGAGACGGTGTCCCCGTAGTCGACCCCGAGGCGGATCCCCGCGGCGATGATCTCCGCCTTGCGCAGCTCGGAGAGCGGCGTCCGCAGGCGGAAGGGATCCCCCTCGGCGCCGGCCTTGGTCGCTTGGTTGGCCATCGCCTCGAAGGCGGCGATGAACTCCGGGCGGCAGTCGGGGTAGCCCGAGTAGTCGAGGGCGTTGACGCCGATCCAGAGGTCGCGAGCGCCGATCGCCTCGGCCCAGGCGAGGGCGTAGCTGAGGAAGAGGGCGTTGCGGGCGGGCACGTAGGTGATCGGGATCGACGAGGGATCGCCCGTCGATCGTCCCTTGGGCACCTCGTGCTTCGAGCCCGCGACGAGGGCGGTGGCCGAGGCGACGAGGCGGCCCATATGCCGGAGGTCGACGACCTCGTGGGCGCGGACGCCGAAGCGCTCAGCCTGCCGCGCCGCGCACTCGAGCTCGACCGCGTGGCGCTGGCCGTAGGAGAAGGAGAGGGCGTAGACCGGCGCCTCGGCGGCCGCGATCGCCAGGACCGTGGTCGAGTCGAGGCCACCGCTCAGGAGAACGACGGAGGGTCTAGGGGCTGTGCTCATGCCCACCTTGGGTCGGATCGAAGGGGAGAGGTCGAGGCTGGGCGAGAGGATCGGCGCCAGGCTGGGAGACCGCGGAGGAGGCCCGCAGCAACGGCCGGTCCGGCTGACGATGCGTCGCTGCGCCAGGCCTCTCCGTTCGCGCTCGGCGGCGGCCGGTGGGACCTGTGGCCGAGCGCGCGGCGGTCGGCTTAGACCGCCTCGTAGGTCGCGTCGATGGTGACCTGGGTCTCGCCGCCGCCCTGGGAGCCGGCCGAGAAGGCGCTGGTCTGCTCGACGTGGAGGCTGACGGGGATCTGGTCGTCGAGGTTGAAGACCATCCGCACCTCGGCGACCTGGTCGATGCTCAGGAGACCGCCGCCCTGGGGCAGCTCGATCGCGCCGCTGCCCTCGGTCTCGATCGTGACCTCGGCGAGGCGCTTGCCCGACGAGTCGTCGATCTTGACCAGCGTGTACTTCGACTCCTCGTCGATCGGGATCTTGAGGCCGCCGAGATCCTGCTCGTCCTCCTTCTCGACGGTGATCGACTCGCCGAGCTTGAGGCCCATCTCGGGGAGCTCGGGGAGGCCGAGGAATTCGCCGACGCTCTCGGTCATCCCGCCGCCCTGCTCGCCCTCGGGCTTCTTGTTCTCGGGGAGGGCCTTGGTCGCCGCTTCGTCGGCCTCACCGCGCATGTCGATGATCCGGGCGCCGCTCGCCTTGAGCAGGGACTCCTTGGGATCCTTGGGCTCCTCGCCCTCCTTGGGCTTGGGCTCGAAGGCGCCGCCGAAGGAGACCTCGCGGACCTCGTCGATCTTGAAGGCGACCTTGAGGGCGTCGGCGCCGGAGTCGGTGACGTCGAGGGTGCCGGTGACGTCGATCGCCATGCTCCCGCTCTGCGGCCCGGAGAGGGTCAGGGAGAGCTTGCCGGACTCCTTGAGCTTGGTCGCGCCGGGCTTGTAGCGGAGGCTGATCCCGTCGGCGGCGGGGGTCGAGCTGTCACCCTGGGCGCCGCCTGGCGCGTCACCATCCGCGGTCTCGGCCTTTTTGCAGCTTGGCGCTGCGACGGCGAGGGAGATGAGGGCAAAGGCGGGCAGAAGACGCGATGCGAGGCGCTTGAGCATGACGGCGGAACGCTAACCGCGCGGAACGGCCGGCGCAAGCGGATCGCGCGGGACTCTGCTACAACCCGCCGGGTCATGGTGCTCGACTTCCTTCGCGGACTCTTCGGTCGGAAACATCGGCTGCCGATCGATCGTGTGACCCGGGCCCCCCGGGCGGCCAAGAAAGAGGCGCAGGCCCATATCGACGGCATGCAGGCCGCCTTGGACCAGCTCGGCGCCCTCGACGGGATCGCCGACATCGGCACCGCCAAACGCCTGCCCAAGGGAACGGAGGGGCTCTGGCGTGAGTTTCTCGGCCACTACGACGAGTACCTGAAGATCGCCTCGACCCACCTCAAGCTGGACGAGGCTGTCCGCCCAGGGACGCCGGAGGGGCGCCGGAGCTGCTACGTGGCGCCCTTTGGCGTCACCGGTCTCGAGAGCCTGGTGATCTTTCGCACCGTCCGCCTCTGGCGCGACTTCCCGGACATCGCCCAACGCCTCGCCAAGGCCGGTGAGCAGCTCTTCAAGGACATTCAGGGGCACCACGCGGGGGCCGATCCCGAGAAGATCAGGATGACCGGCCCGGCGGTGATGCAGGGCCGCCTGCAAAACGCCCGTCGTCTGGTCCCCTGCCCGCTCCTCGACGAGGAGCGCGGCCGCTGTCGGGTCTGGGAGATCCGCCCGCTGGTCTGTCGCGGCCACTTTGTCACCGGCGATCCCGAGCGCTCCGATCCGACCCGCGAGGACTACGTCGATCTGCCGGCGAAGAACCTCCGCCTGCCGATCCATCAGCAGGTCGCCCACGTCCAGCTCGAGAAGCGGCTAGGCCTGGAGCTGACGCCCTTCCTCTACGCGAACATCCTGGTGCTGCTGCAGCTCGTCGAGGGGCAGATGCTCCCCGAGATCGGCGAGCCGCCGACGCGGATCGGCCCCGACGGGATCGCGGTGCGCAAGGCGAACCGCAACAAGGGCTCGGCGAAGAAGCACAAGGGCAAGGGCCGCCGCCGCTAGGCGGGGAGCGCCCTGTCGGCGCTCTCACGGCTACCGATCGGTCTCTCAACGATCAACATACCCACGACCCGCGCGAACACCCGGCGCGAACACCCGGCGCGAACACCCGGCGCGAACGCGCGAACCCGGCGCGAACGCTGGCCGCGAACACTGGCCGCGAACACTGGCTGCGTTGTGCTGAGGAGGCTCAGCCCTGGTGACCCTGCCTGCGGGAGCGATTGTGCGCAGGTCGGACTCGGGAGGCTCGGGAGACTTGGGAGACGCGGGAGAACGGGCTCCCAGCCTCAGACCGTGAGGCGAGCGAGGGCGGTCCGGAGAGGCTCGGGGATCGGGGTCGGGCGGCGACTGTGACGATCGACGAAGACGTGGACGAAGTGGCCGGCGGCGGCGGCCTCCGGCTCGGGGGCGGAGGTCTCGGGATCCTCACGGAAGACGCCGATCCCGTAGGTGACGGAGCTCGTCCCGAGGCGGTCGACCCTGAGGCCGATCCGCAAGGCGTCGGGGTAGGCGAGGGGCTTAAAATAGTTGCACTTGGACTCGACGACGAGGCCGATGACGGGGCTCGTGTGGATGTCGAGGCCGCCCTCGTCGATGAGGTAGCGGTTGGCGGCGGTGTCGAAATAGGCGTAGTAGGCAACGTTGTTGATGTGTCCGTAGACGTCGTTGTCCATCCAGCGGGTGGTCAGGTGGACGAAGGTGCGGTAGCGGTCGACGGGCTCGGGCTGGGGGGCGGGCACGGTCCGCTTGTACCAGCGGCGGCGGGGCGGTCACAAACGTGGGTTGGCTGGTTGTGGGGAGGTGCTCTTCGGGGGGGGGGGCGGCTTGCTTGCTCTTCGGGGGGGCGGCTTGCTTGCTCTTCGGGGGGCGGCTTGGTTGCTTTTCGGGGGGCGGCTTGCTTGCTCTTCGGGGGGCGG
>JAUHWG010000034.1 GCA_030424595.1 Polyangia bacterium
GCTTGAAGAGACAGGGTACGCGTGTCTCCGCGCGAGGCACGGGTCCTCCCGCTGCGTCCCATCCGTCGCCCCTCGCTCGCCCGAGCAAGTCGTCCTGGGCTCCGCTACCGGGTGCGTAGAGGACTCGTGGTTGCAGACCTTCTCTCGACACATGCTCGTCGAGTCTCTCGCACTCCTGATGAGCGACAACGTGCATCGCCGGTCGAACTTCGGTCCGTACCGAAGCCAGAGCCATCGAGAGCCTCCGAAACGCCTGTGAGACCACCGAGCACGAAGCTGCCGCCGAGGAAGAGGTTGTAGACGTGGCTCATGACGTGCGTCGATTCCTAGTAGTCGCGCTTGTTCTCGAAGACCATCACGCGGCCGTTGATCGAGCGCCGGAGCTTGAGGCGATCGATCGAGCCGCGAGCGTGAGCCCAGCGAAGGGTGTCACAGGAGCCGGGTCGACGACCAACTCTACGGGCGGAGGCTCGAAGCTCTTGCACTTCGGTCGAGCGCTTGCCTGTGGGCTCCGTTCTCGCCGAAGTTCGGCCTTGAGATGACTCGCGCGAGTCGTCCCGCTCGGTGTGCTCACTGGGGCCTCGGAGGCTCGCGCTCGCTTGGACTTCGGTACGGACCGAAGTTCGGCCGACGATGCGCGTTGTTTCTCATCATCGTCGAGAGTCGCGACGAGCACGTATCGAGCGAAGACCGACGCGAGCAAGCTCTCCACGTACTCGCAAGCGGAGCGCCTACAGATCTGCTCCCGACTTCATATGATCTGTACCAAGGGTCACTCTCTCGATCGAGACGATCGCCGAGCGTCCAGCGGAGCCCCGACAGACTCGCTCGGGCGAGCGAGGGGCGACGGGTGGGACGCAGCGGGAGGACCCGTGCCTCGCGCGGAGACACGCGTACCTGTTTCTTCAAGCACCTCAGCCTCACCCGTGGCGAGCACGTGGCATGGGAGGACCCGCGTCCGCGAGGGACCCGCCTCGTCGCCCCTCGCCCGCCCGCCTTCAGCCTCCGAGCTCCGCCCGTCGTCAAGCAGGAGGTGAGCGCTCACCCGCACAGATACGGTCGAAGCGCGAAATCCGTGTCATCAGGGGTTCTACGCGGGCTTGTGAGGGCACCTCACACCAGCGCTTATTTCAGGCCTAGCAGCCCGTGGCGCTCACCGGTGCGCGGTGAGGCCGGCCGCCGCCGGGTCGTGGTGAGGGGAAATGCCGCGGCGCACCGTCCTATGGGGATATCCTGTGGCGATGCAGCGCCCTGAGCGAACGAGCAGGTCTGGTCTCCGAGTCAGGATCGGTCGTTGTGCCGGGCGCGAGCGGATGGCTGAGCGGATGGCTGAGCGGATGGCTGAGCGCATGATCGGCGTGGCGGTCGGGCTGGCGGTCGGAGCTGGGCTCGGCTGCACGAGCAAGCGCTCGCCGCCGCCGAGCGGCACCGGAGAGGTCGCCGAGGTCGCGGTCACGACCGGATCGATCGTGACGACGACGACGACAGCGACCTCGACGACGACAACTACGAGCGGCGAGGCGGCCGCCGTCCCGCCTCGGCGACCTCTGCGACCGGCGACGATCGACACCTCCGGCGAGCACGTGTGCGCCCTCCAGAGCGGGGGGGAGGTCGCCTGTTGGGGAGCGGGCCCCGGCGGGCTGGTCGGCCCCGGCGTCGTCGAGAACCAACCGCGCCCGCTCACGATCCGGGGGATCAAGGGGGCGATCGCCGTCAGCGTCGGCAAGCAGATCAGCTGCGCGCTCCATGACGACGGCGAGGTCGCCTGTTGGGGCTCCTTCACCAAGACCAAGACCAAGCCCTGGCGGACGCGACTCCTGGGCGATGTGGTCCAGCTGGTCGTCTCCGAGTACGGGCGAGCGATCTGCGGCCTGCGCGAGGACGGGACTGTCGCCTGTCTAGGCAGCGCCGGTGACGACAAGGAGTCGGCGCGGGTGCTCAGCATCGACGACGGGATCAGCCTGAGCCGCAATGGCTCGAAGTTCTGCGCGCTCCGGGCAGCGAAGAGCCTCGAGTGCTGGAGCACCCTGACTGGCGAGGACAGCTATGCTCCCGCCTCGATCGCCGAGGGGGTCGTCGAGGCCGAGAACGCCGGCAGCGTCCACTGCTACCGCCTGGACGACGGGACCCAGCACTGCTCGTCGTACAGGGGCTACGAGGCGGTGGCGCCGATCCAGGGCCCGCTGTGGCGGGCCAAGGTGCCGCCGGAGCTGTGGGCTGAGACGGTCGACCACGCTGGGAGCTACGGGCTCGACTGCACCCGCGATCGCGCCGGGGCGGTCAAGTGCAAGGGTCACAACAAGGTCGGTCAGCTCGGCAACGGGAAGACCGGCTACAGCCCGACCCCGCGGCCCCAATTCGCGGAGCTGGAGGCCGCTTCGATCGTCGGCCTCGAGGTGGGCGGGACCACGAGCTGCGCGCTCCTCCGCGAGGGCGAGCTTCGCTGCGTCGATCATCGCTTCGGCTGGGATGATCCCGGGGTCGCGGGGGTCCGCTCGCTCTCCGTCTCGAGCTCCCACGCCTGCGCGGTGGTCGGCGGCGGTCAGCTCCGCTGCTGGGGGGACAACTACGAGGGGCAGCTCGGCGTGATGGGGGAATTCGACGGGCTCGTCCACGTCGCGGGGATCTCGAACGCCGCCCGGGTCGGCGTCGGCGTCGATCACAGCTGCGCCGCTCGCCGCGACGGCGCCGTCTTCTGCTGGGGCAACGGCGACTTCGGCGAGCTCGGCGACGGTCGCCACGTCGACATGGAGGCGGTCGACATGGACACCGACGGCATCGTCAGCGCGGTCCCGCTGCGGGTGAAGGACGTGCCGAGCACGGTCGATGACCTCGCCCTCGGCGAAGACTTCTCCTGCGCGTCGACCAAGTCCGGGCTCTACTGCTGGGGGCTCATCGCCGACGCGTCTGGGGGCGAGGATCCGACCTACGACACGGCGACCCTGCTGAGCTCGTCGGACGTAGGGATGATCGAGGCGGCCGGCAATTCGCTCTGCGCGCTCGATGCCGAGGGGGTCGTCCGCTGCCTCGGCCAGGTCGCGATCCAGCACGTCGGTGAGGTCGATCCGCTCGAGCACGCCGACTCGCCGGAGGAGGAGGACGACGACTACTACGCCGATGATGATGAGGACGCCGAGGACGACGACGAGGACGCCGAGCCCTTCGCCCAGGGAGGTCCGCTGTGGCGGATCGCCGGCGCCCCGCGCAAGGTCGTCGACATCGCCGTCGGTGAGAAGCACGCCTGTGTTCTCGCCGCGGCCGGGACTGTGCATTGTTGGGGGGACAACCAGACCGGGGAGCTCGGCGACGGCAGCAGCCGGCAGCGGTCTGAGTTCGTCCAAGTCGCGGGGCTTCGCGGGGTGTTGGAGATCGACGCGGGCGACGGGCACACCTGCGCCCGGACGGCGGGCGGGGTAACCTGCTGGGGCGTCTGGACGGCGCCGCAAGAGCATCGTCAGAGCAAGATCGCCGTCCCCGTCCTAGGTATTTCGCCCTACTTGATCCCCGGCCTCCTGGGCGACGCCGAAGCAGCGCCGGCGCCGGGCTAGGCGGTCGAGGTCACGGCTCACGCGCGAGAGCGCGCGCGCTGTGTACGGATGTTGCGGAGATCCTCGACGGTTACACTCTCGCCATGGCCGATCCTCCAGGGGTAGGTGGCGAGCCGAGCGGCGCCGCAGACGAGGGGTCCCCGACGACTCCCCAGAGGGACGTCGCGCAGACCCTGATCGCCGCAGGGGTAGGTAGCGAGCCGAGCGGCGCCGCAGACGAGGGGTCCCCGACGACTCCCCAGAGGGACGCCGCGCAGACCCTGATCGCCGCAGGGGGCGACTCGCCGGGCGCAGCGGAGGGCGCGAGCCGGGCCTCGGTGGGGGAGATCGACACCCTGATCGCCGGCCAAGCGCCGGCGCGCGGCAAGCACTCCTCTCGGCTCACCGCCGGTGACCGGGTCGGTCGCTATCGGATCGAGGGGCCGCTCGGCGCGGGGGGGATGGGCGCGGTCTACCTGGCCCATGATCCTGACCTCGACCGCCGGGTCGCGATCAAGGTGCTGCACTCGCAGGTCGGCGGTAGCGCCCAGTCGGCGGGGTCTCAGCGGCTCCTCCGCGAGGCTCAGGCCATGGCCCGTCTCTCCCACCCGAACGTGGTGACGGTCCACGACGTCGGCGTCGTCGGAGAGAGCCTCTTCATCGCGATGGAGCTGATCGACGGCGATGACCTCCGCGGCTGGCTCGCGGCGCGCCCGCGCAGCTGGCGAGAGATCGTCGCCGCCTTCGTCGAGGCGGGGCAGGGGCTCGAGGCGGCCCACGCCGCTGAGATCATCCACCGCGACTTTAAGCCCGACAACGTGATGGTCGCCGCGAGCGGTCGGATCTGCGTCGGCGACTTTGGGCTCGCGGCGGGGGCCCGGACCCCTCAGGAGGCGTCGGCGGCGACCCGTGAGGACGAGGGCGATCTGACGACCTCGTGGTTGGCCTCGGCCGGGACCCTGACGGTACCAGGCGCGGTGATGGGGACGCCGGCCTACATGGCGCCGGAGCAGATGGTCGGCGGCGTGATCACGCCCGCTGCGGACATCTTCGCCTTCTGCGTCGCGCTCTACGAGGCGCTCTACGATCAGCGCCCCTTCGCCGGGAAGACCGTCGCCGCGATCTACCTGTCGATCTCTCAGGGCGAGATCGCCGCGGTGGGGAAGGGCGCGAGGGGGGCCCCGCGTCGCCTCGAGCGGCTGCTCCGCCGCGGGCTCGCCCTGGAGCCGGAGGACAGACCGCCGTCGATGGCGGGCGTGCTCGCTGAGCTCCGGCCCTTGGTCGCGCCCAAGGCCCTGCGCCGGCTCGCGTTGGCGACGATCGGCGCGGCCGCTGTGGCGACCGGGGCCGCGCTGTGGAGCGTCGGCGAGGATGAGACGGTGACCTGTGACGGGGGCGCCGATGAGGTCGCGCAGATCTGGTCCTCGGCTCGCCAGGCCGAGCTTCTGCGGGCCTTTGAGGAGACCGGGGTCATCCACGCCGAGGAGACCTGGGGGCGCGTCTCGGCCAGCGTTGAGCGGACCTTCTCGCGGTGGCAGGACGCCCGACGAGCGGCCTGCGAGGAGACCCACCACAGCGCCGAATTCTCCGAGGAGATCCTCGCCCTCCGGGTCGCCTGCCTCGGCCGCCAGCTCGGCGAGGTCGACGCGCTCCTGCGCTTCCTCGCCGAGGCCGATCCGCAGGTGGTCGACAACGCCGTACGCTTGGTCAGCGGTGTGCCGGACCCGCGGACCTGCGATCCGGCGGAGGTGCTCGCGGACGCGGCCAGGGGGCGGACGCGCTCGCCGGAGCTCGACGCGCTCGAGGCGGAGCTCGCCGGGGCTGTGCGCCTGCATCAGGCGGGCAAGTACGCCGAGGCGCTGGAGGTGCTCGATCGTCTGCACCGGGCGGCGAAGGAGCTCGGCGACGCGGACTTCGAGGCGGAGCTCCTCGTCCAGCTCTCGCACACCGCCTACTTCGACCATCGAGCGGACGCGGGGGAGCTGCTCCGCGAGGCCTTGGAGGCGAACCTCCGGGCGGGCAGGGATCGAGACTTCGCCAAGGTCGCGGCCGACAAGCTCGGCCTCGTCGCCGCGGATCCCGAGGAGCGGGTGCTCTGGTTTCAGCTCGGCGAGGCGGCGCTCGCCCGCTCCGAGGAGCGGGAAGGATCGCTGGAGAGCGTGCGGGCTAAGCTGAAGACCAACTACGGCAACGGTCTTCGCAACAGCGGCAGGCCGAGGGAGGCGCTGGTCTTCCATAGGGAGGCGCTCCGCCTCCACCGCAAGGTCGACGAGACCTCCTACCTCGTCGGCGACGGTGTCTTCAACGTCGCCTCCAGCCTCGCCTGGTTGGAGCGCTACGACGAGGCCGCTGCGCTCGTCCGCGAGGCGACGACGATCTGGGAGCGAGAGCTCGGGCCGAAGCACCCGCGGATGATCAAGGCTCACCGCAGCCTCGCGCTCCTCAGCAAGAGCGAGGGCGACAACGAGGGCGCCCTCAAGGCCGCCCGCGAGATGCTCGCCCGCTCCCAGGAGCTGTGGGGCGAGGGGGACCGGCGATTGGTGGACTCGCTCGTCATCGTCGCGGTCATCCAGGTCTGGATGGGGGACTTCGTCGGCGCGGCCGAGGACTACGAGCGGGCGCTGGCGATCGTCCAGGCGCACCCTCCGGGCCCCGACAGCGAGGCGCTGTATATGATGTACGCCGACCTCGAGGTAAGCCGGGGCAACCTCGATCGCGGAGAGGAGCTGCTCGGGCTCGCCGCCGCCGTGGTCGAGGAGAGATCAGCGGAGGAGCCGTTTTGGGCCGAGTTCTACGCGCTGAGGACAGAGCTCGCCCTGCGCCGCGGTGACCTCGCCGCAGCCCAGCGGGATCTCGACAGCTGGTGGGCGCGGATCAAGGACCAGGAGTCGCTTGGGAGCGCCTCGATCGGCTACTTCGCCCTGCGGGCGGCGGAGCTGGCCGTCCATCGCGGTCGGATCGCGGAGGGGCTCACCGTGCTCGCGCTCTTCGAGAGCCAGCACCCGCTGCCGCTTCTGCAGCCCCTGCTCCGGGGGACGTTCCTCTGGGCCCGAGCTCGTCTGCTCCATCGGGCAGGTCGGGAGTCCCGCGCCCGCGCGGACGCGACCGAAGCGCTGGCTCATCTAGAGCCGCTCGGCGCCGGTTACGAGCCGCTGCGCGCCGACATTCACGGCTGGCTCGAGGGCCTGTGATCGGCGGGGCCCCGTAGACTCGCGCGGGAGGTCGGCGCTCCGAGGCTGTAGTGAAGGTCCGGTGCGCTCTCGCGCCGCAATCCTCGGACCGCTCGGCTCCGACGAAACGCCGAGCTACCGGGTCTACCGCAGGGGTAGCCGAGAGGGGGAGAGAGGGAGAGAGGGCCAGCGAGCGCGCGGGACTCTCGCCACGGCCTAGGCGAGGCTGAGGAAGTGCGCGGCGATGGCCTCGGCGCTGAAGCCGAAGTGCTCCGCGAGCTCGGAGCCCGGGGCCGAGGCGCCGAAATGATCGATCCCGTGGTGGGCGTCGGCGTAGCGGCCCCAGCCGAGGGTCGTCCCGGCCTCGACGGTGAGGCGGCGACGGACGGCGGGCGGGAGCACCGACTCGCGGTAGTCCTGGGGCTGGGCCTCAAAGGCCTCCCAGCAGGGCATCGACACCACGCGCAGGGACTTGCCCTGGGCCTCCAGGCTCTTCGCCGCGGAGAGGGCGAGGGCGAGCTCGGAGCCGGTCGCGACGAGGATCCCGTCGAGCGTGTCGACCGCGGCTCCTTCGGGCTCCCAGAGGACGTAGGCGCCGCGGGAGATGTCGGTCGAGCTCTCGCTGAGGGTCGGGAGGTCTTGCCGGGTGACGAGGATCGCCGTCGGTCCGTCACCGGTCTTGCGGCTGAGGGCCAAGCGCCAGGCGCCGGCGGTCTCGCGGGCGTCGCCCGGGCGGATCACGTAGAGGTCGGGGATCAGCCGCAGCGCCATCGCGTGCTCGATCGGCTGGTGTGTCGGGCCGTCCTCGCCGACCCAGAAGGAGTCGTGGCTGAGGACGTAGATGACCGGCAGGCGCATCAGCGCGGCGAGGCGGACGGCGCCGCGCATGAAGTCGGAGAAGACCAGGAAGGTCGCGACGTAGGGGCGCATCCCGTGGAGGGCGAGGCCGTTGGCGATCGCGGCCATGCCGTGCTCGCGGACGCCGAAGTGGATCACGTTCGCCCCGTGCTCGGTCGCCGACTGGGCGGGGAGGTCGAGGGCGACGCCGTTGGAGCCGGCGAGATCCGCAGAGCCGCCGATCAGCGTCGGGTGGTGCTGGACCAGCGCCTTGAGGATCGCCGCGCCCGCCTTGCGTGAGGCCAGGCTGCCGCCGATCTCAAAGTCAGGGATCGACTGGAGCGCGGCCTTAGGCGCCTCTCCGCGCAGGAGGGCGTCGAACTCGGCGGCGAGGGCGGGCTCGGCCGCGCGGTAGCGGGCGAGCGACTCCTCCCACTCGAGGCGACGCTTGCGGGCGAGCTCCCGGGCCTCCCGCTCGCCGTCGATGATCTGCTGGGGGACGTAGAACGGGGGCTCCTGCGGCCAATTCATCCCGGACTTGGTCGCCGCGATCTCGTCGACGCCGAGGGGCGCGCCGTGGGAGCTGCTCTTGCCGGCCTTGTTCGGAGAGCCCTCGCCGATCACGGTTCGGCAGGCGATGAGGCTCGGTCGGCCGGTCTCGGCGCGGGCGGCCGCGATCGCCTCAGCGACGGCCTCGGGATCGTGGCCGTCGACTCTACACACATGCCAGCCGTAGGCGGCGAAGCGGGCGACTGTATCCTCGGTGAAGGAGATGTCGGTCGAGCCGTCGATCGAGATCTGGTTATCGTCGTAGAGGTAGACGATCTTGCCGAGGCCGAGGTGGCCGGCGAGGCTGGCCGCCTCCGCCGAGATGCCCTCCATCAGGTCGCCGTCGGAGACCACGCCATAGGTGTAGTGATCGACGATCCGGTGCCCAGGGCGGTTGAAGCGGGCGGCCATCCAGCGCTCGGCGATGGCCATTCCGACCCCCGTCGCGAAGCCAGTCCCGAGGGGGCCTGTGGTCACCTCGACGCCGACCGTATGGCCAAACTCGGGGTGTCCCGGCGTCTTCGAGCCCCACTGCCGGAAGCGGCGGATCTCCGACAGCGGCAGGTCATAGCCGCTCAGGTGGAGGAGCGCATAGAGGAGCATCGACCCGTGACCTGCGCTGAGGACAAAGCGGTCGCGATCGGGCCAGCTCGGCTCCGCCGGATCGTGCTTGAGAAAGCGCGTCCACAGGGTGGCCGTCATGTTGGCGGCGCCCATCGGCATCCCGGGGTGCCCTGAGTTCGCCTGCTGGACCGCGTCCATGGCGAGCGTCTTGATCGTGTCGACGAGGAGCGCGTGGTACTCAGGGGTGATCGGGCGGGCCGGGATCGACATTGCGCTCCTCCTAGCACGGCAGAGGTCGCGCGAGAACCGGGCATGAGCCCCGCTGAGAGCCGCGCCGGGGGGTTCTGAGCGTCGTTTAGGCGGCGCCTGCGACGACTGTGACTAAAGTCCCGCGCGACCTGACGTCGATCACAAAGCCATCATCGATCGTCGTCGACCGTCGTCGACCGTCGCCATCACAGCCCTTCCCGAACGACGATCCCATCGTCATGGTGCGGGACTTTCACGGGGTCTCACGCCCATCGCAGGAAGGACGCATTCTCTTCGCGAACTCAGCGGGTCGGGCAAATTCGCCCGCGTCGAAGCCTGATGTAGATAGCTCGATCAGCTCGCGGAGAACGAAGGGCCCCATAGGAGTAGGAGCCGTTGTTCCCGGGCCGAGGCGAACGTCCCTCCTGCTCCAGCGGTTCAATTGGCCGGTCCTCTTCGCCTCGGTACAGCGTCTTGTCGCGGCCGAGGGGGCCAACGAGCACCACAGCCTCTACAAGGGTCCCGGGTCCTGTGCATGCGACGGCCCTCTCGGCTCTCCCGACACGCCGCCCAACAGATCGTCGGGCAGGGTTAGGGTGAGAGCCGAGAGGGCCGTCGTGTGCGCGGACGTTCGCCGCGCTGTCCAGGGTCTTCCACGGGATGCCGCGGGACCCTTGGGGGCGAAGGCTAGCCCTTGACCAGGCTGTAGCGGGTGCCGCGGGCCTTGCCCTCCCAGGTGATGGTACCGGCGTTGATCAGGCGGGCGAGGGAGGCGCGGGCCTGGAGCGGGGTACCACCGACGGAGGCGCGAAGCTCCTCTGCGGACATCGGCTTGCCAAAGCCCTTGATCGCGGCGAGGACGGACTCATCATAGCGCGCGCGGCCCGTGGCGGTGCGGGTCTCGACATCGGCGGACTTGGCGGGCTTGGCGGCCTTGGCCTTCGGAGCCTGAGCCTTGCGACCGCGGGACTTGGGGGCGGCCTTGGGGGCTTTGGCGGCCTTGGGGGCGGCCTTGCTGACCGGGGCAGGGGCACCGCCGGCTGCGGCGATCAGGTCACCGATGGTGAGGCCCTTGAGCAATGGACCCAGCTCCCCAGAGGTGAGCTTTCCAAGCTCGGAGAGCGTCATCTGCGGGTTCGCACGGATCTGAGCGATGAGGACATCGCGCTCAGCGTTGGCGACAGCGCTTCGGAATGTATTCTCGAACCTCGACATGACGGCAATCTGCCTAAACGAATCTCAATAGTCAATACCATATTGCTAGGATATTTAAGTGCCATCGACAAATAGGGCTCGAGCGGCGGTCGGCGACGGAGGAGCTGCCGCCGACCGCCGCTCGGGCTCCGCGGATCGTAGACACGGGGAGGAGAAGGGGGTGAGTTCAACGCCGCAGAGCCGGAGACCGGGCAGGTCGACGGCACATTCTCCCCGCGGGCCCACCCCCGTCGCGGAGGTTTCGGGCGCCCCGTGGTGAAAGTCTCGTGCGCTCGCAGAGCCGTCGTCGGCCGAGCTCGAGGAGGTTGTGGCGAAAGAATTGTGTGCTCCCGCGCGGCAATCGTCGGCTCTCACGGTCGTGGCGAAGAGGCGCTCCAAGGGGCTTGTATTCCACAATTGGGCAATTTCGAGGGTGACGAGGCCTCGCGATCCGGGCTGTGGCGGTGCTGCCCGGAGAGGGCTCATCGCAGGGGGCTCATCGCAGGGGCGTAGTCTCGTGGAGGCGTCCTCAGGCGGTCGCAGGGGGAGAGGATTGCCTCCTCGGGTCGTTTGCGCAGACTCGGGAGATAGTCCTCGTCTGCGCCCTCTCGCGCAGGAGCGGGGTGCCGGGAAACGTCTCGATCACCTGCCCTCGTCGCCCCGCAGCTCCGGCAGAGCCGGCCGTAGATCCGGCAGAAGATCCGGGAGTAGAGCCCGGAAGAGCAGCGTTCGGTCAAAGCCGAGAGGACCGACAAATGCGGTGTGAGGGCGCAGTGGAGCGTCGCCTGGTCGCCAGCGAAGATTACCGCGTGAGACTCGTGACGGCTCTCGCTACCGGGTTCGAGTCTCTGGGTGGTCGCGTCGGGACGTCCGCGCCCTACGTCGACCACGGGCTCGAGCCTCGGCGTACTCGCAGTCCGCGGCGAAGGTCCCGAGGGCGCTCGCGCTCGCATCTGCGCTCGCGAGCCCGCTCGTATGCCGCTCGCTTGTCTGCTCGCTTGTCTGCTCGCGTGTCTGCTCGCGTGTCTGCTCGCGAGCCCGCTCGTATGTCTGCTCGCGTGTCTGCTCGCGTGTCTGCTCGCATGTCTGCTCGCAGGTTCGCTCGCATTTCCGCTCGCATTTCCGCTCACGTCCTCTGGGGCTCGGCTCCGACGAGTCCTGCAGGCTGCCGCCGCATCGCCCTTGTCAGCCTCGAGCCTCGCGCAGGCTCGGTGTGAGCGTCGCCCTCGTCCCTCGCGTCGCGGGGAGGGGGCAATGTCGCCGTGGGGCACCGAGCACGGGAGCGCGGCCCTCCTCCGCGGACACAAGAAAGAGGCCACCGCGTCGCCGCGATGGCCTCGTCTGCTCGAATCGCCGGCGACGGTCGATCGACCGTCGCCGCGAGCCGCCGCTAGTAGCGGTAGTAGTCGGGCTTGTAGGGGCCCTCAGCCGGGATCTTGAGGTACTCCGACTGCTTGCTGGTCAGGGTGGTCAGCTTGACGCCGAGCTTGCCCAGGTGGAGGCGGGCGACCTCCTCGTCGAGGTGCTTGGGCAGCACGTCGACCCGACCGACCTCGTACTTCTCCCCCTCGGTCCACAGCGCGAGCTGGGCGAGCACCTGGTTGGTGAAGGAGTTGGACATGACGAAGCTCGGGTGGCCGGTGGCGCAGCCGAGGTTCACGAGGCGCCCGCGGGCGAGGAGGATGATCGCGTGACCGTCGGCGAAGATGAAGCGGTCGACCTCGTTCTTGACGTTCTCTTCGGTGATCGTCTTGTCGTTCACGAGACCGGCGACGTCGATCTCGTCGTCGAAGTGGCCGATGTTGCAGACGATCGACTCGTCCTTCATCCGCCGCATGTGATCGACGGTGATCACGTCACAGCAGCCGGTGGAGGTGACGAAGATGTCGCCGACCGAAGCCGCCTCTTCCATCGTCGTCACCTGGTAGCCCTCCATCGCCGCCTGGAGCGCGCAGATGGGGTCGATCTCGGTGATCAGGACGCGGGCGCCGAAGCCACGCATGGACTGAGCACAGCCCTTGCCGACATCGCCGTAGCCGCAGATGACCACGGTCTTGCCGGCCATCATGACGTCGGTGGCCCGCTTGATGCCGTCGGCGAGGCTCTCGCGACAACCGTAGAGGTTGTCGAACTTGCTCTTGGTGACGGAGTCGTTGACGTTGATCGCGGGGATCTTGAGCTCGCCCGCCTCGGCCATGTGATAGAGGCGGTGGACGCCGGTGGTGGTCTCCTCGGAGACGCCGCGGAGCTGCTTGAGCACGTCCGCGTACTCCGGCTTGTGGGCGATCGCGGTCAGGTCACCGCCGTCGTCGAGGAGCAGGTTCGGGACCCAGCCCTTGGGGCCGCGGAGGGTCTGCTCGACACACCACACATACTCCTCCTCGGTCTCGCCCTTCCAGGCGAAGACGGGGACGCCGGTGACCGCGATCGCGGCGGCGGCGTGGTCCTGGGTCGAGAAGATGTTGCACGAGGACCAGCGGACCTCCGCGCCGAGCGCGGTGAGGGTCTCGATCAGGACGGCGGTCTGAATCGTCATATGAAGGCAGCCGGCGATCCGGGCGCCCTTGAGGGGCTGGCTCGGGCCGTGCTTGGCGCGGAGGGCCATCAGCCCCGGCATCTCCTTCTCGGCGATAAGAATCTCTTTGCGGCCCCACTCGGCGAGCGAGAGATCCTTGACCTTATGGTCCTTCTGGTTTTGGGCGATGTTGGTCACGGTCGACATGGTGTGGGTAGTCCCCTCTTGGCCATTGCTGGCGGTTGTTCAGGTGAGGTCGAGGTGCGGCGCGGGTCTCAGCTCGCGTCGCGGTAGACGGGCGTCCAGCCGCTGCTGTCCTTGAAGAGGCGGACGCAGCGGATCTGTCGCTCATCGGTGAGGAAGAAGCGGTGGTAGAGGCCGGCGGGGACGACCAGGAGGTCGCCCGCCTCGACCTCGGCGCGCAGCCAACGATCGTCGGCGGAGCGGAGGTCAAAGACGCCGGAGCCGGCGAGGACAAAGCGGACCTCGTCGTCGGTGTGGAGGTGCTCGTCCTTGAACTTGTCGCAGAGCTGGTCGAGACCGGGGGTCTCGGGCATCAGCTGGATGATGTCCTGGGTGACGTAGCCGCGCGCGGCCATCAGCCGGTCCATCGCCGGTTGATAGTTCTCGGGGTCGACCTCGAGGCGCTCATGGAGGACGCCGATGCGGGCGAGCTCGTCGTCGTTGACCGTGGATTCGGGGCTCTCGAGCCAGGATAGCTTCATCGGGTCGTCTCCTCAGTCCAGCGCGGAGGTGGGGGTAGGGCGATCGTCGGAGTTTTGGGGGGTGGAGTCGGGGCCGGAGATCGGCAGCCCCATTCGGTGCGACTCGACGAGCGCGCGGAAGAGGTAGTCGTAACACTCCGCCTGGGTCTTGGCCTTGATCCAATCGTCGCCCCATACGTAGACCCCGTGGCCGGCGACGAGGACCGCGTCGACGTCGGGGTAGGCGTCGATCGCCGCGCTCAGGCTCTCGCTGAGCTGGGCCTCGCGGGCGGTGTTGGCGATGATCGGCACCCTCAGGGTGTCAAAGCAACCCGTGCCCCGCAGGCCTTTTTGCATCTCGACGCCCTGGCAGCGCAATTCACCGGGGCTGCCGTCAGGGCTGAAGAGGCGGGCCGCGAGGAGCGCCCAGATCGAGTGGCTGTGGATCACCGCCCCTGCGCCGCGCTGGCGGTAGGCGTTGAAGAAGAGCGGCTGGCACTCGCTGACCTTGAGGGCCGGGTCTCTCGGGGCGCGCAGGATCGTCGCGCCGTCGCGGACATCATCGCTCAGGAGGTAGATATCCTCCGGCTTCATCCGCTCTTTTTGGACGCCCGAGGGGGCGATGTAGATCCCCTCCGGGGCGCGGATCGAGATCCCGCCGCCGGTGCCGCTCACCCAGCCGAGGCCGTAGAAGAGCCGGCACAGCTCGCAGATGAGATCGGGGATGGGGGTCGCGTCGGTCATCGCCAATTCGCCAGCTCTTCGGCCAGGTCGCGGCCCGATCGCAAAAATCGCGGGTGCGTGAATTGCGGCGGGCGCCGGGAGCATACACGGGGTCCCCCAAGGGGGCACCCGCGGCTGGAGTGTGGAAGCTCGCGGAGCACGGGCGCCTAGGGCTCTCGCCGACGGCTCAGCGCCGCCGGCGGACGCTCAGGAGGAGGAGCGATACGAGGGCGAGGCCGGCCGCTGGACGGGGATCCTCCAGGCTGCACGCGCAGGTGGCGGTGTCGTCCTGGCCGCCGCTCGAGGTGGCGCTGGTCGGTCCGGTCGACGTCAGGCCGTCAGAGCCGGGGCCGTCGGTCGTGCCGCTCGCGGAGCCCGAGCTCGTCTCCGCCCCCGTGGTGCCCGTGGTCTCGCACTCCGGATCGATGACAAAGGAGCCGTCGCACTCGCCTCCGGTGCCGCTCGGCTCCTTGAGGACGATGATCGTGTAGTTCGCGTAGGCGGTCGCGGTCCGATCCATCGGGTCGGTGATGTCGACCCTGATCATGACGCTCTCGCCGATGGTCTCGGGCGGCGGCTGAAAGTCGATGAGCGAGCTCTCGCCGGTGACCGGCTCGTCCTCGAGGAAGGGGACCCAGGCCTGCTCATCCTGGGCGGTGAACGACCAGTAGGCGGTGAGGGTGGAGCCGTCGGTCGCCGAGTGGCAGACGTCGAGGGACACGGGCTCGTCGGCGTAGGTCGAGTCGTCGTTGTTCTCGATCGCGAGCGCCGGCGGTGACGCGGCCGGATCGTCGCTGTCGACGACCTTGACGACGCCGGTGCGGAAGGACCAGATGCTCGGCTGTGGCTCCCAGGTGTAGCCCTCGATCACGTAGCCGCCCGGCTCGAGATCGGTGGTGTCCCAGAGGACCGGCTTGGCGGCCTCTTCGAAGGTGATGATCCGCCGCTCGTCGTCCTCGGTGATCCGATGCCAGCAGCCGGCCCACTCGGCGCTGGTCTCAAAGACATCCTCCGGCGTGACGATGTCGGGGTTGACGAGCTCCTTGGCGATGGCCGCGGCGACGTCGGCGTCAGTGATCCAATTGGGCAGCGACTCCTGCGGGGTGTGGTCGCGGCAAAAGCCGAAGAATTGGTGGGTGCGCCCGTCGTCGACCTCGTGCCAGGTCGACATGTCCTCGGGGTCGTAGTCCGGCCGAAGATCCTCGTAGGGGATCGTGTAATTGAAGGATAGGACCGGGTCGACGCTCCGGTTGACGATGGTCATGCACGGCGGCGGTGGATCGTCGAAGAGGACCGGCGTTCGCGGGTGGAGGCCGTCTCCGGCCAGCGCGATCGAGGGCCCGAGGACGAGGGTCGCGAGGACCAGCCAGCGGAGTCCGCGGAGTCGGTGCATCGTCAGAATGTAGCGGACATCAGCGCGGACGTCTGTGGCGCAGCCCGCGGACGCGTGCGACGTCCCGCTCAGGGGGCGGTCGGGCTCGGCCTCCGCGGGCCCTCCGCGGTCGGGGCCCTCGCCGCCTTCGCGGGGGGCTTGGTGGTGTCGTCTACGGGGGGCGGCGCGGCTGGCTTGGCGGGGGACTTCGCCTCGGCGGCCGGCTTGGAGAGCTTGCCGATAGCCTTCGGTGCAGCCTTTGCGGGCGGAGCTTTGGGCACCGGCAGCGGCTTGCCGACGCGCTCCGGCAGGGGTCTGCCCTCGCCCTTGTCCTCGCCCTTGTCCTCGCCCTCGTCCTCGTCCTCGTCCTCGTCCTCGTCCTCGTCCTCCTCGGGTTCGGGGACCTCATAGTCCGGGAGGAGGATGTAGCGCCGTCGATCGCGGCGGACCGTCCGGTAGCGATCGAGCTGTTGGATCGCGAGCTCGGTGATCTCGAGATCGCGACCGAAGAGGTCCTCCTGCTCGAGCGGGTCGTTGCGGATGTCGAACGCCTCGTAGCGCTTGGCGATGAAGTCGTAGTTGAATTTGTACTCTGGGTAGACCAGCGAGGCCATCATCCGATCATGGCCACATAGCTCGATCGCGACGCCCCCGTCGGTGTCGGCCATCATCGGCGCGAAGACCCGGACGATCTGGTCGATCGCCGCCTCGCGGAGCGACGGCGCGCTGTGGAGGAGGAGCCACGGCGGCACATAGAGGGTCGAGGTCGGCTCGGTGATCGTCTTTCCCGGGACCCCCGGGATCCGGATGATCAGCGGGACCCGGGTCGACTCGCTGTACACCGTCGACTTGTGGCGGGTGCCGCCGTGCTCGCGGAATTCCTCGCCGTGGTCGCTGAAGTAGACGATGATCGTCTTGTCGAGGATCTTCTGGCGCTCGAGCTCGTCGAGGAGCCGGCCTATCTGCTCGTCGGTGAAGCGGATCTCCTGACGATAGCGCTCGAACCCGGTGTCTCCGGGCATGTCCGGGTAGTGCCTGTGGTAGCGGCCGTGGGGGCTCTCAAAGAAGATCCAGCCGAAGAAGGGGCGACCGTCGCCCTTGGCGATCTCCTTGAGGGTGCTGATGGCGACATCGCCGACCCGCCTGTCGTTGGCGGGGGTGCTGGTCGCCGACGGTTGGAGCTGGATCAGGTCCCAGCCGCGCTTGAACCCGTTGATGCTGACGTCAAAGCATTCCTCGTAGTTGTGGCCGACCCAAAACGTCTCATAGCCGGCGGCCGTGTAGTGCTCGGGCAGGATCGGCTCGTCGTCGTGGAGGCGACCGTGCCAGGCCTTGTTCCAGGTCTCTAGGCGGAGCATCGACGGGTACGACATCGCCAGGAAGCCGGACATCGAGTGCACAGTCCCGCTCGAGGGCGAGTAGGCCCGGGTGAAGACGAAGGCGTCCTCCGCGAGGCGCTCGAGGGAGGGGGTCGTCTTCAGCTCGGGGTCGGCGAGCGAGGTCTGGTCAAAGCGGGTCGCCTCGCTGGCGATGAGCAGGACGTTGTACTCGCTGAGGTCGAGGTCCGCCGGCAGCTCGGGCATCGCCGAGAACTCGTCGAAGAGCCCCAGCGCCTCGTCCGGCTCTAGGGGGATGACGGGCGCGGGCTCCCCCTCGTCTTCGCTGCGGAAGGGGTGGAAGACCACGTGGGACTGGCCGAGGACCGAGAAGGCGCGGAAATAGGGGCGCCCGCCCTTGAGCATGTCGGCCTCCTTGGCGACCGTGCCGGCGAGGGCGAGGACGGCGACGGCGACGAGGCCGTAGAGGGCGCCGCGTCGGCTGAGGGTCGGCAGGCGGGGCCCCAGGAAGAGGCGAAAGAGGCCGATCCCGAGGAGGTGATGCGCGATCTGGAGGGACGCGAGGTGGAGGTTCGGGTAGAGCCCGCGGTTGGCGACGTAGGCGTAGACGTAGACGGCGATCGCCGCAGGAAACGCCGCGTAGAGGACGCTGCGGTCGAGGAGCCAGGCCCACAGGCCAGCTCTGGGCTGCGGCGGAGGGCGGCGCAGCGCGAGGAGGGTGATCGCGAAGAGGCCCGCGAGGAGGACATAAAAGGGGATAAAGCGGCTGAAGGGGCGGTAGCGGAAGAGCACCGCTGCGGCCTCGCCGGTGACGACCGCGCTCAGGAGCAGGGACAGGGCGATCCGCGCCCGCAGGCTGAGGCTCAGGCGAGCGAGGAGGGCCGCGCCGAGGAGGAAGACGAGGCTCGGCCAGAGATAGATCGGCGCCTCGGTGAGCCCGAGCCAGAACACCTCGAGGGTGAGCCCAGGCCTCGACCCATAAATCCCGACCGGGACCGTCGCCGTCTCGGCGATCAGGAGCACGACGAGGGCGACCAGGAGAGCCGTGAGCGCGGCTCTCTCAGCCCCTGGGGTCGTCGGCGCTGGTCTTGCGGGGGTCAGGAGATCTCTCGGTCGTCGATGGGCCCGACATCCTACGTGTGGCGCCCGCCTCTGTCATCGCGGAGCTCCGGGGCCCAGAGACCCTCCATTCGCGGAGTCTACGGCGAGCGCGGATGGCCCCAGGAGGGGGATCGTCGTCGCCGCGGGTGGCCCGGTCGGGGGCGGTCCTCAGCCCGGCTCGGGCGCGGGTTCGAGGGGGCGAAAGAGCGGGCAGCGGAGCACCGGCAGCGGCGGGTACTTGGCCATCCGCGGATCCCGATCGTGCTCAGCGCAGCGCCAGAAGACCGAGCCGCGGCCGCTCTTGATCGAGCGGCCGGAGGCGCAGCGGCGGCACAGACCCGGGTTAGTCGTCACGCGCGGCTCCGATCGCCAGGCGGCCGGCGTCGGCGACCGGCGGCAGGATCAGCTGCTCGTGGTGGGCGAGGAGGGCGAGCTCGTCGACGAGGCGGGCCGCGAGCTGGACCCTCCCCTGGGCGATCCCGCGGCGGACGATCGACGAGCCGACGATCAGGCCGACGCCCCAAAAGAGCAGCGAGGCCGCGCCCGCCGTCTTGAAGAAGAAGAGCCCGGCGAGGCCGCTGACGACGAAGACGAGGAGGGCGCGGCGCATCGCGTCGGTCGCCGAGCCGGCCCCCTGGGCGACCTCGTCGGCGACCCGGAGCTCGAACTCCCCGTCGACGACCTTGACGCTAAAGTTGTTCGCGCCGAGGTGGAGGTGGGTGAAGATCCGGCGCAGCGAGGGTTTGAGCTGGGCCTCGTCGAGGACCGTGCGGCCGCGGAGGACCATCGCGTGGTCGAGCGGGTCGCGGATCGCCAGGCCGCCGATGAAGCCCTTGCGGAAGAGATCGAGGCTGAGCTCGTCGGCCGCCAGGCCCGCCTCCTCGGCGGCGCTGAGCTGGAGGTTGTGCTCGTCGCCTCGCCAGCCGCCGTCATTGTCGGGGATCGGGGGGTCGCCCATGGTCCTAGGCCTCTCTGCCCTCGGCGGCGTAGCGGCTGTGCATCGCCTCGGCGACCGGCCCCGGGACGTAGCGCTCGAAGTCTCCGCCGTGGGAGGCGATCTCGCGGACCAGCGACGACGAGACGTACATATGCTCGGGCCGCGGGATGAGGAAGATGGTCTCGATCTCGGGGGCGAGGTCGCGGTTGGCCTGGGCCATCCGGAACTCGGGCTCAAAGTCGCCGATCGCCCGCAGGCCGCGGACCATCGCCTTGGCGCCGACCTCGCGGCAGAAGTCGACGACGAGGCCGTCGAAGGCGGCGGCGCGGACTCCGGGGAGATGACCGATGCTGGCCTCGATCAGCGCGCAGCGGCGCTCGACCGAGAAATAGCCGTGTTTGGTCGGGTGCCGGCCGATCGCGATGATCACCTCGTCGAAGAGGCTCGAGGCCCGCTCGACGATCTCTAGGTGGCCGCGGGTGATCGGGTCAAAGGAGCCGGGGTAGACGGCGATCTGGGGGCCGGAGGGGGCCCTCGCCGGAGGGGTCTTCTCGCGCTGCACCTCGCGAGTATAATCCCCGCCATGCGCCGACCTGAACTGTGGTGCCTCGGCCTCGGCCTGAGCTTGGGCATCGCGCTCGCAATCCCCGCCTGTGGCGGTTCAACGCCGGAGGCGACCAAGATCGAGGAGGCGCCGGCCCCTGTGGTGGTCGCGCCGGAGCGTCCGCAGGCCAAAAACCCCGCCAGCCCCTTCCGCCAGCCGTCGAAGGATCCGCCGCCGCCCCGCTCCGAGCCCCAGGTCAGCGATGAGCGGCTGGCAGAGATCCTCGCCGAGGCTGAGACCCTCGTCGCCAACGGCGACCGCAACGGGGCGACGATCGTCCTGCGCCAGTGCGCCAACAGGGTGCCCGCGAGCCCCCGCTGTGAGGGGGCGCTCGGCCAGCTCCTCGTCGGCATCGCCCTGCGTCGGGCGGAGTGCCGCTACTACCTCGCGGAGGCGGCGCGCGTCGACGACCCGAAGGCGGACGCGGCCTTCTACCGTGAGCTGGGCGACGCGCTGATGAGCCAGAGCCTCTACGAGGACGCCGCGACCGCCTACCAGCGGCGGATCGATCGCGGCGCCGCGGATGCTGAGGACTTCGGCCTCTTGGCGACCGCTCTCCAGGGGGTCGCCGACCGCCAAGAGGACGCGGCTGACGCCCTCAAGAAGGCGTTCTCCCTCGACCCGACCAAGGTCGAGTACCTCCACGACGAGGCGGTGCTGCGGGGACAGGTGCCGGGACAGGCCAAGCAGGCCGCGGCGCTCCTCCGCGAATTCCTGGTCCGCGCGACCGATGCGGACGACGCTCGGGTGATGAAGCTCGAGGCCCGGATCGTCGAGCTCGAGGCGGTCGCGTCGATGCAGGAGGACTCCGCAGCCAAGGGGGCAGGATCCCCCGCATCACCGACCTGAGCGACGTTCCTACGGATTGCGCGGATTCGCGCCGTCTCTCCGTGGGCCCCCCGCTCGGACGCCGCCTCCTGCGACCACAGGAGCGGCGTTTGACTATGCAAGGAGGGGCGTGGCCCCTGGGTGAGGGTCTCCCCCCGGACCTCCGGGGTATGCGGGCCTCAGTCGCGGTCGGTCGGCGAGGTGAGACGAACGCCTCCTCGCTCGTCGTTGACCGTGCGCGGGCGGCTATGCGATCGTCGTGGTGCGGGTCGCTCTCGGCACTTCGCCCGTCGCCCTCGACTTCGACTGCGCCCCCTCGGCTTCGCCCCTCGCTCCCATGACGAATGACGAGAACCGCTCCGCCGACGAGGCGCTCGCGGAGGAGGACGTCGAAGCAGCGCCTCCCTCCTCTGAGGCCGCCGGCACCGCTGAGAAGAGCGGCGCGGCTGCGGCCGGCGACGCCCAGCCGTCCCTCCGAGAGACCTGGGAGGCCTTCTCCGCCCCTGGGGAGCCGGCCGAGATCCACGACGCGGTGAGCGACGCGCTCGCCGACGCGCTCTCGGGCGGGGGGGTCGAGCCGACCAGCAGCCAGTCAGGATCGGCCGTCCTGCCGCCGCCGCCGGATCGCTCGGGGGCGAGCTTCGCGGCCTACGACGAGGACAAGGACGACGGCCCCGAGTTCTTCCGCGAGACCGTCGCCGACGAGACGCTCGGCTCATCGACCGACTGGCGGGCCCGGCTCGGGACCGCGATCGAGGTCGCCGACCTCGACGAGGACGAGGAGATCGGCTTCCCGGAGTCGGCCTCGAGCGCCGACCTCAGCGTCCTCGACGACGATGATGATGAGGACGAGCTGCCGCCGCCGCCGCCGAGCGCGAGCACGGAGCTCCCGTCCGCGCTCCCGTACGAGGTGGAGGACGAGGTCGACAGCGGCCCGCCGATCCTCACGCTGGGCAGCGTCGAGGAGGATCCCGAGGTCATCGAGGAGGAGATCGTCGACGAGCACGCGAACCTCTCCGGCGACGCGTGGGTCCGGCGCTGGACCAGCGAGATGCAGGCGATCCCCGACGACGACGAGGCGTTGCGGGCGATGGTCGCCGACGCCGACGCTGAGCGGGAGGCCGCGGAGGCCGAGCCGGAGCCCGCCGCGAGCTCGTCGACCCTGTCGATGAGCGGCGAGATCGTCGAGTTCGACGGCAACGCGAGCTCGTCGCAGATCTCGCTCAGCGGTGAGCTGATCGTCGTCGATGATGACGATGATGACGATGATGACGACGCGCCGATCGACGACGGGGGTCTCGGGGTCGACGACGACGACGACGACGCGGCAGCGGCGAGCCTCGCCGGCGCCGAGCATGACATTCCGATCCCGCGTCCGCGCGCTCTGTGGATCTCGGATCAGAAGGACGACCCCGCCGATTTCTACGGGGATCCCTTCCCCCTCGATCGCTGGCAGGACACCTCGAACCTGATCGACTACGTCGTCCGCGGGCTCTATCGCCTGAAGCGGTCGATCGGCCGCGGTGACTCGTTCCGGGTCTTCCTCGCCGAGCGGACCCTCGCCGAGGGCGAGGTCATCATCAAGCTCCTGGGGCCGGACTACCCGCCGATGGAGGAGCGGGCGGAGCTCTTCCGCGCCGAGGCTCGGATCATGGCCGGGCTCCAGGACCCGCGGATCGCCGAGATCGTCGACGTCGGCACGACCCGCGACGGCCTCTCCTATGTGGCCCTGGAGCGGCTCCTGGGGCCGAGCCTGAGCGAGCTGCTCGCGCGCGACGGGCCGATGCCCTGGGCGAAGGCCTCGGCGATCGTCGGCCAGGTGCTCGAGGTGACCAAGACGCTCCACGCGAAGGGGCACACCCACCGGACGATCCACCCCGACAACATCTATGTCGTCGGCGAGGAGGACGGCGTCCCGGTGATCCGGATGACGAACGTCGGCTTGACGCCGCTGGTCACCCATTACCGGCGCTCCGACGGCAACCTCGCGGTCACCCCGGAGGGCCTGCTCGGATCCGCCGAGTACATGGCCCCAGAGGTCGTCAGCGGCAACCTCCCAGGGGTGCAGACCGACGTCTACGCCGCCGGCGTGCTCCTCTACGAGCTCCTTGCCGGGCGTCCTCCCTTCCTCGGCGAGAGCCTGATGGGCCTCCTGAAGCAGCACCTCTACGAGGCGCCCGAGACCCTCCGCGGGACGGTCTACGCGGCGGAGATCCCCGACGGGATCGAGAACGTGCTGCTCAAGGCGCTGGAGAAGGATCCGGCGATGCGCCACGCCGGGATCGATCTCCTCGCCGATGAGCTGAGCGCCGCCGAGCAGCGGCAAAAAGAGCTCGCGCGGGCCAAGAGCCTGCTCTCGGCGGTCGACGCGTCGCTCTGGGGCGACGACGAGAAGAGCCTGGTCGACATCGTCGAGCAGCAGCCGGTGTCGAACCGGCAGACCCTGCACGAGGTGCCGATAGCCCCGCTCACCGACGAGGACATGAGCGTCGAGGAGCGAGCGGCGAAGGACGAGGAGAGCGCGGCGGAGGCGGAGGCCGCTGCGGTCGCCGCTGCGGCGCTGGCCGAAGAAGCGCCTGTACAGGCTTCGGCCGAGCCGGCGGATGATGGCGGCCTGGTCCGGACCATGAGCATGGTCGTCGGCGCAGCGGCGCTGCTCGTCCTCCTCTTCGTCCTGATCCGCCCCGGCGGCAGCCAGCCGGAGACGACCACGGGAGGCAGCGGGACGCCGGTCGCCGCCAGCGCAGGCGAGGGCTCTGCGGGCTCGCTCGCGGGGGCGTCGGTCGGCGAGCCGCGCCCCGATCCGACGGCTGGCGCGGTGCCAGACCCGTCGGAGGGGATGCCGCTGGACCCGTCGGAGGGGGTGCCGCTGGACCCGTCCGAGGGGGTGCCGCTAGACCCGTCAGAAGGGGCGCCGCTGGACCCGTCGGAGGGTGTGGACCCGTCGGAGGGTTCGGAGGGGGTAGACCCGTCGGAGGGTGTGGACCCGTCAGAGGGTGTAGACCCGTCGGAGGGTTCGGAGGGTTCGGAGGGTGTGGACCCGTCGGAGGGTGTGGACGCCGAGGCTGCCGAGGAGGCGAAGCCCGAGGAGGCGAAGCCCGAGGCGGCGAAGAAGACCCCCGCGACCCTCTCCGAGGGGGCGATCCGGGCGAAGCTCAACGGCGTCCGGTCGAAGGTCAAGAAGGCGTGCGGTCAGGCCAACGGCCTCTTCGCGCCGGTGGGCCTCACCGTCAAGGTGCGGGTCCAGGTCGACGCGAGCGGCAAGGCGAAGGCGACGAACCTGGGCTCCAGCGCGACGCTCGGCCGTTGTGTCACCGGCATCGTCGAGAAGATCCGCTTCCCGAAGTCGCGCGAGGGCGGCGTGGTCGTCCACACCTTCAAGATCTAGGCGGTCTCGTGGGCTGGGTGCCCGCGCGCTCGCTCGCTGCTGAGCTGCTCGGCTAGCTCATGAGGCGTCTCGGGAAGACCGTGGTCGGGTGAGGACAGAGGCTGAGCCGCTTGGCTAGCTCGTGTGTCGAGAGGATCCTGATCCTAGGGAGAGCGCGGAGGAGTGCTCGTCGGCGGAGCGCTCATTCGTCGCGGACCCAGGCGCTCATGCACCACGTGCCCGAGCCGGGGGCGACGGCGAGGACGTCGGTGTGCGTCGGGACGTGACAATAGGGACCTTCGGCGTCGCCGCCGAGGAAGGAGCGCCGCGGCGGTGGCGTGACGCCGTTTGTCGCGATCCCGAGCTGGGTGTTGGCGTCGCCGGAGAGCAGGCCGACACAGACCTTCGAGGTCGAGATGAGGACGGGGTCAATGTTGACAGTGTGCTCGCCGGGGCTGTCGAGGGGTTCAAACCACTCCTCTGCGATGGGGGCGAGCGCGGGTCGCTGGGCGTTCTCGTCGAATTCGTAGATCCTGATCTCCGTGGGCGCAGGGCCCAGTGTGGCGTAGACCTGGAAGCCGACGCGATCGACGATGTAGGGCGGCTCGTTGGGGGGGTCGAAGCACTCGACCGGGAGGTTGACGGCCGGGACCCCGCCGTTCATGCACCAAAAGGTGGAGGAGCAGGATCCTTCGGCGTAGTGCTTGAGCTCGACGGAGGAAGGTCCGTCGGTGTCCGAGGTTTCAGAGCCTCCAGAGCCGTCAGTCGAGTCGGTCGAGTCGGTCGAGTCGGTCGAGTCGGTCGAGTCGGTGGCGCCGCTGTCGGTCGTCGTCGTGTCGCCGGAGAGGCCGGTATCGGCACCGCCGGTGGTGCTGTCGCTGTCGCTGTCGCTTCCGCTTCCGCCGGCGGAGGTGACATCTCCAGCGCTCTCGCCGACGCTCGCGCCGTAGCTGCCGGCCTCTGTCGCGTCGCTCCCCTGGCTCGCGGTCGACAGGGCCCCGAGTCCGTCGTCGAAGGCGGGGTTGTCGAGGATGCAGCCGCCGAAGAGCGGGCTGGCGAGGAGGGAGGCTAGGGCGAGGGGAGGGATACGCATGGGACTCGGCGCTCTCCTGCCCCGCACTGCATGACCTGTGCCGAGCCAGCTCCGCGCTTGTCGACCCGGGGGCCACCGTTGTTCGTCAAGAGATGTCGCAGGCGTGCGCGCAGTTGTTGCAGTGTCGCGACAAACCAACAGCGCTCGGTGGCACGACTCCCGCGGCTCCAGGCCTCTGAGGCAGGCCCGGAGGCGACGTTTCCCGGGCTGCGCGAGCGCGAGCGGCTGGCCGCGGGCTCTGGGCTAGGAGCCGGCGAGGAGCAGGGTCGTTCGGGCTTCGCGGGTGGCGAGGGCGGCCTCGAAGAGGGACCACTGACCGCGGGCGCGGAGGAGGTTGTGCTCACCGGGGGCGGTGAAGCGGCCGCGGTCCCAGCCGAAGTAGTCCTCGTAGATCGCGTCGGCGGCGAAGCGGGCGGAGAGCTCGAGGGCGATCCGCTCGACGGCGTGGACGAGGGAGCGGCGCTCGGCGGGGAGGAGGGGCGTGCGCAGGCTGCCCATGTAGCCGTCGACGGAGGCGGCGAAGATGTCGAGGTCGAAGCGGGCCGCGCTCTGATCCTCGCCGCCGGGGTTGCACCACGAGCGCCAGGCGTCGCCGAGCTCCATCCACAGGGGCATGCGGCCGACGGTGTCGAGGTCGATGAGGGCGCTGGCCTGGTCGCCGTCGAAGAGGATGTTGCTGATCTTGAGGTCGCCGTGGACGACCCAGCTCCGCCCCTCCTCCGCCTCCGGCAGCGACTCGGCGGCGGCGAGGATCCGTCCGCCGAGCTCCGCGACGGCGTCGTGGAGGCGGTGGCCTGTCTCGGCGCCGAGCTCCAGGGCGGCGCCGAGCTTGGCGAGGTGGGCGGGGGTGTCGTGGACCCCGCTTCGGAGGCCGACGAAGGTGTGCCCGAGGTCGTGGAGGGCGCCGTGGAAGCGGGCGATCAGAGCTCCGGCGCTGCGGGCCCGCGCCGGTCCCCGCTCACCGTCCAGGGAGTCGAAGGTCTGGCCGTCGAGGCGGTCCATCAAGCGCCAGACGCCGCCCTCGCCGAGGTCGACCCAGGGCAGGCCCTCGCGGCTGGGCACGAGCGTCGGCGAGGGCTCGCCGCGGTCGCGGAGGCGCTCGCTGACGGCGATGATGTTGTCGTGGATCGCCGGGCTGAAGATCGGGCTGACCCGCTGGAGGATCAGGCTCCGGCCGCCGACCTCGACCGCGAAGGTGAGGTTGATGAGGCCGCCGCTCAGGGGGCGGACCTGGGCGCCTTCGAGCCCCGGGTAGGCGGCGAGGGCCGCTCGGATCGTCGCTGGATCGGGCTGTCCGCTGGGCGTCATGGTGGTCCCCCGCTACCCCTCGCCGAGGTGCTCCCGCATCACTCGCTTGAGCCTCGGGAGCATCGCGAAGATCGCCCCGGCCGCGACGACGCAGGCGGCGAAGTTGATGAGGAAGAAGGTCGACTTGTCGTCGTAGGTGCCCCACAGGCCGGCGAGGAGCCCCGAGAGCTTGTTGCCGATCGCGGTCGAGAGGAACCACCCGCCCATCATCAGCGCGGTGATCCGCGGCGGCGAGAGCTTGGAGACGAGCGAGAGGCCCATCGGGCTCAGGCAGAGCTCGCCGACGGTGACGACCAGGTAGGTCGTCACCAGCCAGTAGCCCGAGATCTTCTCCGCGCCGTTGTCCCCGGCGAAGACCGCGAGGACCATCACCAGGGTCGAGAGGCCGGTGATAAAGAGGCCGAGCGAGATCTTGCCGGGCGTCGACGGCTCGAGCTTGCGCCGGCGCAGCCAGGCGAAGACCGCGACCACAGCGGGGGTCAGGACGACGATCCAGAAGGGGTTGATCGACTGGAAGAGCTCGGTCGAGATCAGGTTGAGCCCGCCGTGCTCGGACCCCTCCTTGACCGGCCCGGTCGGCCAATCCTCCTTCGGCATGTTGTCGAAGTAGGTGTCGGGCCCCAGCTTGGTGATCTTCTCCCCGACGGGGTCGAGCATCGGCACCCCGTGGGTGTCGGTGACGACGATCTCCCGCGGCTCGAGGTCGACCCGCTCGACCATCCCGAGGGCGTCGGCGACCTCGACGGCGGCCGCCGGCATCTCGCGGTCGGTGTAGTCGCGGGCCCAGATCGTCAGGGCCGTGCCGTTTTGGTGGAAGACCGCCCAGAAGACGATGACCACGCCCATGATCGAGAGGAGCGCGCCGATCGGCCCCTTCTCCTTCTTCGGCGCCTTCGCCCACAGGGAGATGTAATAGAAGGTGACCGGCACGCAGGCGAAGAGGAAGGCGTCGTTCGACTGCGAGCCGATGAAGCTCTCCATGCCGAGGGCGCCGGGGAGGAACCACCCGATCGCGCCGAAGATAAAGGCCGGGATGAAGACCATGCCGAGGATCTTCCCGGTCGGCATGTCGCCCTCTTCGACCGGACGGAGGACGTCGGCCTCCTTGACGTGCTTTTGGCCGAAGGCGAACCAGACCAGGCCGATGAACATTCCGACGCCGGCGGCGGCGAAGGCATAGCCCCAGTCGAACTTGTTGCGCAGATAGGCCGCGACGAAGTTGCAGATAAATGCGCCGATGTTGACGCCCATGTAAAAGATCGAGAAGCCGGCGTCCTTGTGCGGGCGGAAGCGGTCGGTGTCGTAGAGGTTGCCGACGAGCGCGGAGATGTTCGGCTTAAAGAAGCCGTTGCCGACGATGATCAGGCCGAGGGAGGCCCAGAGGATCGTCATCGACCCGCCCTGGCCGATCGGCACCGCGAGCCCGAGGTAGCCGAGGCCCATCAGGATCCCGCCGATGAAGATCGACCTGCGGTAGCCGAGGACGCGATCCGCGAGGAGCCCGCCGACGAAGGGGGTCAGGTAGACGAGCGCCAGGTAGGTGCCGTAGATGTCCGCCGCTTGTGCTGAGTCGATCCCGAGCCCGGTCTTGTCCGGGTTTTGGTCGGTCATGTACAGGACGAAGATGCCGAGCATCAGGTAGAAGCCGAAGCGCTCCCAAAGCTCGGTGAAGAAGAGTACTGGCAGGCCCTTGGGGTGGTTCTTGAACATCCGCGCTCCGCGACCTAAGTCGCGCGGAATCGTCGCAGGAAGGGGACTCTTTTGCTAGCGCTGCGAGCTCGCCTCGCCGGCCGACGGGGCTTGGAGCGTCACAATCTCGGGCTGCAGAGGCCCGCGTCGACAGGAGGATCCTCCTCCGTCGCCGATGCAGGAGAGCTGGGCTTGCCTACTTTGCGCCGGCGTCGAGGCTCTCGAGGCGGGCCTCGATCGCCCGGATCCTCGCCCGCACGTCGCCGGCCTCGGCGGAGCCGCTCCAGCCCTCGACGAGGTGTGCCATCTGCTCGTCGTACTGGCGGTACATGATCCGGGCCTTGCGCAGGCGCTCGGTCTCCGGGGTGAGCTCGTAGCTCTTCTCGTAGACGACCGCGAGGTTGTAGATCACGTTGGTCAGGATCTCCGCCGTGTCGTCGGTGGGGGACTCGCGGATGAGCTCGTACGCCTCTTTGAAGTTGGCGATCGCCAGGTCGTAGTCGGCGAGCTCAAAGGCCTTTTGCCCCTCGGTGAAGAGCTTGCGCGCCCGGGCGAAGGCATCCTCGGTCGTCTCGGTCTCGGGCGGGGGGGAGACCTCCTCAGCCGGGGCGGCCTCGTCGGTGTCCTCATCCTCGGGGGAGGCCTTGAGGTTGGCCTGGCCCGACGGGCCGCTGGCGGCGAGCAACCAGCCGCCCTTGAGGTTGTCGGCGGCGCCGTCACGGCGGAGCTTGACGACGACGTCGCGCTCGACCGCCAGGGTCGCCCGGACCTGCTCTCCCTCGGGCCAGGTCGCGACGATCTCCGCGGGCGTGCCGGTCTTGAGCGACCAGCGATCGCCGCGCTTGGGCACGTCATTGACGATGACGACCGCATCGCCGGGCTCGGTCACCACCTTGAGCACCGCCCGGTTGCAGCCGAGGGCTGTCGCCAAGGCGACGACGGTCGCGACGCCGAGGGCGAGCGGGGCTGGGCGCAGCCCCGTCGGGCGCCTTGTGTCGCGTAGGTCTCCGCTCATCGCAGCCGCCGTAGGATACACTGGCGCCCGGGATGGGTGAACCAGATGAACGCGCGCCCAGAGACGGCCCGGAGGCGATCCTCGCGGTCCACGAGCGCTATCTCCGGGAGGTCGTCGAGGGCTTCGGGCTCTGTCCCTTCGCCCGCCGCTGCCGCGAGCAGGGGCGGATCCAGCGGCCGCTCTTTGATCTCCGCCGCCTCCCCGAGGGGGAGCCGAGCGCGGGCGCCTGCGCCCAGGAGGTCGTCGAGATCACCCGCGAACACCCGGAGGTCGAGGTCATCCTCCTGACCTTCGTCCTGCCAGAGGGGCACGCTTGGCGGTCGCCGAACGCTCCTGGGGGGTTTGAGGAGTTTGTCCGCGGACTTCGCGCTGCCTACGAGGCGCTCGATCTGGGCCCTCGCTACTACATGGTCCCCTTTCATCCCGCGTTTCGTCGGGCGGAGGGGAGCCGGCCGCTGACCCAGGACTCGCTGGTCCCGCTGATCCGGAGGACCCCGGATCCTGTGATCCAGTGCATCCGCGCCGAGCTCCTCGACGACTACCGCCGACAGGCCCAGGCGGTCGCGGAGGAGCGCTTCCGCGCCCAGGTCGCCAAGCTCGATCCTGAGATCCAGGTGCTCCTCGCCCACGCGATCCAGGCCGATCCAGAGCTCTCGTCGGACATCGCCCGCAACAATTTCGAGACGATCGGCGCCGGTGAGGGCCGCGAGGACTTCGAGCGTCGGATCGCGGAGATCCTCGCCGCGCGGGAGCGCTTGACGACCGGCGAGGCCTGAGCGCCAGACCCGGAGAATTCGGCTCTACGACCGGTAGGCTCCGTCGTAGACGGGTTTCCATGGCGCACGGCGGCCGCCTATCCTGAGTCCGTGGTGGGTCTGGGCGGGTTCGGTGCGGTCGCGGTCGCGGCCCGGTCTTCGGGTCCGGCGGCCCCTGGTGAGCGCTTCGCCTCTCGGGTCGAGGCCCGCCGCTGCGAGGGGCGGCGGCTCCTACCGGAGGGGGCAGGCCGCGCTCGTCGCAGGCCCGGCGCTCTCTCGAGTCTCGGGGCGCTGACGCTGGTCGCGGTTCTCTGCGCCTGTTCGAAGGCGAACCCTGTCTTCACCGCGGGGTGGATCGACTCCGAGTCGGGGGCCTCGACGACGTCTCTGGACGTCACCGCGGAGACGACGGGCGCGGAGACGATGGGCGGGGGGACGGCGACCGGCGGCGTCACCTCGACCGACGGCGTCACCGCGGCCGACGGGAGCTCGTCTGGCGGGAGCACGACCTCCGCGGAGTCCTCCTCGACCGGCGAGCCGCCGAACACCTGCGGCGAGGGGGGCCTGGGCGAGGCGGAGATGTACGGACGCCTGTACAAGGAGGGCGTCGCGCAGGTCTGTGAGCACGTCAGCCGCCACTTCAAGGTCATCGGCAGCGAGGGCGGGATCGTCGTCGGTCTCCCGTGTTCGATCGATCCGGTCCTCGGCTGCACCGACTGCGCCATCGGCGAGGAGTTCGCCTTTGCTGTCGTGACGCCCGAGCCCGACGCGGCCCTGACCCTGGGCAGCTGTGTCTACCTCGCGCTGCGGGACCCAGAGCCCCTAGGGGGCGAGGAGATGTGCCGCTATCGTCAAGCTGCGGTCTGGTCCGGCGACGGAGCGCCGACGGACTCGGCGCCCTTGGCGATCCTCGGACACCGGACGCTCACCGTCGCCGACGAGGTCACGGCGATCACCAAGGCCGATCTCTCGGTCAAGACGCTGGCGGTCGACGGGGAGTGCGGCTGCGTCGACCCCGAGGACTGTTGCGCCCCGCAGACCGCCGACTACGAGCTGGAGTTCTCCGCCGACCAAGCGCTCGTCCTCAGCAACGGCGGCGCGGGGGCCCTGGGCTTCGCGGGCGAGAGCTACACCGCATACAACGGCGGCGCGTACGAGAATGGCATGTGCGAGGAGAGCCAGCGCCTCGACTGGTGGTTACTGAGGGACTAGCCGTCCCTCGCTTGGGCTAGCCGCTCCCGCAGGGGCTACCGCTTCGCGGCGTCGCGGGCTACTCTGCCGTCGATGTCGGAACGCCCCAAGCTAACTCGGCGCGGGCTTCTCCGGGGATTTGGTACGGCGACGGTGATCGCTGGTTGCGCCAAGCCGACGGCCGAGGGGGCCGCCGGCGAGACCGCGCAGCCGGAGGATCTGCCGGCGGACGTCGTCGCCATCGGCCCCGGAGCTGCGCCCCTCAGCCTCGAGATCAACGGCTCTGTCCGGAGCCTGGAGGTCGCGGCCAGCGTCACCCTCCTGGCGGCGCTGCGCGATCACCTGGATCTGACAGGCAGCAAAGAAGTCTGCGATCGCGGCGCCTGCGGGGCCTGCATGGTCCTCGTCGACGGCGTGCCGATGAACTCGTGCATGATGCTCGCCCACGACCTCGAGGGCCGGAGCATCACCACCGTCGAGGGGCTCGCGATCGGCGACACCCTCGCCCCGCTCCAGTCCGCGTTCATCGCCCATGACGCGGCCCAGTGCGGCTTTTGCACCTCGGGGATGCTGATCTCCGCGACCGCGCTCCTGCGAACAGGTGACTCCAAGGACAGGTCGTCGATCGCCGAGGGGATGGCCGGCAACCTCTGCCGCTGCGGCTCCTATCACCATATCCTCGCCGCGATCGAAGACGTCGCCGGCGTCCAGGGAGGCGCCTGACATGGCCGGCGAGACGACGATCTACACCCTGCGCCTGGGCTTCGACGACAAGCTCAAGGCGGTCAAGGTCGAGGTGCCAAAGGGGGAGCCCCGGCCCTGGGACGCCGACTCCGAGCTCGCGGTGATCGGCCGCGACACGCCGCGGATCGACAGCGTCCCGAAGGTCACCGGCGCCGCCCAATACACCCACGACGTCCGCCTGCCGGGGATGCTCCACGCGGCGGTCCTGCGCTCGCCCCACCCGGCGGCGGAGATCGAGCACCTCGACGTCAGCCCGGCGCTAAAGCAGCCCGGGGTTCGGGCTGCGATCGATCTCGTGAAGGTCGGCGACAAGGTCCGCTTCGCCGGGGCCGACGTCGCGGCGGTCGCCGCCAAGACCCGCGACGAGGCGAGAGCCGCGCTCGCGTCGATCGTCGTCCGCTACCGGCCGCTGCCCTTCGTCGTCGACCTCGACGAGGCGATCCAGCCGGGCTCGCCGAAGGTCCACGAGAAGGCGGTCAAGGATCGGCGCACCGAGGGCGATGAGCCGAGCGAGGGCGGGAAAGCCCGCGTTGAGGGCAACGTCCGCCGCAACCCCTCGCTCTCCAAGGGATCGAGCAACAAGGGGCTGCGCCAGGCGAAGGTCCGGCACGAGGCGACCTACACGACCCAGGTCCACACCCACTCGGCGCTCGAGACCCACAGCATCGTCGTCCGCTGGGACTCGCCCAAGGCGATGACCGCCTGGTGCTCGACCCAGGGGATCTTCTCGGTCCGCGACGAGCTCGCGGGGGTGTTTGAGCTCAAGCCCGCCGACGTCAAGGTCTTCACCGAGTACATGGGGGGTGGCTTCGGGGCGAAGTTCGGCGCCTCGGCGCCGGGCTCTCGCCTCGGCTGGATCGCCGGCGAGCTCGCGCGCAAGAGCAAGGCGCCGGTCTCGCTCCTCCTCGACCGCCACGAGGAGCACGTCTGCACCGGCAACCGCCCCGGCTCGACCCAGCGGGTGACCCTCGGCGCCACCACCTCGGGCGAGCTGACGGCGATCCACGTGGTCGGCCACGGCTCCGCGGGGATCGGCACCGGCGCGGGGATCGGCAACAACGCCTTCGGCATCTACACCCGCTGCCCCAACATCCTCGTCGAGAGCCGGGACGTCTTCTGCAACACCGGGCCGGGGACGGCCTTCCGCGCGCCAGGGCATCCGCAGGGCGCCTTCGCGATCGAGCTGGCGATCGACGAGCTCGCGCTCAAGCTCGGCAAAGATCCGCTCGAGCTGCGGATCGGCCACGTCGAGCACCCGGTCCGCCGGGCCCAGCTAGAGCTCGGGCGCGAGCGCTTTCGTTGGGCCGAGCGCCGGCGTGAGGCCGACGCCAAGCGCAGCCGCGGCGCTCGCTACCTGACCGGTGTCGGCGTCGCCTGCTCGATCTGGGGCGACTACGGCCGCAAGAACGCCGCCCGTGTGACCGTCAGCGTCGACCGCGACGGCGTCGTCGAGGTCCGCAACGGCGTCCAGGACATCGGCGGCGGGATCACGACCGTCCTGGCGATGGTCGCGGCCGAGGTCTTCGCGCGGCCGGTCCCGTCGATCCGGGTCCAGGTGGGCAACAGCGAGCTTGGACCCTCCGTCGGCAGCGGCGGCTCACAGACGACCTCGTCGGTCGCCCCCGCGGCCCGCAACGCCGCCGAGGCGGTCAAGGCTGAGCTGACCGAGCTCGCCGCCAAGCTCCTCGGCCGCGGCTCGACCGAGGGCCTTGTGTGGGGGAGCGACGGCGTCTCTGAGGTCGGCGGTCGCAAGCGAACGATCGCCTTCGCCGAGCTCTGCAAGAAGATCGAGGGCGAGGCGGTGGTCGCCACCGCGAGCCGGCCGCAGACCTACAACGCCGGGCCGATGCGTCACCCGAGCGCTCCGGTCTACCAGATCGCCGGGGCCCACTTCATCGAGGCCGAGGTCGACACCTGGACCGGCGTCGTCCGGGTCCCGGAGGTCCTGGCTATCCACGACGTGGGGCGGGTCCACAACCCGCTGACCACCCGCTCGCAGGTCAACGGCGGCATAGCCCTCGGGATCAGCTACGCCCTGATGGAGCAGCGGATCGTCGATCGCGGCAGCGGCCGGATGCTCAACCCCAACCTCGAGAGCTACAAGATCATCGGCGCCGCCGAGCTGCCCAAGCTCGACATCGTCTTCACCGAGCTCCACACCGGGGCCAACTCCACCGGCGCCGTCGGCATCGGCGAGCCGTCGACGATCCCGACCGCGGCCGCGATCGCCTGCGCGGTCCACCACGCGATCGGCCGCCCGGTGCGGTCGCTGCCGATGACCCCCGATCGGGTGCTGGCGGCGATCCAGGGCGCCTAGGCCGAGGACGCCGAAGACGCCGAAGAAGCCGAAGAAGCAAATCCCCGCGCGAGACGAGAGAGAGCACCATGGAGCCCTTCACCCTGATCCGACCCCGGACCCTCGACGCCGCCCAGACCCGGGCCCTCGGCGCGCCCGCTGAGCGGGTCTACAAGGCCGGCGGGATCGACCTCCTCGACCTGCTCAAGGAGGGCCTCGCCCGGCCCGCAGAGCTCATCGATCTCCGCTCCCTCGGCGACGAGCACGGTCAGGCGATGCGGGCCCTCGCCGCCAGCGACAGCGGCTGGTCGGTCGGCGCCCTGAACACCCTCGCGGCGATCTCGGCGAGCGCCCTCCCGCAGGCCTACGCCGCCCTCAGGGAGGCGGCCGGCTCCGCGGCGACGCCGAGCATCCGCAACTCGGCGACGCTCGGCGGAAACCTGCTCCAGCGCCCGCGCTGTTGGTACTTCCGCCACCGCGATCTCCACTGCCTCAAGAAGGGCGGCGAGCGCTGCCTCGCCGACGGCGGAGAGAACAAGTTCCACGCGATCCTCGGCGGCGGGCCCTGTCACATCGTCCACCCGTCGACCCTCGCCGTCGCCCTCGTCGCCCTCGACGCCCAGGTCGAGATCATCGGCGCCGAGGGGCCGCGGCGGATCCCCGTAGGCGAGCTCTTCGCCCTCCCGCGGGTCTCGCCGACCGCCGAGAACACCCTCGGCGAGGGGGAGGTCATCCGCGGGGTCACGCTGCCCGCGGCCGCGGCCGGCCAGCGCTCGGTCTACGAGGTCGCCAAGGAGAAGCAGTCCTTCGACTGGCCGCTCGCCGAGGTCGCCGTCGCCCTCAGCGTCGAGGGCGGGGCTCTCCGAACGGTCAGGGTCGCCCTCGGCCACGTCGCGCCGACGCCGTGGCGCGCCGTCCAGGTCGAGGAGGCGCTCACCGGCCAGGCGCCGAGCGCTGAGCTCTTCGCCCGCGTCGCCGCGCTCGCCACCCAGGGCGCCCGCTCTCTGGGGGACAACGCCTACAAGATCCCGCTCGTCCAGGGGTTGGTCCGCGCCGCCCTCCACCGCGCCTGCGACGTCCCCGTCCCCGCCTGAGGCGCTCTCCCAGCGCCCAGCCCGAAGCCCGAAGCCCGAAGCCCGAAGCCCGAAGTCCCCAGCCCGAAGCAAGCGAGGAATCATGAGCCTGCACCTCAAGGTCATCGACCGCAGCCGCCCGATCTGCCGGCACATGCGGACCAAGGCGATGCACGTCTACGGGCCCGATGTGGTCGACGCCTTCGTCTCGAGCCGGTCGAGCCACTACCACTGCCTCAAGACCCAGCAGGTCACCGGTCCCGACGATCAGCTCTGCCTGCCGGAGTCCTGCACGGAGTCGAGGTCGTGCTTCAGCGCGCGTTGAGCCCGCTCGATCACGTGGGCGGCCTAGGGCGCCTCTCCCGGTCGGTCGCGGTCGTCTGTCTTGGGCTCGCGCTGGGTCTCGGGGTGAGCTCTGTCGCCGTCGCGGATGCGCCCCCCGGGCCGTCCGTGAAGCCGTCGGTCGACAGCGCTGAGCCTGCCCCGTCCGCGGAGCTGGCGGAGCTGGCGGAGCTGGCGGAGCCGGAAGAGATGATCGGAGCGCCCAGCGCTCAGCCCTCGGAGTTCGACGGGGATCCTGTACCCGAGGTCATCGGCGTGCAGGTCGACCTCGAGGCCGGAGCGGCCCGGGACGAGCTCCCGAGCCCGACCCGGGAGCGCTCCTCCAGCGCTAGCACGGCGAGCTCTCAGGTCGCCGTGCTCGGCCTCGTGCTCCTCGCCCTCGGCTTGGTCGCCGGCTTTCTTCTGCTCCGGCGCCGGCGCTAGCTCGAGCCATCGGGGCCCGTCTCCTGGCTCCGCGCCTCAGCAGCGCGCTCATTGAGCGTTGCAGTAGTTCGTGTCGCCGATGCCGTTGAGGTGCCAGATCTTCGTCCCCCGATCGTTGCGCAGCGCCTGCCGCGTACGCTTGTGGCGGGGGAGATCGAGGGAGCCGATCGGCAGGCGGGCGCTGTCGACCCAGAAGGTCCAGGTGCCGCCGATACCGTAGCCGTGGTAGCTCGCCTCGGCCTTCACCTTGACGCCGGGGACGACCGACCAAGCGGAGTCGTACTCGACCTCGTCGATCATCGTCCCGAACTTCTCGGTGTAGGACGGCGTGCTCTTGCCCTTCGCATAGGCGTGGTTGAGGAGGTGGAACTCCCAGGTCTTCCACTGGGTGTCGGCGAAGACCATCTGCTGGGGGCTCGCCCTCGGATCATTCCCCGTGACCGCGATCGAGCCCGCCGGACGGGTGATCGCCTGCCGGAGCTGGTCGCCCTGAAACCCGGTGATATGGCCTTCGCCTCGCCGCGGACGTCGACGCGAAAGCCGATCCGCGCGGAGCCGTGCAGGGGGCCAAAGTTGAGGCCTGAGCGGGTCACCGAGTAGGGGAGGAAGTAGTCGACGACGCGGGTGTTGTCGCCGCCGCCCTGGGGCGGATCAAAGTCGCGGCCCCAGTCGAACCCGTGCTCGCGGTAGGGCTTGTCGACGATCGTCTCCCAGAAGAGCCGCAGCTTGACCGCGTAGCCGACACCTGCCTCAAGGGCCAGCTCTTTTCCGCCCAGGATCATCGCCTCGGGCATCCCCGCCCGCTCGTAGAAGGAGCTGTCCCCGTCGATCGCGGTCGCCTTCGCCTCGAGGCGAAAGCGGTGGCGATGGGCCTCATGATCGGGCCCGTTCTCGCAGACGTAGGTCGGATCCATGCGGGTCTTGACCTCGATCGGGATCCGCAGCCCGAGGCCGTAGTGAGCGCCGAGCTTGACCCTTAGAAACCCCGAGGGGACGTCAAAGGTCCGCTCCCAGCCCCAGCTGTCGGCCCAGGTGTGGCCGGCGACAAACGCCGCTGTCGAGCCGGTGCTGCCGGAGACCGTGTGCCCGCGGCGGTCGATCTTGAGCGCCTTTTGCAGGGTCTCTCGCCCCGCGTCCGTGAGCGCCGGCGCTTCGAGCTGGCTCGGCCGCACCCGGCCGCTGTCGACGGTCCGCAGGTCGCCGTAGTCGAAGCGGCCACCGTCGAGCTTCGGCGCGCGGACCTGGCCGTCGGGGTCGAGGCGCGGCGCTCGCTTCGGGATGACGAGCGTGTCGATCACCGTCATCTCGCCGACCCCGTCGGCGAGCGCGTTGAGGAGGGCCTGATCGCCGCGGTTCATCGCCTGTCGCAGCGGATCGTCGAAGGGGCGGCTCGCCAGCGTCGCCTTGAAGGCTGCGAGGCCCTTCTTGGAGGCGGCCGAGAGCTGGCCCATGCGGATGTTCGTCGTCCGCTTCTTGGTGAGCGAGGCGAAGAGCGGAGAGCTCTTCCGCAGCTTGTTCGGATCGGAGACCGTCGCCCCGGTGCTGCGGACCATGATGTAGCTGTGCTGGAGCTCGTAGACCTCGACCTCGTCCCGAACCGCGCCGACGATCATGCCCTTGGCGCCTCTTAGGTCGGCGCGGAGGCGGTCATGGTCCGCGAACCAGCCGCTGCTGATCGCGGCGAGGGTCGCGGTCTTCCCGGGGGCGACCTCGACCGTACGCGAACCAAGCGATGAGGGCGCGAGATCACCGGTCGCGCGGGGCGTCTCGGCGCGCAGCGCCTGTCCGAGGATCGAGTCGACGTCGAGTCGACCGACCCCTGCTCGCTGGATCCGACCGGGGAGCTCGAGGTCTACGCCTGGCAGGTCGACGACCTTCTTCGGCAGCAGCTTTCGCGTCGGCTGTGGAGTCGCGGGCAGCTTGGTCGGAGCTGCGTGGACGACGTCGGACCCCGCGAGGAGCACCCCGAACGCGAGGGTCATGGCGAGGGCAGGGCGGAGCGTGGGGATCGACTCTCGTTGCATTCGAGAGCGGAGTGACTCGCCGAGCCGTTTCAATTGCGACGATCGGTCGATTCCTCGAGCAGGGATCCAGATCGCCCATGGTGGGTGGAACGCACGATCTCCTCCGCGAGCCGCAGTGGGCCTATCTGCGGCTAGTCTGGGTGAGATCGCAGCGCGCTCTCGCACTTTGTCGGCCCTCACAGCCCTGCTGAGGGAATCTGTGCGATCGCTGCCGCGGCGCCTCGTCGAGGCCGGGGGGACCGAGGGCTGCGAGGACTGTGAGCGGCGGTCGCGGCGGAGCCGGTCGGTGCACGGCTCCCCGGAGGAAGGGCTCAGAAGTGGAGCACAGGCCCGAGGCCGAGCGTGCTCACGTGCTCGATCCCTGGCGAGAGAAAGTGGGCGGTGTAGTCGAGCTCGAGGTCGAGGCCGAAGTCCCGCGAGAGCCAGAGATAGACGCCGACCCCGCCCGTGACGCCGGGCAGCGGTGGACGATCTCCGCGGGGGAAGAGCTCGATGGAGGGTCCGAGCCCGACGTAGGGGGTCAGCCTCCGGCCGAGATGAAAGGGCTTCTTGAGGAGGAGATCGATGGGTACCTGCAGCCCTGCGGCTCCGTCGATCAGTCCGACGTTGAGCTCGAGCTCGACCCACTTCGGGACCAGCTCTCGCTCGTAGAAGACGCTGACGCCGAAGCCCGTCACGGGTCCCTCGGCGTGGTGTCCGTGGGCCCCGTCCTCGGCGGCGCCGGTGGTCGCCAGGCTGGTGGCGAAGAGCGCCTTCGAGCCGAGGAGATTGCGGGTGTGGGGCTTGTGATCGCCGCCGTAGATACAGCGGTCGGGGGGCGGCCGACGGCTCTGTGTGTGCGCTTCGCAGCTCCTCTCTCCGGCTCGGCCTCCTGCGCAGAGTGGCTCGTCAGCCGCGGCCTGCTGCGGGACGAGGAGGAGCGCGAGGGCTGCCGCCGGCAGGACCGCGCGGCCGAGCTCCGCGGAGATCTTCACCTCCTCGCGCTCGTCTCCCGCGAAGGCTTGCGCACCAGCGCGCCCGTGGCGAGAAGCGGTCGGCCGGCGGCGAGCAAGGGCGCCAGGGACAGGGGCCTCTTCCTCGTCGCGACCTCTCTGTCTTTTGCAGGCGAAGCCAGAGCGGTCGGGGGCGGTGGTCCTTCGCACGGTCTTGGAGGGTATCAAGGACGAGCCGGGCATCACGGTCAGACGGCCGCTCGAGCTTCCTTGTCTGCGCGGGGAGGGCGTCGGCCGCTCATCGCTCGGCGCGGGCGCGAGCGGGGGTCGGGACCGAACTGTCGCGCCCCTTCGGCGTCGCTCGCACTCGCACACCAGCGGCCCTCGGGCCCGGTGAATTCGGGCGCAGGGCCCTGAGCGCACCGGTGTTAACCTCGCGGTGTCTAGTTTGGGAGATTCGTTGATGGTGAGACAAAAGTGGATGTGGCGGATCACCGCGCTGACCGTGCTCGGCTTGACCGGGTGCAATGGAGACGACAGCGCGACCGGTAGTGAGAGCGCGAGCAGCTCTGTCGGCAGCGTCGGTACGGAGACGGCGACGGGGACGGCGACCGTGTCCGGGACCGACACCGCGAGCGGCACCGAGACGATGTCAGGGGGGATGTCCGCCTCGGCGACGATGGGGACGACCGCTGGCACTACCGTCGGCACCTCGACCGCAGGTACGGACACCGAGACCTCCGCCTCGGAGAGCGACACCGGAGCCTGCACTCCCTGCGGGGACGACTGCTGCACGCCCGATCAGATCTGCGACGAGCTGCAATGCATCACGGACTGCGGCGGTGACCCGCCCTGCGGGCCTCAGCAGGTCTGCTGCGGCGACGGCCAGATCTGCTACCTTGAGGCCTGCGTCGATCCTGGGCCCGCCTGCGGCCAGATCTCCTGCGCGACCCAGCAGCAGGAGTCCGAGTGCGACGACGGGTTTATCTGCGATCCCAACCTCGGCCTCTGCGTCCCGAGCAACGCCGACCAGGGCTGCCAGTACATCCCGGACGTCGGCGTCTTCGAGGCCAAGCCGCAGTTCACCTGGGGAAAGCGCAAGAGCGTCAATTGCAGCGACGACAGCAAGTGCCAGACCGCCGAGGTCTGTATGAACGGCAAGTGTGCGGTCACCTGGCCGCACTTCGAGCCCGCGGATGACGATAAGCCGAACCACTACCAGGTCTCGTCGATCCCGGTCGTCGCCGACCTCGACAATGACTGTGTCCCCGAGATCATCTTCAACTCCTATGCCGGCACGGCCATCACCTCGAACGGGGTGCTCCGGGCATTGCGCGGCGACAACGGGGACAAGGTCTGGACCGTCACCGATCCCGAGTTTGAGTCGGACTCGACCTCGAACATCGCCGTCGCCGACATCGACAGCGACGGTCAGGCGGAGGTGATCGCCTGCGGCGAGGGCAAGTACCTGATCGCGATCGACAGCGACGGCACGCCGCTGTGGAAGTCCGACCCCTTCAGCGGCGCCCGCAGCAGCGGCTCGATCTCCGTCGCGAACTTCGACAACCAAGGGGATCCCGAGATCGTCTTCGGCGCGGCGGTCTACGACTCCTCCGGGAAGCTCCTCTACGAGGGCAACAGCGGGATCGGCCGCAATGGCCAGGGGCCGATCTCCTGCATCGCCGACCTCGACGGAGACGGTCGCCCCGAGCTCATCGGCGGCAAGACGGCCTACACCTTCACCGGCACTGTCTCCGGAGGCGACTTCGCCGGTCAGGTCTTCTGGGACTCGCAGGTCGTCGACGGCTTCTGCGGCGTCGCCGACCTCGACAACGACAAGTTTCCGGAGGTCGTCCTCGTCGCCTCCGGCAAGATCTACGTGCTCAGCGGCCAGAACGGCGGAATCCTCGCTCAGTTCTCCCTCCCGGGAGGCGGACGCGGCGGCCCGCCGAACATCGCCGACTTCGACGGCGACGGGATCCCCGACATCGCCGCCGCGGGCTCCACCCGCTATGTCGTTCTCAAGTTCGACGGTCAGAGCAACACCCTCACCGAGCTGTGGCGCGCGACCACCCAGGACGGCTCCTCGCAGGTCACCGGCTCCTCCGTCTTCGACTTTGACGGCGATGGCCGCAACGAGGTCGTCTACAACGACGAGGTCTACCTGAGGATCTACCCCGGCGTTGAGCCCGACTGTCAGCTCGACCCGCCCGGCCCCGCCTGCGACGGCATCATGACCGACGCCGAGATCCTCCTCAAGGACCGCAACTCATCGCGCACGCGCACCGAGTACCCCGTCATCGCCGACGTCGACGGCGATTTCAAGGCAGAGATCGTCTTCTCGACCAACAATGACTCCAGCCTCTCCTACGACGCGGGCATCGAGGTCTGGGGAGATACCCTCGACAACTGGGTCGCGACTCGACCCATTTGGAATCAGCATACGTACCACGTGACGAATGTGGGCCTGACAGGCGAAGTCCCCGCGGAGGAGCCCGCTAACTGGCTAACTCCGATGGACAAGCCCTACAACTCCTATCGTCGCAACGCCCAGGGGAGCGCTGACTTCTGCGCCCCAGACCTCACCCTCTTCGACCTCGACGCGAACTTTGAGATCTGTCCCAAGGTCGAGGTTTGCGTCTGGGTCTCCAACCAGGGGTGTCTGGGCGTCGGCGCTGGGGTGAAGGTCTCGTTCTACGAGGAGACCCTTGGCCTCCTCGGCACCGCTGTGACCAAGGCGCCGATCGTCGCAGGCGCGGCCGAGCAGGTCTGCCTGAGCGCGGACGTGGAGGTGCAAAACGGCCTCGTCTCCGCCAGCGTCGACGACGACGGGATGATGAAGGGAGCGCTGAATGAGTGCATTGAGGACAACAACTCTACGGAGAAGATCCCGCTCTGTCTGATCCCGAAATGATGGGGCCAACACGGAGGCTCGCTCGCGTCTAGGTGAACAGGTTGAGCGGGCCGGTCAGCGGGGTTTGGGGTGCTCACCGCATCGACGAGCGGCTCTACCGCGATGCCAGCGTCCACGCCGGCGAGGCCGCAAGCCGCTCGATCTCCGCGTCGGCGCCATCGCTACCTCGCTGCTCCCGGACGCCGCTCAGATCCTCGGCTGCTTGACGGCGCACGGGACGAGCCGCGATCGTCTCATGGCCGAGGAGGCGAGCCTCGCCGCGCCCGTCGACGACGCGGGCGAATAGACGGTGAGGTCAGGCCGGCGCACGGTCCCCTAGGCTGGCGCTTGGGTCACCTTGCGCTGCCCCTCGAGGGCGGCGACCCGCAGGCGAACGCCGATCACCGAGTCGGGGTTGAGGGAGATCGAGTCGATCTGGGCGTCGACCAGGAGCTCCGCGAATTCGGGGTGGTCGGAGGGGGCTTGGCCGCAGATCCCGATCGGGCGGCCTGCGCCGTGGGCCGCGGTGATCGCCTGTCGGATCATCGCGACCACGGCGGGGTCGCGCTCGTCGAAGAGGTGGGCGAGGAGCTCGGAGTCGCGGTCTACCCCGAGGACGAGCTGGGTGAGGTCGTTGGAGCCGATCGAGAAGCCGTCGAAGCGCTCGGCGAATTGGCGGGCGAGGATCACGTTCGCCGGGATCTCGCACATCATGTAGACCTTGAGCTCCGGACCGCGCTCCAGCCCCTCCGCGGCCATCACCTCGAGCACCCTGTCGGCCTCGCCGAGGGTCCGACAGAAGGGGATCATGACGGTGACATTGTCGAAGCCGAGGACGTCGCGGACGTAGCGGAGGGCCCGGCACTCGAGGGCGAAGCCGTCGCGGTAGCGCTCGCTGTAGTAGCGGGAGGCGCCGCGGAAGCCGATCATAGGGTTCTCTTCGTCCGCCTCGAAGTCGGCGCCGCCGAGGAGTCGGGCGTACTCATTGCTCTTGAAGTCGCTGGTCCGGACGATCACCGGCCGCGGGTGGACGGCGGCCGCGAGCATGCCGATCCCGCGGCCGAGGGTCTCGACGAAGTAGTCGGTCGGAGTGGCGCTGCCGCGGGTGAGCTCATCGAGCGCAGCCCGGACCTCGGGGTCCTCGACCCGCTCCGGGTGGGCGAGGGCCATCGGGTGCGCCTTGACGTGCTCGGTGATCATGAACTCGAGGCGGGCGAGGCCGATGCCGTCGATCGGCAGTCGCCACCATCGCAGCGCGCTGCTCGGGTCCGCGAGGTTGAGCATGATCTTGGTGGTCGTCGGCGGGAGCTCGCGGAGGTCGGTGACCTCGCGGCGGAAGCTCAGGGCGCCGCGATAGACCCGGCCGACCTCGCCCTCGGCGCAGGATAGGGTGACCATCTCACCCTCGCGCAGGCGGAGCGTCGCGTCGCCGGCCCCGACGACGGCGGGGATGCCGAGCTCTCGGCTGACGATCGCGGCGTGACAGGTGCGGCCGCCGTGGTCGGTGACGATCCCCGCGGCCAGGCGCATGATCGGCACCCAGTCGGGGTCGGTGATCTCGGCGACGAGGATCGAGCCCGGGCGGAAGTTGGCGATGTCCTCGGCCTGACGGATCACACAGACCTCGCCGTGGACGATCGCGCCGCCGACGCTGCGCCCCTCGACGGTCGGCGCGACCCTTTCTTCGAGGATGTAGCTCACTAGTTCGGCGTTGCCCTGGCGTTGCGACTGCACGGTCTCGGGGCGGGCCTGGACCACGTAGAGCTTCCCTGTGCGCCCGTCGAGGGCCCACTCGATGTCCATCGGCGTGTGTTTACCGGCACGCGCGGAGTAGTGGCGCTCGATCGCCGCGCCCCATGTGGCGAGGGTGAGCACGTCGTCGTCGCTGAGGGCGAAGCGCTCGCGCCTCGAGCACGGCGTCGTCAGGTTGCGGGTCGTTCGTCCCGCGCCGCGGGCGAAGACCAGGGTCTTCTCCTTGGCGCCGAGCTTGCGGTGGATGATCGGCCGTCGACCTCCTCCGAGCATCGGCGCGTAGACGAGGAACTCGTCGGGGTTGACCTCGCCCTTGACCACGTTCTCGCCGAGCCCCCAGGCGGCGTTGATCAGGATGACGTCGGGAAAGCCGGTCTCGGTGTCGAGGGTGAACATCACCCCGGCGGCGCCGCGATCGGAGCGGACCATCTGCTGGACGCCGATCGAGAGGGCGACCTTGAGGTGGTCGAAGCCGTTGAGGTCGCGGTAGGTGATCGCTCGATCGGTGAAGAGCGACGCGTAGCAGGCCTGGCAGGCCCTGAGGAGCGCCGCCTCGCCGCGGACGTTGAGGAAGGTCTCCTGCTGGCCGGCGAAGGAGGCCTCGGGGAGATCCTCGGCGGTCGCCGACGAGCGGACCGCGACCGAGGGAGCGCTCTCGCCGACGCGCTCGCCGAGCTCGCGGTAGGCGGTGCGCAGCGCGGCCTCGAAGTCGGCGGGGAGGGGCGCCGCGGCGATGAGTCGTCGGAGGGCCGCGCCGCCCTCGGCGAGCGTTTGTTCGCCGGCGGAGAGGGCCGCCAGCTCGGCGGCGATCCGCGGTCGTAGCTCGGCAGCGTCGAGCGTCGTCCAGTAGGCCGAGGCCGTCGTCGCGAAGCCCGGCGGCACCGGGATCCCGGCGCTGGCGAGCTGGCTCACCATCTCGCCGAGGGATGCATTCTTTCCGCCGACACGCTCGACGTCGTCAGCGCGGAGATCGTCGAACCATTCGATGAGGAGGGAGGAGGTGGGGGACGAGCGATCGCGCACCTCGGGACGGTATCAGGGCGCGTCGCGGTCGATCCTCGCAAGCTTTGCGAGCGGGCACCGGCGGAGGGGCGGAGCGCCGGCAGAGTGTGCACGACGCAGCGGCGATCCCATTGCTGGAGGTCAGACGCCGGAGGAAGAGGTAGGCCTCACTGTCCAGACTGGTCCAGGTTGGTCCAGGTTGGTCCAGGTTGGTCCAGGTTGGTCCAGGAGGGTCCTGCACGGGCCAGCGTGGGTCACCGACCCTGAGGACCGCTCCGCAGCGGGGCTCGCCAAGGGGATCGCGCGTGGCGAGGCGGCCCCCAAAGAATGAGGTCAGGCTGAGGTCTCCCAGAAGAGGGCGATCCGCAGGCGCTCTCCCTCGAGCAGCCACGCTCGGAGGTCCCAGCTTTGGAGCATGACCAGGCCAGAGCTCGCGGCGCTCGCGAAGGGCTCAGCGAGGGCGGTCGCGCCAGGGAACGTGCGCAGGATCGGCTCGAGCATCTGTTGAAGGGTCTCGATCGGCGCGGAGCTCCAGGCAGCCGCGTCGACGAGCTGGATCCGCGGCCAAGGCCGGGTCACACGGGGCAGGCGGGCCAAGACGGCCTCGGTCCAAAAAGAGCTGGGCGCTCGCTCGGGGGCTCGGTCGATGATCACGTCGAGCGTGCGATCGCCCTCGGCCGCGGTGAAGCGTGCGTTCTGCACGTCGGTGGTGCGGGCCCCGAGGAGGTGCTGCGTCGCGCAGAGCAGCTGCCAGCGTTGGGGGTGGAGGGGCAGCGTCTGCGGGGCGTCGGTCCAGAGGAGTTGGAGCGGGCGCTCACGGTTCGCGGGCGAGAGAGCTTGGGGGCCGGCGAGCAGCGTGATCGCGGTCGTGATGTCATGGAGGAGCGTTCGATCGCCCGAGCCGAAGCGCAGATCGACCGGGCCGTCCGGCGGTGTCGGGGTGTCGCCGAGGATGTCGATCCAGCGCGCGCCGAGGGTCGCTCGGAGGCGCCAGGTGCCGGCCGGGCGGCGACCCCTCGGGGTCGTGACGGAGGCGCCGAGGAGCCAGAGCGCGAGATGAAGATCATCGCTGCCGACGGGACGTCCTGCTCGCGTGGGGATCCGATCGCTACCGGCGAGGCGGGCCCACGTGCGCGCCTCGAGGGGGCGAAGGTGCAGGAGCTGGGTCATGAGCGCTTCGTGATCGTGGCTGTGCGGGGACGCGACCGTGGTCGGGCCCAGCGTCTCATACCTGGGCTCCGCTGGGATCTCTGGCGGAAGCGGCTCCGCGGGGTCGGGAGCGCTCCGTGGCGTGCGCACGGTCGATCCGGAGAGAACCTGGGATGGGGTGAACCGGAGCGGAGGTGTCGCGACTACCTGGCCCGAGAATGATCATGACAAAGCTCGGCCAGACCTCCCCAACCCCTCATCCTCGCGCCGGTGCTGGCGTTCTCGCCCTCCTGCGCCGCGGGCTCCCCTCGCTCGCCCTGGCCCCGCTCCTCGCCGCTGGGATCGGTGCGAGCATCGGCGGCGGATGTGGCGACTGCAGCGGCGCGATCCGCCTGATGAGCGCGCAGCAGAGCGATTGCACCGAGTGCTCGGAGACCGCCGACGAGCGGGTGGTGATCGAGCCGGAGGAGTCGTTTCGGTTGACCGCCGATGGGCCCTCGGCGGAGTCGGACGAGCTGGTCGCGGACGCGTCGATCGACGGAGATGCGTGGTTCTTGATCGATGAGGCGAGCGGCGAGGCTGTACCCGCGACGATCAGTGGTGACTCGGGGGGGCATGTCTGTCGCAACGGGGTCGGCTTTTCGCTGGTCCCGGACGAGCCGCTGGCGCCTGGGAAATACACGCTGGTACTCCTCCTTGACGCGATCGACTGGCCGTTGAACGGTGATCACGCGTTTGGCCAGGAGAGCACCTACGGGGGCGCTCTGGCGCTTGTGCGTGAGTTTGTCGTCGACGCGTAGGCTGTGCGCTGAAGTGTACGAAGGTGCGCACTACGCACAGCACGGCTCGCCATCGTCGCCGTGGGCCGAGCGGTGGACGGCGAGCCGTGGGGCTGTGGAGGTGGCCCGCGAGGGCGGTGCAATTCCCAGACAACCAGGTATTCTCCGCCGATGACCAACGTCAGCGTCCAGCAGCTCATCGCCGCGTCGATGCGTCGAACGACCATCATGATGACCGGGATGGGGATCCTGACCTTCCTCCTCGGCGGCCTCATGGTAGCCCTGCACCTCTTCGAGCTCGACCCGGAGATGGCGGACGCGGGCACAGGTATGCTCGTCGCGCTCTACCTGTTTGGGGTGCTCTTCCTCGCCGTGGGAGCGCTCATGATCTTCATCGGTCTCGTCAAGAACCCGCGCGTGCGCCTTGAGCTCGAGGACGCGCTGACGAACAACCCGCAGAAGATCAAGCGCTACTGGCGTTGGGTGGTGACGAGCACCGGCAAGGACACCGGTGTCGGCGCGCAGAACTACATCAAGATCGAGATGACCGAGGGCCACACCCACCAGATCTCGGTGACTCAAGCGAACGTGGAGCCCTTCCTCCAGATGATGGCCGCGGCGTGCCCCGACGCGGAGTCCACCCCTCCGGCCTAGGAGGCCGTGGCAAAAGTCCCATGTTCTCTCGCTTGCCCTCGTCGTCCTTCTCGGCTCCGGCGAAACTCGCAGTACAGCCCGGTACAGCGGCATCTTGTCAAAGCCAAGAGGACCAACGATTGCGGCGCGAGAGCACAGGGGACTTTCACCACAGCCTAGGCTGCCGTAGCGTTGATCGCTAGGATGGGTCTGGCGCGACGATGACGCGGGTCCGAGCGATGAGATCGTGGAGCGCCCGCGGGGGTCGGAGCACGATCACCAAGGTCACGGACGCCAGGACCAGCGCCTGAGGGGTGATCGCGAGGACCCAGGACAGCACCGAGGTAGAGCCCGCGAAGAGCTGAAAGACGGCCGTATGGGCCACCTGCCACGGTCCCAGCTTGACGGCTTGGCGGAGCAGGGAGCGGGCGAGGGTGATCCGCTGCCCGTGATGAGAGACGACCTGGAGACCCTGTCGTCGCTTGCCCCACGTGCCGCGCCGGGGTGAGGCGTCCGCGAAGGCGAAGGTCAGGCCGACAGGCAGGATCAGGGTCAGGAACGCGTAGGCGTCCCAGCCCGCTGGGCTGGTCGGCGCAGCGCCGAGACGCGCGAGGGCGAAGCCGGCGACCGTGGTGAAGGCGATCCAAAAGAGGATGATCCGGAGGTCGAGGATCGCCGCGAGCAGGCGGCGTCCCAGCGTCGGTCCCTGGTCGGCCCGTTCGTCTTGCGAGGCTGGACCCTGGGTGCTCACGGTACTCACGACTCTAGCCTAGCAGCCCGCGCGAACGATCCGGTGTGCTCTCGCGCTAGGCCGAGTCACGCGGACGTGTGCAGAGGACGCAACTTGACATTGGGTGGACACAGCCGCGAGAAGAGCGACTGACGATGAAGCTGACGATCCTGACCGAGTTCACCCCGCCTCTCTTTGACGCCTACGATATCGCCGAGCTCGAGGTCGGCCTGGCGGTGGTGAAGCACAGCGCGAAGACCCTGCGCTTTCGGGTGATGCTCGACATCAAGAATCGCTGGGACTACGAGGGGGAGTCCGGCTTTGAGCTGCCGGATGAGGTCTATCTGGTGGATCCTGAGGACACCTCCTACGACATCGCCGGCTCGGGAGGGTTCGAGCGGACCTATAGGTTGGGGCTCAAGCAGAACTTCCTGGACGGCCTGAAGGACTTCGCGAGCGAGCCGCTGTGGGTGGAAGAGCTGCACTACGAGCTCTACGTGGAGTGCATCCTCGAGGATGGAGATACGGAGACCCGCGAGTCGACGAGGCTCGACCTCAAAAACCCCTGGCACCCGCGCCACGCGAGCTCGTAGGCCCTCCTAAATGCGCAGGGCTCGGTCCTGCTGGCGGGCACGAGGAGACCCCCGAGCCCGCCTCCTGGGCCCGTCGGCGCCCTAGTTCGAGCCGTCCTCGCCGGCGCCGGTGCTGCAGGCCGCGGCGCAGCAGACGTGGCTGCCGGGGTAGCCCGCGCAGTTGGCCTCGACGTAGATCGCCCCGCCGGGTCCGTAACCGCAGTAACAGATCGTCACCTTGTCCTTCTCCGTCGCCCCGCCGCAGCCCTCGCCGGGGGTGCTGCCGGGGTCACAGAGGAGGAGCTCGTCGACGAGCTCGTCGTCGACGGGGCTGCTCTCTTCGAGCTCGAGGGCGAGCTCTTCGCCGAGCTCGGGGTCGACCTCGACGCGCTCGACCTCGAGCTGCGCCGCGACGATATCGCGGGGCTGCTCGACGTCGTCGACGTCGCAGGCGGTGGCGCCCACGAGGATGCCCGTGGCGAGGGCGAGGCCGCCGGAGATCGCGAAGACCCCGGAGAAGAGCGAGCGGAGGGTGTGCTTGACGTTGGATGCGTGCATGGTCACGGGGGATGCATGAGCAAGCAGCGTGCACACCGGCGATCATCAGAAAAGCCAATGATCTCGTCGCCTATGGCCGTGACGAGCGGGGAGCCGCCCGGGACATGTGTCTCGGACACCCTGGGACCGCGGAGTGTCTTCCCCTGCAGCGCCACGGCGCTGCGATCCCGCTCAAGAAGTGCGCGGTATGGTCGGACTCCTGCGCGGTCTAGCGATGCGATCTCGCGCCGGAGCGCTGCTCTCTGAACCGGTTGAACCGCGGCCCTTTCAACCGGGATAATGGGGACCCATGACGTCGAACAAGGTGCGAATCTATGCGATCGGGGCAGCGTTCTGCCTCCACGTCTTCGCCTCAGCGCGAGCCGATGCCGCGAATACTCCGCCTGCGATCAGCGAACCTCAGACGACGGACGCGGTGCCTTCGACCTTTACAGTGGTCGTTGAGCCTGGGACCTACGACTACTGCGACACCGACGGGTGCTCGCAGAACGTCCCCGAGCAGATCAGGGTCGAAGCTGACGAGGTGAACGCAGGCAGCGAGTCCCCCGAGAACGGCGAGGACGTGATGATCGAGGTCACGCTCGAGCCCGGGATGCACACATTGGTCGCCAAGAGCGAGCCGCTTCTCGGGCCGATTCAGTCCTCGAGCGCGGTCACTGTCCTGGTCGAGAGCACCCCGGCGGCAGAGACGGGGACAGACACCGCGACGGAGGGGACCAGTGGTACGACGGAGGGCGGCCCGACGACAGCCGGCCCGACGGGCGGTGAGGATGGATGCGCGTGCTCGAGCGTGGACGCGCCGGCATCGGCTTGGTGGGCGATCTGCGGGGTTGGAGCGCTGATCGCTCGTCGTCGACGCTCCGCCTCGTCGTCGCGCTAATCTGGCTGCGGCTGCGGCTGCGGCTGCGGCTGCGGCTGCGGCTGCGGCTGTGGGATCGCCGATGCCAAGCTGGCGGGCGTTCGGCTCATCGGCTGCGCTTTGCGGCCCTCTTCGCGGCGCCGGGGACGGGGAAGCCGCGGTCGCGGAGGAGGGCGGCGACCTCGGGATCGCGGCCGCGGAAGGCCCGGAAGGCGTCGGCTGGATCGACGGAGTTGCGGGGGGCGAAGAGGTGCTCGACCAGGGCCTTGGCGAGGGTCTTGTCGTAGAAGCCGCCGCTCGACTCGGCGAACGCCTCGGCCGCGTCTGCGGTCAGGACGTCGGCCCACATATAGCCATAGTATCCGGCGGAATAACCCTCACCAGAGAAGATGTGGCCGAAGTGCGGGGTCCTGTGGCGCATGACGATCTCCGCTGGAGCGCCGAGCTGCTCCAGGGTCTCGCGCTCGAAGGCGTCGGGGTCGAGGCCCTTCGGGTCGGCGGTGTGGAGCTTGAGGTCCATCAGGGCCGAGGCCAGGTATTCGCTGGTCGCGAAGCCCTGGTTGAAGGTCGAGGCCTCCTCGATCTTGGCGACGAGCGCGGCCGGCATCGGCTCCCCGGTCCTGTAGTGGACGAGGTACTTCGCGATCACCTTGTCGGTGAAGAGCCAGCGCTCGAGGAGCTGCGACTGGAACTCGGTGTAGTCGCGCACTCCGCCGTTGAGGGTCGGGTAGTCGACGTTGGAGGAGAGCGAGTGGAGCGCGTGGCCGAACTCATGGAAGAAGGTCTGGGCGTCGTCCCAGGAGACGAGCACGGGCTCGCCCGGGGCCCCCTTCATGAAGTTGGAGTTGTTCGAGGCGAGGACGGGGGTCTCGCCGTCGATCGTCGTGTGGCCGCGGTAGCTGGTGGCCCAGGCGCCGGAGCGCTTGCCGGGGCGGGCGAAGGGATCGAGGTACCAGAGGCCGACCAGCTCGCCGGAGCTGCGATCCTTGACCTCCCAGACCCTCACGTCGGGGTGGAAGACGGGGACCTTGGCGTCGGCGGCGACCGGCGTAAACTCGAAGCCGAAGAGCTCGCCGGCGACCATGAACATCGCCTCGCGGAGCTTGTCTAGCTGGAGGTATTGTTTGACCTCGTCGGAGTCGAGGTCGTATTTGGCGAGCCGGACCTTGTCGGCGTAATAGCGGTAGTCCCAGGCCTCGATCTTGAAGTTCTTCTGCCGGTTCGCCCGGCCGACGCCCTTCTCGGCGAGCTTTTGCATGTCGCGGACCTCTTCGCGGACGCGGGCGACGGCGGCGGGCCAGACGGTCATCATCAGCTCCATCGCCCGCTCGGGGGTCTTGGCCATCCGATCCTCGAGGCGCCATTGTGCGTAGTTGTCGTAGCCGAGGAGGGCGACCCGCTCGTCCCGGAGCTCGAGGATCTTGGCGATGATCGCGTTGTTGTCGTGCTCGTCGCCGTTGTCGCCGCGGCTGTAGTAGGTGCGCCAGACCTTCTCGCGCAGGCCGCGGTCGTCGGCGTAGGTGAGGAAGGGGTCGACCGAGGAGCGGGTGTTGGTGACCGCGTACTCGCCCTCGTGTCCGCGCGAGGCGGCCTCGTTGGCGGCGCTCGCCTTGAAGGACTCGGGCAGGCCGGCGAGCTGCTCCTCCTTGAGGTAGTGGACATAGCCCTCCTCGTCGGCGAGGACGTTGTTGCCGAAGCGGGTGTAGAGCTCGGCGAGCTCGCGCTGGATCTCGGCGTAGCGGAGCTTGGCGTCGCCCTGGAGGGTCGCGCCTTCGCGGGCGAAACGATCGTAGCGGAGCTTGATCAGGCGCTTTTCGGCGGGGCCATAGGACTTCGCGTCGGCGTCGTGGACGGCCTTGACGCGGGCGAAGAGCGCCGCGTTTTGGATGATCGTCGAGCGATACTCCGAGAAGAGCGGGGCCAAGCGGGCCTGGACCTCGCGGAACTCGGGGGTCGAGAGGTTGCTCGACATGACCCCGTAGTAGGCCCAGAAGCGGTCGAGGGCCTTCCCTGAGCGCTCCATGGCGATGATCGTGTTGTCGAGGTCCGGCGTCGCAGGGTCGCTCGCGATCGCGTCGAGCTCGGCGAGGTGCAGGCGCATGCCCTCCTTCGCCGCCTCTTCGACGTCGGCGAGGTTCATCTGATCAAAGTCCGGAACGCCGCCGTAGGGGCCATTCCACTCGGCGAGGAGCGGGTTGACGGCGGCGGGCGCCTCGTCGCTGGCGGCTGCGGTCGGCGGCGCGGGGGGCTGAGGCTCGCCCTTGGAGGGGCCGTCGCAGGCGATGAGGGCGGTGAGCAGCGCGAGGGAGATCGAGGCACGGAGCATAGTCGGCATGGGCTTCGCGCGGACTCTACCAAGCTTTGGATCGGCGATCCTCTCCGCCGGGTTGCCTGCATACTCACGGACCTCGCAGGGGTGCAGGCGAAACCCTGCCTGGTCGCGGACGCGGCGAAGGGGGGCTCGTCGCGGACGCGGCGAAGGGGGGCTCGTCGCGTCCGCGACGACGGGGTCCTCGACCTTGCGCCGAGGCGGTCGGGGGCCGATGATCCGCCGGCCATGCCGGCGATCTACGATCACCACCACACGGTCCGCAGCGACGAGATCGACTTCCTCGGGCACGCGAACAACCTCTGCTACATGGCGTGGATGCAGGACGCCGCGCTGGCCCACTCCGACGCTCAAGGGTGGCCCACGTCGCGCTATCAGGAGCTCGGCGCGGTCTGGGTGGTGCGTCGGCACGAGGTGGACTACCTCCGGCCGGCGCTGGTCGGGGATGCGCTGGTGATCCGGACCTGGGTGGTGGCGATAGGGCGGCTCGACAGCGTCCGCGGCTATCGAATCCTCCGCGCCGCGGACGGGGCCCTGCTCGTGGAGGGGGAGACCCGCTGGATCTGGGTCGACACGGCGACGGGGCGGCCGCGGCGGGTGCCTCCCGAGGTCGTCCAGGCGTTTCCCCGGTCCACCCCCGACTGACCTCGTCAGGATCGGCGAGCGCTCGGGAGGAGGGGGTCGAAGAGGCGCTCTGTCGCGACAAAGCTGAGGAAGGCGACGCCGCTCAGCGGGTACCAGAAGGCGATCCCCATGGTCGCGAGGATCCCGAGGTGCATCCCCCAGGCGCTTAGGATCCAGGCCCGTCGCAGCTTGCCGGGGCGCATCGCGATCGCGGCGCCGAGCTCGATGACGAGGGTGCCGGCGGCGAAGAGGGAGAAGATCCAGGGCTGGCGCAGGAGCGGACCTGTGAGCGGGGAGATCGGTGCGCCGAGGCGCACCTTTCGGATCGCGTCGTGGGCGACGAGGTTGCGGATCGCGTCGCCCTTGGCCCAGGCCCAGCCGCCGTTGGTCAGCTTGGCGAGGCCGGCGAGGCCGTAGCTGACGATGACCGTGAGCATCAGCAGGCGCAGGGGCCAGCCGTAGCGGGCGCCGTCACCTTCGCGGGTCCGGCCGGCGCGTCGATCGAGGGAGAGGGCGTCGGCGGCGGGGACGAGGCTGAGGACCAGCGCCTGCATGACGGCGAGGTTTTGCGCGTGGGCGAGGTGGCCCCAGGAGTTGAGATAGGAGGTGAGGGCGAGGAGGGCGAGGGCGTAGATCGGCGCGAGATGGCGGTAGCGCCAGCCCAGGGTGAAGGCGAGGCCGCCGAGGAGGGCGATCGCGGCGGTGATCGTCAGGGCGAGGGGGCTGGGCGGGGCGCCCATCGGCGTGAGGAGGCCGACCGGGGCGAAGCGCGAGGGGTCGAAGCCGCTTCGGCGGACGAGGGCCGGAGCGTGGCCGAGGACGAGGAGCGTCGTGTAGAGGCCGACGGCGACGCGGACCCAGGCGAGGCGCCGCGCAGGGGCGGGGGCTCGCCACCAGGCGTCGACGGAGCGCAGGAGCGACGGGGCTGCTAGCGAGGTACCGGGCATCGGGCGTGGATCTTGATCGCCTCCGGCATGTCGGCGCCGAGGAAGTAGGCTTCAGCGTCGTAGCGCTCGGTGAGGAAGAGGACCTCGACGTAGCGGTCGCGGAGGTCGGGATCGGCGGCGACGCGACCTGCGACCGTCGTGCACAGGGCGCGCCGACGCTCAGGGCTGCTCGCGCCGGTCGTCGTCCGGACCGCGAGGATCACCGACGGGTCGCCGGCGATGAGGGCAGGGCTCAGGAGCTCCTGCTCGCCGGACGCGGTGATGCCGAGGAGCGTGCGGACCCGGGACGTCGTCCCCATCGCGCCGGAGTACATCGGGTAGGTGGTCAGCGGGAAGCCGTCGACCGGCTCGCAGCGGAGCACCGGCGAGAGCATCGCCAGGAGGACGCAGAGGCTGAGGCCGTAGGCCCAAGCGTGCTCCCGAGCGTCGTCGCGGTGGTTTCGCATGATGGGGCGCTTTGTCCCCGCGCTGGCCCGTGACCCGGAGGTCGACGAACCCCTACGCTTGTACCATGAACCAGTGGGGCGCCTGCTGCTCCAGGCCGTCGCGGCCGTGGGCCCTGTCCATCCACGAGAGATCGACCTTGGCGATCAGCCGGTGGGGGTTGATGACATAGTGCGAGGTGTAATAGTGCTTGCGCGTCAGCTCGACCGAGTTGGAGCGCTTGACGACCGGCCAGCTGTAGATCTCGCGGACATAGCCGCTGAGCGCGGGGTAGTCCTGCACCCGGCGCAGGCTACATTTAAAGTGGATGTTGTAGACAAAGTCGAAGCGCCACAGGGTCGGGAAGAGGATGATATCGGCGAAGGTGAAGCGGTCGCCCAAGACCCAGCGCTGGGAGGTGAGCCTGGCCTCGAGCTCGTCGAGCTTGGCGAAGAGCCCGTCGACGACCTCGTCGTGGACCTCCTGCTTGGAGGCGAAGCCCGCCCGGTAGACCCCGTTGAGCAGCGGCTCGTAGAGATCGGCGTAGAGGTCGTCGATCGCCTGCCGGAGGTCTTCCGGGTAGAGGTCGACCTCGGGGTGGGTCGCCCGCGCGCGGAAGAGGTCGTGGAGGATCGGCGCCATCTCCTGCGACTCGTTGTGGAGAACCCGACGCTCGCGCTTGTCCCAGAGCATCGGCGTCGTGCTCTTGGTGTCGTGCTCGGGGTTGCCCAGGAGGTAGACGTCCTTCAGCGTCGACTTGCCGTAGAGCGGGTCGGGGTACTCCTCGCTGAAGACCCAGCCGGTCTGCTGGGTGTCCTCCTCGATCACGCCGAAGACCGGGTCGGAGTCGATGACGGCGATCGCGTCGCTGAGCCCGAGCATGTCGATCAGCATCTTCACGCGGGTCGCCCAGGGGCAGGCGTGGGAGCCGTAGATGACGTAGCGATCGGCCTCGTCGCTCGGCGGTGGTTCGCGGTAGGCGCTCCGCGTCCGCTCCCAGGTGCCCTCCTCGTCGTTGAGCTCGGACTCCCAGGTGAGGGTCTTTGGCTTGGCGGTCGAGGTGTCGCTTGCGTCTGTCATCGGCGGGTCTCCGGAGCGGTGGATCATGAGGGTACGACGAGATAGTGGCTCATCCGCGCCATTGTGCAGGTCCTCACGCGGCGCCGCCCAGGTCGCGACGCGGGGGCGTGGATGCGCGCGATCTCGCCGCTGCGCAGGGGTCTTCGGCGGCGGAGGAGTCTCGGCCGCCGAGGCGCCGCGATGGGCATGGCAGGGGGCCTCTCACTGGCAGAGGCGGACTTTGCCTGTACCCTCCGCCGCGGTGATTCACCTCGACTCGATCTCCAAGCACTACGGCAAGCAGCTCCTCTTCGTCGAGACCTCTGCGGTGATCCTCCGCGGCGAGCGGGTCGGGCTGGTCGGCCCCAACGGCGCCGGCAAGACCACGATCTTTCGCATGATCCTCGGCGTCGAGCAGCCTGACGAGGGGACGGTGCGGGTCGAGAGCGGTCATACGATCGGCTACTTCTCGCAGGACGTCGGCGAGATGTCCGGGCGCAGCGTCGTCAGCGAGACGATCGACGGCGCCGGTCCGGTCGCGGCGATGGCGACCGAGCTCGCGGAGCTGGAGGAGGCCCTCGCCGACCCCGCGCGGGCGGACGAGATGGAGGCGCTGATCGACCGCTACGGCGAGGTGCAGGCCCACTTCGTCGCCCTCGACGGCTACTCGCTCGACGCCCGCGCCCGCGAGATCCTGGCGGGCCTCGGCTTTCGCCAAGAGGTGATGGACGGGGACGTCGGCGCCCTCTCGGGGGGCTGGAAGATGCGGGTCGCCCTCGCGCGGATCCTCCTGATGCGCCCGGACGTGCTCCTCCTCGACGAGCCGACCAACCATCTCGACCTCGAGTCGATCATCTGGCTCGAGGGCTACCTTAAGGCCTTCTCGGGGGCGCTGGTGATGACCAGCCACGACCGCGAGTTCCTCAACCGCGTGGTCTCGAAGATCGTCGAGATCGACAGCGGCGAGCTGACCTCGTTCTCCGGCGATTACGACTTCTACGAGGAGCAGCGGGCGATCCTCGAGGTCCAGGCCCAGGCCTCCTACGAGCGTCAACAGGCGATGTTGGCCAAGGAGCGCCGCTTTATCGAGCGCTTCAAGACCCACGCCGCGCGGGCGGTCCAGGTCCAGTCGCGGGTGAAGAAGCTCGACAAGATAGACAAGCTCGAGCCGCCGCGGACGCGCAAGGCGCTCTCCTTTGACTTTCGCCCGCCGCCGCGCTCGGGCAACGACGTGATCAAGGCTGAGGGCGTGCATAAGGCCTACGGCGACCACGTGATCTACGACGGCCTTGACCTGACGATCCGCCGGCGCGAGCGCTGGTGTGTGATGGGGGAGAACGGCGCGGGCAAGACGACCCTCCTGCGGATGATCGCCGGCGCGAGCGAGCCCGACAGCGGCGCCGTGACGATCGGCGCCAGCGTCAAGCTCGGCTACTTCGCCCAGCACTCGCTCGACATCCTCCGCCCCGAGCTGACGGTGATCGAGTCGCTGACGAGCGCCTTCCCGACCGCGTCGGTCGGCCAGCTCCGGGCCTTGGCGGGCGCCTTCGGCTTCTCCGGCGATGACATCGACAAGCGGGTCCGGGTGCTCTCTGGGGGGGAGAAGGCGCGGGTCGTCCTCGCGCTGATGCTCTACGATCCGCCGAACCTGCTGGTGCTCGACGAGCCGACCAACCACCTCGACATGGCGACCAAGGAGATGCTCGTCGCCTCGCTCCGGGCCTACGAGGGGACGATGATCTTCGTCTCCCACGATCGTCACTTCCTCGCGGCGCTCTCCGACCGGGTGCTCGAGCTCGGCGGCGAAGGGGGGCCGCGGGTCTTCCTCGGCGGCTATCGGGAGTACGTCGAAGAGAGCGGCCACGAGGCGCCGGGGATGCGCTGAGGGTCGCGAGCGGTGCGTTCGGCCGCTCGCCCTCGTGTCGGGGGGCCCCCGGCGGACTCAGCCGCCGCGACGGACTCCGCTGCCGTGTCTCGCCAGGAGCTGCGAGGTCGCTACGGCCCCGTGCGGGGTCCTGCGGCCGTACTCGCCTCGGCCTTGGCCCGCGCGAGCCCGCGGGTGTAGCGGAGCGCTGCGGTCGCTAGAGCAGCGCTGCCGACGACCGTAAGCCCGGCGCCGACGTCCTCCAGGGCCTCGACGACCGGGGCAGGCTGATCCGGTCGCGCCCGGAGATCCGGGCGATCGGCGACCATCAGCAGGAGGCAGCCGAACAGGGTGCATACGAACGAGACAAACGACAGATTTGGACTGCGATGCGCCCACTTCATCGGCGCACGATAGCCGGTCGCCGCGCGGATCTTTCACGAATTTACACGGGCCATCTCGCCGCGCTCCGAGGCGGCGGGTGTTCCGCCGAGCCACTCGGTCAGCCTGTCGGAGCGTGTCGGCGCTCGGCGACGCGATCCGCGACGACCGTCGCCGGGCGCCGCCCGCGGACCAGCGGGCAGCGAGTGTGGGCACTCCTGGACCGGCGGGGGGTCGAGGCTCCGACTATGTCAACAGTCTTACTATGCCTCACTATACATAGTTATATGATCAGTGTCGTATCCTGTGCTGATGCCGGCCGTCGAGGAGTGTCCAGGAGGGCTGGAGGTGCTGCTCGGGTGAAGCGCGACCTTGCGCAGCGGCCATGGAGGGCGTAATGGGGGCGTTGGATCCCGCGATGGCCCCTGCCTCCCCGACAATCTCTCGCTCTCCCTCGCCCCGAGGCGCGTCTCTCCTCGCCTCGATCCGCTCGCGGATCCTCGCGCCGGCCCTCGCGTCGGCCCTCGGGGCTTCGCTCTCGTCGGGTCTGCTCGCCGGCTGCGCCCACGCCGACGACGGGGCTGCGCGGACCTACCGCGCCGATCCTGAGGTCGCGTTTGTCCAGGCCAACGGCCTGCGCTTCGCCTACCTCGCGGCGGGGGATCCTGCGGATCCCTTGATCCTCCTGATGCACGGCTTCCCCGACACGGCGCGGGCTTGGGACGGCCTGCGCGAGGAGCTGGCGAAGCCGGGCTTTTACGTGGTCTCGCCCTACATGCGGGGCTATGCGCCGAGTGGGGCGCCGAGTGGGACGCCGAGTGGGGCGCCGAGCGGGGCGCCGAGTGGGGCGCCGAGCGAGGACGCCTACGACGCCGAGACCCTCGGTCGCGACGTCCTCGGGCTCATCGCCGCCTTCGGCAAGGAGGACGCGGACGTCGTCGGGCATGACTGGGGGGCGATGAGCGTCTACGCAGCGGCGGCGCTCGAGCCCGCCCGGATCCGGCGGCTGGTCGCCCTCGTGATCCCCCACCCCGCGACCCTCAAGGTCCGGCTCCGCGATCTCTATCGGGCGCGCCACTTCTCGGCCTTGCGCAGGCGCCGGGCGCCGGAGCGCTTCGCTCGCGACGACTACGCCGGCGTCGACGAGCTCTACGCCCGCTGGTCGCCGACCTGGGCGGTCGAGGCGAGCGAGCTCGAGGACGTCAAGAACAGCTTCGCGGCGGAGGGCTCGCTCAACGCTGCGCTCGGCTACTACCGTGATCTCGAGCTCAAGGCGCCGCCCTTCCTCAAGGTCAAGACCGAGGTGCCGAGCCTGGTGATCGCCGGGCTCGACGACGGCACGACCCCGCTCGACGCCTTTGATGACACCTCGGCGTTCGCCGCCCCCACGCGCCTGGAAAAACTGCCGACCGGCCACTTTCCCCACCGCGAGCGGCCAGACCTGGTGTTGCCGCTGTTGCTGGAATTTCTGGCGCCACAGGGGTGAACGAGGCGGTCGCGAGCGAGCTCCGGGGGCGAGGCCGTGGTGAGGAGCCGCATCGGCTGAAGGGTCAGCGAGGGCAGAGGGCGGGACAGGTTCGCCTGTCCCTTGCGACCTGCTAGGCTCCGCCGCATGCACCCGTGGCACGATATCGACGTCGACGGCGACAGGCTCGAGGCTGGCTTCTCGGCGGTGATCGAGGTCCCCCAGGGATCCAAGAACAAGTACGAGCTCGACAAGAAGACCGGGCTCCTGCGCCTCGACCGGGTGCTCTACTCGGCCGTCCACTACCCGGCCAACTACGGCTTCATCCCCCAGACCTACTGTGACGACGGGGACGCGCTCGACGTGCTCGTGCTCGCCCAGGTGCCGGTCCATCCGCTGTGTATCGTCGAGGCCCGGGCGATCGGCGTGATGCGGATGAGCGATGACATGGGCGGTGACGACAAGATCGTCGCGGTCAGCGTCCACGACCCCGCGGTCGCCGACTACCGGGATATCGACGATCTCCCGCTGCACACGATGCGCGAGGTCCAGCGCTTCTTCGAGGACTACAAGGTGCTGGAGAACAAGGCGGTGGTGATCGACGATCTCCTCGGCGCCGAGGAGGCGCGTCGCCTGATCCGCGAGGCCTTGGAGCTCTACCGCGCAGAGAAGCCGCGCTGAGCCGGAGCTGGCTCGCACGGGACGCGCTCTTCGGAGCGCCCCCGCGTGGCGACGCGGAAGGCCACAGGGAGTCGGGGGAGAGCTCTGGCCGGCGCATCGTCTAGCAGACCGTGGCAAAAGTCCCGCGCACTCTCCAGCCCTCGTCGGCCCTCGTCGGCCCTCGTCGGCCCGCGTCGGCCCTCGTCGGCCCTCTCGGCTCCGCCGAAACTTGCGGTACGGCCCAGTACAGCGGCGTTTCGTCGAAGCCAAGAGGGCCAACGATTGCGGCGCGAGAGCACACGGGACTTTCGCCACGGTCTGCTAGAGATCGTCGAGGTCGTGCTCGCCGGTCGGCAGGCGGTGGTGGAGGTCGACGAACTCGATCACCTTGCGGACGAAGCTGGCGACGGCCCGGACCCTCGCGACGTTCACCAGGCTCGCCGGGATCAGGAGATACGTGTCGAGCGTCGGCAGCGGCGGGTGGGGGACCGGGACCCGCCGAAGGCCGACGAACTCAGCCAGGCGAGGGTCGATGAGGAGCGCTCCGAAGCCCGCGAGCGCGGCGGCTCGCTGGGTGAGGATCCCGTTGCAGCGGGCGTTGACCCGGGGGAGACAGCCCTGGTCACGGAGCCAGCGCATCGGCGCGAACTCGGAGAAATCCTCGGGCCAGGCGATGTAGTCGAGGTCTTGGAGCGTGGCGTCGGCGGGCAGGCGTCGGAGGTAGTCGGCGCTCGCGTAGAGCCCCATGGTCGTGGTGCTCAGGCGCTGGAAGACCTGGTCGCCGCGGGTCGGTCGGACCGTGCGGACCGCGAGGTCAGCCTCTTGCCGGTCGAGATCGGCGAGGGCCGTGGACTCGCGGATCTCGAGGCGGATGAGCGGCCAGCGGCGGGTGAAGGCGGGGAGCAGCGGCGCGAGGTAGTCGGTGGAGCTGCCGGGGGGGAGGGCGATCCGGACCCAGCCTTGGGGCTCCGCCCCCAGCTCCTCGAGCGCCGCCTGGAGATCGGCGGATCGCCTCGCCATCTCCTGGGCGTGGGGGAGCATCGCCTGACCGGCTGGCGTTAGGGACAGGCCCGCGCGGGCGCGGATGAAGAGCTGGTGGCCGATGGTCTCCTCGAGGGTCGCGAGGCGGCGGCTCATGGTCGCCTGGCCGAGCTTCAGCGCCCGGGCTGCGGCGCTCAGGCTGCCGTGCTCGTGGGCGGCGAGGAAGAGCCGGATATCCTGCCAGTCCATGCCCGCGAGCATGGGTCTGTGGGACCGCGAGGTCCATCCATAATCGAATAGGATCCATGAGGAGATCGCAGATCCATACCCAGTCGAGTGGGTTCATGCTCTGAGCATGTCGTCGCTTCAAGCCCGAATCCTCCCCCTGGCCCGCTCCTTCGCCCTGCTCGGGCTCATCGGCGGCTCCTCGCTCGGTTGCGCGCTCAGCCCCCACCCGACCGTCGCCGCGGAGGTCGACAGACCCGCGGCGGGCGTCGACCTCGAGGGGGCGATCGCCGAGGCCGGTCCGATCCGCCATGAGGTCGTGATCTCGGCCCGCTGGGTCGTCGATCGCAAGGGCCTGGTCAACCTCGACCACCCCGAGGCGAAGGCGGCCGGGCTGCGCAAGGGCGATGTGCCGATCGTCCTTCCGGTGCACGTTCTCCGGCACCCGGAGCGCGGCCTCTTCGTCATCGACACGGGGGTCTCCAAGGCGCGGGTGAACGGCGAGGCGGAGGGGGCGGAGGGCGACGGGACCCGCGGCCTGGTCGCGAGCTTTTTGAGGGGGATCGAGGGCGAGCGCTCCCTCGGCTCGATCGTCGAGGCGACGGGAGAGCCGCTCGCGGGCGTGCTCCTCACGCACATGCACCTTGACCACGTGCTCGGTCTCGCCGATGTGCCGAAGGGGACGCCGATCTACACCGGCCCCGGCGAGTCCGCGGCCCGCCGCGGCGGCAACGGGCTGCTCCGCGGGACCTACCGCCGGATCTTCGCGGGGCACGAGGTCCGGGAGTGGAGCTTCGGCGCGGTGGATCCGGCCGAGCCGCTCGCGGGCGCCGTCGACGTCTTCGGCGACGGCTCCCTCTGGGCTCTCCCTGCGCCCGGGCACACGCCCGGCAGCGTCGCCTATCTGGTGCGGACGACCGAGGGGCCGCGCCTCATCGCCAGCGACACCAGCCACACCCGCTGGGGTTTTGAGCACGGGGTCGAGCCGGGGACCTTCACCGCCGATCACGGGGACAACGCGCGGAGCCTCGAGGCGCTGCGCTCGCTCGCCTCGCGGCACCGGATCCCGACCTATGTCGGGCATGAGGAGGGGGCTGTGGTGTTGGGGGCGGAGGTCGGGGCGCTCGCCCGACGATGAGCGGTCGCTAGGCTGGGGCCGCCTACGCCGAGGTCGCAGCGCCTTCGAGCTCGTCGCGAAGACGGGCGGAGGACCTGCCGGCCTAGTAAAAGCCTTCGCGGCGGGCGTATCGGCCGGCTCGCTCGCGGTCGTAGGCCTCGGCGTCGAAGCTCTCGTCGTTGACCTCGCGGTGGAGCTCGCCGCTGGTCGGGAGGGTCGAGCGGTCGACGAAGCGCGCGGGATCCCAGAGCTGTGAGCGGAGGAAGGCCTTCGAGCACTGGGTGTAGGCGGCGTCGATGTCGACCAGGATCCCGAGCTTGGGGAGCCGACCCTCGACTGCGCAGGGCCGCAGGAGCTCGGCGCAGGTCGTCAGGGTCGCGCGACCGTTCACGCGGAAGGTGTCGCCGATCCCCGGGATCACGAAGATGAGGCCGACGTGGGGGTTTTGCAGGATGTTGCGCAGGGTGTCGGCGAGGCGGTTGCCGGGGCGCTCGGGGATGAGCAGGGTGGCGTCGTCCAGGATCCGGACGAAGCCGCGGGGATCGCCGCGGGGGCTGACGTCGCACCTGCCCTCGGCGTCCGCGCTGGCGATGCAGAGGAAGGGCGAGGCCTCGACGAAGCGCCGCGTGAGGCGGTTTAGGGTCGGGCTGCTCTTCGCGTGCACGAGCGGTGTTGGCTCGCCTATCAGCGCGCGGAGGGTCTGCTCGTCATCGATCGTCGCCTCGGTCAGTCGGTGGCCTGCCATCGGCCGATGGTGGGCGCGGGCGGGCGCTTGCGCAAGGAGCCCGCTCTGGGCGAGACGGCGAGGGGCGGCGGAGGACGGACGGCGAGGGGCGGCGAGGGACGGTTTCGCAGGGGTCGCAGCTGAGGGGCGCAGTCCAGGCTAGACGAAGCCGCGCAGGGGCATCGTCGGCGGGCGTTGGAGCCAGTTGTCGTCCTCGTACTCGGCCTCGCCGTCGATGACGTGGAGGGTGTAGGCGCAGCGCGGTCGCGACGATCGGTTGGCCCGGCTGCGGTGGGGGAGGAGGCCGTGGAAGGCGACGAGGGTGCCGGTGCGGGCCTCGATCGCCCGCCAGCCGTCGCTCGGCCAGGGCTCGTCGCTGAGGGTGTCGGTCCAGGTCCGGTCGCCGTCTCGGCGGTAGCGGGAGCGCAGGCCGAGGCGGTGTCCCCCGGGCAGCAGCTCCAGGCAGCCGTTGTCGACGGTCGCGTCCTCGAGGGCGAACCAGAGGCCGAGCACAGTGCTCGGGTCGGTGCTGAGGTAGGTCGCGTCCTGATGGGCTGGGACCGCGCCGCCGACCCGCGGATGTTTGAAGATCACCATCGACTGGAGCAGGAGCGGCGCGGCGAGGCCGAGCTCGGCGACGAGGGCTGCGAGGCGAGGGTCCCGGGAGAATCGATCGAAGAGCGGGACGCGGTCGTGGAGGGCGTGGCCGAGCTTGTTGACCCGGAGCCGGTCGCCGTCGCGCTCGGGCTCGAGAAAGGCACGGACCTCGCCGCCGGAGCCGAGAAACCAGGGGTCGTGACCGTGGCGTTGGCCCCCGGCGTCGAAGGTCGAGCCGAGCGACTCGAGATCGGTCTCTTCCACCAGCCGCAGCGCGGCGTCGCGGAGCTCCTCGCAGGCCTCGGACGACGCGAAGTCGGGGATGACGAGAAAGCCGTCTCGCTCGAAGGTCGCGCGGAGATCGCTCATGGGTCGACGCTACCGCTGAATCGCAGCAGCGTCCATGCGCGCAGCGCTGCTCGCCGCCTTGCCGAGAGAGGCCTGCGTCTGCGTCGCTGGGCTCGGGCCGTGAGGACTGCTGCCCCGGGCAGCTAGGCTAGGGGCAGGAGGGGGCTACGTCGCGCTTGAAGGTCCGGCCGCTGGCGAAGCTCATCAGGTGCTGATTGCCGGCGTAGGGGCCGTAGGCGTGGAGGTTGGCGCCGTTGACCAGGGTCGCGCCGGCGGGCTGGGGGCAGCCGTCGAGGCAGGTCCAGTTGCCGCCGTCGTAGACGATGGGTCCGGGGACGGGCGGGTCGACCATCCAGTAGACCTGGTCGTGGAGCGCCTCGCCGAGCCCCTCCGGGTCGACGCCCTGCTCGGCGTCGAGGTAGGCGATGAAACGATCGCGGACGATGACGGTCGCGCTGTCCTGCCCGGCCGGGACGGCGATGAGCTCCGCCTCGCCGCGCCACTCGCCGCCGAGGAACAAGCCGGCGATGCTCTGGCGGACCATCGACCGGCCGACGTAGGGCTCGGCCTCGACCAGGCGATCGGGGCCGGCGAGGGCGAGGTAGGTGCCCTGCAGGGAGTAGCCGAGGCGGAGGCGGAAGGGCGGCTCGAAGATCTCGTCGACGAAGGGCCCGGTGTCCCAGGGGAGCTGGCGCTCCCAGGTGTCGACGTGCATGACGATCTGCGAGCCCTCGACCCAGACAAACCCGGTTCCGAGGGTCTCGGTCATGCAGTTGTTCGAGGTCTCGCGCCAGACGAAGTTGCCCATGTCGTCGATCACCAGCTCCGACGACCAAGGCGCGTTCTCGGGGTCCCACTGGAGGCTCCAGGAGCCGACCAGGTCGAGCTCCTGGACCCCGTAGTCGGCGTCGCCGAACTCGCCCGGCGGGGGGAAGAGCTCCTCGCCGCCGGTGTCGGTGTCGGAGTCGGAGTCGGTGCCGGTGCCGGTGTCGGTGTCGGAGTCGGTGCCGGTGCCGGTGTCGGTGCCCTGGGTGGTCGAAGAGTCGGTGCCGTCGGTGGTGGTCCAGTCGGTGGTCGAAGAGTCGGTGCCGTCGGTGCCGTCGGTGCCGTCGGTGGTGGTCCAGTCGGTGGTCGAAGAGTCGGTGCCGTCCGTGGTGGTCCAGTCGGTGTCGACGGTCGTCGAGGAGTCCGACTCCGAGTCGGTCGTGACCGTCGTCCAGGAGTCGGAGTCGTCGGAGTCCGAGTAGCTATCGTCGTAGCTATCGTCGTAGCTATCGTCGTAGGTGTCCGCATCGTAGCTGTCGTAGGAGTCGCAGCCGTCGGAGCAGCATCCCGAACCGCAGGAGTCGTAGGAGTCGTAGGAGTCGGCGTCGTAGGAGTCGTAGGAGTCGTACGAGGTCGAAGGCTCGGTCGCGGTCGCCTCGGGCGGGGTCTCGACGAGGTCGTCACCGCAGGCGGGCAGGAGGAGCGCGGCGGCGAGGATCCCCGCGCGGGGCAGGCGGGGGTGGGCGAGAACAAGCTTAAGCGTACGCATGGTGAGACCGGGGCATGGTCGCGAGGGCACAAGGCCGCGCAACAGATCGAGTCTTCGGCGGCGCTCGAGAGAAGTCAAGCAGCGCGCGACCTCCTGGTGGAGGAGCGGGGCTGATCCCTCCGTTGACCGGATCGCGCAGCGGCCAGCTCCAGCCCGGGTCAGCTCCGCTCCGCGCCCAGCTCCGCGCCCAGCTCGTCGACCCTTCGTCGTCGACTCCCGCTATGATGCAGGCGTCGGTATCGACCCTGAGGCCGGAGTCTTGGTCGAGGGGCGAGCGGCGAGGGGATGGATCGGTATGGTCGAGCAAGTTGTGGGTGACCCTGAGCGCGTCGAGATCGACGTCGACCTCCGCGATGTGAGCCCCAAGGACAAGCGCAAGCGGGTCCGCGAGTGGTCGAAGATCAAGGGGATCACGCTGCACCAGACCGCGATCCACGGCTTTGGCGAGCGCGCCTGGAGGAAGGTGACCGCTCACTTAGGGGTCCACAGCGACGGTCGTGTCTACCTGATCCACCCGCTCGAGTCCTACCTTTGGGCGTCCAATTCGCTGAACAAGGACACTGTCGCCATCGAGGTCGCCGGCAATTTTCTCGGCGATCTCGACCGACCGAAGTCCTACTGGAAGAAGGGGGGCGGGCCCTCGGAGCTGACCGAGGCGATGATCGCGGGCCTGCGAAGGGCGATCCGCTACATCATCCAGGAGGTCGCCGCGGCCGGCGGGACGATCGAGCATGTCTACGCCCATCGCCAGGGCAGGGGCGCGAAGAGCAACTGTCCGGGCGCCGCGATCTGGCAGCACGCGGGGGTCTGGGCCCAGACCGAGCTCGGCCTCGGCAACGGCCCCGGCCTCGAATATGTCCGCAAGGACGGCAAGCCGATCCCGCCGGCCTGGGACCCGCGCCTCGCCGACGAGCCGCTCGACTTCGCCGACGACCGCTACGTGATCGACTGGGACTCGTCGAGCGGCGAGGACGGCGAGGAGGCGCCGGACGAGGACGAGCTCTTCTTCGTCGACGGTGATGTCCGCGAGGTCGAGGCGGCGAGCGTGCGCCTGCGCCGGGTCCCCCGGGGGATGGCGCTGGTCGACGCCGCGATCGCCGATGAGCCGGGGATCATCAGCCGCGGCGCGCTCGACCTCTCGGGTCCGATGGACCTGGACGGTCCCGCCGATGATCCGCTGAGCGCGATCCTGGACGATCTCGGCGGCGGCGGGCTCTCGCTCGTCGACACCCTGCGGCTCGACTCCGCGGAGGGGGGCGGAGGGGGACAGACCCGCGGCATCGCCGACGGACCGCTGGAGCTCGACGGCGAAGACTCGCTCGAGTTCGACATCGACATCGAGGAGGACGAGGACGCGGTGGTGCTCCTCGAGGAGAACGGGGCCTTTCGTTGGCTCATGCCGATGTCCGAGGGCGAGGACGGAGGCCCACGGGTCCGGTCCGCCGGCGGAGGTCGTGCCCGCTTCTCGGTCCAGATGCGCCCGCGCGTCGTCGCCGAGGACGGGGCGGTCCAGACCCGCGGATTCGCCCGTGATCTGGTCAGCGGCGCGGTGACGGCTCGGGTCTACAAGTTCTTCGCCGACAAGGTCGTGACCAAGCTCGTCGATCACGGCCTCTCCTACATCGACGACAACCGCGAGGGTCCTGTGCTGGTCCGCGGGCTCGAGCTCCGCGACTGGATCGACGTCGATGACCTCACGCAGCTCGAGCTTGCCAGCGATCGTCCCGCGCGGGTCCTGCTGATGATCCACGGCACCTTCTCCTCGACCCGCGGCTCCTTCGGCGGCCTCTGCGAGGGGACCGGTCAGGCGACGCTGAGGGGGATGCTCCAGGCCTACGATGTGGTCGTCGGCGTCGATCATCGGACCCTCAGCCGGGCGCCCCGCGACAACGCGGCGATGATCCGTGACCTCCTGGTCGAGGCGTCCTGGGGCGATGCTCCGGTCGTCGACGTGATCTGCTTCTCCCGCGGCGGGCTGGTCGCGCGTGAGCTCATCGAGCGCCTGCTGCCGGTGAGCGACTTCTCGGGGCGGATCCGTCGGGCGATCTTCGTCGCCACGACCAACGCCGGGACCGAGCTTGCGCGCCCCGAGAACTGGAACGATCTGGTCGACACCTACACGACCGTCGCCTGCAACGCGATGCGGGCGCTGGGGGCCGTCGGCGGACTGCTCCTCGGGGCGATCGGCGGCGAGCTCGTCCGGGGGGTCGGCGCCTTCGTCAAGTCGCTGGCCGGCCGCTCGATCACCGACGGGATGGTCCCGGGCCTGCAGGCGATGAAGCCCGGCAGCGAGGTCATCCGCGTGCTCAACACGACACCGCTGCCCGCGCGCGCAGGCGAGGCGCCGATCTACTATCGGATCACCTCGCAGTTCTCGGCCGATGCCGATCTGGTCGACACCTTGCGCGGCGGTCTGGCCCAGGGGGCCAAGGCCTTTGTCGCCGATCGGATCACCAAGAGGCTCTACAAGGGGATCCCCAGCGATCTTGTGGTCCACAACCCGTCGACCGAGACGCTCCACCCGGACCTCCGCTACAGCGGCAACCTCCACTTTGGCGCCAACCCTGCCGTCTATCACGTCAACTTCTTCGTCCAGGAGCCGGTCCATCGCCAGCTCATGACCTGGCTCGAGCTCGAGGAGATCCGCGAGGTCGACGAGGAGCTCGAGGTCGAGCTCGACCTCGACTTCGAGATCACGCAAGAGCTGGTCGACGACGTCTTCGACGGGCTCTCGTTCGCGGGCCGCTCGGACGGGGAGGACGAGGAGGACGACGGGGACGACCAGCTCGCCTCTCTCCACCTCCGCGCCGCGGCGCCGGCGGAGGTCGCGACGGGGGCGGTCTTCCGCGTCGACGTCGAGCTCGCCCGGGCGGCGCTCGCCGAGGCCTCAGGCCCGAACCAGGCGGTGGCGCAGGCGCTCGCCGATCTCGGCTCGCTGGTCGAGCTCGAGGTCATCGCCCGCCGCGGCGTGCGGACGATCGAGCATCGGCCGGTGTCGGTGAAGATGCCGGCCAAGGGCGCGAAGATCGGCCTCTTCGTCGAGCTCGTCGGTGACGAGGCGGGGGACGCCGAGGTCTGGGTGCTCGCCCGCCAGGACGGCCGCGCGATCGCGCGGATGGTCCTCGGCCTGGCGATCGTCGACGCTTCGGCCGAGGTCGGCACAGCCACAGCCTCGGTCCAGGCCGAGGCGGGCTACGCGGACGGCGGCGCGGAGGCGTCGCTCGAGGTGATCGAGCTGCGCGAGGCGGCTGGCCTGCGCTACCGGTATCACCTGCGGGCGCCCGAGCTGGGGCTCGCCCACCGCTTTGAGTCGCCGCTGATCCACGGCGCCGCCGAGGACGTGATCGGCGGGCTCTACACCCGGATCGAGGGGGAGTGGAAGCAGTCCGGCGGCGAGCCCAAGCGCTTTGATCGGCGCCTCCGTGCGGTCGGCGTCGAGCTCGGCGAGCAGCTCCTCCCGCGGGAGCTGCGGGCGCTCCTCTGGGAGCATCGCGGCTCGCTCGACGGTCTCACGCTGCTCTCCGACGAGGGTCATATCCCCTGGGAGCTGGTCCACCTAAAGCACCCCGACCGCCCGCTCAAGCGCGGCGAGGCCTGCTTTTTGGCGGAGCTGGGGATGGTCCGGACGAGCTGGGGCTCGGTGCCGGCGAAGACGATCACGATCCGCGAAGGCCACGCCTTCACGGTCGTGCCGGACTACCCGGTCAAGTCGCTGGCGCTGCCCTCGGCCGCCCACGAGCGCGACTGGCTCGCGAAGAAGATCAGGGCCGCGGCGCTGGAGCCCTCCCCGGAGGCGCTGCTAGAGCGCCTCGAGGAGCCGGGCTCCTTTGATCTGCTGCACGTCGCCGCCCACGGCGAGGTCGCGGATCGCGACGCCTGGCTGATCTTGGAGGGCGACATCCGCAGCGTCGGCGAGGGCGCGGGGGCGCGGCGCAAGTGGTTCCCCGCCCGCCTCTCGGCCTCCGAGGTCGCCGCCTCGGCGGATCTGCGGGGGCCGGAGGGCGAGCAGCCGCTGGTCTTCCTCAACGCCTGCAAGGTCGCCCGCGCGGAGCATCTCCTGAGCGGCTTTGCCGGCTGGGTGCCCTCGTTTATGGGGGCGGGCGCCGGCGCCCTCGTGGCCCCGCTCTGGTCGGTCGGGGACGGCGCGGCGCAGCGCTTCGCCGAGGGCTTTTATACGGCGCTGCTCAAGGGGTCGACCTTCGCGGTCGCGGCCAAGCTGGCGCGGGAGCGGGCGCGCAAGCTCGGCGATCCGACCTGGCTCGCGTACGTTGTCTACGCCTCGGCCCGTGGGCGGCTCGTGCGGGGCGAGAGAGAAGAGGCCCCGTAGGGGGCGTTCTCTCCCCACGGGCTCGTTCGAATTCACTGCGTGGGCCGCCTCGTCTCTGTAAGGTGCGCCCATGGACCCGTATCAGCTCTACTACTGGCCCGGCCTGCAAGGTCGGGGGGAATTCATCCGCCTCGCGCTGGCGGAGGGGGGGATCGACTATGTCGACGTGGCCCGTCGCCCAGAGGCCGAGGGAGGCGGCGTCCCGAGCCTCCTCCGGGTGATGCGGGAGGGCGCGAGCGTTCCGCCCCTGGCCCCGCCGATCCTGGTGGCCGGCGAGCTCGTGCTCGCCCAGGTCGCGAACATCCTCCTCTTCCTGGGCCGGCGCCACGGCCTCGCCCCCAGCGACGAGGCTGGCCTCTATCACGCAAACCAGCTCCAGCTGACCGTGGCGGACTTCGTCGCGGAGGTCCACGACACCCATCATCCGATCGCGATGGGCGAGGCCTATGAGACCCAGCAGGTCGAGGCGAAGCGTCGCGCGGCGTATTTCGCGAAGGACCGTATCGGAAAGTACCTCGGCTACTTTGAGCGGGTGTTGGAGGGTCGCGACAGCCCCGGTGGGGCCTACGTATTCGGGGCCGATCCCTCCTATGTCGACACTTCACTCTTCCAGATCATGAGGGGGATCGAGTACGCATTTCCGCGGGCCTACGCCCGCGTCGAGCCCGAGGTGCCGCGCCTGCGGGCGCTGCGGGACGCGATCGCTTCGCGCCCTCGGATCGCCGCCTACCTCGGGTCGCCTGAGCGCCTGCCCTTTCGGGAGAACGGGATCTTTCGGCGCTATCCCGAGCTCGATGAGCTGTGAGGACGTGATGGGGCTCTGAGCGTCGGCCGTCCGCGGTCACCGACACGGGAGCAGGTGTTTGATGGCGTCCGATCCGACGAAAGACTTCGACCTCGCGCCGTTGGTGCAGTTGTTCTGGCAGGGCCGCCGCGAGGAGGCGCGCGGCGACGTGGGGCGTTTCATGCTGTGGTTCGAGGAAGAGGCCCGCCGTGACCCCGAGCGGATGGCGGGCTGGGTCGTGAGCCACGAGAGAGCGCTCATCGGTATGTCGCCGTTGCTCACCGATCGTCTCTATCAGGTCGAGCGGATCTTCGAGCGTCGGTGGTGGGAGAACGGTGAATGGGAGACCTGCTGCCAGACCCGGTCCTTCTTCGAGTGGCTGGGGTCGATGGCTCCGGCGGGTCTGGCAGCGGTTCTCGAGCGGGACGTCGACCTCGAAGAATTGGAGGGCTGGATGCGCGCGCGGGGCGAGAGCGAGGGAGGGTTGACCGACGACGAGATTCCGGCCGGTATGCCGAGCAGCCACTGGTGGTGGTGGACTCCGGGGGCTCCGCCACGGACGTAGGCCGCGTTGTAGCGGACGCCGGGCGTTCTCTGGCGCGCACTCGGAGACCAGGCGGTAGAGCCAGCTTGTGTCTTCCAATGCGCGTGGGCCGAGCCGTGCAGGCGCCCGCTGGCACGGGCTCGGCGATGGGTCGACGGTGCAGAGCCCTTCGCCCTTGGCCGCGTCCGCCCGGCGGGCAACCAGCGTGTGAACACAGAGAAAGTGTCGCAGAGCCGGAGGCCCGCGGTCGAGGCTCGGGTCTGCTAGGGGATGGTCGGCGGGCCTTCGCCCTTGAGGGCGCTGACGAGGAACGCGCGCGCGCGGTCGAGCTCGGCGGGCTCGTAGAAGACGAAGTGACCGTCCTTCGCCGCGGGCTGGTCGAGCATCCGCAGGACCGCGGTCTCGCCGCTGAGGTTGGCGGTCGCCGGCAGCTCGGTGAGGGGCAGCCAGTTGTTGGTGGTGTAGCTGCAGCCCATCCGCTGATCGGCGTCGTCGTAGGCGTCGCAGGGGCCAGGGAAGAGGTTGGCCGCGCCGATCTCCAGGCCGATGCCGATCGCCAGCGAGCCGGCGGCGCGCAGCGGCGTGTAGGAGTCGACATAGCCGAGGTACATCAACATGTGCTTGGCGCCCTCGGGATCGAAGGGCTCGCGGCGGATGTGGCGGGCGGTGTTGTCGGCGTCCGAGCGGTTGACGTAGGTGTTGAGGAGCACGAGCATCGGGTGATAGGCGGCGAGCGGCCGGTCCGGGCGCTCCTGGAACGCCGCCTGGAGCAGCTCCTTCGGGGTCATCCAGGCGTTGGTGATCGGGTTTTGCACCTTCGGCTCCGCCTTGGCGAGGAGCGCCTGGGGCAGGTTCGCGCCGCCTCCGCTGAGCACCGCGGCGCGGAGCTGGGGGGCGAAGGGGAGGATGAGCGAGCCCGCGTTGGCGCCGAGGCTGTGGCCGACGAAGGCGAGCGCCTCGGGGTTGAAGCGGATCGGCGAGCCGCCGAGGAGCGTGTCGTCGGTCCACTGCTCGGCGAGGCGGACGACGCTGAGCTGATCGAGGGCGCCCTGCACCACCGTGTCGCGGGCGGAGTCCGGGTTGAAGACGTTGAAGACGAGCTGGTAGACGTCCTGGCCCTCGACGAGGCCGTCGTCGTCGTCATCGCCGCGACGCTCGCCGTGGAGCACGGGCTCTAGGCCGAGGGTGGCGACGCCGTCGGGCGCGAGGCGGCTGGCGAGGCCCGAACGCAGGGCCCCGCGGAAGGATCCGGCGGTGCCGTCGGCGTAGACCACGGCGGGCCAGCCCCCCTCCGGCAGCTCCCCCTTGGGGATCGTCGCGGCGAAGCAGGCGTCGACGGTGCTGCGGATCACCGGGCCCTCGGCGTCGACGTCGATCGCCCCGCCGACCGAGGGGTAGGGGGCGATGCCCTCCTGGAAGATCGGGATCCGGATGCGGCCGTGGATCTCGTCGTAGACGCCGGAGGCGGCGCCACAGCGTCGCTTGTCCCGCTCCTCGTCGCTGAGGCCGGGGGCGGTCGAGCAGGGGGAGTCGCCGACGCCGTCGCAGAGGTGGAGGTCGGTGACGACGAAGGGGGCGGTGTCGACCACCTCGCGGGCGCCGACGAGCGGGTCGTGGTTGGGGGCGGTGGTGAAGACGGTGCCGCCGACGAGCTCGCCCTTGCTGAGCTGCGGGCCCTCACCGCCGGTGTTCGCCGGGCTCTTCAGGAAGTCGCGGAGGAGCGTGAAGTCTTGCCAGGCGGCGGCGGTGATCGAGTCCTGCGGGGTCTGGTCGCCGAGCATCGCCGCGAAGTCGTCGTCGGCGACGAAGGTGCCGCCGCCGGTGGGCTTGAGCTTGTCGCTGAGCAGCACCGCGTAGGTGGTCGCCGGTCGCAGGGGGGAGCCGTCGATGAGCTCCACCGCCAGCCAGTTCTCGCAGATGTAATTGTTGCGGCTCGGCGTGCCGTTCTCGGCGCGGAAGCGGAGGCCACGGACCGCCTTGCCGTAGTCGGGGGAGCTGGGGGTGATGTCGAGGAAGTGGACGCCGCCGAGCTCGCCGATGCCGCTGCTGTTGCGGAAGAGCACCGCGCCGTTGACCGCGAAGCCGGCCGTCTCGCCCTGCAGGTGCTTGAGCCAGCGCTCGACGACCGAGCCGTAGACGGGGTCGAGATCCGCCGGCGGTCGCGGGAACCCCTCGAGGTCGACGCCGCCGCCGACGAGGCGGGTGTCGATCGGGAAGGGGAGGCGGAAGAAGTCGAGCTCCGGCGCCCTGCCGGCGTCGAGGTCGAAGTAGACCTTCGGCGCCGCGCCTTCTTCAGCGGGCTCGGCGGCACATCGCACGCCGGGCCAGAAGCTGGGGGGGAGGCCGCCGGTCTCGGTGCCCGCGTCCGTATCGCTGTCGGTCTCACCGCCGGTGGTGGTGGTCTCGCCGGCGGCGGTCGCTGTCGGGTCGCCGCCGGTCGCAGAGGTCGAGCTGTCGCCGGAGGGCCAGCACGCGAGGGTGGGGAGGGTCAGGAGCACGACATACGTAGGCAGCCACCGCATCGAACGCGACCATAGCGCGGGACGCGGATGCCGCCAACACGGCGTCCTCCGGGGCCTGTCGCCGGGGCCGTCCAGGGCTCCTGTACGTAGGGCCAGAGGCCCCTCGGCGGCGGCGTGAAGGGCTCTTCGCGTCGTTTTTTCTGGCGTTCGCGTGGGCAGCGGAGCAGGCTTGGCCGACCATGCCCCGCCCCGTCGCCAGCGAAGCCTCCGGGAGCGTCGGGGCTCGGGTCGCCGAGCTCCTGCGATCGTTCTTCGCGGAGGATCCCGGCGACCAAGAGGGGAAGACGCCGACCTCCTTCGACGCTGCGGTGCAGATGGTCTCGTCATCGCTCGACCGCTGGCGCTCGAGCAGCGGGGTGATCCGCTTCACCCAGGCGGCCCGGCGCGACCGACTCGTCGGCGTCGGCGTGAGCGTGGAGGTCGTCGCCCCGCTCGGCGGCCTGACCCGGCTGCGGGCGACCACGGCCCGGATCCGGCTCGGCGATCAGGTCGTCGACGAGGTGCCGATCGAGGGCCCGCAGGTCCGGGCCGTCGCGACCTCGGGGGAGCCTGGGATCTACCAGGTGATCGTCGACGCCCTCGACCGCCGCGGTCGGGTCGTCGGCTGGGGCAGGGGCCAGGTCGCGCCGATCGTCCAGGTCGTCGGCGCGACCCCGACCGCGGCGGTCGACGCTGCGCTGCTCCTCGGCGAGACCGCCCGCGATCTCGCCCCGCTGCGCGAGCTCAGCCTCCGGGGCTGGGCCTTGGCCTTCTTCGATCTCCACCCAGAGGATCGCCAGGAGGCGATCCGGGCGGCGCTCGCCCAGCACCGTCTGCCGCGCTCGGCGATCCTCGTCCACCCGCGCTCCGACGTCGAGTTCAAGACCCTCGGGATCGACTTTCACGATCTCTTCGCCGCGACCCGGGTCCGCAGGATCCGCGCCGACGGGGTCCCGCTGGTCCTGATCATCAGCGATGAGAGCGAGGTCTGGGGGCGCGCCTGCGCGGCCGAGGGGATCGCCAGCGCCGATCTTACCGAGCTGGTCGAGCGCCTGCGCCGGAGCGACGGCCTCGACGCCTGGACCGCGTCGGCCGAGGTCTTCACCCGCGCGTTTTCGGCGGCCTCGCCGATCCAGTGGCGCCTCGACACGCTGAGCGGGGCCGAGGCGGTCACCGGCAATCAGGTCTCGATCGAGCTCGACAATCGGCGGGCGCGGGAGCGGCTCTTCGAGCTCGTCGACGGCGCCCGCAGCAGCCTCCACCTCCAGTTCTACATCCTCCACGCGGGGAGCTTCACCGAGCGCCTCGCGGTCCGCCTGATCCGGCGGGCGCGGGCTGGGGTCGCGGTGCGGTTGATCGTCGACGCGCTCTACTCGACCCAGGACGTGCTGGGGATGACCAACCCGGTGGTCTCGGGGCTGGCGAAGGAGCCCGGGATCGAGATCGTCGCCGCCTCGCCGATCCCCCCTGGCGTCAGCTTCGAGGTCGGGGCGTTCAAGCGTCGCAACCACCGCAAGCTGGTCATCGTCGACGGGGAGGTCGCGCTGGTCAGCGGCCGCAATTGCGGCGACGAGTACTACACCGGCTTTGACGAGGTGGCGGTGACCGACTGGACCCGCCACGAGCGGATCCCCTGGCTCGACGCGCACGTCGAGCTCCGCGGCCCCCTGGTCGCGGAGGTCCAGCGGGCCTTCGTCGAGACCTGGCGCCGCGGCGCGGGGGAGAGGCTGACCTCGACCGCCGGCGACGGAGGCGACGGAGGCGACGGAGGCGAGAAGGGCGAGAAGGGCGAGAAGGGCGAGAAGGGCGAGAAGGGCGAGGCGGGCCAAGGGGCGGGCGATCCCCTCTTCCCGCCGCCCTCGACCGCCGGGTCGACGAAGGCCCGCCTGATCCTCCACGAGGGCCTCGTCGACACCAACACCCTCGGGGTCTACGAGGCGATGATCGACGGCGCCGAGCGGCACCTCTACATCCTCAACGACTTTCCGATCCTGGGCAGCCTGATCGACGCGCTCCGGCGGGCGCTGGCCCGCGGGGTCCGGGTCACGCTGCTCACGGGCTCGGCGGTGACCCGCCGCGGCGACGGCGAGATGCTCCCAGGTCCCCTGCCTCGGGTGCTCTTCGAGTACATGACCAAGCATCGCCTGGAGCCGCTCATCCGCGCCGGCGCCGAGGCCTACGAGTACACGACCCCAGCCCTGCCGGAGATCGTCGCGGTGGGCGGGGTGATCCGCCCCTATGTGCACGCCAAGGTGATGAGCGTCGACGGCGTGCTCGCGAGCGTCGGCTCGGCGAACCTCGACGTCACCGCCAGCTACTGGGAGGACGAGGCCAACGTGCTGATCGAGGACGCGGCGGTGGTCGGCGAGCTCGAGCGGGCGCTGGAGGGGTTCATCGCCGGATCCTATCGGCTGGAGCTCGACTCCGACTATTGGCGACGGGAGGCCCGGCAGCGCGAGGTCATCTCGAAGCTCTGGCCAGAGACGCTCTATTCCTAGAGCTGAGCGTGCTGGCGGGGCGTGCTGGCGGGCTCGGCTCGGTCGAAGCTCGCGCGGCCCGGCCGCTGCGGCCCGGTGAGGGGGTTCGTTGCGCGGCGGAGTCCACCCCAGGCCGCGTAGGGCTTAGGGCGTAGGGCGTAGCGCGCAGCGCGGTCGACGGGACGGCCCGCACCCTGCGGCCGACACCGCGCGCTTCGTGTATGCTCGCGCAGTGCCGCTGATCAAGCGCCGCCCGGAGATCATGCTCTTCGCGCCGAGGGCGATCCGGGCGGGCGATGAGTTCGTCGCCAGCCTCCGCCTCTCCTGCGCCGAGGCGGTCCCGGTGTCGGCGGTCGACGTCGAGCTGCGGGGCGCCTTCACCGGCCAGCTCCGCACTCAGGGCGACGGCGGCATCCATGAGCAGGTGTTCCTCCGGCAGCGGGCGAGGGTCGCCGAGGAGGGGGAGCTGAGCGCCGGGGAGCACACCTACAAGGTCTCCTTTCGCCTCTCCGACGGGCTGCCCGCGAGCTACGAGGGCGATGATCTGCGGATCGAGTACGTGATCGCGGTCCACGTCGACATCCCCTGGTGGCCGGACGCGCGGGCCTCCTTCGTCCTGAAGATGGTCGCCGTCGAGGTCAGCGCTCCGGTCGCGAGCCCGCGGGTCTACGCCTCCGCGGCCGGGGGGGCGCCGGGCTCCAAGCCCTATCTCGAGGTCTCCCTCGGGGTGACCGACGTCGAGCCCGGGGGGACGCTCCGCGGCGCGGTCGCCCTCTCCAACACCACCACCAACGATTACCGGGCGATCGAGATCGCCCTCGTCGGCGTCGAGTCGATCGAGCTCCGCAGCGGTCGACACACCCATCACCGCAAGGCGCGGAGCTGGCGCTTGCCTGTCCAGGTGGTCGCGGAGGGGGAGCCGCAGCGCTTCAAGCTGAGCCTGCCGGAGACCCTGGTCCCGGCGTTCAAGCTCGGCGTCGTCTCCCTGCGGTGGTTCCTCGACGTCCGGGCGAAGGTCGCCTGGTCGCGGGATCCCGAGGTCTGGATCCCGCTGACGGTCCGCGCCTCGGGGGTGATCGAGGAGGGCGACGTGCGAGCGCCGCTGGCGGTCGGCTCGGAGCGGGTCAGCCTGGTCTGGAGGAGCGTCGCCGAGGCTCGGGGCCTGGTCTTCGCCGACGGCGTGCTCCGCTGGCGCGGCGGGGACGTCGAGCTGGCGGTCTCTCGCGAGCATCGCGGGCGCGAGGGGGGCGTGCTCCGCGGGGCGCTGGCCTTCCCGGAGCTCGGGATCGGCCTCAGCGCGGAGAACGGAGCGCTCACGAGCCGCGATCCCGATCAGGCGAGGTGGCTGAGCGCGCAGCTCGGGCCGCCGCTCACGGTGCTCCTGCCGGCCCAGGCCGACGACCGCGGCCTGGTCTTTGAGCTCCGCGACTCCGGTCAGGACCGCAGCACGCTGCTCATCTTCGTCGACGGCCTCCTGGCCCTGGCCAAGGCGCTCGATCCTCTCCTCACAGAGGTGCCGCCGCCGAGCTCGATGGTCGAGCTCGTCCCCGCCTGGGCCCGCGCTGCCCAGGCCTTGGGCCTCCGCCTCCGCCCCGGGCCGATGGTGCTCCGCGGCCGCGTCGACGGCTGCGCGATCGAGGTGAGGACCGGCTGGGACATCCACGGGCTCCCCGATCAGACGATCTTCGAGCTCACCCCCGGGCGACCGATCGACGGCCGCTATCACCTCTCCTGGTTTCAGGGGGAGGCGCTGCCGGAGTCCAAGCTCCCGCTCGCCGAGCTGGTCTCGGGGGAGCGGGCGCGGGCCCTCGACATCTCGGCGGACTCGGTCCGCATCGACCTCCGCGGCGCGCTCGAGGATCCCGAGGCCGAGCGGACTCGGATCACTGCGCTGGTCGAGGTCGGTAGGCGCCTCGAGGGGCGGCGCGGCGGCTACCGCTGAGGTCCGTGAGGGGGCGCTGCAGAGGTCTCTGCGGCGGCGCTGGGCCGCTCGCACAGGAACGTCGGATCATGGGATCATGGGATCATAGGAGCGAGCAGCGCCCGAGATGCTCATAGCCGGCGGGCGCTTGCCCCGGCTCAAACCACGGCTGACAGGACACCTCTGGCGCTCCGGTGCATGCATTCGGGAGGGTGTGATCACAATAGAGCGAACAGCACATGAGCCCCTCGCACATTGGGACCTCGGCGCCATCGATGCACGCGAGCCCAGCCTTGCAACCGTTGACATATTCACAGGGCTCGCCCTGGTCGGCCAGGTAGTTGGGCTCGATGACACACAGGCCCCTGTCTTGGTCGAAGATGCACATCCAGCCAGGCTCACAGTCCTGCAGGAGCGGGTCGCAGCGCGGAAGGCAGAGGTTGAGCACTCCCTCGTTTGTGATCGCACAGGACGTCCCCTCGGCGCAGAGCGGCGCGTCGAAGGAGCCCCCGCAGAGGCTCACGCAGGTCCCTGTCTGCAGCTCCGCGTCGATGTGCCAACACATCGACCCAAGCTCGCAGCTGTCATGACCGCTGCTGATGTTCCCCTCAAACGTGCACGGGTCCCCGGGCTCGTCCGGGCCGACGGGGACGCAGCGCGTGTCATTCCAAGAGGCACCACCGTCATTCGCCCATGCCGCGCATTTCTCCCCCTCTGGGCAGTCCTGGGACCATACGTCGCATTTTGTGCAGCGGGGAGCTTGGGGGCCGGTCGCGGAGTGTAGACAGTTCGCTCCCACATCGCCACAGTGGAGGAAGGAGCAGGACTCCGTGTCGTCTGGAGCTGACTCGCCCGCCGAGGTCGACGAGGTCGACGAGGCCGACGAGGCCGACGAGCCCGACGTCGTGCCGACATCGGAGCTCTCGACCGCGGTCGCCGAGGTCGTGGATGGATCGACTCCCCCCGCCCTACAGGCCGTCAGGGTCGCGAGCAAGAGCGCGACACATGCGGCGCGGGGGCTTTCTTCACTCCACATAGTACGAGGCTCCGTCGACCGAAGCTACCACGGGACAGTCGGCCTCACCGGGTGGTCACAGTCTATCCAAAAGATGGCCCTATGCACGGAGGTCGGCGACGAAGTGTCGCTCGTCGAGGCCAAAGCGAGCCGCGGCGGGGTGATCTTCGATCAGCGTAGGCGCGTAGGCGTCATCGTCGACAGCCCTCGCGTCGGTACTGCCGAGCGCCGCGCTCTCGGCCTGCACCGCGCGGGGCGAGGGGTGAGGGTGGGCTCCGCGGGAGGACCCTTACCTCGCGCGGAGACTCGCCGATCCTGTTCCTGTCACCTCAAGCACGCAAGCATTGCCCGTGGCGAGGAGAGCCTTCCCCCACGTGCATGGATCAGCGCTGCCAAGACCCGGCCGAGGAGGTCTCTCGGTGGGTCGTGAGGTCCGACCTCGCCTCCGCGCTAGAGCGTCTCGTTGGGCCAGTAGCAGTAGCCGGAGAAGCACTCCATCCCGTCAGGGCAGATCTGGTCGCTGCCGCAGTCGAGGACGCAGCCCTTGACGTTGTCGTTCAGGACAGGAGCGCAGACGACGGGGGCGGTGCCGGTCAACGGCTGGGCGAAGCAGTCACAGGCGTCCTCGCACTGCTCGATCGAGCAGAGGTTTCCGCCGCCGCTCGAGGGGCTGATGCAGGTGATCTCACCCGCGCTCATCCCGTCGTCCTCCCAGTTGCACTTGGAGTTGTCGATCAGCGGGCCCTTCTTGCAGGCGTTCCACTCGCCGATCGCGTTCGTCTCGCAGAGGTTCGGGAGGCCGGAGGTCGAGGAGTCCTCGGTGTCGACGCCGGTGTCGGTGTCGGTGTCGGTGTCGGTGTCGGTGTCGCCCGTGGAGGAGGAGTCCGAAACGGAGGAGTTCGTAGCGGTCGTGGGCTCGGTCTGGAAGACCGAGCAGCGCGGCGAGACCTCGCCGTCGAGACCGCCGCAGGTGGCATCGTCGCCGCAGGCGAGGCCGGTCACCAGGGCGAGGGCGAGGGCTGCGAGGGAAGGTCCGAGGAGGCGGCGGTCGCTGGGGCGATCCATGGCCCGGAGGATACACCGACGAAGGTCGTCTCCACGGGGGCTGGAGCCTACGTCTTTGGGCTCCGTGAGGGGTTCAGGGGCGCGCCCGCGAGCCCTTCGCAGGCCCGCCGAGAGTCCTCGAAGATGGCCCTTCGGACCGCTTGAGGCGGGGCTCGGGGTCGACGAGGCGGAGAGGAGCGAGGGCGCGCGTCCCCCCGCTGACGCCGCCGCTGCCGTCGTCGGCGACCGCGGAGGAGCTGAGGCGGGTCTCTCGGGCCGCCCGTAGTCGCGTGCGCAGGCTTGCACGACCGCGGCCTCGCCGAGGTCGAGGAGCCCCTGCGCGGTCGGGCCTCCCGGCTGGACTTCCCCCTTGCGGTCGCAGAGACTCATGCGAGGCGATGCTCAACCTCCTCTCTCGCGCCATCCTCAAGACGATCCGCTGGCGGATCGAGGGGGAGCTGCCGGCGCTCGACAAATACGTGGTCATCGGCGCGCCGCACACGTCCAATTGGGACGGTGTGGTCTTCCTCGCGGCGCTCCCCTACCTCAAGATCCGCCTCCGCTTCCTCTCCAAGCCGGAGAACCTGAGAGGGCTGCGGGGGCCGATCTTCCGCTACTTCGGCGGGATCGCGGTCGATCGCGCGAACGCGAGCAACGTCGTCGCCGACATCGCCGCCCAGTTCGCGGCCAACGATCACTTCGTCCTCGCGCTCGGCCCCGAGGGCACCCGCAAGCGCCGCTCCCACTGGCGCAGCGGCTTCTATCACATCGCCCGCGCTGCGGACGTTCCGGTGCTGATGGTCGCGATCCACTTCAAGGAGCGGCGGATCATCCTCGGTCCGACGATCACGCTGACGGGGGATGTGCGGGCGGACATGGACCGGATCCGCGAGTTCTACCGCGATAACTCCTCCGGCGCTGACGAGTCGCTGGTCACGCCGATCCGTCTCCGCGAAGAGGACGAGCTCGACGCGGCGGACTGAGCTCCGGCTCGCAGGGTCGTGAAGCCGCGAGCCGTCGCGGCGCGCATCGGCCAAAACCAAAGACCAGAAGCCAAAGACCAGCGACCAAAGACCAGCGACCAGCGACCAAAGACCAGCGACCAAAGACCAGCGACCAAAGACCAGCGACCAAAGACCAGCGACCAAAGACCAGCGACCAAAGACCAGCGACCAAAGACCAGCGACCAAAGACCAGCGACCAAAGAGAAGAGCGCGGAGCTCGTAGACCGAGCCCGGCGCTCTTCGTCGCGGGTCTAGGCGCGGCCTACTTGACCCGGTTGCCGCCCATCTCGTTGTTGAAGATCCAGGCGACGACCTCGCCGATGTCGAAACGATCGCTCATGTAGGAGTGGATCGTCGCCGCGGCCGAGCCGGCGCGGCGGAGATCGGTGCGGGCCTGGACCATCCGCCCAGCCCGCTCGCGCCAGGTCTTGAGGTTGCTCGGGCGGAGGTCGACCCAGCCCTTGCGGGCCCAGACGTCGACGGAGTCGCCGCTGAGGGCGACGGTCGTGCTCCGGCCGAGGAGCTCCGGGACGTTGATCCGCGGGCCGCGGAGGAGGGTCTTGCCGTCGGGCATGAGCACCGGGATGCCGATCGAGGGGGCGAGGCGGCCGACCTGGGTCGGCGTCAGGGCCTCGGCCATCTCCTGGACGCCCTCCGTGGTCGGGCGGGTGTCCTCGCTGATCGCCGTCAGCGAGCCGTAGACGTGGTAGAGGAGCGCGCCCTCAAAGAGGAGCTTGGAGAGCTCCGGCGGGCCCAAGCGGCCGAGGGCGATCGACGGGGCGGCGTCGCCCTCTTCGAGCGAGGCCTGCTCGACCGACTCCAGGTCCTTGAGCGCGACCCCGCGGACGAGCCCGGCCTTGTAGCTCGGGTCCAGGACCGCGCCGTCGAGGGCGGAGATGATGTCGCGCCCTGTGGTCGCGCCGCGGAGCTCGCGGACGACCAGCGCCGCGATCTCCTCCGGCGTGACGTACTCCATCTGGCCGAAGGCGGTGATCGCCGAGAACTCGCCGCGGGTGAAGACGCCGTTCTCGCCGGTGTCGACGATCGCGACCCGGAGCTCGCCGTCATTCTCGTAGCTGTCGGCGGAGTCGCGCAGCTCCAAGCGCTCGCCGGCGCTGAGGCTGACCTCCTGCGGCCGGTAGAGGTCGGAGTTTTGGTGCTTGTCGCTGACCTTGCGGACCTCGACGGCGCGGTAGCCGATCATCGCCGCCGGCTTGACCTCCTTGACGATCGGCGCGCCCGGGGTCCGGGCGAGGAGGAAGAGGAGCCCGGTGTGGCCGAAGGCCGCCTCGTTCTTGGCGAGGAGCTTCTGCGAGGGGCGATCCTCGGAGTGGGTGTAGGGGATGTTCATCCCCATGCCGCCGGTGCCGGTGGTGCCGACCTTGAGGTACACGCGGGTGCCGTACTCGGTGGTCGAGCGGTGGACAAAGCGGACGTGGCGGATGAGCTGCGGGACCGACTGCGAGAGCAGGAAGGTCTCGAGGTCGTCGGTGCCGGCCGGATCAAAGCCGTCCTCGCCGATCCACTCCTGGACCTTGGCCGCACCGTCGAAGATGTCCTGGTAGGAGAAGCCGGTCGCCGTGTTGACCGCGTCGACGATCACCTCGGGGCGATGGTGACGGATCATCTGGACCAGGTGGTTTTCGCGATAGGCGACCTCGAAGTCGCCGTAGACGGCGCCCAGGAGCGCTGCCCGGTGCTCCTTCGCGCTCAGGAGCTGGCCCCGGCTGGTGTGGGCGAGCTGGGCTGAGACGAAGAGGTTGCCCCACGCGGGGACAAAGCAGACGTCATCACCGAACTCGGCCTCGAAGCGGGCGCAGGCGTCCCGCGCCTCCTGCTCGAGCAGGGAGCCGACGACGATACGCCGCGGGCTCATGACCTTCACGATGTGACGGACGACTTGGGTGCCGACAAGGCCGGCTCCGCCGAGGATCATAAAGTCGTGGTACACGGTCCCTCCAAGGCTGGTTTGTTACCATGAACCGGGCCCGGGGGGCGCTCTGGCCTCGGCTTTCACGGCGGCCTTCGGGGCGGGGAAAGTCTCGTCGGCGTCGCGACGCGGTCTGTGCTCACCGCGCTCGTCGGAGATCTCGGGATCGCGCACGGCCGGAGGGTGGCCGATCGGGCAGTCGCGGCCGCGGGCGGCACAGACCGCTCTGCTTCGAGCCTCGTGGGGTCTGCGATGACGAGGACCGCTGTCCTGGCGCCGCCTCTCGCTCGGTCTCGGCGCGACGCGGCGTTGTCGGGTCATCGCGGAGGTTTTCACCGCAGCGGCGACGGCCGGCGTGGCTGGGCCGGCGTGGCTGGGCCTTCGCCGACTGGGCCGGCGTGGCTGGGCCTTCGCCGACTGGCGAGCTGGCACGCCGCGGCTTGCCAGCGATGTCGCGTCTGACCTAGCGTGGTCAGCATGCGTAGCTTAATAGTGTGCGATGAGAGGGGGCGCGCCCTCCACCGCGGCCCCTCGGGCGTGTCTCCGATCCTCGGGGTGTTCGCGCCCCTCCTGCTCGCGCTCGCCTGCACCGGCGGTGGCGGAGACACCGAGGCGGGGACGGAGTCGACCACTGGAACGACGACCGCGCCGACGACGACCGTCGACCCGACCGAGACGAGCGGCTCGACGAGGGAGACGACGACGACGTTGCCGACGACGACGGAGACCGATCCGACCGAGACGACGGAGACGGACCCGACGGAGACGACCGGGCCTGCGGTCTGCGGCAACGGTGTCATCGAGCCCGGGGAGATGTGCGACGACGGCAACAACGAGGGGGGCGACGGCTGCGAGGCGGACTGCACGCTGCTCGCCGGCGAGGCCTGGTGGCAGGAGACGATCGACGGCGGCGACGAGGACCTCGACCGGGGCTATGACGTCGCCACCGACGCGGCGGGCAACATCTACATCGTCGCGACGGTGCTCGATCCCTTCGCCAAGAACGACGTCTTCATCCGCAAGTACGATCCGATCGGGATCAGCATCTGGACCCGCAACTACGACGGCGGCGTCAACCTCAACGACCAGGGCGTCGCGATCGCCGGCGACGACGCGGGCTTTATGGTGGTCGCCGGGCGCCAGACCCTCGACGCCAACTCGGGCTCGGTGCTCTGGCTGAGCAAGTGCGACCCGAACGGTCAGATCCTCTGGCAGGCGACCGGGGCGGCGACCGACAACATCGCCTCGCTGGCGATGTTCTCGGCGACCCAGTTCATCGGCGGCGGGACGATCAAGGAGGGGATGGACACCAACGCCCTGCTCCGCCGCTACGACGACCAGGCCGAGGAGCTGTGGACGGTCACCTACGCCGGCGAGGCCGGGGGCCCGGACTCGATCGCCTCGGTCGCGGTCAACGACGCCGGCGACATCTTCGTCACCGGCCGCGAGTTCACCGACGCGACCTCCTTCGACGCCTGGGTCGCCCGCTACAGCGCCGGCGGAGACGAGGTCTGGAGCGTCAAGGTCGACGGTCCCGCGAACGGGGCCGACTGGGGCGGCGCGATCGCGGTCAGCGAAGAGGGCTGGATCGCCGTCGGCGGGCGCCTCGACTTCGGCGACGCCGCTCTCGGCGACGCGTGGATCGCCCGCTACAGCGCGGACGGTGACGAGGTCTGGACCCAGACGATCAACGGGGCGATGAGCGGCGATGACGGCGTGAGCGGGATCGCCCTGACCAGCGGCGGGGAGATCGTCGCGGTCGGCCACGAGGAGGTCGCGGGCCAGGGCCGTGACGTCTGGATCCGCAAGCTCGACGGGGACGGTGCTGAGCTGTGGACCCGGACGATCGACGGGGCCGGCAGCGGTGACGACACGGCCGAGGCGGTCGCGGTCGACGGCGACGACAACAGCGTCACGATCGGCACGGTCGCGGTCATCGACAACTTCGACACCGACGTTCTCCTGGTCAAACACGCGCCCTGAGGCCGAATGATGCCCCCTCTCGACCCCGCCGAGGTGCGCGCGACGAGCCGTCGCGACGCTCCGCTGTCGCCGAGCGGGGGTCGATCGTCGCGGCCCGGCGGGATAGGCGACGGAGCTCGCTGCGAGAGCGCGCAGGACCCCCACGGCTCGCCGACACAAGAGGACACGCATGGACGCGCTTGATCAGGTCCGCCTCGCCTTTGAGCCCGAGAGCCTCGTGGTGCTCAACGTCATCCTCGGGCTCATCATGTTCGGGGTGGCGCTCGATCTTCGGATCGACGACTTTCGCCGGATCCTCCGGGAGCCGCGGGCGGTGCTCATCGGCCTCACAGGCCAGCTCGTCCTCCTGCCGGCGCTGACCTTCGCCCTGATCGTCCTCCTGGAGCCGCAGCCGAGCGTCGGCCTCGGGATGCTGATCGTCGCCTCCTGTCCCGGGGGCAACGTCTCCAACGTGATCACTCATCTAGGCGGCGGGAACACGGGGGTCTCGATCACGATGACCGCGATCACGACCCTGGCGGCGATCGTCATGACCCCGTTCAACCTGGCCCTGTGGGGGACCCGCGATCCAGGGATCGCCGCGCTCCTCACCGACGTCGCCCTCGACACCGGCGACATGGTCATGACGATCGGCCTCATCCTCGGGCTGCCGCTCGCCCTCGGGATGACCGTCGCCGCCAAGAGGCCGAAGATCGCCGGGTACTTGCGCAGGCCGATGCGCTGGCTCTCCCTCCTCTTCCTCGGGATCTTCATCGCCGGCGCGCTGGCGAAGAACTGGTCCCACTTCGTCGCCCACATCAGCGCCCTCATCGGCATCGTCGCCCTCCACAACGCCTGCGGCTTCTCCCTCGGCAACCTGCTCGGTCGTGCAGGTCGGCTGAGCCGCGCCGATCGTCGGGCGCTGACGATCGAGGTCGGCATCCAAAACAGCGGCCTCGGCCTGGTGCTGATCTTCACCTTCTTCGACGGGATCGGCGGAGCCGCCCTGATCGCCGCCTGGTGGGGCGTTTGGCACCTGATCGCCGGGCTGACGATCGCCGGCTCCTGGGCGCTCTGGTCGCGCCGCTTCGGCCCTCCGGCGCTGGCGCCCAAGGCCTGACGCTACGGGGCTCAGGCCCCGTTCGGCCAAGCGCACATGTTCGGCCCGCTGGACCCGGGCGAGCCGAGGGAGTCGCACGCGTTGGCGAAGGGCGCGGGGCAGGGGGTGCAGACCATCCCCTCCTCGGGACAATCTTCGGTCTGCGCGCATTTGAGGATGCACGGGCTCGGGCGGTCGTCGCCTTGCCAGGTGCAGATGCTCTGGAACTCATGGGGGGTCTCGTTGCAGCGACCTGGAAAACCTCCGGGGCCCCACTCGAGGCACTCTTGGTGGTACGCGCAGTACGACGCGTCCTCCGTTTTCAGGCAGTTCTCGTCGTTCTCGCTCTCCTCACAGGGACCGCCGAGGTTCTCGCAGTAGGTCGCGGCAGGGCCGGTGCTGGTCGAGCCCATCGCCGTCGTCCCGGCGCTCCCCGACGATCCGGTGGTCGCGCTCTCATCGGAGCCCTTCCCAGAGCACGCCATGAGGAGCGCGCACGAGAATGTCCCGACCCGCCACATTCGATCAAGGAGGGTCGCAGTGCCTGCGGAGCGCGTCAAGGAGCGCGTTCGTTCGAGCCCCTAGCCGAGCCCGAGCAGCGGCAGGAGCAGCGCGCCGCAGGCGAGGATGACGAAGAAGCCGAGGAGGTCGAGGGCGAAGCCGGTGCGGAGCATCTCGCCGAGGCGGATGTGACCGCTGCCGTAGACGATCGCGTTGGGCGGGGTCGAGACCGGGAGCATGAAGGCGTTGCTGGCGGCCAGCGTCACGCAGAGGATCATCGGCAGGGGGTCGATCCCGAGCTTGGTCGCGATCGCCAGGAGCACCGGGACCATCATGCTGGTGGTCGCGGTGTTGCTTGCGATCTCCGTCAGGTAGGTCATCAGCAGGGTCGCGAGCGCGAGGAGCCCGAGCGGGGAGTCGGCGATCGGGCCGGCGAGGGTCAGGGCGCCGTCAGCGAGGGCCGCCGCGAGCCCGGTGTCGAACATCAGCTTGCCGAGGGCGAGGCCGCCGCCCAGGAGGTAGAGGGTGCCCCAGTCGATCCGTATGGCCTCGCTCCAGGGGAGCACCGGCTCGCCGTCGCCTTTGCCGCTGGGGATGATGAAGAGGAGGCTCGCCGCGAGAACGGCGACGATCCCCTCATTGAGTCCTGCGCGGGCCCAGAGGGTCGTGGGGTGCTCTCCGCCGAGGGCGAGGCCGATGATCGAAGGGGCGAGCCAGCCGATGACCGCGAGGGCGAAGACGAGGAGGGAGCGGGTCTCGCCGCGGCTGAGGGGGCCGAGCTCTCTCTGCTGCTCCTCGACCGCGGCCGTCAGCCCTTCGATCCGCTCGATCGGCGCTGGATAGCGGACGCGGATCCAGAGGAGCAGGCCGATGAGACAGGTGAGCGCGACCGGCAGGGCGAAGCTCATCCACTCGAAGAAGTCGAGGTGGATCCCCGCCTGGCGATCCAGCAGGTCGAGGGCGATGACGTTGGGGGCGGTGCCGATCGGCGTCGCCATCCCGCCGAGGGAGCAGGCGTAGGCGAGGGCGAGGACCATCCCGGAGCCGTAGCGGCGGACCGACTCGTGGAGCCGGTCCTGGTCGCCCGGGACAAAGGCGTCGATCGCCGCGACCAGCCCGAGCGCGACCGGCAGGAGCATCGCCGCGGTCGCGGTGTTCGAGATCCACATCGAGCCGATGAAGCCGGCGACCGCGAGGGCGATGAGGACCCGGCCTGGGCGGCCGCCGATGAAGTCGCGGCTGAGGAGCCAGAGGGCGGCGCGGCGATCCATGCCCTGGGTCTGGAGCCCGCGGGCGATCATAAAGCCGCCCAAGAAGAGGAAGATGAGCGGGCTGGCGATCGGCGCCAGGGCGTCCTGCGCCGTGGCGACGCCCATGACGACGGCGAGGGAGGGGGCGAGGAGGGCGGTCGCCGCCAGCGGGATCGCCTCGCTGACCCAGAGGATCACCGCGAGGGCGACGATCGCCGCGAGGCGGTGGGCGGGCGGATCGAGGCCGAGGGGGGCGACGAGCAGGGCGACGAAGGCGATGGGGGCGAGGAGGAGCCCGAGACGTCGGCGGAGGGCGTCCGCTCGGGCTCTGCGCTCCTCGGTCGTGCGGTCCTCGGTCGTGCGGTCCTCGGTCGTGCGCTCCTCGGCCACCGGCGGACGATAGCTCACTTCGCCTGCGAGCTCGCCTCGATCGGGACCAGCGGCAGGAGGAGGAGGCAGGGGACGCAGACGAGGCTGGCGAGGCCGAAGAAGGTCATCGGCCCCTGGAGCTCGTAGAAGAGCCCGCTGTAGGTGCCGGTGAGGGTCTGGGCCAGGGCGTAGAGGGCGGTGGCGAAGGCGAAGTGCGCCGCTTTGTGGTCGGGGTGGCAGCGGCGCATGATGAAGACCATCTGGGCCGCGGTCGCCATCCCGCCGAAGAGCTGCTCCAGGATCAGGATCCCAGCGACCGCCGCGTGCGAGGGCTCCAGGAGGTTCAGGAGCGGCGAGGGGACGCCCGCGCCCGCGGCGATCCCGAGGCCTATCGTGTCGGAGGCGAGGAGGAGGTAGAGGGGCTCGCTCACCGCCATCGCCAGGGCGATCGGCACCAGCGCTCGGCGCAGGCCCACGCGGCCGATCCAGGCCCCGGCGAGCATCGCCCCCGCGATCCCGGCGACGGTGCCAAAGCCGTTGATCACGCCGCGGACCTCGGTGGTCACGCCGAGCTCGCGGAAGAGCACCTTCGACATGCTGAACATCAAGGCGTCGCCCAGCTTGAAGGAGATGATGAAGGCGAGGACGTAGAAGGCCCGCCGCTGGGTCAGGAAGGAGAGGTAGGCGTCGACGATGTGGCCGACGGCCTTTTCTTCGTGGCTGTCTTCGTGGCTGTCTTCGTGGCTGCCTTCCGGCGCCGGCTTCTCGGAGGTCTGGAGCTCCGCGCTCCCGTCTTCGGCGCCCGTCTCGGTCCTGCCGCGCGGGAGGATCAGGCGGTGGAAGAGCGCGAGCCCGCCGAGGATCGCCGCGGCGGCGCCGAAGGCCAGAAGCCAGCTCACGCGGCCGCCGAGGTAGACGAGGCCGGAGGAGCCGACCAGCATCGCCGCCCGGAAGGCGGCGACGCGGATCCCGGAGTAGCGGGCCTGGTCGTCCTTGCCGAGGGCGTCCATGTAGTAGCCGTCGCAGGCGATGTCATGGGTCGCCGAGAGAACGCCGATGACGACAAGGACGAGCCAGATAAAGGTCGTGTCGCCGCCGCCGCTCAGCTGCTGGGCGAGGAGGGCGACGAGGCCGACGGCGACGCCCATCGCCGCCTGGGTCGCGATCATCCACTGGCGGAAGGTGCCGAAGAGATCGACCAGCGGGCTCCAGACGAACTTGAGCGTGCTCGTCAGGTGAAGCGCGGATGTGTACCCGACCTGGCGCGCGGGGAGGCCGATCGCGGTGAAGAACTCGGCGGCGATCTGGTGCAGAATCGACCACGGCAGCCCCTCCGCGAAGTAGGTGGAGCCGGTCCAGAGCGCGGGGGTCGGCGTCCGCGGGGCGGCCGATGCGGGCGGTTCGGCGGGCAAGGAGGGTCATCCTACCCAGCGTTGGCAGACCGCCAAATTAGGGGGGCAGGGGTTGTGGTGGACCGGGCACGGATGCGCGTCGTGGGCGGCTTCGCGGGTCTCCTGTCCCCTCGAACAGGGTCCTTTGGTTGCATCTACAAAACCGCGCGTACCCAGCACTAGCGCGGTCCTGGACGCAGTTCTCTGGTTGACCGCAGAGGGCCCTCCTATAGAATGCCTAGAGATGGGCGGGAAACGCGCGAAACCGCACGCAGAGGCGATTGCGGAGCGAATTACAGGCGAATGCGCCGCGTATCGCCTTCGCGTGATCAACCGTGCGATCACTCGGATCTACGACGAGGCGTTGCGGCCCTACGGGATCCGCATCGCCCAGCTCAACACCATGGTCGTGGTGATGGACAGCGGCGGGATCACTCCGAACGAGCTCTCGCAGCGGATGCACATGGACGCGTCGACGGTCTCTCGCAACGTCGAGCGGATGTGTCAAAACGGCTGGCTCGAGCTGCTCAGCCTGGAGGACGCCCGCTCCCACGCGATCCACATCACGACCAAGGGCGCCAAGCTCCTCCGCGAGGTCGCCCCGGCCTGGGAAGAGGCTCAAGCGGCGACCTCGAAGATCCTCGGCGTTCAGGTCATGCGCTCGCTGTGGCGGGCGGTCGACCGCATCGAGTCCGCCTCCTAGCGGGGTCGTCACCCGCGGCGTCCGCGGCCGGCGTGACCGACCACGCATGGGCTGCGAGCGTCGCGGTGAAACCCCACGGGCGACCGGCCAAGGTCGTCGCTGGAGGCCGAGCGTCGGCTCCCTGGGTGTGCGCTCCGGCGGCGGACCTGCGGCCTGCGAGGCCTCCGGGAGGGGCGAGGGGGGGCGAGGGGTGCCTACGGGTCTCCTGAGCCCGCCTGGTCGGATGCGGTTGTAGCGCACGGGGGTCGCGGGGGCGGGAGGCGGTGCTCGCGTCGCCGTCCTGGGGCGGCGGCACCTTTGCTCTCTTGAGCGGTTGTAAGTCCCCCGGGAAATGGCGCATCCTGGGGGCAGCTCGGTGCTCGTCGCTTCCTCCAACCTCTTCGCGTACCTCCTCGTCGGAGCGCTCGCCCCAGGTGAGCCCGCGGACGTCAGCTCGAGCACGACGTCGGAGTCGACGGCCTCTGAGAGCGTAGGGGTCTCCGGTGGAGAGGTCGCGACCGAGAGCGCGGCGCCGACGGAGGCGAGCACGTCAGCGGCGAGCACGTCAGCGGCGAGCAGCGCAACGCCTGCGCCGACAGAGACGCCCGGGCCGGAGGCCCAGGAGGCCGCGGCCATCGCCCCGAGCGCGTCGAGCACAGCCGGCTTCTCCTCGGCTGAGCCGCGCGGCCAAGGACAGGACACCGGCGCAGCCCCGCGGCGCGGCGAGATCCCGCCGGAGTACGGCCCCGCCTACGAGCCCGAGCCCCCCTCCGACACCATGTCGGTCAGCGATCGGCGGCGAGAGAGCCCGCCATTCCTGTCCCTCGGGTCAGGCACATTTTGCTTCGTCGAGGCCGCCGCGTGCCGCTCCGCGTTGATCGCCTCGGCGGACGTCGGCGCGGGTATCAACGCGATCGCGGGCGATCGCGGCGTTGACCTGCCGATGACCCAGTTCTCCTTCCGCGGCGGATTTACGGTCCGCCCGGTGACCCTGCTGCGCAAGCGCTGGCACCCGTGGAGCGTCGGCGTGGTCGGCTCCTACGTCCGCTCGTCGGGGACCGTCGCCTCGTCGTCGTCGACGATCGGCAGCGCGAACCCCGAGCTCGTCGACGTCGCCTTCACCAACGGCACCCGCGTCGCCCTGCTCAACCAGGTCTGGCTCAGCCAGAAGCGTCACGCCTTCCACCTCGACTTCTCGCTCGGGGTGGTCCGGTCGACGGTGCTCAACTCGACCGATCGTTTCTTCGGCACCCACGCCGACGTCGCCCTCGGGGTCGGCGGTTGGGGTGCGCTCTTCGTCGCCGCAGACTTCCTCGACCGGGACACCCGCCTAGCCTTCGGCTTCCGCGGTCACGGGATCGCGGCGGCGCCCGTGGCCACGCTGATCGCCCTGGGTCTGCTCGCGGGGGGTGCCCTGTGATGCTGACGACGGTCTTTGGCCTTGGCCTGGCTCTCGGCCTCGAGCCGGCGGTCGCGACAGAGCCCGCGCCCGGCAGTTCCGCAGCCGCACCGGCAGCCGCGTCCGAGCCGGTCGCCACCGCGGAGGCCGAGCCGGTCACCACCGCGGAGGCCGAGCCTGCGCCGGCGATGGAGCCCGCGCCGGTGGCCGCGTCCGCCGGAGACAACGTGCCGACGGTCACCGAGCCGGCGGAGACCCCGGTGGCGCCGACGCCTGTCGCCGCCGAGGGTCCGCCCTTCTACACCGACGCGGACATGGCCGCGCTCCGCGATCGTTACGACCTCCCGCCGCTGCCGACCGAGGCCCCGCAGAGGGCCCGCTGGCGCTGCCTCATCGCCGATCCGACCTGTACGTTCAACGTCGAGGTCAACGCGACCAGCGCCTACGCCTATCGGGTCCAGCAGGGGAGCCCCGCCTCGGACGCGATCTCTCGCTGGCACTCGGGGCGCTCGCAGTACGACGTCTGGGTCAACCTCCCCGGTGTCGTCGAGACCCACGGCAAGTACCGCTACACCCGGCTCTCGCTCGGCCCCAAGGGCGGCGTGATCGTCAGCGACAGCAAGACCCTCTGGGGCAACGCCGGCCTGGCGATGCGCTACTGGTTCGGCCGCGGACGCTGGGCGCCGACGCTGGAGCTCAGCTCGGCGCTGACCTTCCGCCTGACCACCGAGAACATGGACGGGGTGATCGCCACCCGCCGATCGCCTATCGGCGTGACCGCGGACGTCGGCTTCGGCCTCGGCGGCTTCGGGGCCCTGATCATCGGCGGCCAGTACGACTCGCCGCTGGCCCGCGAGGACGTCAGCGAGGTCGCCCGCGTCTACCCCTCGGGGATGTTCTTCGTCGGCTTCCGCGGCAACATCGTCTGGGGCGCTCCGGCGGCGGCGGCCGTCGGCACGACCGCGCTCAGTCAGCGGGCCGCGCCCGGCGTTCGCCCCTGAGGAGGTCGATCGGGAGCGCGCGGGCGCGCTCTTTCGGCTCTCGGCCCCGCCCAGGTGACCCTCCGGGCAGATTGAGCTCGGGCCCGGGGCGTCGGCGCTCTGGGGCTCCACGGGGGAGACGTGCCGGGGGCAGGACAGGAAGGGGGGCAGGCTGGGACGACCCGGGCGCCGACATGGGAGCTGCGCTCAGCGTCGCGGCGTCAGGTTCAGGCGACCGCTCGTGTGGAGCCAGAAGGCGCCCGGGACCGCGACCATCAGGAAGCCGATGAAGGCGCCGACGCGGGAGTAGACGTCGCCGAGGGGGGCCATCCCGAGCCAGGAGAGGCCGAGCACGGCCGCGCCGGCGCCGGCGATCAGGACCAGCCAGAGCACCTCGCGGGTGTAGCCCCAGGTGCCGGTGATCAGCCGCGACTCGGTCACCTGGAGGACGTTGCGGATGAGGTAGGCGAGGCCGACCGCCAAGGCCGCGCCCTCGAGGCCGTAGGGCGGCACGAGGATCGGCATCAGGCTGGCGAGGGCGCCGAGGGTGACGAGCACGTTGAGCAGCGAGAGCTCGGTGCGACCGTAGCCGGCGACGATGATCCCGTGGAGGCCGAAGACCCCGTCGACCATCCAGAAGGAGCAGAGGATCAGCACCGCGATCGCGCTCGACTCAAAGCCGTCGCCGAGGAGCGGCATCAGCCAGTCGGCGAAGCAGACCATGAAGGCGAAGATCAGCCCCTGGATCCCCATCACCAGGACGGTCGCCTGGGAGAGCCCGGCGGCGAGGCGACGGCGGTCGCGGGAGACCCCGATCTCGGCGACGATCGCCAGGACCATCGGGTCGAAGGAGCGGCGGACCTGGCGGATCGTGTTGCCGAGCTGGACGCAGGCCGAGTAGACGCCGACCGTCTTCGGATCGGAGAGGGCGGCGAGGAGGTAGACGTCCATCCGCAGGAGGGCGGAGGTCGAGACCTCGCTGAGCCACATCGGCGTCGCGTAGCGCAGCAGCGACCTCGGGACCTTGAACGCGTGGGTCCCCGCCGACCGCGGCTCGTCCTTGTAGGCCCGCTTGAACACCCACAGCGCCCCGGCGAGGCCGACGAGGTTGGAGGTGACGAAGGCGAGGGCGAGGCCCTGCTCGATGCCGACGTAGAAGAAGACGACAGCGGCGAGGACCAGCGTCAGGGAGGCCAGCCCCTCGCGGACGAAGACCTGAGCCTCGAGCCTGCGCTTGCCGAGCGAGGCGTGGATCAGGATGTCCATGAGGGTCATCGGCACCAGCGCGAAGGCCATCCACCGCAGCTCGTCCGCGGCGGACTCCGAGCCCGCCCACTCGGCGATCAGGGGCCCGCCCGCGACCGCGAGGAGGACCGCGACCAGGGACGAGGCGATCCAGGTCAGGGTGATGACCGGCCTTAGCCCGCGCCACGCTCGGCCCTTCGCCTCGGGCTGGTTGACCCACCAGAGGATCCCCTTCTCAAAGCCGAAGGAGCAGCTCCGCAGGGCCAGGTAGAGCGAGGCCTGGACGACCGAGAAGACGCCGAAGCGCTCCGGTCCGTAGAGGCGGATCGTCGCCACCAGGAGACCGGCGTAGGCGATCTTGAAGATGTAGCCGAAGAGGTTGATGACGAACCCGCGCTGCAGGTCCTTGGAGTCACGGCGGATCTCCTCGTCGGCATCGGCGTCAGGCCGCGCAGGTAGCTCGTGCTCCATTAAGGTCTCGCGCGGCGTCGTTCGGCGCTTCGCCGATGTCATGGTGCACGCCGGTCCAGGTGCGTCAAGTGCTGGCGCTCGCGGACGCCCCCAGTCGCGCCCTGGGGTGGGGGTATACGGCGACAGACATCGCATGGAGTCCTGTTCGGATGTTCATGTTTTTGTGACCGGAGTCACTTGAAAGGCCACGAGGAGGCGGCCCGCGTGCTTTTTTCGGTTCTTTCCTCCCGTGTTCGGGAATTTCGTGGCAAATCAGCGACGTCAGGCCCCGTATTGCCTCGCCCCCTGATCGACCGGAGCCCGTCGTGAACATCGCTCAAGACCCGAACCAGCAGCGGATTGACCTTCACGTTCACTCGAAGTTCTCGGGGAACATGAAGCCCATGGTCCTCCAGGCCCTCGAGGTCCACGAGTGCTACTCGGAGCCGAAGGACATCCACGATCGTCTGCTCGCCCGGGGGATGACGGCGGTGACGATCACCGACCACGACGCGATCGACGGATGTCTGGAGATCGCCCACTTGGGCCCCCATGTCTTCCTCTCCGAGGAGGTCTCGGCCCGCTTCCCGGAGAACGGCTGCATCGTCCACGTCCTCGCCTACGGGATCACCGAGTCCCAGCACCGCGAGCTCCAGCGCCTCCGCTACAACATCTACGAGCTGGCGAGCTACCTCCGCAGCGAGAAGATCCTCCACTCGCTCGCCCACCCGCTCTCGGCGGTGAACCTCCGCTTAGGCCCGGAGATCCTCCGCAAGTCGCTGCTCCTCTTCGACAACATCGAGCTCATCAACGGTCAGAAGGACCCGAGCCACGAGCAGCTCCTCCGCGATCTCGTCACCCGCCTGGAGCCGGCGACCCTCGAGCGCTGGGCCAACGACTACGACATCGCCCCGAGCTGCGGCACCCGCGGCTGGGGCCTGACCGCCGGCTCCGACGATCACTCGGGCGTGACGATGGCCCGCGCCTACATGGAGTACCGGGGCGAGGCGACCTTCGAGGGGATCCGCGCGGCGATCCTCGATCGTCGCGGCGAGACGATCGGCTTCGAGAAGACCGGCCGCTCCTACGCCCACACGACCTACATCCACGCGATCAACTACCTGTCGCGGCACTCGAACCGCGACAACCAGACCTACATGCAGCTGATCGACGTGCTCCGGACCAAGGAGCTGCCGGAGGATCCGGAGAGCCTGCCGCCGGTGCTCCAGCGCCTGATCCCCGCCGCGATCGCGACGGTGATCGGCGCCGACAAGGAGATCACGAAGGAGCGGATCTTCGCCGAGGGCCACCAGCCGGGGATCCACGACGAGATCTTCAACCTGATCCACGACACCCTGAACAAGGCGTTCCGGGCGACCTTCGACCAGATCCGCGAGGGCGCCAAGAGCTTCGACCCGGAGGCGTTGATCGACGAGATCCCGACGCTCATCCGCCTGACGCTCTTCAACATGCCGTACTACTTCGGCTACCGCTTCTACTTCCAGGAGCGGCGCCGGGCGGGGGCGCTCTACCAGTGGCTCGAGCTGCCGACGCCGCTGGAGAAGCGGCGCAACGTCGCGATCTTCACCGACACCCTCGACGAGGTGAACGGGGTCAACCTCGGCCTGCGGCGGATCGTCGCCGAGCTGCGCAAGAAGGGCCACGGCGTCCACCTCTGCGGGATCGAGACCGGCAAGCCGATCGCCGAGGCGGAGCCGCCGTGGATCGCCCGCTTCAAGACCATCGGCAATTTCCCCCTCTTCATCGACGACGAGATCATGCTCGGCTGGCCGAGCCTGGTGGACGTGCTCCGCTGGCTCGACGCCAACGAGATCGATCTGATCCAGGTCTCGTCGCCGGGTCCGCTCGGGGTGATCGCGCTCTGCGCGAGCTACCTCTTCGGCCTGCCGGTCGTCGGCCAGTACCACACCAACGTGGTCGAGTACGCGTCGATCCGCCTCCGTGACCGGACCGTCGAGCGGATCGTCCGGGGCTACGCCCGGCTCTTCTACAACGCGGTCGAGAACGTCTTCGTCCCGAGCTACGCCGCCGGCGAGCTGATCGCCCGCCAGGGGATCCGCCAGGAGAAGATCCACGTGATCCCGCGGGGCGTCGACGCCGAGATCTTCCACCCCCGCCTGCGCGACCCGAGCTTCTTCCGCGCCTACGGCCTGCGCGGCGAGAACACGCTGCTCTACGTCGGCCGGGTGACGGTCGAGAAGAACATCCCCTTCCTCACCCAGCTCTTCAAGTCGCTCATCGACGCGGGCGAGGACCTCGAGCTCGCGGTGGTCGGCGAGGGGCTGAACCTCGACGAGATGCGCGCGGAGCTCGAGGGCTATCCGGTCGCCTTCACCGGCTATCTCCGCGGCGGCGATCTGGCCCGGGCCTTCGCCTCGGCCGACCTCTTCGTCTTCCCCTCGACCACCGACACCTTCGGCAACGTCGTCCTCGAGTCGCTCGCCTCTGGGGTGCCGGCGCTGGTCGCCGACCAGGGCGGCCCCGGCGAGATCGTCCGCCACAACGAGACCGGCTGGGTCCTCCCCTCCGACGATCACAGGGCCTGGTACGAGGCCGTCGTCGAGCTGATGGGGGATCCCGCGCGGCGCCAGAAGATGGCGGCGACCGGTCGTCGCTACGCCGAGGACTGGACCCACGAGCACGCGCAGGAGGTGATCTGGGGCCACTACAAGCGGGTCATCGATCGCTCGCGCAACAAGATGCGCGACCGGATGATCAGCGACTCGATGCCGCGTCCGGCCTTCGATCACTGAGCCGATGGCGACGGTCGCCCACTTCGTCCACGGGCGCGGTCGCGGGCACGCCTCGCGGGCGCTGACGATCCTCCGCGCGCTCGAGGAGCGCGGTCATCGGGTCGTGCTCTTCGCCGGCGGGGATGCCCTCGATCTCCTCGCCTCTGGGGGCCCTCATGAGCTCGTGGAGGTGGCCCCGGTGATCCCCGGCCTCTCCGCCTTGCGTCGCCTGCCGGGTCGCCTCCGCGGCGACCTCCGGCGCCTGCGCGGGCTCGCGCCCGACGTGGTCATCAGCGACGGCGACGCGCCGGGCGTCCGCGCCGGGCGTCACCTCGGGATCCCGGTGATCAGCGTCGGCCACAGCCAGTTCTTCCTCCACTGCGAGCTGCCGCCGGAGCTGCCGCGGCGGCGGGTCGCCTACGAGCGCTTGGTGGCGGGGCTGACGAGCGCGGGGGCGGACGCGTCGGTCGCCGTGCATTTTCTCCCGTGCGAGGCCGCCGACCCGACGGTCCGGGTCGCCCGCCCCGATCGCCCGGAGAGCCTGTGCGGCCCGGTCACCGATGATGGATCGATCGTCGCCTATCTCCGCGATGGTCTCGGCCTGGAGGCCCTCGAGGCGGCGACGGCCGGCGGCCGTCGGGTCCGCCTCTTCGGCTTCTCTCGGCGCCCAGGCGTCTCTGAGAAGGGGAGCTATCGATCAGGGGCGCAGAGGGCTGTCCCTGCCGGGGTCGAGCTCGCGCCCTTTGATCGCGAGGCCTTCCATCAGGCGCTGCGGAGCTGCGCCGCCGTGATCGCCACCGCCGGCTCCAACCTCCTCGCCGAGAGCGTGCTCCTCGGCAAGCCAGTGCTGGCGCTGCACCGCCGGGGAGATCACGAGCAGCGGATCAACGGTCTCCTCGCGGCGGCGGCCGGCGTCGCCGAGGCGGCGACGATCGGCGAGGAGGCGCTCGGAGCCCGGGGCGCGAGCTTCCTCCGGCGGGTCGACGCGGGCGGCTTCTCGAAGGTCGACCTCGAGGGGGCCCTCTCGCCTGTGTCGCTCGCGGTCGCGGAGCAGGTCGAGGCCTTCGTCGGCGCGCGGCCGGCCTGAGACGGCGCTCGGCGGCGCCAAGGCCCAGCACGCCCACGGAGGGCCGCCGGGGCGCCCCCTCCAGACGAGCGTCTGCGAAGCTCTCGGGAGGCTCGAGATCGAGGGCGAGATGATTCCTCTGGGAATTTTTCGTCTCAGCGCAACGTTTCTGTCCGCTCGAGCACCTCTACAGGGAGCGCCCTGAGAGACCGCCCGCTCGGGCGACGGGGCGCGTCGCTCGCGTGCGGTCATCGGTGGCGTGCTCACGTGGGCCCAATCTTCACCGGCTGTCCACAAGAACAGGAAATCTCATGAACTCCGTCAAGAAGTTGATCACGGCTCTCGGGCTCTCCGCGCTCGTCCTCCCCTCCGCTGCGTCCGCACAGGAGCTCCAGTGGTTTAGCCGCGGATCGTCGCTCGGCTACGGGCAGTACTGGCGCGTCCAGGAGTTCAACGAGGGGCCGGTCACGCTCGACCTGAGCGTGGTCCGCTGGGACAAGGACGACAAGGAGTGGACGGGCTGCCGCAAGGGCACGGGCTGCAGCCAGAACAGTCACGTCCTCTCATGGGGCGTCCCCGTCTACGCCCCCGTCGACGGCAAGGTTCGCGCGTGCTGGCGCACCGGTGAGGACAACCCAAAGGGGAAGAAGCTCGCCGCGGTCCAGGGCAGGAGCGAGAATTGGACGATCCCGGGCTCCGGTAACTCCGTCTTCATCGAGACGCCGGACGGCGACCTCATCAAGCTCACCCACCTGCAAGAGAACTCGATCCCCAAGTCTCTCTGCCCCAAGAAGGGCGACGAGTTCGACACCGATGCGGGCCGCGCGAAGACGGCGAGCGGCGACTACCGCGTCGGCATGTACATCGAGCCGGCCGATCGACCCTCGATCAAGAAGGGCGAGCTCGTCGGCCGGGTGGGCAACTCTGGCAACTCCACCGGACCCCACCTCCACCTCGACCGAGCCACGATCGACTCGCCGACCAGCACCGGCGTTAAGGTGCCGCTGCGCTTCACCCGGATCTGGGCCCAGGACTGGGAGAAAGACCGCCCCGCCACGGCCGGACGCTGGTACCGCTTCCGCGGCGAGGAGTTCGAGGGGTACGACCCCGCGCAGGAGCCGAGCAAGCCCAAGGCCGGCTCCAATCTGCCCGATCTTCGGTGCGCGACCTCGACCTACCACCCCGACGAGCCGCGGTGTCGCTACACGATGTTCCACGGCTCGCCCTTCCTCCACCGCGTCACCAACGGCAACCTCTCGAGCAGCAAGGACACCGCCGTCACCTTCCTCAGCGAAGACGTCGTCGTCACCGCCAACAAGACCGCCAAGGACCGGCTCCTCCTCACCACCTGGCGCGTCGGCGGTGTGACGGCCCTGACCAAGCTCGACACCGAGCTGGCCGGGACCGTCAAGCAGATCTCGATCGCGAAGGTCTCGAGCAGCAGGGTCTTGGTCGCCCTCAAGCTCGGCAGCGACCAGCTCAAGCTGATCCTCTATCGGGTCGACGCGAAGGGCAACTTGACGCGCCTCGACGACCACCTCTCCAACGCGATCAAGGGCGTCCAATTCACCCGGATCGACGGCGGCGACGACAAATTCGCGACCGCGCTCACCGGCAATGACGGCCGCCTCAAGATCATCGTCTGGGACGTCAACGGCGACACGATCGTCCGTGAGGGGAGCGCGACCGGCCCGGTCGTGGGCAAGACTCGAGTGGTCGCGGCGAAGAACTTCCGCGGGATCGTCACCGCGTCGAGAGACGCGCAGCAGCGCCTGGTCCTCAACACCTTCACCGTCTCCGCCGATGGCAAGACGGTGACCAAGGTTGCGGAGAGGACGGGCGCTCGCATCGGCGACGCGCTCTCGGTGACCGCGACCCCGGGCGCGCTCGTCACCGCGTTCAAGCAGGTGAGCGGCAAGATGCGGATCGAGTCCTATCCGCTGAGCGGCGCCGGGAATATCGGCCGCTTGAAGGGCTCGGAGGTCGCCGGCACGATCTCCGAGGTGAAGCTCCTCAACCCCGACTTGGCGGGAGGCAACGTCGCCTCTGTCGTCCGCGACGGCTCCGGCGAGCTCAGGATCATCGGCTGGACCCTCAACCCCAACGGCAGCGACCTGCGACGCGACGGATCGAGCGGCTATCTCGACGCTTCCAACATCGACGCGGCGACGATCACGAAGACCTACGGCGGGAAGTCACCCCGCGATCTCATCGTCGTCTCTTCGCGCGGGCCGATGGGGATGTTCTACCTCTCCTCGTGGGATACGAACCTCAACAACTAGGGAGACCCGCGGAGCCCTGAGATGACGGCCACATGACGGCCAATAACGGCCAACAACGGCCCAATGGCGACAAGCATCGCTCATCGCGGACTCCGCGATGAGCGATGCTGTGGACGCGATGACCTGCGCGATCCGTACCTCCTCCCGAGCCCCCGGCTGCTCGGTCGCTGCCCGAATTCCCAGATAGAACGTCTTGAAGCGCTGTCACGAGCGCCTTCGCGGAGGCCTCCCGCGGGCTCCCGCTGATCCTCCCCTCTGCCACTTGGGAGCCCCTCCCCCGCGCTCGGCTTCGCCTCGCACAAGGTCGGGGCTCAGGGCTCGGTGGCGTACCACAGCAGAGCCGTGCACATGCCCTGCTGACACGTGCAGCCACCGCCACAGTCGAGCGTCCCGCCGCGACAGTCGGCCGTGCACATCGGCTGAGCGACGCCGACCTTTCACCGCGCTGGAGCAGTTGGCATGGTCGCTCCTCAGCTCCACTCCTTGAAGATGTCGGAGGGCAGGAAGCGTGCGATCGCGCTGTAGAGCACCTCCGGGTCGATCGGCTTGGTGACGAAGTCATCCATGCCCGCGTCGATGCAGGCCCCGCGATCGCTGTCAAAGGCGTTGGCGGTCAGGGCGATGAGCGGTACATCGCGGTACTCCGGCGTCGCGCGCAGCTTCCTGGCCACTTCGGGCCCGCTCAGCCGGGGCATCTGCATGTCGAGGATGACCAGGTCGAAGCGCTCCTCCTGCGCTCGCTCGAGCGCCTCACCCCCGTCGACAGCCGTCACCACCTCGAGGCCGGCGTCCTCGAGGATCGCGACCGCGACCGCGCTGTTGACAGCGTTGTCCTCGGCGAGGAGGAGGCGAGAGCCCGGCCTCCAGCGACGGACGCCGCTCACGGCCGCGGGGGACTCCTCGAAGGGCGCGCCGCGGGCGAGGCGGGCGGTGAACCAAAAGGTGCTGCCGCGGCCGACCGCGGTCTCGACCCCGACCTCGCCGCCCATCAGCTCCGCGAGGCTGCGGGTGATCGCGAGGCCGAGGCCGCTGCCGCCGTGGCGCCGCGCGGTCGAGTCGTCGGCCTGCTCAAAGGCGCCGAAGAGGCGGGGGAGAAGGTCCGGCTCGACGCCGACCCCGCTGTCTTCGACCTCGAAGCGGAGGGTCACGAACTCCCCCTCGTCTGCGACCATGCGCGCGCGGACGACGATGCCTCCGCGCTCGGTGAACTTCACCGCGTTGTTGGCGTAGTTGAGCAGCGCCTGGCGGAGACGGGTCGGGTCGCCGCGGAGCCAGGTCGGCGCGTCGCCGGTGTCGAGGGTGACGCTCAGGCCCTTGGCGGCGGCGCTCTGGCTGACCATCCCGACGACGCTGCGCATCATGTCGCCCAGGCGGAAGTCTCGCTCCTCGAGGTTCATCCCTCCGGCGTCGATCTTCGACATGTCGAGGATATCGCTGAGGAGCGCGAGGAGGTGCCGGGCCGAGGCGTCGATCGTGCGCAGGCGTTCGCCCTGCTCCGGCGTGCACTGATCGCCCTGGAGGAGGTGGGTGAGGCCGATGATCGCGTTCATCGGCGTCCGGATCTCGTGGCTCATGTTGGCGAGGCGGGGTGCTAGCTTGGTGAATTCGGGCTCTGTTGCGGGATTTTGTGTCTCGAAACAGAAATCGTCCCCAGATCGACCCATGATCGGGGGGATCTCTTACCGCTCCGCCC
>JAUHWG010000035.1 GCA_030424595.1 Polyangia bacterium
AGGAAGTCTGGTGGCTCGGATCGATCGCGACCTGGGGCGCAGCCCCCGAGACTCGCGGCCTGGGCTCGAAGGACGAGCAGGCCAACGACCTCGCGGTTCGGGGAGACACGCTCGTCCTCTGCGGCGCAACGCCGTCAGGGTTCGGCGATCTCGATGTGATGCTGAGGACCTACAGGCCGAAGCAGCCTGGCGAGGTCAAAGTCCTGGACTACCTGCCGCCAGGGTGGGTGTGGGATCACAGTTTCTCGGAAACGGCCCGAGGCTGTGCCTTTCGTGACGACACATCGGTCGTCGTAGTTGGCGATGCATTCGGTGATCACAACAACGACTTCGAGTACCTGACACGTCGGTACTCGCTTGTTTATGATCCGCAGAACAACTCGGTGAACGAGGATCCCTTCCTCATCCTCAAGCCTCAACTAGGTGATCCAGCCCAGAGTGTCGCCCGTGCCGTGGTGATCGGCGACTGGGGAGATGCGATCATCACCGGCTACACTTGCCTGAAGAAGTGCTCCAAGGGGACATACGAGGGGATGCTCTGGAGCGAGACCGAGTGGGGCGAGCTCATGAACGAGCTCAGCCTGGGATACGTCCCGCTGGAGAACTACACTCCCTCAGCGATCGCCTGGCATCCTGCTCACTACGCGATCGTCGCGAGTGGCGGACCCGGCGACGAGTTTCTTCTTCGCGCCTACAGGCCCTCTTGGGACCAAGTGCTCTGGAGCTTTCCCAAGGCCAGTCTCGGAGCGCTCCAGATCGCTCGAACCATCACCGTTGGACGCTTCGGCCAGGTCTACAGTGGGGGAGTCGGCGCAAGCTACTACCCTGCGACCGCCTACGTTGGGGGTTAAGGCGCACTACTGAGGGATGAGCTGTTCACAGGCCTCATCGACCAGCGACGTCGCTTCGAGAAACTGCCCCGTGAAGTCAGGGTCGTTCCGGTTGCCGCGCATGTGGTTGGGAAAGAGCTTAGTGAACTCGCACATCGCATCCCACTCCGGACATGCCGGATTTCCAATTTGAAGCATCACGATCGCGCTGGGGTCCCCGTTCTTCGCTTCGAGCACCGCATCGGCCCACTCCTGGGGGGTTCCGGGCGAGTAGTCGTTGTTGCCCGGCTCGATGATCGTGATCATCAGGAGCGCGTCATCCCGCAAGAACCCTTCGTTGCAACCTCCGGGACCATTGATCTCAGGCTGGAGCGAGGCGACGAGGTTCTCGGCCAGGTCATTAATCCCCACCGTCCCGACCTGGGCGATGCAGGCGAAGGTCTCGAGAAGATCGGGCTCTTCCTTGGTTAGGTAACGCCGACCCCCAGCGACCTTGCAGGGCGCGTTCGTAGCATCGGCCCCTGCGGGGAAGACCGACCCAGCTCCCCCGGTCTGATCGCACTGCGTTACGAAGTCGAGCGTTTCACAGGGATAGTCTTGGACCTTGCAACACAGCGTCCCTTCGGGTTGTGAGAACGTACAACAGGGTTCTCCAGCCTTACAGCTCAGGTCGGGGCAAGCCTGCGTGCACTGCTCCCGACCCCATCCGCTGTGGGAGTCCACGACCATGATGTGAAAGTCGAAGTCCTCGAACCTTGACTCGATCGCCTCGATGAAGCCAGGGAACGCCTCAATGAGCTGCTTCTGCGACTTGAACATCAAGTTGCCCTGGGAGATGAGAAAGACGAAGTCGATCTTCCCCTGACACCCCTCCGGCACTGTGTCGCCGGAGCTGCTGCTCTCCCAGCCGACATCGGAGACCGGAGCCGTCGCAGTGCCGCCGGTCGACGAGGAAGATGCGGGCGCCGAGTCAGCCTCGGTCGTCGAGCTCGACAGCGACGTGGAGCCACCCGTCGAGCCGGTCGTCGAGAGTACTCCCGTCGACCCAGGCGCGCCGGAGCTGGACGTGAATGCTGGGGTCGAAGAGCCCTGACAGCTCATGCTCAGCCCGGCGACAAGACTCAAGATGAGGCGTCGTCGACGAAGAGAAGACCCGGGGGGTCCTCGCGTCAGAGAGCCAGCGCCGGTAGGCACGGCCATGCCCTCAAGATTCAGGGCAGCTGCTCCAGTCCTCTGCATAGGACTCCATGCTACTCCAGCTTGCGGGCGAGATCGAGCCGGTTGAGTCGCACCGTCTACTGTTCAACGCAGATCAAGCGCCCAGGGGTGTGGCAAGGGGCGCCCTCTTTCTCCGACCATGTCTTGTCGACGGCCCCAGCAACCCCTTGCATACCACCAACACCTTTCTTGTTGATCATCCAATCCGCGCAACTAGGCGCTGCTAGCTCGCCGAGAGCGCTTGTCCCTGTCCAAACGAGGCTATCTAGCGGGGGCAGTCCCTTTTCATCAACGGCGATCGCGTTGTCCAAGGTCCCATCGGTGAGTTGCCCCCACGATGTTGCCACGGTCGTCTCGCCGTCGAGGAGCAGATACGGCTCCTCATGGTGCGTCATGCGAGTCGACGGTGACGCCTCACGCGTGCTCAGCCAGGCCATGAAGCTACCGGCGTTCGCGAGTCCGGCCTCCATCGCCAACGTGTTGCACTTGTCGTCCGCGCCGACGAGTCCCCCGAGAGCGCCATCGTATGCCTTGCTCGTCACGAAGATGACCTTGCCGGCGAGCTTGCATACCTCGCCGCAGATTTCGCCATCCTCGCCGTTCTTCTCTTCTCCGAGATCGCACTCCTCCTGGGGCTTCTGTGTTACGCCGTCACCGCAGTAAGGCTCCTTCGTGCAGGTCATCGGCGTGCAGCCGCCGTAGACGCCCGCCTGGTTCTCGGCGCCGTCGTCACACTCCTCGACCCCCTCCCAGAGGAGGCCGTCCCCGCACGTCGCGAGCGCGCACTGGGCTGTACAGGCGCTGGAGTCGCTATTGCCCACGCCTTCGTCACACTCCTCGCCGTTTACGGGCTGAAGGATGCCATCTCCACACTTCGCCGCCTTGCACTCCGTCGTACAGAGGCCATCGTCCGCATTCTCGGGGCCAAGATCGCAGGCCTCACCGAGATCGAGCACACCATCGCCACATACCCCAGCACCCGTCGTCGAGGGGTCGGCGGTGTCTGTCGAACTGGCCGTGCTCGTCGAACCGGAGTCCCCGCTCGTGGCCGAATCGGAAGAGAGGCTCGTGCCCATCGACGCTGAAGATGTCGTCGGTGCCCCCCAGGTCGGCCCCTGAGTCGTCGAGCCATGAGATGTAGACGTGGACTCCGTCGCGCTGGTCGGCCCGTCAACTCCAGAGTCCTTGAAGCAGCTTGATGAGATCACGAGGACGGCCGCGACGGAGATCGAGGGCCTCGATGCGGCCATGCTCCTCAAAGTCGGGCCTCGAAGCAGTAGAGGTGAAGAGCGTGCCCGCAGGTGATGGAGAACTCTCCGACATAGTCGGTCCATCCCTCATCCGTGAGGTCGTTGGCCCCGTTGTGGACCTTCTCGTCGCTCGGCGTCGACCAGCCATCGCAATGTCCGTCTGGGAAGGATGTTCCGTCGGGCTTCGTGCCTGTCCAAACCGCCACCTCGTGCAAGAAGGTGCCATCCGCAGTGCGGTCGATCGGGTGAAGTAGCTCTCCATCGGTGAGGTCGTCCCAGCCGTACGCGATCACGTCACCGGTCACGAGCACGTAGCGGCCAGCGGTGTGCTCAAAGCGCTGTGAGGGCGAGTCCACACCATCGCTTGTCCACGCCCAGAAGCGCATCGGGTTCGGCAGCCCTGCTTTCAGGGCTGCTTGTGCGCAAAATAGATCGGTGACGTCTAGGTTGCCGAACTGCTTGATCGCATAGATATCCTCTGTCACGAAGACGAGCCGATCACGAAAGCACTCGGCGTTGCAGCCGTCGTCGTCGATCAGGTTCCCGTCGTCACACTCCTCCACGTCCGGCCAGAGAACACCGTCGCCGCAGGTATTCTTGATGCAGATGTTCAAACAACCGTCGTGGTTGTCCTTGTTCCCGTCCTCGCACTCCTCCTTTCCCGCCCACAGGATCCCATCGCCGCAGGTCGGGTACTCGCAGGCGTTGGTGCAGTTGTCGGTGTCGTCGTCGTTGCCGTCGTCGCAGGCCTCGCCGGGCTGCTGGATCCCGTCGCCGCAAGCCGGGAGGAGACAGGTGTTGCTGCAGTCGTCGGTGTTGATGAGGTTGCCGTCGTCGCACTCCTCGAACTCGGGGTGGACGATCCCGTCGCCGCAGCGCGGCAAGGGGACGCACTGGACCGAGCAGCCGCCGAGTCCGTCCGCGACCGGCTTGTTCGCCTCACCGTCGTCGCACAGCTCGGGCTCCTGGAGGATCCCGTCGCCGCAGCTCGGCGGGGCGCATAGCGGTGTGCAAGGTCCCTCGTCGCGGTTGTCGTCGCCGTCGTCGCAGAGCTCAACTCCCGCGTGGACAAGCCCATCACCGCAGCGGGCGCTCTGACATTCCAGGGTGCAGGCCCCGTCGTCGGCGTTCTCGTCCCCGCGATCACACCCCTCACCGACGTGCGCCTCGGGGACAGCGTTGCCGCAGACCCCGAGCCCGTGGTCGTCCCCCTGGCAGGCGACGAGGGCCGCTGCCGAGAACCACAGAGCATGGGTAAAAACGCGCATCCTGGAGCAGAGTAGAGGGAGAGTTCGACCGGGTCAACGCGGCGTTGCAGACCAAGCATGGAATTTTGATCAACGAGTTCTCCGCGACGCGGGAGCCGGCTCAATCCGGTCGTACATCGCTTTACGGTCGCCTTACCGGGCATGTGTAGCGCCTTGATGAGGCCCTTCCATGATGGTCCCTGTCACCGGCGACGACCGCTCGGTACCAAGGAGTAATCACCATGACCCGCTGGATCGCCACCCTCTCCCTCCCCCTCTGCCTCCTCTTCGTCGCCTGCGACAGCGAGCCTGTCGGCGAGCGCTCGGGCGAGTCCGCCCTCGTCGATGACGTCGACGCCCTCGAGGCCGCCGACGCCGATGAAGCCGGCGCCGACAGCGACGCCGACCGGCGCTCCGCCAAGCGCGGTCGCAAGGGCCCCCCGGCTGAGCGCCTCTGCGCCGACATCGGCTGCACCGCCGAGCAGACCGCCGCCATCACCCAGCTCTTCGCTAGAAACCGCCCCGCCAAGGGCGACCGCGAGGCCGCCAAGGAGAAGGGTGCTGAGCGTCGGATGGCCCTCGCCGAGGCGTTTCGCTCGGGCACCCTCAGCGCCGACGCCATCGGCCAACACCGCCCGGCGAAGTCCGGCAGCAAGCGCGCCGAGACGCTCGTCGAGCTCCACGCTCTCCTCACCGCTGACCAGCGCGAGCAGGTCGCCGACATGATCGCCGAGCGCGGCCCCCGGCTCTTCAGCGGCAAGGGCAAGCACGGCGGCAAGGGCAAGCGCGACCATGAGGGCAAGCGAGGTGCCAAGGGCGAGCGCGGCCACGAGGGCAAGCGCGGTGCCAAGCACCACGACGGTGACGAGAGCGGCGCCCATGGGGGGCGGCTCGCGGCCAAGTCCGGGCCGAAGTCCGGCAAGCGGATCGAGCGGCTCTGCTCCAAGGTCGAGTGCACCGACGAGCAGCGGACCATTCTCCTCGCCCAGGCGGCGGAGCTTCACCCGGCGCCTAAGGGCGACCGCGAGGCTCGCAAGGCCGAGCGCAAGGCGGCCAACGCCGCCCTCGCCACCGCCTTCCGCGGGGACAGCTTCAGCGCCGCGGATCTCGAGGGCTTCGGCGCCGACGCCAAGGCCAAGCACGAGGCCAAGCGCGGGGCCAAGAGCGCGATGCTCATCGCCCTCCAAGAGGTCCTCACCGACGAGCAGCGTGCGGTCGTCGCCGACATGATCGCGGAGCGCGGCCTCAGCAGCGTCGTGGGGGGCAAGCGCGGCAAGCACAGCAAGCGCGGCCACCACGGCAATCGCGGACCGGACGGAAAGCGAGGCCGCGGCAAGCACCGGGGCGACACCAGCGAGAGCGCGAGCGACCACGCCTAGACGCTCAGACTGCCTTGAGCGGCGCGATCCATCGGGGTCGCGCCGCTCTCCTTTTTCGCGACCCCCACAGCTACGAAGCCGCAGTGCTCATCCGCGACCGTGCCGCTCGGCAGAGCCGCGCGGATTTTCGGTGCGGAGAGCCCTGCATCAGCGCCGCCCGCTGCCGTGTGCGCGCGAGCGACCCCCGGCCGCTCGCGGACCGCGTCGAGCTCATCCTAGAACCACAGCGAGAGCGGCTCCGCGAGCAGCATCGGAGCGCCAAGGATCTGCCTGGGCGCCCCGCAACTGCGAGAACCAGGTGCCGTCGCGCCGAACGTCCGCCATCGCGAGTCACCCTACCGGCGCGGGCGTCGAGCTAACGGGAGCTGGGATGCGTTGTTCGTCGCGGCAGAGCGAGCCCCTCAGCCATCCTCTCACCCTCCGTCGCACAGCTTCCTCGCTGAGCAGGAGTTGTTCCCGCATTCATCGTCGCTGCTGCACTTCGCGAAACACGCCCCGAAGAACTGGTCACACGCGGTCCCTTCCGGACAGTCTGCGTCATCGCTGCAGGTGGCAGCGCAGTAGCCCCCAACGCAGGTGCTCCCATCCGGGCAACTATCCGCGCACGAAAGTGAGCACTGGAACGTACCCATCGCGGCGGGAGAGAACAGGTGAGCGCAGACCTCAGACTCGCACTGTGAGTCGTCATCACAGAGTTCGCCGATGTCCTTGCCGCACCCCGCCGAGAGCGTGAGGGCCACGGCAACCAGGTTGAGGCGCCACAACGACACGGCTCACTATCGCGCGCGCCGGCCCCCAGGGCAAGCGCCCTCTCGCTCATAGCCTGCCTGTTCCCGCGCATGCCCCGGCCGAGGCGCAACGACGTCCTCATCCGACCGACCCACCTGCTGGACGCCGCCGGGACGGGCTCGGGGCGTCGATGGAGGGCGGGCATGCCGCGGGTTGTGGTGTCGAGGGTGGAGGAGCTCCCGCGCGAGCTCTGGTTTGGGAGGACGGGGCCGCTGGAGCGGCTCTCCTTGAAGAGGTCGCTGGCGAAGCTCGAGGCCGCGGGGCTCCGCCCTAGCTGGTCGCGGGTCGACCCGCTGCTCGCGTACCTGCGCGAGTGCGTCGCGGAGCTCGGCTCGTACGCGAAGTGTGCGGCCGTCGTCGGCGCGACGCGGAACATGATCCGGGACGCGTGCCGCGGTCGCTACGTCCCCGGCTTTGATCGCCTGCTTGCCTGGGGTCGTCGCCTCGCCGAGCACTCGCGCGGGCTGAGCGGCCTTCTGCTGACGGTCGATCTGCCGGACGAAGCCGCGGCCGCACAGCGGCTCGCGGCCGACCAAGACTCCGGGCGGACGCCCACCGTCTGGGCGCGTGCGGAGCGCGGCACGCGACGCGCATCCTGGCCAGCTACGGTCGTGCTCGATCCCAGCGACTACACCCATGGTGAAGCCGCAAGGGCGGCCGATCCTTCCCGCATCCCCCCGTGGGCAAACCCCGACGCCAGCGCCAACTCAAAAGGCCTCGCCAACCCTGTGCCGGGCCTGATCCCAAGCGCAGCGGGCACGTGCCCACCCCGTGACACGGCGCCCCCCCTGGGTGCTCCGGCGCCGACGATGCGCGCTGATGCATCCTTCACCCCGGGTGAACCTACCGCGAGCGCTCCTCCGGAGACCTCGGAGGCACCCGCCCTGGGTGTTGTGTCGAAAACCGCACCGCAGATCGAGGCCAGGCTGGGTGTTGTGTCGATCAGCGCGCCTACCCAGGTGGGTGAAGAGTCTATAGCCGCACTCGAGACCCTGGGCGAACATCCTAATTACACACGCTGTCGATGCATTGCCCTGGGTGAAGATGGTATTTGCGAGCAGCAAGGGGTGGGTGTTCATTCACCAATCGAGCACCGCCCGTCGCTCAGATATGTTGATAAAAAATCGACAAAAAAGTCCTTGCCCCCGAGGCTCACCGATCCAGTATCAGTCCCTGCAATGGTGGTAGCGGAGTTTCGAGATGGAGGGCGATCGGTGCGTGCGGGCTGCTTCGACACGGAGGAGCAGGCACGACGAGCGATCGACTCGCTGCTCGACGCGAAGGTCTACGAGGGGGAGCCCTACATCGATGGGCGCCTCTACACCCGGGTGAAGAGCCAGGAGGAACTCGTCGACGAACTCGTCGAGAGGAAGTTCCAGGCGATGGTCGCCTCTCAGTCACTGCAGGGGCAGCATCGAGAGTCGCTCTTCATGGCCTTTGTCTTCAACGTGATCAACGGAGTCTGGAAACATGGCACAGTCGACGAATAATGGAGTTACGAGCACACAACAGTTCGAGGAGGACGCGGCAGGGAACCTGCTGAGCTACCTCCGCAAGGCGGTGAGCGAGTATCAGGACAAGGAGCAGCAGCGCGTAGCGGAGTGGCTGCTCAAATCATCGAGCACCGAGGACATGGTGCGACGTGTGGGATCGCTGATGCGAGGCTCGTGGAAGTCCGATCTGGCCCTCGCGCTCTCCTCGGTCGCGGGGCTGGGGCTCGGCTACGTCGGTGGCTCCCTGCTGCCAGCGGGTTTGGGCCCGATCCCCTACATCGCCGCGATCGGCCTGGGAGGGCTTCTCCCGGGGGTTCTGACGCGGCAGGGGGTCATCGTCCGCAACGTCTTCAACCTCGGCGGCCTGATGTTCGGTGCCGGTGCGGTCCTCGGGGCGAGGTCGTAGGAGCTCGTCATGATGGGTCTGTTTCTCGTAGAGAAGGTCCTCCGAGGCGACTCCGCCGAGGTGGCGATCACCGGGGTCGACGCCGAGGGACGGCGCGCACGGATCGAGGTGCCGGCGAGCGCAGCAGCGTCCGTCCGCCCCGGGAGCGCCCTCCTGCTGCAGTGGTGGACGACTGAGGTGCCGATGATGTCCTCGGCGAGCCCTCCGGCAACTCCGGACGAGACCGCGGAAGGCGACGACATCGACGTCGAATCTGACGCCACGGCCGAAGCTGAAGCCGAGGTCGCGCACGACGAGCGCGTTGAGCGAGAGTTCCGCGCGTTGATCGGCCTGGCGTAGGCAATCTGGATTTGTGACGGGAGGGGTGACCCTCCTGAGTAGAGAGTGACTTGATTGGAAGCTCCGTCGATACGACGGGAATGGAGATGTGTGTGATGAATGAGAGCATTGTGACAATGGCCAACAACGGCGTCGTGGACGTCGACGACGAGGTCCACCGGCGGCTCTGCCAGGGGCTGCGATCCACCCCCGAGGAGCTGGCCCTGATGGCCCAGTGCGCCCGCCGGGTCCCCAAGCTGGAGAGCAGCTGCCGCGAGCTCACGCAACGCTGCGCGGCGCTGGAGAAGCTGCTGGACATGGTGAACTGCCCGGCGAACATGAACGTCAGCGCCGTGACGGTGGACCGGATCTCGAAGGAGACGCAGGTCAACGTCTCGGAGATCGTCAAGGGCCTCGGCGGTGACTATGTCGAGGCCTACCCGGTGCCGCCCAAGAAGAAGATCCGGCTCGTCCAGAAGGCGCGGCCCGGCTACTCGCCGAAGACGATCACGATCGCGCTGAACCTCGCCAACGACGGCAAGAACCACCTCGACATCGCCGTCCGGCTCTACGTGACGACCGATCCGCGGGACCTCGGCGAGGGGATCGGCGGCGAGTACCGCGGGTTCCAGTTCTTCAACAACGACGGGATCCCGACGCCGCAGCCGTTCCCCACCTACAAGAACATGCCGATGACGATCGGCACGCTCGAGTACTTGGTCATCGAGATCGAGCACCAGGGGTCCTCCAACAACCTCGTCAGCGCGTTCGCGGCGGCGAGCGTCAACGCCCAGGGCTGGTACGCGGCCTGCGGCACCGACGGCGCGTGTCGCTAGGAGACCACGACGATGGCCTCTGAACCGATCGCATTCAGGATCGACAACACGGTCGATTGGGACGGTGTGACCCCGGTGGGGTTGCAGCGGGGAGACTTCCGGGTCTTCGACCAGCGCTACTACGTCGGCTCCCTCGAGGCGCCGGCGGGGACGCTCACGGCGGACTTCTTCGGGGTGTTCAGCGCGCTGACGCCGAAGCTCGTCGGCGTCGCGTCATCGAGCTCGAACCCGCTCTCGATCCTGCGGGTCCTGTCGTCGGGGGATCCCGACGTCTTCCGGCAGGAGGTCGAGCTCTCGCCGCGGATGGTCCACGTGCCGGTGTTCGCCGGCGATCGGATCGCGATCGTCACCCACGAGAGCGGGAGCACCAGCCTCGAGTTCGTGGTGACGGAGCTCTCCGACCGAGACCACGTCCAGCTCGCGAGTATGGCCTCGGACGAGGTCGGCGGGCGGCGAGTTCGGATCATCCGCACGGGCGGCTCCGGCTTCACTCACGAGCCTACTACAGAGACCTGGCAGCCCGCGCTGAGCTGGGATCCGTCAAGCGGGGTCCTGCTCGGGTATGAGGTCGTCAACGGGGTCATCCCGGCGCGCGACCTCTGCATGTCGCCGCGCGCCGAGGGCTGCCTCGTCAGCGTCCGCTACTCGGGGATCGGCGATGGTGTCGGCCGGCTCTTCGTGGTCGACGGGCACCTCCGAGAGGCCACGGAGGTGCAGGACGGCCTCAAGAGCGGCGAGTGGTCGAAGGTCGCGTTCGTCGGCCGCGATGACTTCATCGGTCTGTCGTCGCCGGGACCTGTCGGTGATGCGGTCGTCTGTGATCTGGAGCTGGTCCGCGTCGCTCCAGGCGAGCGGCTGAGCGAACGCTACGCGCGGGGACTCTGAGAGGTCATCATGATCATTGATCCGTCACGGGTGCTGCTACTCGGCGAATACGCCACTCTGGCGGAGTCGGGCTCCGAGACCGAGCTCGGAGCCCGAGAGGCTGAGGTTCGGGTGTTTATTGAGGCGCTTTGGAGCGCTGCCGGAGGAGGGGGGCGGCGTCGTTTCATGGAGGCTGTCGGCGCGCGCTCGAGCGCGATGCCTTGGGTTGCTGTGAAGGCGCGAGAGCCAGGCGAAGGCGGGGATGGTCTCGCACCTCCCGCGATCGAGCTGCTGATGGACACCGAGTCTATGGGCGATGAAGGGGTCGCGGCGCATCTCCTTGATCCGGAGACTGAGGCTGCCGAGCTCAGACTGAATGCGCTACGGGAGTGGGACTGGGAAGTGCTCGGCCGGGTCCTGACACCGTCAGGATGGAGGCTCGAAGATATCGACGAGGATTCGTCCGAGGGGACCGGGGGAGACGAGGGCGAGGTCGAGGTCGAGGATGGCCCCGAACCGGCAGCCGACGAGCACGGCGAGCAGGATCCTGGTGGATCTCTGGTGCTTCCAGAGAGCGTGACCGTCACGAGGACGTGGTGGCCCTGGGCGCTCGCCGCAGGAGGCATCGGGATCGTTGGGACAGCGCTGTGGCTCGTGGTCGAGCGCAAGGAATGAGGTGGAGCGATGGCTAGCGATGTGATCGAGATGGAGAAGAACAGGCACGGCGTCTACGTGCCCAAGAAGAAGCCGGCGGTCGGTCTCTGGGCGCTTGGCGGTATCGCGGCTGCGGGGGCTATCGCCGCTGGTGCCTATCTGTGGAAGAGTCGCCAGGAAGACACCGACGATGCGCCCGCGGGCGGAGGGGAGTCGAGCGCGTCGGGCTCGGTCACGACGGGTGGGATCACGTGGACGAACGTCCGACCTCTGCCCAAGCCCGCGGATGTCCCGAGCTTCGATCTGACGACGAACTGGGGGAAGACTCCCGGCGACCTTCGGCCTCTCTTTGCGCTCATGGAGCAGGTCTCGGGGATCGAAGGGTCTGGGCGGATCTTCGCGATCATCTCGAAGCGGGAGGCGGGCTTCGTCGCGAGCGCCCACAATGCCTCGAAGCAAGAGGTCGCCGCCTCGCGGCTGGCCTACGAGAACGCGAAGAAGCGAAACCAGCCGCTGAAGTACGGGACAGAGTCGGCCGAATTCGGCAGCGGAGGTCTCTTTGGAGCGCTGGCGCCGTACTTCCTCTGGACCGGCATCGTCGCGATCAAGGACCGGGCGCCGCTGCTGAACTCGCGACCCGAGATCATGTTCTTGCCGCGCGTCGCCGCCTTCGGCGCGGTCGTCTACATGCAGCGGGTCATCGCGAACCATCGGATCGATGACCACGCCGACATCAAGGTCGGCTGGGCGCGTCCGTCTCTGCTCCGAAGCGGTCGCGGAGGGTCGACCTACCAGGCTGTCCGTACGCGCTTCTTCGAGGATGCGGAGGCCCTTGGGGTCGACCTGGAAGACACCTCGACGATCCCCGCGAACCTCGTGGTGAAGGACTGGCCGGGCGTCACCTCGGTCTTCGAACAACTCGTCGGCGAGCTGCCGACGCCGATCGGCGGGTGAACTGTGGACATTCTTGACTGCTACGGCGCGGAGATCGACGCGCTCGCGGACCTCGCGGGGGACTTCGACTATCTCTCGACGGTCGAGCGCGAAGCATGGATCGCGCACCAGTGGACGGAGCTCGCGGAGGCGATGGGCTGGTCTGGGGAGCTCGCCCAGGCGTTCGACCGGATCCGGTACTCGCGGCTCGGCATGGCGCAGAGCACCGCCATCGCGCTCGCAGCGTTCCGCTCGGTGGCTCAGCGTGACCAGGAGAGCCAAGCGAACGCCGATCGGGCGCGGGTGCGAGAGCAGGCCCTCATGACGCTGGCGGGTCGCTCGGGGCACGTGTGGCGCGTAGAGATGGATGCCGCCTCCTTGCCGCCTGGAGTCTGTTCAGGGGCGAGTGTGCCGAAGAGGCCTCTCCGCGTTGGCAGGCCGGTGAGCGCACCATCGAAGCCAGTGGATCCTTCCGCTCGGGGCACCTCCGCGGCCGCGACGAGCGGCGGTCGCGAGCAGCCCCAGAGGGTCTTCCTCGCGGATGTTGGGCCCAGCTACTTCTGGGACCCCGCGCCTCCCGCTCTTCACTACCGCCCCGGCTGTGGGCAGCAGGCACCGCTTCGCCTCTCCCTGGGGACCTTTCCTTGGGTCTACGGCCACCGTCTCCAAGCGCCCGCGCCGGGGACTCTCTGGCGCAGCTTCGGAGAGCGGCTCCCTGCCGCGCTGGGCCTCGAGATCGCGGCCTCTCTCTGGCACCCGAGGGGCAACCTCCGCCAAGACGCTCGCGAGGTCGTGGGTCACTGGCGACACTGGAGATCGACGACGAGAGAATTGGTCGCGGCCATCCCGGAGTCGAGCGAGGATCCGCCCTCGAGTGGCTGCCTGGCTCGCTCCGGTCAGGTGCTCGAAATCTGCGAAGCCCAGGGCCAGCTAGTCGGCCTCAACGGGCCCCGGGGGTTCATCTGCGCGGACGCCTACAACTTCATTCAGCGGCGCTTCGCGGCCTTCTTCGCGATGCGCAAGGCACTGCTCCGGGCGCAGAAGAAGCTCCCCCGCGAGCTTCGTGCGCTGGTCGACGCGAACCCCGATCCCTGTCTCCGTCAACACCTGAACCTGACTCTCGCCGCGAACGCGGGAGTCTGAAGAGGTCGCCATGTATATCGAGGTCGGCACAAAGCGGTACAAGGAACTCTTCGGCTTTCGGGATTTTCTCAACGATCCCTTCGAGAGCCGCCTGCCCCCGCACAAGCTGCTCGTTCAGAGCCTTGCGGATCCGAGCAAGCGCATCGACGTGATCGACCAGATCATCGGCGACGCACGCCCCGAGGGGCTCTTGCACACGGCAGGTCTCAAGGACCTCCAGCTCGGCAGCCAGTACATGATGCACGCGCGCCTGGCGGTCTCGCGGTTGGGCGACACGCTGTCGCTGCCGGGAAACGGGCTGCTGACATCGATGACCGAGGGGCTGGTCGATGTCATGCGTCAGGTCAAGATCCCCTCGCGCGCGTCGAACGAGGACATCCAGCGATTTCTGGCCGATGCCGCCTTCTCGATCGGCATGAAGGCGCTCGGGGCCTTCGGTCCGTGGGGCAAGATCGCTGCTGCGGTCGCAGGCTTCGCACGGGGGATCGTCCAGCTCGTCAGACAGCGCAAGGACCTCGCAACGTTGGATGAGGACCGGCGGCGAAAGTTCGCCTACGCCAAACTGCCGCCCCTGCAAGAGCCTGACACGCAGATCGACGCTTGGTATGTCGATGCGGTTCTCAAGGCGAAGATGGAGACGGGGTCGTGGTCCGCGATCTTCTCGCCTCGGTTTGACTCGGATGAGTGGGTCGCGATCACCCGCAATGGCGGAATCGCACTCGCTCCGGGCAGCGACATCGACGGGATCGATGAACTCGGCGATAGCCGCAAGGTCTTCAAGCCGAGCGGAGGTATCGGCTTCATGCCCGGCCTCGACCAGATCACGAGCGTGATCCAAGTCAGCGTGGATCCCGAGAAGCTCGCCGCCTGGGATGGTGGGACCTGGCCAGTGCGCCCCGACGCTGTGACCGACGTCGGCAAGTTCTTCGTCAACACCGGCCGCCTCGCCGCGATCGCCTGGTCGTGGGCCACCGAGGCCGACGCGTCGCCGGACCTCTACAAGATCGACACTAAGGTCCTCCACGAACGTTGGAAGCGCTACTGCGACGGCGGCCTTCGGTTTCTCTCTGAGAATGCTCGCGACTGGAAGGAGAACAATGGCAAGGGTCGTGTCCTCTCGGGAAGCCCCGGCTACATCGCCGGCAGCGCGATCGGCTGTGCGATCGGCGTCTGGCGCTGCGAGCCCAACGGCAACGGCTTCTCGATCGTCGAACCCGGCCTGCGCGGCGACGCGATGATGGGCTACGGGCGCGGCCGCGAGGCGATCGGCTGCGTCATGGACCCGCCGAGCATGAGCTCGCAGGCGGACGGCAAGTCCTGCCTTTTCACGGTCTACGAGCTGCGGATCCGCAAGGTGCTCGACGAGGCGCGCCGTCGCCAGACTTACTTCCTCTGGCACTCGCTGGTGTCAGCGTATGTGCGCGCCGATTTCGACGCGTTCCTCGACCCGAAGATGCGCGACACGCTGATGCGGGCGCGGGCGCTGCTCCTTGAGCATCCCGACCGGATGCTGGTCGAGCTCGATGACGTCGCCGACGACGAGCCTGGTCTCCCTGGCGACGGCAAGACCTGGAAGCAGCAGCTCATCGCCCGCGGCGTTCGCAAGCGGCATCCACTGATGTACTCGGGGACACGGACCACAGGGGGACGCCAACCGGGGACGTTGAAGCCCCCGAGAAAGCCGCCGCCGAAGCTGCCTGTGTATGAGGGACAGCTGGCGTGGGGAGATGTCCCCGAGTTCGGGGATGACCGCTCACGGCGGGGATGGAAGACCGCGGCCACGGTCGCGGGAGGACTTTTGCTCGGCGGGGGCGCCTATGCCCTCGCACGTCAGATGGAGAAGGGATGAACGAAATGGAAGCAACACACGATCACAGTCACGAGAAGGTCTCGATTTGGTGGACGATCGCCGGTTTCGTCGCGAGCAGCGCGGCGGCCCTCGGCATCGGTTTCAAGATCGGCTCACGCAACAAACCATGCGCCTGCAAGGCTCTCCCCAAGGAGACCGAGCCGCCGAAGGCCGGCGCGGAGAGCAACGGCGGGAAGAAAGGGTAGGTCGCCATGGAGCTCGAGATCTCCAGGATCACGGTAGAGGTGAAGGATCGCGCGAGCGGTCGTGTTCATCGGCGGGAGCTAGCTCCTGGCGCGGCCTGGCCGTGCTCGGTGGAGGATCTCGAGGCGATGACCGCAAAGGCCCCCAAGGGGTCCTCGTCGTCTAGGGACGGGGACCCGAGTCCGTCTGCGCCGCCCCCCTCGGGTGCCGAGGATACGCCGAGTGCAGACGCGGAGAAGCGCCAGAAGGGAGCCCATAAGGCCAAGTCTTCCAAGACGAGCGCCAATAAGGAAACCGACAAGAAGACACCCAAGAAGGCGTCCAAGAAGAAGGCGCCCAAGAAGAAGACGTCCAAGAAGAAGACGCCCAAGAAGAAGGCCTCTGAGGCGCTCGATCTGTCCACGATCGAAGCCCGAGAGGCGTACGACGAGCGGCTCCTCGGGGTCGTCCAGAGGGGGCCGACGTCGGTCGCCGCCGCTCGCAAGGTGGTCGGCGGCGATCGAATGCAGGCGGTCGGCGCCCTCACTCGACTCGTCGATCGCGGCCTCATCGTCAAGCGAGGCGCTGGGCTTGGCGCCCGCTACCGGATGCCGGACGCGGCCGAGCAAGAGCCGGAGCCGGCCGCCGAAGCCCCCCCGCCCCAGGCCGAGGTCGTCACCCCACCGAAAGAGCGAGTCCGGCTCCGGTGGCGCAAACAGGAGCTCCAGGGGCGCGACACGTTGGTCGCGCGCTTCGAGGAGGGAGGGTTTCGCCTGGTGCCGATGATCAGCGGATCCCACGGCCTCTTCTACGAGGGGGACGACGACAGCCTCCTCAGCTACGGCTGCGGCGAGGTCAGCTCCCTCAAGGCCGTCGCTCGCGAGCTCGCCGCTGCGGGGCTCCCAGATCCCGAGGTGTTTCGCGCCAACGGTGGCAGCGTCGCCGCCTGCCCGCCGCCCAAGCGGATGCGCCTGGGCGACGTCGAGCTGACCTGGCGCGAGTCGATCAAAGACGGTCGACAGCTCTGCGTCGCCCCCACCGGCGAGGGCGAGATGAGGGTCATGGAGAGTGATGGCGGCTCGTTTGTGCTTGTCTTCGTCCGTGCGGGCGACACCGCCTTCGACACGCTCGGCTGCGGCACACGTGAGGATCTCGAGCTGAGAGCGCTCAGCCTCCTCGCCGAGGTGATCGACGAGCCGGCGAGTCCTCGCGAAGAAGAGGTGCAGTCAGAGGCGGCGAGTTCGGAGTCGAAGACGGAGGCGTCAGGCGACGAAGCAGAACCTGAGCCCGGCGAACCTCAAGAGACGAGCGAGGCAGACGAGACCAGCGACCAGGAGAAGGAGGACCGCCTGGTCGGATCCTTCGCCAGCGCCGCAAAGCAGCTCATGGAGTCGATGTGATGGACGGCGCGACATTCTTCGAGAAACTGGTCCCCCTGTGGCGTCCGACCGCGGTCGCGGAGGTCGGCGAGGAGTTCTTCGCCCGCTTCCTCGATCGCCGAGGCGGCGAGCTCATCGCGATCCTCGATCAACTCATCGCCCAACGTGCTGAGCGACTCTCCGCGATCGAGGCTCCCCCCGACCAATGGACGCCGGCGCGCAGGGCCAAGGCAAACCTCGCGGCGATGCAGGTCCTCGCGAACAAGGGCGAAGCGCAGCTCACAGACGTCGAGCGGCGCACCCTCCTCGGCTATTCGGGCTGGGGCGGGCTCTCGATCGACAAGTACCAGGAGCAGTTTCCCGAGGGCTGGGATCCCGATCGCTTCGGCCTCGTCCACGAGTACTACACGCCGACCAAGCTCGCGGTCGCGGTCGCCGATGCGCTCTGCCCGTTCCTGCCGGGCCTCGCGGGTCGCGACGGGGTGATCCGAGCCCTCGAGCCCGCCGCCGGGATCGGCCGGTTCATGCGCGCGCTCGGTCAGGTCGCCTGCGAAGGCCCGTCGATCCGATGGACGGCGATCGAGCTGTCGACGATCGCCGCGAAGATGCTCCCGGAGCTCTTTCCAAGCGCCGACATCTACGCCGGCAGCTTTGAGGAGTGGCTCCACCGCCAGACCAACCGCCGAGGCTTACCTGCAGCGGGCGTCGAGGTGACGGCTCGCGACCAAGGCAAATTCCGCCTTCTGATCACAAACCCGCCCTACGGCAATCGCGGCCTGACAGCGAAGTGGGACCAGGCCCCTGAGTACGCCGAGCGCGAGGCCTTTGCCTACTTCCTGCGCCGCGGCCTCGACCTTCTGGCGCCCTTCGGCGTCGGCGTGTTTCTGATCCCGGCCGGCTTTCTCACGGGGATCAGCGCTGCGCGCCGCGAGCTGCGTGAGCGAGTCCTCCGGCGACATCACCTGATGGCGGCCTATCGCTTGCCGAGCGCGACATTCCCGGGCGCGAACCTCGTCACCGACCTCGTCTTCTTCCGGGCTCGCGGCGGTGAGCTGGCCGAGGTCGACGAGGCCGACGCGTTCATCGTCGAGGGCCGCTACTTCGACCAGTTCTCCTACTACGTGCTCGGCGAAGAGAAGGGCCGCGGCGACGACGAGAGCGACGACTCTCCCGGCACGTCGCGCGGCCGCTACCAGCATCAGGTTCTCGGCGAGTTCGAGGGCCTCCCGCCTCTAGCCGAGCGGACTCTGTGCTCGGCCTGTATCGTCCGGCCGGTCGCGTTCCCGGCCGCGAGCGCGAGCCGGCTCGTCCGCAAGGCGGTGTCCAGTGACGAGCTGACGCCGCTCCTCGCCGCGGCGCTGACCCTGGGCGGACGTATCGCGGACTACCTCGCGGAGCGGGCCCAGGGCAGCCTCCGGGCGGTCGAGCTCTGGCCGGAGCTTCTTCAGTCGCTGCGCGACTTTCAGCGCGCGCCGGAGGTCGTGGAGCTCGGGGTCGTCAACCCCTGGTCGTGGATGGAGCTGCGCCACCTCGCCGAGGCAGACACCCCGGGCGCTCAGCAATTCCTTAACGCCTTTTCCAAGGCCGGCGATCTCACGGCCGCGCTTACGACCGAGCCGACGATCGAAGAGCGCTACAGCGGCGAGCCCGGGGACCTGCTCGGACAGGCCGAGTTTCTCTACCGCAGCCGGCGACGGATCGCGATCGGTGAGCTGCTCGAATTCCACCAAGACCAAGGAGGAGCTACGGCCAAGGACGAGGCGCTGACCCGACTCTTCCGCGCCGAGTGGTGCGTCGACGGCCATTTGATGCAGGAGCTGGTCCCGCTGCGCGACTACGTCACCGGCGACCTCTGGCCGAAGCTCGATCGCGTCGAGTCGCAGCTTGGAGGGTCGAGAGCGCGAGAGGACCAGAACAGCCTCATGGATCACGCGATGGCCGACGCCTTCGCGATGGCCGGGATGCAACCCCCGACACCGCGGGCGATCGCACAGGCGCAGGGGATCCCCGAGTCGCAGCTCAAGCTCCAGCAACAGCGACTCCTCGCCGCGATCAAGCCGGTCGAGTTCGAGGACATCGGCGATGTCTCCCCACGTGACGGCTACATCCCTCTGGGGATGATCGCCGAGTGGGTCTCGGAGGTGCTCAACAGCCGTTTCGGCGCTGTCGCCCTTGAGCGGCACGGCGGTCTCGTGCGCGTCGTCGATGCGGAGTACGACACGTTGAAAAAGGCGCCGATGGATCCAGAGACGCTCTGGTTTGTCGGGTGGGTCAACCACGACAACACCTTCTTCGGCCCGAACGACCTTCACCACAACGACCCCGAGGCCGAGAAAGTCCGCGCTTCATCGGGCCTCAACGAGCTCAAGATCTGGGACTACCGCGCGAGCTACGAGCGCGCCTGGACGCAGAGCTTCAACGCCTGGGTTCGCGAAGAGCCCTCGCGGATGGAGGCGATCCGCGACGCCTACAATCGCGGCTTTCGTCGCTACGTCCGCCGCGAGTACTCCGGCGAGCCGCTAGACATCGCCCGCTGGGGCGGTCAGGTCCGGCTCGCGCCCCACCAGAACGCGGCCGCGCGGCGCGTCATCGAGGCCCGCGGCGGGCTCCTGGCCTTCGACGTCGGTGTCGGCAAGACCTACACCGGCCTCGGGGTTCTCGCCCGCGCGCGGCAGGAGGGCTGGGGCCGGCGGCCGGTCGTGCTCGTCCCGCCGAGCCTGGTGTGGAAGTGGCACCGCGACTTCGCCCGCTGCCTCCCCGACTATCGCGTCGCCGTGATCGGCTCGACCCGGCGCCAGCTCACCCGCGGCAAGCGGGTCAACGCGGCCGCCGAGCGGCTCGCCCAAGGCGAGATCACCAAGGAGCAGTATCGGCAGCTGATCACCGTCGCCAAGGCCGACAAGCCCGAAGAGCGCGCCGCCAAGTGGTCGGCGTTCCAAGCTGGCCTCTACGACGCGGTAATCCTCAGCTACGAGGCGCTCAAGCTGACCCAGGTCGACCTCGACGCGATCCTCCGCTACGCCGAGAACACGCCCGCGATTCGGCGGCTGATCAGCCTCCAGGAGCGCAATGAGCATACTCGGGGTCGGAGCGGCAAGAAGAGGAAGCCGAAGAGTGAGCGCAAGAAGGCGATCGCCGAGACCGGCGTAAAGGGCTTCATCTTGGAGCGGCTCGAGGTGGACGAGCGCCGTCAGCTTGATCCCGGCATCCGCTGGGAAGTCCTCGGCGTCGACCTCCTGATCGTCGACGAGGCCCAGAACTTCAAGAACCTCTACGCCCCGGAGGCCCGCGAGGGCGGCATTCCGAAGTACATGGGGCTCCCCGCCGGTGGCTCAAAGCGGGCTTGGCAGCTCGACTTCCGGTCGAGCTTCGTCCGCCAGCGGACCGGCGGTAGCGGTGTCGTGCTCCTCTCGGCGACTCCCGCAAAAAACAGCCCGCTCGAGTTCTACAACATCCTCCAGTACGTCGATCACGACGCCTTCTCCAAGGTCGGCATCCACGATCCCGAGGACTTCGTCGATCGCTACCTCAAGATCGAGGGCCGCGACGTCCTCGACTCCAACTTCGACATTGTCCGCAAGTCGGCCGTCGTCGGCTTTCGCCGCCTGGACGAGCTGCGCGGGATCCTCGATCGCTATTCGGAGTTTCGGACTGCCGAGGAGGTCGGGATCAAACTGCCCAAACCACGGGTCCAGCGGGTGGACGTGCAGATGGACGACGCCCAGGAGGAGAAGTACGACGAGCTCGTCCAAAAGATGACGGATCGCCTCAAGGCTCTCCTCGAGGGCAAGGGCACCGACCAGGCTGCGGTCCTCGGCGACATGGTGCGGATGTCCCTCATCGCCCTGCATTCGCAGCTCGACGAGGGCTACGACTGGAACACCGCGCTCGAGGGCGGCTTGGCCAAGCGCAAGGTCACCGCGAGCGCGCTGCCGCGGTGGCTCGAGCGCGGGTGGGATGTCCTCGACATCGACAAGGACAAGGCAAAGGCGCTGATCCAGCGCGACCTGCCGAGGCCCGACTACAACTCCCCGAAATTCCACGCGATCGCCGAGCGGATCGCGGCCCAGCCCGGATGCGGTCACATCGTCTTCTGTGAGCCCGTCGCCTGCCATGCCTGGATCCGAGAGGTCCTGATCGAGCACGGGATCCCGAAGGAGCGGATCGCGGTCATGAACGCCGTCGCGACCGACTCGAACGCGCGGATCCGGATCGCCGACGGCTTCAATGGCGACCCCGAGGGCGGTGTCGAGGCGATCTACGACGTCGTCATCGCCAACAGCGTCGCCTACGAGGGCGTCGACCTCCAGGTCCGGACCTGCGCGATCCATCACGTCGACCTGCCCTGGACGCCCGCAGACCTCGAACAGCGAAACGGCCGCGCGTATCGCCAGGGCAACACGCTTGGGGTCATCGAGATCCTCTACTACATCGCCCAGGGCTCGATGGACGGGTATCGGTTCTCCGTCATCCACGGCAAGCGCGGGTGGCTCACGGATCTCCTCGAGAGTCAGGACCGCGACACCAACAACCCCGCGGCGCAGCAGGAGTTCTCGCCCGAGGAGCTGCTCGAGTACATCGCCCGCGACAAGTCCGGCGTCCGCGAGCTCCTCGCGAAGCGCAAGGCGCAGCGCAAAGAAGAGGAGCGGACCAAGCAGGCCGCGAACGCGGCGGCGCTGATGCGGCAGGCGGTCAGCCGTTTCCGCAGCGCCCGGCGGCTCGCGAAGAGTCAGCCCGAGCGAGCGACGAAGCTCCGCGCCGAGGCGGAGGATCGCCTCACCTCGCTCGAACGCGGCGCCGGCGATGCCTGGCCCTGGACGAGCGCGATGTATGCATTTCGCGAGGTCGACGGGATCGTCCCCGCGGACGGCAGTGCTCCGGTGTTCGAGGGTCTGCGCGTGGTCCAGCAGCGTGGCGAGGGGGAGGTGCTCGCGTTCGAGTTCGGCCGCGTGATCGATGGGTCGTCGGGGCTCGTCATCGGCATGCGCAAGGCCGGAGAGGCCCACTGGCGCATGGTCGGCACGCAGGAGATCACGGCGATGGCGATCCAGCCCGCCGACATCCAGCGCCGGGACGCGTGGCCAGAGGACGACGACGCCGACACCGGCCTCGCGCTCGGGCGGACGATCGCCCGCATGACCTCGTGGACGCACCTCGGCTGGGAGGGCGCGCACGAGCCCTTCATCGGTCGCTGGTGGGGTCGACAGGGCGCGGCGATCAGCGAGCAGTTGGCAAAGCGCGGAGATGATGCAGAGCGACTGCCCGTGGTCATCGGCGACGAGCTCCAGCTCAAGAGCGGTCCGGCCATTCGCGACGGTGTCCTGCTCCCGCCGACCAACGACGGCTGGGATCGCTACCTCAAGTTGGCGCCGCGCTCCGAGGAGGTGTGGAGCGCGCTTCGGGATGTCGGGGTGCTCTGGTGGGGCCGAAGGGTGCCGCGGGACTTGCTCGCCAACGTCCCCGAGATCGACGACGAGAGCGCGCTCGCTCGGCTGCAACGCAAGCTCGCCGAGGCCCGTCAGGCCCACGCAGTCGGCCCCCATGAGATCGCGGAGTGGTTCATCGAGAACGACTTCGACAAGGCCGGCGATCTCATCGGCGACTACCTCCGCTCACCGACGCAGTCGTTCGAAGAGGTCGCCGCCGAGCTCCGCAAGCTGATCGACGGTGCGCTCGATGATCGCTGGTACAGCCGCTCCGCCCTGAGCTCCGAGGGCCTTCCCAACCTGCGCGAAGACCTCCTCTTTGAGGAGGGTGGTCGTCACTACGTGCTGGCGCGTCTCCCTGATCATCCGACGCGCCGCGTGTACATCACCCGCCCCGAGGTCGCGGGAGCGCCGTACACCGTCGCGGAGGGGGCGCTGAACGAGGGGGACACGGTCTGGGATATCGACGAGGCCGACGCCGCGTCGATCGAGGCCGCCTGGGAGCGCTATGGCTGGCTGATGCGCGCTCTTGAGCTTGTGCCCGCATTTCTCGGCGAGGCTCACGATCTGCTCGGCATCGCGGCCGAAGCGATCGATAGCCCCAAGTGTCTCGGTGGTCAGCGCTCGCGGGCGATCAAGGCGCTGCGGACCGCGGAGAAGTACTACCGGCGGGCGGCGAACCGGATCCATCAGGGGCGGCCCGCGAACGTGATCGAGGCGCTCGTCGAGATGGTCCGGCACGTGACGGTGAGCGCCGTGACGATCGCCGAGGCCTGCGGGATCGGCCAGCTCGAGTTCTTGGGCAGCCCCGTGCTCGTCCGCGAGCGGGACCGGTTCGCGCTCGCGCAGGTCGGTGAGGACATCGTCGATCGGCAGGACACCGGCGAGGGGGCGGAGCTGCAGGCCGCGGCCGAGCCGACGGTCGACTCCGGCGAGACGGCGGAAGCCTCGAAGAGCGAAGGCGAGGAGGCGTAGCGATGGCGCGGACCAACGAGTGGGAGGCGCTGGAGATGGCCGTCGGCGACCCCAAGCCGGCATGGCCGATCCCCTCCGCCAAGCCGAAGTTCGCAACCTGGAGCATCGGCGGTGGACGCCCCTTCGGATGCGAATCCGGCGTCTGCAAGCGATGGCATGCGGGCATCGACCTCACGGGGATCGCCGGCGGAGCGATCGTAGTAGCGCCCGAGGATGGTGTCGTGACGGCCGTGGACCGGGGCTGGAGCGGCGACGCCAAGGCGGTCTTCCTGCGCACGGACTCTGGTCTCTTCGTAGTCCTCGGCGGGTTCATCCGCGGATCGTCCAAGGAGTTCGGCGTCTCAGGCGGTCAGCGGGTGCGCAAGGGCGACCGCCTCGGCCGCGTTCTCGGCTCCTACGCGATGATTCACTTGGAGACCTACATCGCCGATGGGCGCAGCGCGAACTCGGCCTGGTGGAAGGGGCAGCCGCCGCCCAAGGGGCTCGTCAACCCGACGAACTACGTCGAGCGGATGGTCGGCGATCGGATTTCGCTGGTCCGGTCGGTCCAGCGTCATGACGCACTCAAGGCGCTTGGGTACTACTCGGGCAGCTCCTCGGCTCCCTGGGGCGAGGCATCGACGGCCGCGCTCAAGGCAGCACAGAAGGCCCTTGGCGTTCAGAGCGACGGCAAGTGGGGTCCCGCGACGGAAGCCGTGATCATCGGCGCGCTGAGTGAGCTCGACGGTGGTTGCACCGACGACCTGTGCGGGCCTGTCGCGACAGTTCAAGCACCGGAGACCCACACCGGCCGAAACCCACGCTTCTGGCTCACCGTCGCGGGCGTCGCAGCGTTGGGCCTGGGCTTCGGCGTTGGCCTGCTGATGACGTCGCGGAGCGAAGCAGCGTCCGAGTTGGACAAGGGAGCATCGTGATGCCCCCAAGGCCAGCCATTACCGAGAAGGCGGAGATCATGACGGATGAAGTCCCACGAAAGAGCACCGACGATGCCGTTCACGAGGCCTACGAGCAGGAGGCGAAAGCGCTGCTCAAGGCGCAGCGGTTGAAGTTTGTGCTGGGCATGAGCCTGGCAGCAGCGGCCGGCTTTGGCGCGGGGGCGTTCACAACCTACAAGATCGCCTGTTCGCTGCGCCCGCGACGATGAGTGGTTGGGGCGACAACTGGAAGGGATAGGACTATGGCGAAGAAGATCGATCTGAAGAGCCTGGACTGGGCGGCGGTTCTCATCGGCGCGGCGATGAAGACGCGCCAGAGCTACGAAGAGAGCCGGGGCAATGGCAAGCTCGGGCCAGACCTACGCGAGGTCATCCGCGCGTATGAGTCAGAGAGCGACGGAGATGAGGACGACGACCTCGAGGACGACGACCTAGAGGACGATGACCTCGACCCCGACAGCCACAGCGATGAGCCCACGCAAAGCGCGCGAGCGGCCGGAGACCAGGAGACCAACACCGAACTGGTGCACCTTCGGGAACTGGTCGTCATCCTTCGTGAGCGCCTGGCTGCGAGCGAAGAGCGCCTAGCTGCGAGCCAAGACCGTCTGAACACCGAGAGGGCTCTCGTCGAGTCCACGCGGCGCGATTTCTCGGAGCGAGAAGCCCGCTGCGTGACTCGCGAGCGCGAGCTCATGGGCTTGCTCAGCGAAGCGCTGCGCGGTCGTGCTAGCGCTCGCGTCGCGACCAACGAGACCACGCTGCCCTCGCCAGCGCCCGCCAGTGATGACAGCCCCGCAAAAACGGCCCCGCAAAAACGGCAGCACATACCAGAAGAATCGGCTGACGCCGTCGAGATCGAGACCGACATCGGCGCTGACGTCGAGTTCGTCGAGGACGCCGAGGTCAACCCGGAGATCGGGGTCAACATCGTCGGGGCTGGCTCGCCGGTCTTCGACTCCTCCAAGATCATCGACGTCGAGGTCCTCGCTCCCGGCGATTCCGACAACGGCACCCGGATCGATGACGACGACATCGACGATGAGTCGATCCCAGACGCACAAGCACCGGAGGAGGCGCGTGACCATGTAGCCGCTCCAGCCACCGAGGAGGCCCGTGACGATGTAGCCGCGCCAGCCACCGAGGTGGATGCCCCCCAGGAATTCGAGGCAGCAGGCTCCTCTTCCCATCGTGACCATGCGCGACCGAGTCAGGCTCATACTCCCGAGAGCACGCAGCTCCCAGCGGACCCGCTCGGCCGAGCTGACGCAGCCCTCCGGCGAGGGGACCACGTCGAGGCGCGGGCGCTCTTCGAGACGTTGGAGGCCAAGACCTCCGAGTTCGGCCCCGAAGGAGAGCTCGTCCTCGTAACGATCCGGCGCGGGCTCGCAGAGTCCTCCCTCGGCCTTCGTGACTATCAGCGCGCCCTCCAGGTGTCCAAACAGGCCCTCTCTGCGGCGTCCACGATCCTCAAGTCGGCCCCGACCGCGGTCAACCTCTTCAACTACCTGTCATCTGCACGTGTGCGGGGCATGGTTCTCCTCGCGACCGGCGACCCTCTCAACGCCCGGACGCTACTTCAGAGGGCCTGTGTCCGCGCCGATCGCAGCGGCATCGACTTCTCGCCAGCGCACGCGAATGAGCTCGGCGTGATGGTTTGCCTGATCCAGGGCATCGAGTCCTCGAAACAGCTCCAGGGGGCCCACAAGACGGCACCTGGGCGCAAGACGCAACGCAAGCGCAAGACAGGACGCGCGCGCAAGGGGAGAGGCCGGCGATGAAAGACACGGACAAGACCCGCACAGAGCTCTACGACGAGGCCCGCGCCTTCGTCGCGAAGCTCAAGACAGCCGACAGATCCGATCCCCAGCTTCGTACAGAGGCCATCGTTAGGCTCAACAAGGTCTTCAAGTACGCGAGCGTGCAGGGCCGCGGCCGGTTCCTGGAGATGATGAAGCTACCCGGAGCCGCCAAGAAGCGCCGCCAGGCCTACGAGGAGTGCATCCAAGAAGGCGGGGCCGAGGACGCATGCGTCGGCGCTGCTGAGAAGCTACCTGCGTTCAGGGACATCTTCGAGGCCTGGCCCCCGGAGAGCACCGTCTCGGCCTGGTGGGCTGCCCCGATCACGCACCTCATCGGCACGTACGACCTGAAGAACAAGCCCGCCGGCGAACTCGGCGATTGGCGAGATGAGGCGAGCACCCTTGCCAAGGCAGCCGCGACCGTCGCCGATGGAGTCGACGCCGTGAGCGACGCCGTGGACGATGTACTTGAGCCCGAGGACGACTCGGGCTTTCCGTGGTGGAAGGCGGGCGTGGGAGTTGCCGCGACCGCCCTTGTAGGCGCCTGCGTCTACAGGATCGTCCACGGCCCGACAAGATCCACCGGCTAGTCTGTACCGGACGGACCAACGACGGTGATCGTGTTTGACGGTGACAAGGAGGACACCAAGCTACGCCAACGCGGATGAATGCATTGGCGGAGTGGGCTCTTGGGGGACGTAGGGGCCCCATCGAGCGAGGGACTGGGAGGGCGCGGGATGGGTGGTGATACGGTGAGAACGAGCGAGGCACTGCCGATGCTCATCAGCGTGGCGGACTTCGCAGAGTTCTTGCAGATCTCCTCCGGCGCCTTGAGACAGCGGGTACGACGAGGGCAGGTTCCGCAGCCGTTCAGGAGCGGCCGGGCACTTGCGTGGACGCGCGAAAGCGTGCTGTCATGGATGCGGGATTGCGGCCGGTCGGTTGGACCGGCTGACATGAAGATCACCCTTCGACCCTACTCCCACGACACGAGCCGCTGGCACGTCGACATCCGCCTGATGAACCCCTGCAACACCGACGAGGAGATCCGCAAGCGCAAGGTCGCGCCGGCGGGCATGAGCGAAGCTCAAGCCCGCGCCTGGGGCGAGCGCCAGGTGCCGAAGATCATCCGCAAGGTGCTCGGGGGCGATGCGCCGGCCATCCAGGAGGTGGCCAACACCAGACTCAAGCCCAAGAAGATCTCCACGCCGACCCCGGACGTCGCGGACGCTATGACCCTCGCGGTTTTCCACGCGGGCCGCTTTGATCCGGAGCACGTCCGCTTGCAGAAGCCGGCGACGCAAGAGAGCTACGAGCACAACTTCCGCAAGCACGTCCTCCCGCAGCTCGGGGCGTTGCCCCTCGCAACGATCGACGCGGGGAGCATTCTCGCCTTTCGAGCGAGGCTCCGCGAGTCGCTCGCGGCGACCACCGTCAACCTTGTCCTCGCCCAGCTCCGCACGGCGCTGAACTACGCGGTCAAGGTCGGGCTCCTCGCCGAGTCGCCGAAGGTGGAAAAGCTCCGCCGACCGAAGCGGGCGCCGAAGACCGTGCTCTCCGCGGTGGAGGCCGAGCGTCTCCTTGAAGCCGCAGCGAAGATCGGTCCACAGACCGAACTCATCTGCCTGCTCGGTTTGCACGCTGGCCTCCGTTGCTCGGAGCTCTGCGCGCTTCATTGGTCGGACATCGACCTCGAGGACGGGACGATGCTCGTCCGTCACAACAGCTACCGCGGGGTCACTCAGACCCCGAAGGGGACGATCGGCAGGCTGGCGCTCAGCGTCAGGCTTCGCCGTGCGCTCGCGGAGCACCGACGGCGCGAACCCGTCGGCCCGCTCGTTCTCTACCGTCGGAGCCATCACACCGAGCACGAGTGGAAGCCGCACACCCGCGGCTCCATCGGCAGTGCCCTCCACCGGGCACAGAATGCGGCGGGTCTGCCGAAGACCGGACCGCATCTCCTCCGCCATACCCTGCTCACGCGCCTCGCCGACCTCGGCGCGAGCGTGTACGAGATCCAGGCCGTCGCGCGTCACTCGGAGTTCAAGACGACGCAGACGTACATCCACCAGCAGCAGGCAGGCCTCGCGCGTGAGGCCGTCAAGCTGCTCGATCGGGCGCTCGCGCCCGAAGGTTCGCCGGGCAAAGCCATGGCAAAAGTGGCAAAGACCGGCGAGAACGATAGCTAGGTATCTCTAGCGCATCAACTTGCAGTACAGCCCGGTACAGCGGCGCTTCGTCGATGTCTGCTGTATTGCAGGCCCTGGCGGAGCCGCGAGGGACGACGAGGGACGACGAGGGACGACGAGGGACGACGAGGGCTGGCGAGCGCGCAGGATCTTTGCCGCGCTCTCTTCGCTCGGATGCTCCTGATAGGTCTCAAGGGCGTGGGCTGGAGACTTCTCGAGGCATGATGGGCGCGGCCGCAGGGGCTCGCATCCGGCGCGGGCGGTCGGACCTTGCGCCCGGTCGCTGAGCCGCCGATCATTCCAGCCGGAGCGACGATGTTCGGGATTCCATGGGCAGGAGCGATCGCACTCCTCTGCGGCGTGGCGACGCCCCAGAGCACGACCGACGCTGCCTGTGTCAGCTGTCACCCGACGGTCGCAGCCGAGTGGTCCGCCTCTCAGCACCGTACCGCCTTCACGGAGTCGACCTTTCAGACCGCCCATCGCCTCGAACCGCGGGCGTTTTGCCGGGCTTGCCACGCGCCCGAACAGAACCCCAGCACCCGCGAGATCACCCCCGCCTCAGCGCTCGGGGTGAGCTGTCGGAGCTGTCACCTCATCGACGGCGAGATCGTCAGCGGGGAAGGGACGGTGTCCGCTGATGCTCCGCACAGCGTGCGCCGTGATCCCGACTTCGGCGGCCTCGGCTGCGCTCGCTGCCATCAGTTCGACTTCCCCGACAGCGGCCTGCGTGCGGCTCCCTTGGCCATGCAGTCGACGGTCGATGAGCACGCGGCGTCCCGCCACCGCGGGCGCTCATGCGCGGAGTGTCATATGCCTGCGGACGCGGCCGGTCGGGCCTCCCACAGCTTCGCGGTCACTCGCGATCCCGAGGCGCTGCGTCGGTCGGTTCGCGTCCGCGCACGACGGGTCGACGAAGGACAGGTCGTGCTCACGCTGGTCGCGGGCGAGGTCGGTCATGCGGTCCCGACGGGCGATCTTCTCCGTCGTCTCGAGGTCGGGGCCGCGCCTGCGCGACGACCCGAGATGGCGACGCGCCGCTACCTCGCCCGCCATTTCGGACAGGTCCGCCAGCCCACGGGGATCGCCCTCCTGGACGAGCTCTACGACGATCGCGTCCCCGCAGACGGTCAGCCGCGCGAGGTCTCTCTCAAGCTCGAGGCGGGCCGCGACGAGACCATTGTCTGGTGGGTCCGCTACCAGCGGGTCGCTCACCACCGCAGCCTCGATCCCGAGCGTGCCCTCGTGGACGGCGAGCTCGAACTCGCCTCCGGCCGCCTTCTACCGCTCTGACCCGACGACCAGGTCCACCCACACCATGCCGAAGATCGCCGAGATATCGCAGCATCGCCTCTCCTCTAGCAGCCCGTGGCAAGAGTCCCGTGTGCTCTCGCGCCGCAATCGTTGGCCCTCTTGGCTTCGACGAGACGCCGCTGTACTGGGCCGTACCGCAAGCTTCGGCGGGGCCGAGCGGGGCGACGAGGGCAAGCGAGAGCGCGCGGGACTTTTGCCACGGTCTGCGAGGCTCCTGACAGGAGAGCTTGCGATCCTCGCAGCCCTCAGCGCCACAGCCTTGCTCCTGCTGGGGTGCCAACGTGACTCGGGCAGCGCCCCGCAAGCGCAGCGAGAGCCCAAGGCCGGACAGGTCGACGCGAAGCCAGGCCCCGACGGGGCTGCCCCTGGCGGCGAGGTCGACGGCGGGCGAAGCCCCGATCCCGATCGCGGCGCGCGGGCCAAGACCGCCGCCGACACCCCGCAGACGATCCCCGACGGCCCGACGACGGAGCCGCAGTACCATGTCGTCGCCAGGGCGAAGGCGGGGGTGAGCGATGACGGCGAGGGAAACCCTCGCTTCAAGATCTTCGACGCAGACGATGGCGAGGTGCTGATCGCCCACGGTCCGTGGCTCATGCGGCCCGACGCGAACGGGACGCTGGAGCTGGACCCGAGGTTTATCCGCGGCGTCGAGCTGCCCGAGAGCGATCCCTCCGCTGTCACGCTCGCGGTCGACTGGACGATCCACAGCCTCGGCGGTCGCTGGCCGGACAGCCTCTACATGGCGAACACCTACGTCACGCCCTTTCGCGGCGACGTCTACTACAACCAGACCTACCGCTGGCTCGGCGACGGCTGGCTCCGCCTCGACACCGAACGTCCGCGCTACGTCTCCTTCCCGGAGCGGATCGAGGCGTGGGGCGACTCGATCATCGCCCTTCGCAGTTTTGCGCCGCGATATCGCAAGAGCTACGGGGATATGGACGCGCCCAAGTCCGAGGAGCGAGCGATCGCAGCGGCCATCGCCAAGGTCAAGCCGCTCTCGGTCTACGCCGGCCCCGCGAAGGCGCCGCGTCTATCTGAGGCCATCGCGGACTTCGACACCCGACCCTCCGGCGAGCTTCTGGGGATCACTGCGGCTGATCCACCGCGCGTGCTCACCTACGATCCGAAGACCGAGGTGTCGACGATCACAGCCCTCCCTGAGGCCGCTGAGTCGAGCATCTTCGGGATCGAGATCGTCGACGATGGTCGCGGCTACGCCTTCGGCTCGACCCACGATGAGGAGCACGAGCAGGACATCCCCTATCTCGCCCGCTTCGACGGTGAGGCTTGGCACAAGGAGAAGGGGCCGCCGTGCGGCGCGGGCCTTGTCGGGGTGTCCTGGTCAGAGAGCGCCGGGCTCTACGCGATCTGTCTCAACGATCGCGACTTCGGGGTCTACCCGACCGGAGATCTCTGGCGTCTGATCTCCGGCGGTTGGATCGAGGTCGAGCTGCCCCTGCGGGGCTCTGTGACCGGCGTCGTCGCCGACGGACCGGGCGGGGTCTGGATCACCACGACCTTGGCGGCCTACGGTCCCAAGCCGCCGCGCAAGGTCCTCGAGGTCGGCGGCTTTGACGAGATCGCCACACGCATGGCGGAGTACGGCCCGCCGAGCCCCACTCGCCTGCACTGCGAAGCGTCGCTCGAGATGCACTACACGCTGCTTCGCGGCGAGCCTGGCGGTGAGCATCCCGAAGAGAAGGCTCTCCTGGCCAAGGCGCTCGTCGGCGACGAGGCCGTCGACTCCGTCGCGGTCGTCGAGGTGGAGTTTCGCGGCGAACCTCGCGTCGCGCTTCAGGTTCAGATTGAGATCGAGGCGTCGGCGATCCGCAAGATCGAGCGGGCCTTCGGCGAGCGCCTCGGGGACACCTACTGCTTCTCTCGCGAGCCGCTCTAGTCGCTCGTCCGAGCGAGCGGACGCGAGGCATGCTCGGCGCTCGCGACAGGGCTGGTCCCGGACGTGACCGAGAGGCCAGTCGCGCTTCTCGCGACGATGAGCGTTCTTTGTGCGTCGTGTGCCATGTGGCCTGCTGAGGCCCACCTACTCCGTCGCGCGGGCATCTCGTCCACCTGTGCGAAGAGCGGACTGCGGATCCTGCGGGCGGGGGAGCGGGGGCGAGCTTGGGCGTTGTCGCGCGAGTCCTCTCCCTACCGAGTGCGGTCGCTTGTCGGAGGGCGAGGCGTGGCTCTATCCTGGGAGCCGATGTGGTGGAGAAATCTCGCGGTCGGGGTCGCGCTTGGGCTCGGCTGCATCACCGCGACCCCAGCCCTCGCCCAGCGGAGCGCGGAGCCGGATCTCGCGGCGATCGGCGAGCTGGCGCAGGAGGCCCAGACTCGCTTCGAGACCGCGGACTACGCCGGCGCGATCGATCTCTGGACTGAGGCCTACGCGGCGCTCCCCCAGGAGTCAGAGTACGCCCAGCAGCGCAGCGTGCTCGTCTACCAGATCGCGCAGGCGTGCGTCGAGGCCTACGCGCTCGATCCACAGGTGCTCTATCTGCGCAAGGCGGAGCGCCTCTACACGTCCTATCAAGAGACGATCGATCCCAGCGACGCCGAGACCCTCGCTGAGGTCGAGTCGACGATCGCTGAGCTGCGGGCGAAGATCGCCGTGGTCGACCCTGATCCCGAGACCGAAGGTGATCCGAAGCCGGATCCCGGCGCCGGCGAGGCTCAGGTCGAGGACCAGTCGATCGGTGACGAGGGGGACGGCTCTGCGACGACGTCGGAGGTGCCGTCGGGGGAGCCGAGCGCGGGGAGGAGCGACGGCCGGGGTCTGACGATCGCTGGCGCCGTGCTGGTGGGCTTGGGGGCTGCGAGCCTGGGCGCGATGACCTACGGGCTTGTCTGGGGTGGGCGTGTCGACGACCGCGGGGACGCGGCGAAGGCCGCCGGGGAGACCGACGCCGAGGTCTATCGTGGGCTGCTCTCCGAGGGGACGACCGCGAACCGCCTGGCGATCGGCGCGGGGGTGGCGGGAGCTGTCGCCGTCGCCACGGGGGCGACGCTCCTCGGCGTCGGGCTCGGTAAACGGAGGACCCGGAGCTCGGAGCGGGACATCGCGTGGGCGCCCCTCGGGGTCGCGCGTGGCGGCGGTCTCGCGCTGCGGCTCCGCTTCTAGGAGCGGAACCCGACGGCCGTGTGGGGTCACCGGGACCGAGCGGGATCCGCCCTCAATCCGAGGGCGCGACTATGAAGATAGCGACCATCGCTTGAGAGTCCCCGCGGGCGCGGGCATCCTGCGGTGATGGGGAGAGGACGCGAGCATCGGCCAGACGTCGCCGCGTGGCGGGCGAAGACCGACGCAGAGCTGCTCTCTCCGGCGGAGTTCCGCGAGCGCACGACCTCGCTCCATGTCGTCGGGGTGATGGGCTACGCAGGACGCTGGCGCAGCGTCGACGGGGATCCGGCGGTCCTGCGCTCAGCAGACGCGCGAAGGCTCCTGCGGGCGGAGCTCATCCGCCGAAAGGCGGAGCACGGCGAGCGCCTGTTGATGGTCAGCGGCGCGACCAACAGCGGCGTGCTCAAGCTCGCCTATGCCGAGTGTGTCGCGCTCGCGATCCGAGCCGCAGGGGTGACCGCCGAGGAGGCGCTGCGATTTGGGCTCGCGACGATGGACGTGGTGGTCTCAGGGGGCCGGCGCTTTGGCGATGAGTCCAGGCTCTTCGTCGAGACCGCGGAGGAATTCATCGTCTTGGGGGGCGGCGCCCAGAGCCTCCAGGAGGCGAGGATGGCCGCAGCGCTCGGCAAGCCGGTGACGGTGATCCGCGGGTTCGGTGGGGCTGCCGACGCGCTGAGTGTGGAAGACGTGCCGACCGCGCGCTTCATCGAGCGCACCTAGCCTCGTCGGCCATCAGCCGTTGATGACATCATCGCAGGCTCTGCGATGGGGTCCCCGAGCCGCCTGTGAGGTCATGCAATAGTTCGTGCGAGACGCGCAGTCCGATCCCGCAGATTCGTGCTCCGAGGGCTGTAAGGTCTGGGCCCACAGGGGCGTTGGGGGTGCATGGCGTCCCAGCCCCGATCCCCCAAGGCGTCGCGCCTCACCTGGATCATCCCGCTCGCGCTCCTCGCGGGGTGCGCTCCGAAGCGGGACAACCTCGTAGTGCCAGAGTCTCGTGAGGTCCAGGCGCCGGGGAGCGTGGTCGAGATCGCTCGCGCCGACGCGGCCCTCATCGCCGCCGAGGCGAGGGCGCAGGTCTGGCAGCGCTCGACGCTTGAGGGCAACACCTCGCGGCTGATGGTCGGCGACGACCGGAGCTTGCCGCTCGGCGATGTCGAGGTGCGGGTGCTCGTCGAGGGCTTTCGCGCCCGCGTGCTCGTCGATCTCCTCTTCGACAACCCGGACGACAAGGCCTACGAGGGCCGCTTTCAGATCCGCCTGCCAGGGGACGCTTCGCCCTACTTCTTGGCCTTTGGCCAGAGCGTCGAGGCCCCGCCGGCGATCGGCTCAGGACCGCCGGTGGGGACGGTCCTCGGGGGCTTCGACCCGGGGCAGATCATGGCCGGGCGGGCCGGCCAATGGATCGCGCCGAAGGAGGCGCGGCTCGTCCAGCGTGAGGTCGCCCAGCGGGCCTATGAGGGCACCGTCCACCCCCGCCTGCCGCTGCTCGCGATCGGACCTCAGCTGCCGCCGCGGACCCTCGTCGATCCGGCGCTCGCCGAGTGGGTCGGGGCTGGGGTCTTTGACGCGAAGGTGTTTCCGATCGTCCCGCGCAGCGGTCATCGAGTGGTCATCGGCTACGACATGGACCTCGATCGGGTCGGCGATGACCTCGAGCTCTCCCTGCCCCTGCCGAGCACCGCAGCGAACCTCCGGGTCGACGTCGAGGTGCGCTCTGCGGGCGAGCGGGCGCCGCGCCTCTCGCCGCCTGCGACCTTCGGCGAGCGCGGTGAGGACGGCACCCTCCGCTACCGGATCGAGGACCCGAAGGGGCCGCTGCACCTCGTCTTGCCGGGGCAGCGGGCGCCGCTCGTCGTCGGCAGCGATCCCTCGGGGAGCTTCTTCGCCGCTCGCCTCACGCCCGACCTGCCGTCGGCGAGCAAGCCCGACACCCGCCGGGCTGTATTCGCGATCGACACGTCGATGAGCGCTCAGCCGGAGCAGCTCGCGACCTGGCTCGACCTGACGAGCGCCGTCCTCCAGGAGAACCGCCGCGAGGTGCGGGAGTTCGCGGTCGTCTTCTTCGACATCGAGGCCCGCTGGTGGCGCGAGGAGTTCGTCGCCAACACCCCCGCGAACGTCGCGGCGCTGCTCGCCGACGCCCGCTCGCTCGTCCCCGAGGGCGCGAGCAATGTCGGCGGGGCGCTCGACGCCGCGACCCGTCCGTCGTGGTCGGATCTGCCGCCGGAGTGGAACATCTTCCTCCTGAGCGACGGCGCGGCGACCTGGGGAGAGACCGACCCGGCAGCGCTCGCGCGACGCCTCAGGGGTCGGGCCAAGTCCCCCCTCTTCGCCTATCAGACCCCCGGAGCCGGGGCGAACCCGTGGCTCCTCCAACAGCTCGCGGAGTCGACCGGCGGGGCGGTGTTCTCGATGTCGCGCCCGAGTGAGGTGCGGCAGGTCGCCCGCGCCCACCGGACGCAGCCCTGGGAGATCGCCGAGCTGACGCTGGAGGGCGCCACCGATCTGCTCATCGACGGCGCGCCGCGGGTGCTCTACCCCGGTCAAGAGGTCCGGATCGTCGGTCGTGGACAGCCGGGGCCCGGGGCCGAGGTGGTCTTCAGGGTTCAGCAGGGGCAGGGGAGAGGGCGACGGGAGCGGTTGGTCCGCGGGCCCTTGGGCAACCCCCAAAGCTCCGAGCTCGCGCCGCGGATGTTCGGCGAGGTCGCGGTGGCGCAGCTCGAGGCGATCGCCGGCGGAGCTCCGCCTGAGGTCGACGCCTACGCCCGCCACTTTCGTGTCCCGGGTCAGAGCTGCTCGCTGCTGATGTTGGAGAGCGAGGAGGACTACCAGCGATACGGGATTCGGCCCGAGGCCGACGCGGAGGTCGTGCGCGGCGGCTCGGCGGCGCAGCTCCTAGAGCAGGTGCGCGAGCGCCTGCCGAAGGACGCGAGCGCGGCGTTCCTGCTGTGGTTGGAGCGTCTCGTGAGCCGCGGGGAGCTCGTCCTCGACAGTCGCCTCGCGGTCCTCTTGCCCGCCCTGCCGAGCTCGCTCTTCGCCCCCGCCGAGCAGCCCGGCAAGGGCAGGGGCGCGGCCCCGTCGGGGCAGCCCGACGGGGCGGCCTCGGATGATGCGGCGGCGCAGATGCGAGGGCTCTCCTCGCGCCTGGAGAGCAGACCAGGAGACGCCCGACTCGCGGCCGAGCTCGCCTTCAAGGCGCTCGCCTGGGACAGGCCCAGCCTCGCGGCGGAGGTGCTCGAGGCGAGCCGGGATCGGGTCGCGCGGGAGGCCAACCTCTCGCTGGTCTACGCCCTCGGGCTCGCGGCGCAGGGACGCAGCGCCGCCGCGCTCGTCTACTTTGAGCTGGCGCTCCAGCGCCTTCACGATCACCTCGGCGATTACGGGATCGGATATGCTGTATTCGCCCTCGAGTATCGCCGAGAGCTCGAGGCGCTCGCGGCGGGCGACGGGCCTCTGCGGGTCTTCGCCGAGCAGCGAGCGGCCGGGCTCGGCGACTCCTCGCTCTCGCGGGCGGAGCTCGGGGTCGCCCTCCTCTGGGATACGCCGCGCACCGACGTCGATCTGATCGTCACCGATCCAGAGGGCCGCACCTGCGACTACAAGGCGTGCACGATCGCCAACGCCGGCGTGAGCGTCGACGCGACCGAGGGCTACGGACCGGAGGTGTTCACGATCTCGGGCGCGTTGCCGGGGACCTATACGATCTCGGCCCGTTACTTCTCTGGAGCGCGGCACCGCGATGCCGAGGCGGTGCAGGTGCTCGCGAGCGTCTATCGTGACATGACGACCGCTGAAATGTCCCTCACTCGCCACGCGGCGACCCTCTCCAAGGTCGGCGAAGAGCAGGTGTTGGCGAGCGTGAGGCTCGGTCCGCCGGAGGAGGCGACAAGCTCCCAAGGCCCTGTCCAGGGCGAAAGCCGTGAGGTGCAGTGATGACGCGCAGTGAAAAGACCCCGGGCGTATGTCGGCAGCCCCTCCGGCCCGAACGTGCGCTCACGACCGCGACCTGGATCACGGCGCTCCTCATCCTCGGCCTCAACGACCACGTGCTCAAGCACGCGACCGTCCTGCCGTCACAGATCACGGGCAAGCTCAGCGACGTCGCCGGCATGTTCGTCGCCCCCGCGCTGCTGGCGACGCTCCTCCGGGTGCGGACGCTCTCCGGCCTGCGGCGGGCGTACGTCGCCGTGTTCGCGGTGTTCGCCGCGATCAACCTCATCCCGGCGGCCTCGACGGCCTGGACCTGGTCGCTCGGGGCGCTCGGCGTGCCGTCGGTCAACGTCTGCGACCCGACCGACGTGCCCTTCGCGTTCGTGGCGATCCTCCTCTCGTGGCGCGCGCTCGCCCCGACGATGCGGCCCTCCGAGCGGCTCCCTCCTCTGCGGCCGCGTCGTGCGATCGAGGTCATCTCGGTGATGATGGGCGTCAGCCTCTGCGTCGCGACCCAACCCAAGGAGCGGGTGAGGGAGCCAGCGCCCCCGCCACCCGAGTTTGAGCTGCCTACCGTCGATCCAGGGCAGGTGCTGGTCGTCACCGAGGGGGCTGTCTCTGGATACGTCGAGCTACGCTGCACCGACGGCGCCAGGCAGGAGCTCCCCTTTCAGATCGAAGAGCCGATGCGGCGGCACAGCTGGGCCATCTTCGATCTCGGCGCTGAGGGGAGCGTCGAGTGCAAGCTGAAGGTCCACGGCGCGGTCGGCAGCTACGGACCTGTCACCGCCGCGTCCACGCTGATCTGGTGCGACGTCTCGCCCGGCTCGACCCTCGCCTGTGCGCCGCGGGAGTACCCGATGCTCCCTGCGATGAGCGAGGCGGAGCGCGCCTCCTAGCAGACCGTGGCACAGGTCCCGCGCGCTCGCGCTACCGGGCCTCTTCGGCCCGCTCAAAGACGAGGAGCGCGTTGGGGTCGCTCGTGATCGCGTAGATCCGCGCGCCATCCGGGCTCGCCGCGACGCCATGGACCATGCGCCCGACCGTCTCGCTGGTCCACACGGCCTCTCCGCTCCCGTTGAGCACATGGATCCTCGCGGGGTTCGAGCTGCGCGTCCCCAGGACTACGTGCTCTTCGTCGAGCGCTGCGAGCTGTCGTGTTGAGCCCTCGGTGGGGAGTTCTCGGAGCAGGTCGCCGGTGTCCGAGCGGAACACGCCGATCGCGTGCATGTCACCTCCGGCCCAGATCTCATCGCCGCGGAAGAGGGCGCTGTAGATCCAAGAGCGCCACGGAGTCGACCATCGGGGGCTCTTGGCGCCAGGCGAACCACAGACGACCTCGCCGGACTGGGTGACGCCTACGACACAGGATCCATCGGCCGTGATGTCCGCCCCGAAGACCGTGCTCGGCAGCTTCCAGCGCGAGAGCTCCTCGAAGCTGCCGAGGTCCCAGGTGCGCAGGGAGCAGTCCGCCGCCACGACGTTCACACCGCTCCCGGTGACAGCCCTCGCGGAGGACTTGTCGACCTTCACGGTCTGGATCTCGTCGCGGTGCTTGAGCTTGCCCGCTCGCTTGAATTTCGTCAGCTCGAAGCGCGAGAGCGTCTTTCCTCCGGCGAGCACGGCGTCCGCAGTGAAGGCGCAGGCGTGGGGAAAGCTGGTGCCTAGGTGGACCTTCTTTCGTTCGGTCATGGTCGCGGCTTCGTACATACGAAGCTTCTGATCGAACGACGTCGCGCCGAGCCATTGGCCGTCGTCGGAGGCCGCTATCGCGTACGGGGTCTCGGCGTAGGGGATTTTCGTGACCAGCTTGAAGTGCACGGTGAGTCTTCGCTCCGAGGGGTGCATACCCCAGCTCCCGGAAGCATGCATGGGCCTGGATGGAGCTCGATCGCCAGGCCGGGAGGCCCAGCCGGGAGGCCCAGCCGGGAGGCCTGCTGGGGAGCTCCTGCACGGGACCTGGCTCAGGGTTTCGGGTCAGGGTTTCGGGTCAGGGCTTCGGGTCAGGGCTTCGGGTCAGAAGATCTCCAGCGTCGCCGATCGCTGTCGATCCGCTCGTCCCGACGAGCCTTGCGGAACACGCGAAATCCACCGTAGAGGAAGCCAACGCTGGCAAAGACGAGCCAGTACGAGAGTAGCGTCGGCAGCGACTCCTGCATGTTCTTGGGCCCCTCCTCGTAGACCCCCCCTTCGATGAGCTCCTCGCTCTGCTCCGGGGGCGGCTCCGACGAGCCGGACCATTGAACCCAGGCGACGAGGATCCCGAGTCCTACACCTAGGACCATGCTGAGGCAGCCTAGCCAGACCCGTCGTCGCCGCAGCGACACCGTCATATCCTCGTCTTCCATCGTCCTCTACTCCCCGCGGCGCGCTATCGCGATGCTGTGCATCCCTGCCTGGCGAGAATATCAGAAGGTCCGTCGGGCCCGCTGCTCATCCGCCCGATCTGGAGGAGCGAAGCGATGATGGCGAAGAAGAGGGGGAGGAGGCACGCCGAGCGGCTCTCCTCCACCAGGTGCTCACCGCCCGCCCTACCGTGCTCGCTCGACGCTACTTCTTCTTGCCCTTGCCGCCCTTGTCTTTTCCGCCCTTGCCGGAGCCGCCCTTGCCGGAGCCGCCCTTGCCGGAGCCGCCCTTGCTCGATCCTCCCTTGGCGGAGGCGCTCGCACCACCGTGCGCCGAGGCGCCGAATCCTCCCTTGAACGGGCCGCTCTTGCCCTTCTTGCCCTTCTTGACCTTGACCTCGAAGCCGCTCTTGCTGGAGCCCTTCGCCTTGGCCTCTCCGCGGGCCTCTGCCTTGCCGTGGTGTCCGTGGTGTCCCGGGGGGCCCTCACCGGTGGCCTTCCAGTGGCCGTGCTTGACGTGCCCTGGCGGGATCCATCGACCCTCGCCGTCGACCTCGTAGGTGCCGACGTATACGGCGCGCCTCGGCGCATAGGCCCAGCTGAAGAAAGCTCCGCCGCCGACGATCACGTTCGCCTCATAGGACACCGGGACCCTGTGCGTGATGATCCGGACCTCAGGCTGGTGGACGACCGCGTGGAAGCCGGTCCGGATCTCGAGCTCGGCCTTCGCCTCGTGAGCGACGAAGCCCGCGCTCGCGAAGCTCACCGCGGCCTCCGCGGACGCCGAGCTCGACGGGATCGCCCGAAGCTCGAAGACGATGTCTGCATCGCCGACGATCGCAGCGTCCGCGCCGACGGCCGCGTCGACGGCCGCGTCGACCTCCGCAGCCGCATCCGCGGCCGCCTCGACCGCGCCTTCGACATCCGCGTCGACATCCACCTCCGCGTCGACGTCCACATCCACACCGACGTCCACCGCGGCCTCAGCATCAGCGTCGAGCTCGATCGCCGCCGAGGGCCCGCGGACCTCGATCACCTGGATGTGATCGATGGTCCCGTCGGCGTCGATGTCGACATGGTTGATCCCCTGCTCTTCATCGTTGATCCGGACCTCAAGCTCCGCCGCGGACTCGATCGTCCCCTCCTTGAGCATCTCGGCGACGACGTCGAGCTTGAAGTCCGCGGGTTTGATCGCGACATCACCGGCGACCCGAGCGTCGGCGACGACCACGGCGGAGGCCTCAAGATCAGCTTCGACGTTCGTTTCGCGGCTCGTCTTGCCGTGGGCCTCCACCGCGACCTCCGCCGCCGCCTGCTCCTCGGCTTCGCCGTCCGCACCCTTGTCACACCCCGCGAGGCTGAGGAGCACCGCCAATGCGCTGATCCCAAAGAGCCCAGGTGTCATCACCGTATGCTTTTGCATGGACATAGGATCGACGATCCGGACGATGATGTCGCCAGGAAATCGCGGGGTCATCGGACTCCAGCGATGTCGGCCACGCCCCCCATCGCCCCGAGAAGACGCCCGCATGGCGCTCTCCTCGCTGCTGGCCGACGTCCCCTGCGACGCCCACGGCTGCGACGCCGCAGTGCTCGTCCTGCCTCACGTTGCCCGCGTCCTCGGGCACGTTGCGGAGGGCAGCCGGCGAGCCTCTGCCTGCTCGGAGCGACGCCGTCATGGGCCGGGGGATCGTGCGCGTGTCAGAGCGAGGGCGCTTGGGCCTTCATCGGCGTGCGCCCGCTCGCCTGCGCGGAGCAGGATCCCATCGGCCTCCCAGGCGAAGCTGAGGCTGCGCTCAGCCCCGCGAAGGGTCGAGCGCGACCGTCCGTCATTACCCGGGAGGGCGACGGCGAGCGAAAAGCGCCGCGAAATTCGGCGCTATCGTCACGGTCGGTCTTGCGGTGGTCGTCGGCGCCCTGCCTGTGAAGCCGAGAGAGATCGGGTGAGCGCCGATACCCGCCTTCCCCTTCATCTCGGCGTGGAACGACTGCTCCCCCTTTCCATACATCTGGAACAACCACTCCCTGTTGTCCTTCTCGTGATCGCCTACCGAGTAATTCTCTAGCGTGACGTAGTCGTCGCCGTCCTTCATCACCACCCCTGCGAAGTGGTAGTTCCACATCGTCCTCGTCGACGGGAGCCGAAGGGCGTCGACATCCTCATTGACGCGATCTCGCTCGAGGGGATCGTTGTAGATCGTGATGCCGTCTCCGACCTCGGGCGAGAGCTCTTCGTTGAGCGCGAAGCGCTCGCTGAAGTGTGGCAAGAGGGTGTTGAACGCGGGGTTCGATGTGAGCGCCGCATAGGCGCGGATCAGGCCGTTGAGCGCGGTGGCGCTCTCTTCAACCGCGTATTCCCCGAAGTCTCTGAGGAACGCCGCGGCCTGAGGGCGGTTGACCGAGTCGGGCAGACTCTCGGGCGCGCGGAGGGCCTCGAAAAACTCTCCAAAGGTCGTGTAGAGGAGCTTGTAGTAGGCGCGACTCGGCGAGTTTCCGCTGAGGCCGACGAGCCCTCCCGCTTGGAAGAGATACTTCGCCTGGGTGTTCGTGTAAGGGGTCAGAGGAGTGTGATCCGCGCGGAAGTAGGGCGCCGTCAGGTCCGCGCGGCCAGTCTCGCTGTCATCGACCCCCATCACCGTCTGCGCGGTCATGAAGCAGTCGGCGTGGGTTATGTATCCCCCCTCCTCGGCGTTCTTCTTCTTGAGCCGTGAGCGAGCATGTCTCGGGTCCACCTCCTTCGCATCGTGCCACTTCGGCTTGACCTGGTGAATCATGCTCCCGCGGCCGTTCTCGACCTTGAGCGACGTCGTCGCCAGGCGGACATAGGAGCCGCGCCTGGACAGCGACTCGTTGGCCTCCTGGATCTTCTCCTCTGTGGCCCACAAGTGCTGGTTGTTCATGACCATGCACGAGTCGCCGTCCGAGAAGCGTCCGAAGTCCCCGATCCGTCGATAGCATTGCACGGGGGGGGCGCCGCCCTGCGTGCCCCGAGGCGCCGAGGAGGCTTGCGGAGCGCCATCCCGCTCGCCGCGGCCTGTCCGAGTGCCGAGGGACGAGAGCGACGCTCCGGCGCGGGCGGCCCTCTCTCCCATGACGTCCGCTTCGCGCTCCAGCCCCTGTTCACCGTTGATCTCCAGGCCCTTCGCCTGCAGTGTTGGCCGGACCCTTCCCTGCTTTTGTTGAACCACGTGCCATGACTCATGCGGCAAGTGGCGCTCCTGACCTGGGCCGAGGTGAATGTCACGTCCTTGTGCACAGGCGAGCGCCCCCAGCTGGGCGGGTCGGGTCGAGTTGTAGTGAACGCTCACGTCCCCCATCGAGAGGCCTGACAGGGACTCGAGTCCGCTCCGGAGCGAGCTCGGCAGGCCCGAGGTCACGGTCGCGCCCGCCTCGGAGGCCGGCCTCGCCCCCCCGTCCCCTCGAAGCTGGACGGTCTCGCTGGGGTGGACGCTCGCTTGGGCCATCCTCACCATGTCGCGCTGGGAGGCTGCTTCTGGGCGGCGGTCGACAATCCCGAGGGGCTGAGCGGCTGAGGGCCGGCGAGAGGGAGGCAGACCGCGCTCTATGAATCGTCGTCTGGAGTGTTTCATGGGAAGAGGCTCGCGGACCTGGAAGGTCGTCTTGGCGGCCCGTGGAAGAGTCCCGTGTGCTCTCTCGCCGGAATCGCTGGCGCTCTTGGCTTCGACGAAATACCGCTGTACCGGGCCGTACTGCACGTTTCGGCGGGGTCGAGGGGGGCGACGAGGGCTGTAGAGCGCGCGGGACTTTCGCCATGGACTGCTCGGCCGTCGAGGGGGGAGTATGGGGCGCCACAGGGCGGCGTCCAATCGACCAGGCAGGTCTCTCCCATCGTTGGGAGCGATTCCGGCTGTGGTTCTCTACTGAGGACGCTCCGAGGGGACTTTGGATACGAGGGGCAGAGGGGGCAGCCGCCCAGCGCCGCTCACCGGCGCGATCATCAGCGCGATCATCGGCGCCATCATCAGCGCCTGTTCGGCCCTAGCAGCTCGTGACCGCTCGGTAGAGGAGCACGGCCAAGCCCCGATCTCGCCGAGCATCAACGCCCCCATAAAGCTCCGGACTACGACGTCCGGGAGCGACCTTCGGCGGGCCGAGAGGGGCGACGAGGGTTGGAGAGCGCGCGGGACTTGTGCCACGGGCCGCTCGGCCAACGCTGGGCGATGCTCGTCTTCGGCCGTGATCGTGTCGAGCGTGTCGGCGGGCCCGCCGGGCGGGGGCGTGCGACATGCTCAACACCCTCCGCGTGGGAACGTGTGGCCAAAACACAGCGCCTCTCGTCGCAAGCTGGGCGGCCATGCACATCCCAGCGAGCAGAGGAGATAATGTTGATAGTTCTCGAAAAAATCATTGACCGCGATCGCGATGGACGCTACACACTCCTTGGCGCCGACATTCGCGGCGTCGAGACCTGCGCCATGCGACGCTTCACGAAATACAAACCCGTGCCCACCATCGTCAAGACGACGGCGGTCATGCGGTTTAGCGCCCAAGTCTTTATGATTATGGGCGCGACGTCCTCGTGTTGAGCGGCTCAAGCGGACGTAGCGTCCTCGCCTAGAAGACCTGCGCGTCCTGCCAACGACGCGAGAACGTCGCCGAACACAGCATTGGCTGCGTCTCGTCGCCCCGATGGGGCGAATGGCATCGGCGCAGCGGTGGGCGACGTTGATAACCCATGGGTCATGGGGGGGGCGATGTTTCGCTCGTGGCCAATGGCCTTCAATGGCCTTCAATGGCCTTCAATGGCCACACTTTGCGCCCCGTTTGGGGTCGTGCTGGCGTAGCTCAATCGGCAGAGCACTTACCTCGTAAGCAAGAGACCTCGGTTCGAGCCCGGGCGCCAGCTACGATGAACGATCTTGGAACGATCTTGGAACGATCTTGGAACGATCTTGGAACGATCTTGGATCCCTCTGTGAATCAGCATAGCGACGGAGCCACGAAGAGCTCGCCACCGGCAGCCTCGCGGGGGAGGTGCTTCCGCAGGGAGGGCGCGAGCGCCGGGTTGGAGGGGGGTGGGGCAAGTTTGGGCGGTAGTCCCGAAGAGAGAATACACAGCGGCCTGTAGCTCAGGGGTAAGACGCGCTCGTCTGATAAGCGAGAGGTCGGAGGTTCGACTCCTCCCAGGCCGAATGGTTCGATCGAAGAGTGTGATGTTGAGCCGGGGTAGCTCAGCGGTAGAGCAGGGGTCTCATATTCCCCTGGTCGGCGGTTCAAGTCCGTCTCCCGGCAACGACGGCCCCGAACGCGGGGGGAAGGCAATAGGTGATGACGATGACGATGACGATGACGATGAATAGGGAGAAACCCGAGGCACGGCTGGCTGTGGGCGCGCGGACGAGCGACCGTGTGTTTATGGAGCCGGCGCGCGGTGACGCGGCCGGCGCTCAAGACACGCCTCGGTAGCTCAGCGGCAGAGCGTCCGGTTGAAACCCGGAGCGCGACGGTTCGAGTCCGTCCCGAGGCATCCCCCAACTAGCCGTGGAGACCCCGCGCGCCCAGAGAAGGGCGAGGAGAGGGGGCAGGTAGCACAGTCAGGCGGTTGCGTCCGGCTTTTACCCGGAAGACGGGGGTTCGAATCCCTCCCTGCTCAACGTAGAGGACAAGAGAGCCGAGCGGACCCCGAGGGGGTCGATATGGGCAGGTAGCACAGTCAGGCGGTTGCGTCCGGCTCTTACCCGGAAGACGGGGGTTCGAATCCCTCCCTGCTCAACGTAGAGGACAAGAGAGCCGAGCGGACCCATGGTCGGGGTCAAGATCCAACGTTCCGTAGCGGTCGTGGCCATGACCGCTAGTCGGCTCAAGCGCGAGGCTGGAGGAGGTTTGCGAAGGGAAGGGGAGCGACCTCCCGCCCCTCCACGGTCGTGTCGTTGGGACCGATGTCGCCGCGTCTACGACCCTCGCGCCTGCGGTCCGCGACGTCCGGGTGTTTCGCGGCCCTGCTGTCGGAGCTGGCTGGGCCGTCGCCTACGGGGAGTCCGTGCGGGCGTCTCGAAGGGCTGTGGAGGCCAGCGTGCGGAGGCGGGCGACGAGCGCGTCGCGATCATCGTAGGTGAGCCCGCGGGTGTCGATCGCCGGGAGGAGGTGGACCTCGACAGGCCCCGGCTGGACCCGCCATGCGCCGAAGGGGAGGCGCTCGCGAGCTCCCCGGAGGATGACGGGGACGATCGTCGCCTCAGCCTCGATCGCCATCACGACCGCGCCCTTCTTGTAGGGCTGGAGGGCGCCGTCCGGGCTTCGTCGGCCCTCGATCGAGATGATGTAGCTGTCGCCGCGGCGGAGGTCCGCGATCGCCCGTCGGATCGCGCGCTTGGCCTGCGCCGGCCACTGGCGGATGATCACGCGGGCGCCGAGGGGCACGCTCGACCAGCCGAAGATCGGCATCAGCGCGTACTCTATGTTGACGATGATCCGGTAGGGCACGGGGGCGAGCCAGGGCAGGAGGAAGGTCTCCAGCAGGCTCGTCTGGTTGAGGACGATGAAGACATAGGAGCCGCGGCGGTAGCCGCCGGGGTTGTCGTCGCGGAGGCGGACGTCGAGCTCGAAGATCCGATGGGCCAGAGCGCAGGTGCCGTGGATGAGCCGCAGGGCCGTGTCGGCGTCGACGAGCCGCACCAGGGCTGCGCCGGTGAGGCCGACGGCCGTGCTCACGAGGCTCGCGGCCCAGCGAGCGGCGCTGCGCGGAGCGCTGGGGAGTGACGCGGGCATGCTCCGAGGAGCATAGCCTGCGCGGCCCCGGCTGGGCCAGGGCGCCCCTCGGACGAGCGACGAGAGCCGTAGGAAAAAATGATCGCGACGAGTGGTGGCGAGACGTTTTCGTGCTCTACCGATTAAGCTAGCGCCCCGCAGATGGAGCGCCCCGGAGTCGAACCGGGATCCCGTCGTCTTAAGCGATGTAGTCACGCCTGCATTCGCGATCAAGGTCGTGGTGTCATAAATGGAGAAAGGTGGCTGCGACGAGGTGATGACAAGACGTTCGTTGCTCTACCAGCTGAGCTAGCGCCCCGGAGATGGAGCGCCCCGGGCTCGAACCGGGGACCCACGGGTTAAGATGTAGTCCTGTCGGCATTCGCAGCCGAAGATCGGCCGCCTCTTGGGCGAGGGGGGAGATTTTGCGTGGTTGTTGAGAAAAGGTGATCGCGACCAGGTGTCAGTGAGATGCAAAAGCGAGCGCACAACCGATATGCTTAGGCCCTTCCGGGCCTCCTGGAGTCGAACCAGGCCCTCTCGCCCCCAAGATGTAATCCCACAAGCATTCGCGATCAAAACGTGATGTGACGTGTGTGGGGGCTCGTCAGGCCGGGGACCGCCGCCGATTCGGCGGTCCCCACGGGATCAAAGCTTGATCTCGTCGATCACGCCGACCCAGCGGTCGGCGCCCATCTCACCCCGGGCGAAGCCGGCGATGAGCGTAAAGACGGCGTCGGAGAAGCCGCCTACGTTGATGATGTCCGCCCGATCCGGGGCCTGGGTGGTCGCGTAGGGCTGAATGTCGATGCAGACCATCTTGGCCGCGGGGTTGCGCTTCTTGTAGAGGGCCCACTCCTTCATCACCCCGGTCCCGCTCCAGCGCGGCTGGTCGGAGATCCACGACTCGTTGTCGGAGACGAAGATCACGAGGTCTCCCTTGGCCTTGCGCCGGTTGAGCTCGCGCAGCGGGGCTGCGCACTGGGTCCCGCCCGAGGGCAGGCCGGCGAGGGTGCGGGCGTTGGTCATGACGCTGTCCGTAGACTTGAGCCGACAGCCCGAGACCCGATCGGAGAAGGGGATGACCTCGGCCCCCGGGTTGACCCGGAGGAGCGCCGCGCTGATCAACGCCGCGACGTCGATACAGCGGAGCGCGGAGCTGGCCCCCTTGCGGTGACCGGTGACCGGGCAGTGCATCGACCCCGAGATGTCGGGGAGGATGTAGACCTGGCCAGGGAGCTCCGGGACGTTACGCAGGGCGACGTCCATCGCCGCCTCGAGGGCGTCCTTGACCCGCTTGGGCACGTCCTTGCCGACCTGGCCCATGGCGACCATGAGCTGGTAGGGGAAGACCCGGGCGCGGCGCACCTCCGCCGGATCCGCCAGGCGCTCGGCGATCACGCGGATCATCGCGGGCTCGTCGAAGACGCCGTGGCGGGCGAAGGTGTTGAGGTTCATGCGGGTCATCTGCCAGCTGGCATCGCGGGCGATCGAGCGCCAGGCGGCGGCGTCGAGCTTGAGGCTGGTGAGGAGCTGAAATGAGACATTGGGGACCTCCTTCGAGCGTCCGGCCTTGTAGGCCTCGTAGTCGGCGACGCACGCCGGCAGGGCGGCGACGTCGTAGGGTCGGCTGAGCAGGTAGCCGTAGAGCGCTCGGCGCCCGGCGGTGCTCGGCTTGGGGTGGACCATCTTGATGATGTCGGCGAGCGACGGAGCATTGCCGACGCTGGCGCGGAAGAGGGCCGCATCGCTGCGCTGATCGAGCCAGCGCTGGATCAGCCGCTTGGGCCGCGAGCCGAGGGAGCGGCGACCGGTCGCGCCGGAGCGGACGATCTGGACGAAGTTGCGGAGGAGCTTGCCGTTGTCGATCACGCGGTCGAAGACCCGCTCGCACAGGGCGCTGTCGCGGGCCGCGAGGACGGCGACGAGGAGCGCCGGCATGTCCTTCATGAGCCCGCGCTGACGGGAGTAGATCGCGGTCTTGGCGATGAACTCCGGGTCGATCTCGGCGCAGAAGCCCAGCACCTTGCCCAGCTGCTCCTCGGCGCCGGCGTAGAAGGTGCCGCTCAGGCAGCCGGTCGCGGCGTATTGGGCGAGCGCGAGCTTGGCCGGCAGCGCGTACGCCCGCCCGCCCGCCTCGTTGGCGGTGTCGGTGGCCGGGGTCGCGAGCTGGGTGCGAAAGAGCTGCTTGTTCGCCATCGTGATTCCTCCTGCATGCCGCCAGGGCGGCCGATGCCTGGGATAAGAGCAGGAGGCGGGCCAATACCGGTCTGGGGACCCTTAGAATCCTTGAAATGTGTTTAGAATCAATGGCTTAGGGGGCCTCTCGCGAGTTCGCCTGAGGGCCTGGTATGCGACACAGTTACAATATTTGATACCAGAATATACGTAATTAGATGGCGGTGGGGCGGTATCGCTCTCATCCTTGGTGGAGCGCCGGTCCTTGGCTAGGCGATCGGGGCCTTGACGATCGATCTTTGGGCGGCCGAGATTGCCGCCCATCCGGCGGTGCTCTACGAACCGACGCTTCAGCTCGGGGCCGTCGGCCGCGCGGGGCCGGTGGCGCTCCTGATCCTCGCCGTGGTTCTCCTCCCGCTAGTGCCTTCTCGATCGGGAGCGCTGTATTGCTCCTGATCAGGCCGTCAGTACTGTGGGCATTCCTCGGGCTCGTCGCCGCGGCTTGTCCGACGAGCGGGCTCTCCCCCGCCGGGGCGCTGCTGATCGCGGCGCTGCTCCTCGGCGTGGCGCTCTTTCGCCGCTTTCGCCGGAGACACCGCGAGTACATCGCCGCGCACCGGACCGAGGCGGGAGCAGACGGTCGACAAGGACCGCTGTAGCGCGCGCCGGCTCGCCGACGATGGGGTGGAGCACCAGCGCTCGGATCGCCGAGCGCCGAGAATTCGGCGGCTGAGGAGCGCAGCTTCGCCCGCACACTCGCATATCGAGGTCGTGAGGGGCGCGGACGCCGAGGTCTACAACCGCGACGATATCGGGGACGCAAGGAGGCGCGCTTGTTAGTGTAGACCGCGTATGGATGACGCGGAGCCCTCGCTCGAGGCGCCGATAGTTCCTGGCCTCGAGCTGAGCCGGGAGCTCGGTCGCGGTGGACGGAGCCGCGTCTTCCTGGCTCGCCGTGAGGGGCGTGAGTACGCGGTCAAGGTCGCCAGCGACCCGAACGACGAGCCCCTCCGCCGACGCTTCATGCGGGAGGCCGCCGCGCTCGCCTGTCTTCATCACCCGGCGATGCCGCAGATCTTCGCCGTCGGTGAGATCGACGGCGCCGCCTATACGGTGATGGAGAACATCGCCGGGACCAACCTCGAAGAGCTCCTCCGCGGCCAAGGTCCCCTCGATGAGGCGTCTACTCTGTCCTTGGCGATCGCGATCGCCCAGGGCCTGGACGCTGCTCACGCCTACGGTCTTATCCACCGCGACGTTAAGCCGGCGAACATCCTCGTCCCGCGCGGCGAGGGCGAGCGTGACAGCGTGGGTGCTCATCGCCCGCGCTTCGACGGGGCTCGCCTCATCGACTTCGACCTCGTGACCCGCGGTCACGCGGACGATGCGGTCCCTGTCGACGCCCCGAGCGTGCTCCTCGGGACCCTCGCCTACTGTCCTCCAGAACAGTCGGGGATGCTGCACCGGCCGGTCGACGCGCGCTCTGACCTCTACGCTCTCGGCGTCGTGATGTACGAGTGCCTCGCAGGGCGCACACCCTTCGTCGCCGCCGAGGCTAACGAGCTCCTCCGCCTCCACGCGGTGGCCGAGCCGCCGCCCCTCGGGCTCAGCGCGCCCAAGAGTTCGCTGGCGATCAGGGCGATCATCGCCGCCCTCCTGGCGAAGGATCCGGATGAGCGCTACGGGAGCGGCGCGTCCTTGGCCGCGGATCTCGAGCGACTCGGCGAGATCGAGGCGCATCTGCGCGGCGGAGGACAGCTCAAGATCCGCGGCGAGCGGACGCTGCGGCGGCGCGGAGCCCTCGTCGGTCGCAGCCATGAGATCGTCCGTCTCAACCACTGGTGGGCCCGAGCCTGCTCCGGCGTGACGACGCTCGGCATCGTCCACGGCGAGGCCGGCCTCGGCAAGCGGCGACTGCTGACGAGCTGGCGGACTCAGGCGTCACCACGACCGACAGTGCTGATCGCCCGCAGCGAGCGAGGCCGCGCGATCGCCTTCGCCCCGCTGCGCGAGGCGCTCGAGCGCTGGCTCGACGATGTTCGCCGAGAGGGGGACGAAGGGGCTGCCAAGCTCGACGCTCTGCGGGGGCGCCTGGGCGACGAGCTCGCGTTCCTCGCGGGGTTCGCCCCCGCGTTCACGGGGATCCTGCCCGAGGCGCTCGCCGAGGCGCAGGCCGAGGAGCGCGAACCAGACGGCAGCGACGACGAGGCCTTCCTCAGCCGCATCGCCGAGCTGATCGACGCCTTCCTCGCGGCCATCGGCCCGACGATCATCTTCGCCGAGAACATCGAGTGGCTCGACGACGCCAGCGCCCAGGTGCTCCGTCGCCTCGCGATCGAGCATCCGCAGCGCCGTCTCCTGATCGTCGGGACTCAGCGGCCTGGTCGCGGCCACTCCCTCGCCGAGGTCAGCCGCTCGTTCGCTCCGGCGGAGCTCGACACGATCGAGCTCCACCCGCTCACGGCCGCGGACATTCAACGCTACGTCGAGCTTCACATCGACGCAGAGATCGATCCCTCGGTAGGTGAGGCGATCCTCGGGCGGACCGGCGGCAGCGCCGACGCGATCGTCGAGTATGTGCGGATGATGCTCGACGGCTGGGCCCTGCGCCCGAGCTGGGGCGGCTGGACCTTCGATCGCGAGCGCCTCGACGCGCTCGACTTGCCGACGAGCTTCGAGGCGGCCCTGCGCCGCCGCGTCGACGGCCTAGGGCGCGAGGAACATCAGCTCCTCGAGGCCGCGGCGATCGTAGGATCGCGGATCGATCCCGACCTCCTCGCCGAGGCGCTCGAGCTCGATCGGGGCGGCGTCGACCGGAGCCTCGCCCGCGCGGTCGAAGCCCATGTCCTCACGGACACCTCTGCGGGCCTCGCGTTCGTCCACGACTACGTCCGCGAGCGCCTCGGCGAGGGCGTCGACGGGGAGAGCCGAGGGGAGCTCCATCGGCGGATAGCGACGGCGCTGGATCGCCGGCCAGGCGAGCGCTCCGAGGCGGAGATCTACGCGATCGCCTGGCACTACGCGGCCGCGACCTCGGCCCCGACCGAGCGGGTCGTCGACGCCTGTGTCCGCGCCGGGGCCCTCGCCGCCCAGGCCCACGCGACCGAGGACGCCTACACCTTCTACGAGGCGGCGAGGGCGAGCCTCGGTGAGGGGGAGGTGGTGATGGAATTGTCGCGCTCGCTCGGGCAGATCTGCCAGCGGACCGGCAGGACGGAGGCTGCGATCGTCCACTACCGTGCGGGGATTCGGGCTGCGTCCGCGGCGCTCGATCGCGCGGAGCTCCGCTCCTTCCTCTGCGAGACGTTCTCCAACGCCTTCCGCTTCGCGGAGTGCCGGACGGTCGCAGCGGCGGCCTTCGACGAGCTCGGGGTCGCTCCGCCGCGGGCGAGCCTGCGATCGTTGGCGACGACGATCGGAGCGCTCACAGGTCGGCGGTTTCGACGGATCAGCGGGCGCCCTTGGCGAGGGCGCGATCCTCAGAGCGGCCGTCGTCGGGCGACCATCCTCCGTCTGCTCAGCGCGATCAATTTCGCCGCGTACCTCGAGATCGACGGCGCAGTCGCGCTGCAGGCGGGGCTGCGCCAGTACGCGATCACTGACGGCGAGGAGGCGACCCGCGAGCAGGCGATCGGCACCCAAGCGGTCGCCTCGGTCTACGCGGTCCTCGGCCGCGAGAGGAGCTTCAAGAGGTTGACGAAGGAGGCTTTCAGCCAGGCTGAGTCCTCGGGCGATCGCTCGGCTGTCGCCCAGGTGCTCCTCAGTCGAGCCTTCGGCCTGGCGACCCTCGGCGATGACGCAGGCGCTGAACGTAGCGCCCGGCGCGGCCTCGAGATCGGCCGTCGCTGGCTTGGCCCGAGCATGTTCGCCAACGGCGCCCGAGTCCTCACCTTCAGCCTTCAGCATCAAGGTCGGGCGAGGGAGGCGCTCGAGGTCTGCCGCCTGGGCTACCGCCGCCTGCAGCTCGCGACCCGCGGCGACAACGAGCTCCTCCCCCATATCCTCTTCTCCCTCCACGCTAGCGCCCACGGTACAGTCGGCGAATTTGATCGCGCCCGCGAGCTCCTAGACGAGGCCCGTGAGCGCCTCTCGTCCGTCGGCGACCACACGATCTTCAAGGGCACCCTCCTGTCCGCGGAATTGCGGCTAGCCGCCGACCTCGGGGGGGCAGACCCGAAGATCCAGCCGCTCGTCCGCGAGCTCCTCGACCTCGAAGTCGACCCGTCGCGGCTGATGATCTACCACCGCGAGTGGTACTTCAACGCCGGGAGCGCTCTGATCCATCGGGCCTGGGCCGAAGATGGGGCCGTGCCTGAGACCGGTGAGCTCCTGGTCGAGCTCGGCGCTGTTCTCCAGCGGATCGCGACGGTGCCGATGCTCGCAGCTCAGCGCGCGGTCATCGACGCCGCCCGCTCGTTCTTCTTCGCCGAGGGGGCGGAGCTCCACCAGCGCCTCAACGCGATCGAAGCCTCGGCCCAGGAGCTCGACTGTCCGCTCGTCCTGAGCCAGGTCGCCTGGCTTCGCGCCCTCGTGGAGCGTCGCCGCGGCCGCGAGGGCGCGACCCGACGCGAGGCTGGGCGAGCGATCGCGATCGCCCAGGAGCACGGCAACCAAGCCTTCGTTCTCCTCCTTCGCCGCGACTTCGGCGGGCCTTCCTCGCCCTCTTCGGGGAGCCGGCGAAGTCTGTCCACCGCGACGATCTCACGGGACCAAGCGTCGCTGAGCATCCGCCTGCGTCGCCACTTCGACACGCTCCTCGCGGTCAGCCTCAGCTCGTCGCGCGCCCGCTCGTCGGAGCACCAGGCGGCGATGATCCTCGACGCGTTGATCGGCATGCTCGGGGCGGAGCGCGGCTTTCTCTTCCTCCGCGGTCACGAGAGCCCCGACTTCCAGTTCGCGGGCGGACGCGATGCGAGGGGCAACGCCTTGGAGACGCTCCTCGGCTACAGCCGGTCGATCATCGAGACCGTCTGGCGCGACGGCGTCGGTCAGGTCCTGAGCGCGAACGAGCAGGGGGTCGTCGCCGCCCATCAGAGCGTCGTCGCCCACGGTCTGCGCAGCGTGATCGCAGCGCCGCTGCTCCTCGGGGATCGTCGAATCGGGGTCGTCTGCCTCGACTCCCGCCTCGCCGCTGGCGTCTTCACCGACGACGACCTCGAGATCCTCCAGGCCGTCGCCAACCATATCGCTCTGGCCCTTGAGACAGCAAGGGCGGTCGCCCTCGATCGAGAGCTCGCCGAGGCCGAGCGCCTGGCGGCGGCCCGCCTTGATCGCGCCGCCTCGGCCGTGGGCCTCGCCGTGGTGCTCGTCGACGTCGACGCTCGCCTGGTCCAGCACGGTGAGGCGCTGCACTCGATCGTCGGCGCCTGGTCGACGCCGCAGGCGTGGTGGGGGGCGGTCCGCGAGCAGCTTGAGCGGGGCGGCTGGCGCTTCGCGGCGATGGCAGGGCCGGGGGGACACTTCGCCGTCGACCTCGTGCGACCCGACGGCGAGCGCCAGGTCTTCGAGCTGACGACGACCGGTGAGATCGAGGGGGAGGGCGCCGACGCCCGAGCCCTGATCCTGATCGCCGATGTAACCCCGCGCTTCCTCGGGCGCGAGCGACTCGAGCGGCTCAACCGCGAGCTCGCAGAGGCCCGCGATCAGGCCCTCGCGGCGAGCAGGACCAAGAGCGCCTTCTTGATGGCGATGAGCCATGAGCTGCGGACCCCGCTCAACGCGGTGATCGGCTACGATGAGCTGGTCCTCGACGAGCTCCAGGATCCCCAGCTGCGCGACTTCACCGAGCGCTCGCTCCGCTCATCGCGGGGCCTGCTCGAGATGATCCAAGATGTCCTCGAGTATTCGAGCCTCGAGTCCGGGGACGCCCAGGCTGAGCGTCAGCGCTTCTCGATCGCAGCGTTCGTCAGCGAGCGTGTTGAAGTCCACCGCGCGGCCGCCGAGGCCCGCGGCGACAGCCTCAGGGCGGAGGTCGAGGGCGGCGACTTCGACCTCGTGAGCGACCGTGGGCGCCTCGGCATGCTCGTCGACAAGCTCCTCGCCAACGCGGTCAAGTTCACCGAGAACGGATCCGTCACCCTGCGCGCAGCCCGACTCCCCGCGGTCGATGGGTCACCGGATCGGGTCGAGATCGAGATCGCCGACACCGGCCAGGGCTTCGACGAGGCGAGCCGTGCGGCGCTCTTCGCCCCCTTTGTCCAGGCTGACACTTCGCCGACCCGCGTCCACGGCGGCGTTGGTCTCGGGCTAGCCCTCGTGCGCCAGCTGATCGCGCTCCTCGGCGGATCGATCCGTGTTGAGAGCGCGCCCGGTCGCGGGACGACCGTCATCCTCGAGCTCCCGCGTGTCGCCGACATGCCGGCGGAGTAGACGTAGCTGGCCGGCTCGCGACCGCTGAGCGCAGGCCCCAGGCGAACACGCGGTCTTCCTCGTAGTCGAGCACTTGTGTCTTGGTCGTCCATCGGAGAGCGGTCCATCGGAGAGCGGCGCGGCGGCGCGGCGGCGCTTAAGGCCGGTGTCCACTCGGGCCAACGGGCGATCTCTTTGAAGGCTACGAACACCTCTGTGACGGGCGCATCTAGCTCGCTTGTCCGATCAACGCTGTCGACGTGGAGAATCGCCAGTCGGGTCCGCGGGGCTCAGCTCCCGAGCAGCTCGGCGGCGCGTCGCGGGCGTGGGCGCTCCGCTGCGCGCGAGAGCGCGTCCAGGACCGGGGTCGCGACGCCGACGCGGCGGCCGAGCGCGGCCATGGCCCCCTCGATCCAGGGGGTCTCGAGGGGTCTTCCTCGGGCTCGGCTCTGCCAGGTGGAGCCGCCGGGGCGGTGCTCACCGTCGATCGTCGCGGCGCCGACGGCCTTGGTCCGCTCTAGCAGCTCGCGCTGGCTGACGTGGTCGAGGCCGGCGGCGCCGAGCACCTGCTCGCCCTCCGCGCGGGCGGCCAGGGCGACGCTGTGCCAGTCGTCGGTGATGAGCGCCTGGGCTGCGCCGCCCAGGTTCGTGATCCACTTGGCGAGCTTCCACGGGCGGATGTCGCGGCGGGGGAGAGCGTCGAAGCCGGCGCGGCGGAGGTGGTCGCAGAGGGCGTCGATCCAGGGCGCGTCCCCGGAGGGATAGAGGCCAACGTCGAGCACGGCCGGGCAGGGCGCGCCGTAGATCCTCACCTCGCCGGGGATGAGGTGGACCGCAGGGATCCAGACGAGCATCGACGCGACGCTGTGGAAGCGCTGTGCCGCCCAGCGCTCACCGTCGACGCCGTTGACGGCGCAGACGATCGGCAGGGTCGGGCCGGCGAGGGCGACGAGCTCGTCCATCGCCACCTCTGCGTCCTGGAGCTTGGTCGCGAGGAGGGCGACGTCGCCGGGTCGAGGCGCGAGCGCGGAGATCCGCGGGACCGACGGGATCGGCAGGCGCAGGCGCTGGGCGGGGGTCCGGAGGCTGAGGCCGTCGCGCCGGATCGCGGCGCCGTGGGGGCCGCGAGCGACGAGGACGACCGGGAGCCCCGAGCTGTGGAGGAGCCCGCCGACCGCACCGCCGACCGCACCTGCACCGATGACCAGGAGGCGCTCTGGAGCGTTGTCGTCGGCCATGGTGAGGAGCTCGAAGGGTCGATCGCGTCGGGTGTTGGTCGCTGTCGTTGTCGGTCTGGCCCGCCCCCGAGCGACGCAGTGGGCGGAGCTCAGGAGCTTCGCCGCTCGCTCAGAGTAGCCCCTTCTACACGCTGCTATCGGTCGGCGTCATCGCTCTCGTCGAGCGAGGCCGGGAGCTCCTGGAGGTGTCGGCGTTGATCGGGTCGGGCTCGGCGCATGGCCGTGCGCAGCTTGGACCATGTGCGTCACGCCTCCGCGGCACCTCAGCTTCACGCCCAACGTGCGCTCGGTTGTGAGCGGGATGTCCTGCAAAGTGGACATAGGAGAGTTTCACTATCATCTCGCCGCTGCGGACCGTTGCAGTGTTTCGCCCAAAATCGCCATTGAGCGCCCGCTTACGATATCTCTCGGTGGGGCTACCCCGTACACTCCGGCAGTGTCATTGAGACCCTGCGGATCTGCCATCATCGCCATCGTGTCGCTCTGCGTCGCACCGTTGCACGTCGCTGACGCCCGGAGCCCTGAGGAGGCGCCGGCCGCTGAGGAGGCCCTCTCCGAGGTCGAGGTCGAGGACGAGGACGAGGTCGAGGACGAAGACAGCGAAGGCGCGGCAGAGGCTAGGGGCGTCGACGATGCGCCCGAGGAGGCCCCGACAGCCGCGGAGCGCGTAGATCTTCGAAGCGGCGGCATGGTGACCGGGACGATCGTGGAGATCCTCCCGGGAGAGTCGCTGACGATCGTCAATGAGGAAGACGAGCGGCGGAGCTTCCCGTGGGCTGAGGTCGCGCGCTACACCCAGGATGGCGCGTGGGTCGTGGTCGAGGAGCCTGCGCCGGAGCGGCCGCGCCGTCGGAGCGGCTACGGGCCGAGGCTGCATATTGAGACGACTCGACCCGGTCCCGTGAGCCTCTATGAGATCACCTCGGAGGCTGTGGCCTCCGGGGGAAATGTCACGATCCACGCGATCAACTACCGCGCCGCGTGCTCGGCTCCCTGTGATGACGAGGTCGACGTCAGCGCTGGCCGCCCGTTCTTCTTCGGCGGCCCCGGCCTCACACCTTCGCGACGATTCGCGCTTAGCTCGGGGGGTAGCGTGAATGCGCGCGTTCGTCCCGGTCGGAAGTGGGTGTGGACCACAGGCATGGTCGCGCTCACCTTGGGCGCGACCGGTGCTGTAGGCGGCGGTGCGTGGATGGGACTTCGCAAGAACGCCGCCGACAACCCCGGGAGAGATGAGTTTGGCGACCCACTTCCCCCGCAGGAGCCCGACCTTGTCGCCCCGACGGCGCTTCTGATCAGCGGCCTGGCGCTCTTTGTCGGTGGCGTGACGATGATGATCCTCGGGCGTACTCGCTACAAGCTCAGCGGAGGCTGAGCGCGGCGATCTCTCCACAGGGTCACGTCTCGGGCGTCTCTTGGGCTGCTAGCGGTCGGCTTCAGCGCTCTCGTCCAGGGTCGCGGCGATCTCCTGGAGGCGCCGCCTGTGATCGGGGCGGGCTCGGTGCATGGCCGTGCGCAGGGCGTGCGATGCCGGCGCGCCGTAGAGCTTGAGCGCGGCGAGGGCCGCCTTGCGGACGCTGTTGTGCTTGTTCGAGAGGAGGTCGACGATCGTCGGCAGGGCGACCGGATCGCGGGCGTGGCCGACAGACGCGATCGCGGAGCGCTGGACCTCCGGTCGTGGGTCGCTGAGGAGCTTTCGCGCCGCCGCCCGTGAGTCCTCCCGGCTGCCGTGCTTGCGGAGGTGACGATAGGCGGCGAGGCGGAGGCGCGGGAGGGGGTGGTCGACGAGCTCGCGGCAGAGGTCGACGAAGGCGGGATCGGGGGCGCGGCTGAGACGCTTGAGATCGGCGATCAGCCCCTCTTGGGCAGCGTGACGGTCGGCGGTGCGGAGGCCCTCGAGCATCTCCTCGCGCGAGCGCGGAGGCTCGGTCCGGCGCTCGGTCTCGGTCCGGGGCTCGGTCTGGGCCCTGTCTGAGCTCTCGGAGGCCCGCGAGTCCTGGCTCCCCTCGGCCCGCTCGGTCGGCCTGCGGAGCGCGCGGAGGTGGGCCTCAAGCTCTTGGCGCTCCTCCGGGCGCGTCGCGGCGAGGAGCGCTTCGTCGAGCGTCGATCGGCGCAGCGGCGCTCGCAGGAGCTCGAAGATGCCCCACTCTCCGCGGAGGAGGGGCCCCTGCGCGGCGATCCGGAGGACCTCGCGATCGAAGGCCTGGATCATCGACCGCAGGAGCTCGCGGGCCTTCGGGTCGAGGTCGGCGCGGGCCCAGGTCGTGAGGAGGTGACCGAGCATCTGCGGGTCGCGCCCGGCGGGGAAGCTGAGCAGACGGTCGAGGCGGCGCAGGCAGCTCAGGTCGTCGAGGTGTCGGTCGAGCAGCTCGACGAAGCTCGTCAGCGGGAGCTCCGCGAGCATGGCTGCGAGCACAGGGAGGAGGTCGCGGGGGGCGCTCGCGCGAGAGTCCCAGAGATCACCCGCCACAAACTCGAGGACGAGCCGCCGACGCAGCGCTGGATCGACGGCCGCGGCCCGGTCAAGCAGCGCCTTCGCGGCGCCCTTGCGTCGCTCAGGGTCGTCGAGATCACGGCGGAGCCGGCTGAGGAGCGTCGCCGAGATCGGCTGGTCGAGATCGCGGGCGCGGGGTCGTCGGCCGGGCGCGCTGGGCTTTCGCGGGGGCGTGCGTCGTCGCGAGGCGCTGGGCGGCTGGAGATCGCAGAGCCAGCGGAGGAGGGCGGGGCGGAGCTGTGCATCGCGCTCGACATAGGCGTCGATGAGGGCGGCGATCGTCGGCTCGGGCGCGGCCGTCCAGGTCGGTCGGAGCGCCTCGATCTCAGCGGCGCGGAGGGTCTCGGCGGCCCGCTCGAGCGCCGCTCTCGGGGCCTTCTTGAGGGTGTTGCGGGTCGGCGCGAGCTCGTCGTGGAGAAAGGCGTCGGCGAGGATCCTCCGGGTCAGCTCTCGCGGGTCTGGGCTGTGCTCGGCGTTGGCGAGCGCGTGGTCGACGTCAGCGCGGACGAGGGTGATCCCGCAGCGACGGAGGAGAGAGAGGAGAGAGCGGCCGCTGTGGTTGGTGAAGGGGGTTCGTTGGGCGTCGCGGAGGCGGGTCCCGAGGAGCCACGCCTGCCCGGGGCTGAGCTCAGCGCTGAGGGTGGTGAGGAGGCCGACGAGGCGCCCCGCGAGGGGGCTGGTCGCGGCGAGGAGACCGACGATGAGGGTCTCTCCGCGGGCGCTGAGGGTCTGGCGATGCTCCGCGGTGAGGGGCCCGCGGAGGGCGTCGAGGACGATCTGGAGGTGGCCCCCTGGGGTCTTCGCGGCGGCCGCGAGGTCGAGCCACGGGCCGAGGTGGGGCGCGAGCAGGGCCCCCTCGGCGGCGGTCAGCGGACGCTCCCGTCGGAGGCGGAGGAGCTCGTCCTCGGCCGCAGGCGAGAGCCCGTCGAGGGCGAGGCTCCGCAGCGTGCTCGTGGGGGCGGGTTCGGGGGCGGGCTCGGGCGTCGGCCAGAGACCGGCCGCCTCGAGCTCTGCGGCGAGGGGGCCGAGGGGGCGGGTTCGGGGGATCCTCGCGACGAGCTCGCCGAGCCACGGGAGGTCGGCCCTGAGGAGAGAGCGGATCGCGAGGGGGTCGAGCGCCGGGGCTAGCGCGTCGAGGAGGAGGCCTCGACGGCGCGGTGTGTCAGCCGCCTGCGCCGCGGCGAGCAGGGTCATCGACGCCGTCGAGCCCAGGGTCCCGCGCAACGCCTCGAGGAGATGCTCGCGCAGGCCGGGGTTGTCGTGATGGCCGAGCCACCAGAGGAGGCGAGGGATCGCCTCCGGTGCGCGCACCTGGCCGAGCGCGAGGGCGGCGGCCTTCTTGATGTTCATGTTCCGGTGCTCGAGGGTGGCGATCAGCGCTCCCGCACCGCTCGGATCGCCGAGCTCGCCGAGCGCGATCACGGCCTGGCGCAGCGTCTCATCGTCGTCCGCGCCGGTGAGGACGCGGATGCTGGTGGCGAGGGCAGGGCCGCCGTGCCGCGAGAGGAGCGGGAGCACCAGCTTGCGCAGGGTCGGCGAGTCGGCGCGGAGGAGGGGGAGGACCGCGGGGTAGATCTGCGGCGCGTCCAGCTCGCCGAGGGTGCGGAGGATGACCTCGATCGTGCCCTCGTCGTCGGGCGCGGCTCGACGGCCGGGGAGGGGGAGAATGTCGAGGAGGAGCCCCGCGGTGAACCTGTCCCCCGTGGATCCCTTGGATCCCTTGGATCCCTTGGATCCCTCACCGACGCCGAGCAGCGTCGTCGGGCGGATCCGGCCGCGTTCGCCGAGCCAGTCGCCGAGCCCCCGCAGAGCCTCGAGGACCGCGCTCGGGACGATGCGCTGGGCCTCGCCGCGGAGGTGCTCATCGTCGACCTCACCGTCGGCGACCGCCCGGACGCAGTCCCGCAGGTGTTCGCGGAGCTCCGGCAAGAGGGCAGTCTGACGCTCCCGGGAGAGGCGCTCGATCGCCAGGATCGCCGCGCCGAGGGGGCTTCCCTGCGGCTCTCCGCGACGGGCTCGGCGGGCTCGGCGGGCGAGGAGCGTCGCGGCCCGGGGGCTGACTATAGGGCTGAGATCGCGGAGCATCACCGGCGTGATCTCGTGGTCCGTCATCCCCTCGAGGATCCGCTCGCGGAGGAGCCTGTCGTCCGCCGTGAGCTGCCAGAGGAGGTCGAGCGCGGTGCTCACATAGGGGAGGAGCGGGCCGCTCGTCGGGCCCTCGGGGACGAGCCCGAGACCGGCTGCGAGGGCCGTCGCTGCGGCGGCGCTGCCGACATGACGCAGGGCCTCGAGGGCGGTCGCAGGATCCTCGCCGAGGCGGGCGAGGGCGAGCGCCTCTGCCTCTGGCGCCTCGAGGCGAGCGAGGGCCCGCAGCGCGGCGGCGGCGAGCTTCGGGTCGGCGGCCAACTTCGGGTCGGCGGCCAACTTCGGGTCGGCGGCCAACTTCGGGTCGGCGGCGAGCTTCGGGTCGGCGTCCGCATGTCCGGCGCTCTCCGGGCTGTCCTGGGTCTCGGGGCTCCCGCACTCGACACCGGTGGTCCCGTCGTCGGCCCCGCACATGTCGAGCAACCACTCGCGGACCGGCAGCGCCGTCGCGCCCTGAGGCGCCAGCGCGAGGGCCAGCGCGAGCTCTACCCGACGGTCGACGGAGAGGGCCGGCAGCGGTCGGTCGCGGAGCGCGGCGAAGAGGGCGCGGCGGCTGGTGTAGGCGAGGTCGACGAGCTCCTCTGCGCGGAGCTCTGGGCTCTTCGCGTAGAGCTCGAGGAGCGCCGGTACGTCAGCGTCGGCGATGAAGGCCGCTCGGCGGTGGAGGGTCGTGAGCGCGTCGACGCAGGGTCGGGCGAGGAGGAGCGGGTCTGCGAGGGCCGCCCCGAGGAGGGCCTGTACCGCCGGTCTCCCGACGACGTCGCCGAGCGATCGCATCGCCCCTTGGCGAAGCCGCGGCGGTGCCTCTGGATCCTCGAGGATCGCCCTCAGCGGCCCCTCGATGCCGCGAGCGGCGGCGCAGCGGAGGGCCGCGTGGGCGACCTCCTCACCGGCGGCGAGCGAGGGTCCGAGCTGCGCCGCGTCCAAGGGGAGGGCTCTCGACCAGGGCTGGGCGAGCAGCTCCAGCGCGCCCGTGACCAGATCGGGGGTTGTGCTGAGGAGCCCCGCGGCGATCCGATGGGCCGCCGCTGGATCGATCGCGGCGCGGTCGATCGCCGAGCGCAGGAGCTCGAGCGCGAGGCGCTGGGGCCCGTGCGCACTTCGGGCGGCGAGCGTGCTCACCAGGGCGGCGGGGTCATCGACCTCCTCGAGGTCGAGCCCGTCGAGCGCCCGAGCGAGGTCGGGCGTGGCTCCTTCGGGGAGCACCGGCAGCTCGGCCATGCTCGAAGGCGAGGTGCAGGCCTCGGTGCGGAGCCAGGCGAGCTCGACCTCGGGCGTGTCGCTCGCGCCTCGCCAGGCGGGCAACGTTTGTGTCGGGAGCCAGGGCCACAGTCGGCGGTAGAGCTCCGCGAGGAGGATCGCCGACGCCGGCTCCGCGGCGATCGTGGTCGGCAGGAGGGCGGCGCAGCGGCGCGAGCTCGTCGCGTCGGTGAGCTGTGAGACCCGCGCTCGGAGGGCGATGAGCGCGACGTGATGGCGGGGATCATCGCTGCTCTGGAGCGCCCGGGCGAGCTCCTCCTCATCCTCCAGACCGACCTCGGCCGCACGGGCGAAGCGCAGGGTTGGATCGGGTTGGTTCGTCGGTGTGCCCGCACGCATCGGCGACACTCTAGCCCGCCTTGGATCGGCGTTGGCGCCCTTGGCCGGCACCCCGCGCGTTATGGCTCAGCCCTCGTAGCGGTAGCCGACGCCGTGGACCGTGCGGATGATCTCCGGGTCCTTCGGGTCGCGCTCGATCTTCTTGCGGAGCTTGGCGATGTGCTGATCGATCGTCCGGCTGTTGGGGTAGCTGTCGATCCCCCAGCACTCGGCGAAGATCCGGTCGCGACCTAGGGCGACGCCCGGGTTGTGGGCGAAGAGGCGGAGGAGCGCGATCTCGCGGAGGCTGAGCTCGATCACCTCGTCGCCGCGGTGGCAGCGGAGCTCGTCGGGGAGCACTCGGAGCGAGCCTACCGAGAAGCCGCCATGCTCCGCGCTGGGCTTGCGGCGGAGGCAACGACGGCTGACCGCGCGGATCCTGGCGATGACCTCGTGGATGCCGAAGGGCTTGCCGATGTAGTCGTCGGCGCCGAGCTCGAGGCCGATGACCTTGTCGATCTCCTCGGACTTGGCGCTGAGGAAGATGATCGGCAGCTCTTGGTCCTTGGCCCGGATCGCCCGGCAGACGTCGTAGCCGTTGATCTTCGGCATCATGATGTCGAGGATCACGAAGTCGGGGGGGGAGCGCTCAAAGGCGGCGAGCGCCGCCTCGCCGTCGGCGGTCTGGGTGCAGGTGTAGCCCTCGCGCCCGAGCAGCTCGGCGAGGCCGCGGAGGATCTTGGGGTCGTCTTCGGCGATCAGGACCTTCATGGCTCAGCTCTGGCTCTTCGGCGTCGCGGTGAGGAGGGTGAGCTCAAAGCATGCGCCCGGCTCGGCGGCTCGGAGCTCGAGATCGCCCCCGGACTGGCGGGCGAGGTCGCGGGCGATCGTCAGGCCGATGCCGGTCCCGCTGACGCCCTCGGTGAGGTCGCTGCGGGCGCGGAAGAAGGGCTCGAAGATCTGTCTGCGTTGGCCGCTCGGGATCCCGGGGCCGTAGTCGCGGACCCGGACGCGCGTGCGCTGGGGATCCTGCGTCAGGGTGACGTCGACGCGACCGCCGGCGCCGGCGTATTTTTCGACGTTGCTCAGCAGGTTGGCGAGGATCTGGCCGACCGCGTCCTCGTCGGCCATGACCGGCAGCGGGGCCTCGCCCTCGCGCGTGGCCTCGATCCCCGACTCGGCGAAGGCCGGACCAAAATGTTCGATCGCCTGGCGGACGGCCGCGCCGATGTCGAAGGAGCGGCGGCTCGCGGTCGGATGACCGCGGCGCGAGAAGGTGAGCACGTTGGCGATCAGGCGAGAGAGGCGCTGGCTCTCGCTGACGATCACCCCGGCGTGCTCCTCGGCGTGCTCGTCTGCGCCCGAGAGCTCGTCGGCGAGGAGCTCGGCGTAGAGGCGGATGTTGGTCAGCGGGGTCTTCAGCTCGTGCGAGACCTGGGTGACGAACGAGACCCGCTGCCGGGCCTCACGCATGTTCCGCGACCACTCGCGGTAGAAGAAGACCGCCAGGCCGAGGAGCACGAGGGCGGTCCCGCCGAGGCCGAGGAGGACGAGAAAGCGCGAGGTCGCGAGGGCGACGGGCGCGTCGCCGGGGCCGTAGTAGAGCAGGCTCCAGGTCTCCAGCGGGGGCGCGAGCGGCAGGCGTGCCAGCGGCTCCTCCTCCTCGGGCGCCTCGCCGCCCTTGCCCTCGCCGCGCAGGCTGAGATCGTAGTTGCCCCACTGGTAGATCGGCGTGCCCTTGGCGTCGACGACGGCGACGAGCGAGGCTTGCTCGCCGGTCGCGGGGAGCGAGTCGATCAGGCGCTGGAGGAGCGCGGCCCGCTCGATCTCGACGCCGGCGATCAGACCGTCGGCGCGGCGGCGCCAGAAGAGGAGGTGGAGCCCCTCCTCCCAGTACCAGGCGATCCAGCCCTCCTCACGGATCCGCGCGAGTCCGGCCAGGCTGTCCGCGGCGGGGGTCGGATCGAGCTGGCCCTGCGCCGAGGGGTCGCTGGCTTGGGCCTGGGCGGGGGCCTGGGCGGGGGCTTGGCCTTGGGCTTGGGCTTGGGCCGGCACCTTCGCCTCTTGCCCCTGCTCGGCCCCCTGCGCGCTGGCGCTGCCGAGCGACGAGCTCCCGCTCCTCGGGTTCAGGGTCCAGGTGTTGTTGCCGTAGCCGTAGCCGTAGCCGTCCGCGCGGCCGTCCCCGTCGCTCCCCTCCGCGGGGCCGACAAGCGCGAGCTCGGCCTTGGCCTCCCAGATCGCCCGCGTGCGCTCGAGGAACTCGCGCTCCTCTCGGCTGGCGCCGGCGTCGGCGACCGGGTGGAGCCGACGACCCTCCCCGTCGACGACGAAGATCTGGCGGACGAGCGGCTGCCCGCGCTCCAAGTCCCGCAGGGCCTCGCGATCGGTCGCGGTCTCCTCGAGGGTCTGGACCAGCTCGACCTCGAGCTCGCCGACGAGCTCCGTGATCGCGGAGCGGCTGTCGTCCAGGCGCTGCTCTAGGAGGTCGCGGAAGCGGTGCTGGACCAGGTCCTCCTCATCGTGGAGCATCTTCCCGGCGAGCACCGCCAAGAGCGTCAGCGGCCCGACGACCATCGCGATCAGGGCGATGAGGAGATGGCGACGCATGGGATCGTAGGCCTAGGCGGGACGGTAGCCTGGGTTGCGAGGGCACGGCAAGCGCGGGAGGTGATCGACGGGGCGTCGCGCGCGTCGAGAGGGACGACGAGGGCAGGCGAGAGTGCGCGGGACTCTTGCCACGCGCTGTTAGTACGACTGCTGGACGTCGAGCTCGTACTGGCGCTTGCGCATGACCTTGCGCTGCTTGTTCCAGTTGCGCTGGTCGAGGTTCTTGGCGTCGCTCTTGTTGGCCGTCGCCTGCTCTTCGAGCTTGGGCGCGTTGTAGAGGGAGGCTGCGGTGTTGAGGTAGTTGAAGTTGTCCTCCAGCAGCTCCTGCGCCTGGAGCACCTCGCCGCGGTCGCGGAGGTCGAGCGCGAGGCGGTTGCGCTCGTTGGCGATAGCCTCGGTGTGGGCGATCGCGACCGCCGGGTTGAGGGCCGCGTCGGCCTCCATGACCGAGTCTGTGAAGGAGACGGCGACCATCCGTCGATCGTGCTCCGACCTGCCGGAGACGAGATCGAGGTAGGTGGTGGTGACGGTGGCGATCGGCAGGCGGGCGCCCGGCGCCGACGGGGCGACGTCGGTCTCCAGGAGGATGAACTTCTCCTGGCCGCCGTAGACCTGGTTGAGCGTGAAGGTCACGGTCTGGCCGGCGATCGTCGCGTCGCGGTTGAGCACCCGCAGGGGGCGGACCCCGGCGGCGACGTCGATCCGGACGAGCGCGCCCTGGGCGACGACCGAGGTGATGTCGCCGAACTCCGACGCGAAGAGCGAGCCGAGCTCTGAGGCCTCGGCCGCGAAGGCGTGGTTGCCGTCGCTGCGCATCGCCAGCTGGACCATCAGGTCCTCGTTGTAGTCGAGGCCCAGGCCGACCGTTGTCACCGAGATCTGTTCTTTTGCACAGGCGGTTCCGAGGCGGCCGAGAGCGTTCGCCGAGGCGGGGCCGACGTTGGCCTTGCCATCGCTCAGGAGGATCACGCGGTTGACCTGACCGCCGCGGAGGAACTTGCGGACCTCGCCGATCCCCTTGGAGACGCCGGCGAAGAGGGCGGTCGAGCCCCCCGCGTTGAGGCCGAGGATCGCCTCGGCGATCCGCGCTCGCTCGGAGACGCGAGTCGCCGGCACCAGCACCTGCACCCGGCCGTCGTAGGCGATGACCGAGACCAGGTCGTTCGGCCGCAGGCGATCGACGAGGTGGAGCGCCGCGTCCTTCGCCTCGCGCAGCTTCTCGCCGGACATCGACCCCGACTTGTCGAGCACGATCGCGAGGTTGACCGGCGCGCGCTCGGCGTTGCCCCGGAGGTCGAGCCCGCGCAGGCCGACCTTGACGACCGCGGTGTTGCTCCGGCCGGCGAGCATCACCGGCGTGCCGACATCGGCGCGGACCTCGACGGAGCCGGCGGCGGCGTCAGGGCTGACCAGCGCGAGGACGGCGAAGGTGGCGAGGGCTGCGAGGGGGGCGAGGGCGCGGCGGAGGATCATCGACATCGGCGTTTCCTGGGGGCTGAGTGAGGATGTCGGAGGTCGCCTCAGACGGGGTGAAATCGCGGTCAAAGGGTTGTAAAAATCCCCAGCGGCGGGCCCCGTGCGCTTAGGTCTCCGCGGCCGACGAGCGCCGCTCTACCGTAGCGCATGCCTGCGAGGGAGGGCGGAGAGAGTGTCGGTCGTAGGCCGCGGCAGCCTCCCCGTGGGCACTTCGCGGATGCGCGCTCGGGCTGCGTGGAGGTGGTAGTCTCGGGCCGTGGCAGGGCTGCTCGACGTCATCCTCGGCTACGAGTGCAACCTCGCCTGCGACTACTGCACGATCACGCCGGAGATGCGGCTCCAGGAGCTGAAGATCGCGGCCGTGCTCGCGGCTCTGCGGCGGGGGCGGAGCCTCGACTACGATCGGGTCTCCTTCACCGGCGGGGAGCCGACGATCCGCCGCGATCTCCTCGGCCTCGTCCGCGCCGCGAGCTCCCTCGGCTACGCCGACATCAAGGTCCAGACCAACGGCCTTGTCCTGGCTGTGGAGGCCAACATGCGGCGCCTGGTCGAGGCCGGGACGACGAGGATCCACCTCTCGATCCACGCCCACGAGGCGGATCGCTACGAGCCGCTGGTCCGCCGCGAGGGCACCTACGCGGCGATGGTCGCTGGCCTGGGCAACGCCCTCGAGAGCGGCCTTCCGGTGGTCGTCGACGTGATCATGAAGGCCGACACCTACCGCCACCTCCCGGCCGCGATCGCGTGGCTCGCCGAGCGCGGGGTCGCCAACGTCGATCTTTGGTACGTCTCGCTGACCGACGGGAACCGGGAGAACATCCGCTCGCTGCCGCCGATCCGCGAGGTGCTCCCGGTGCTCCGCGGGGCCCTGGCGGACGCTCGGCGGGCGGGGATCACCGCCCGCTCGCTCCACATCCCCCGCTGCCTCCTCGGCGAGGACCGGGCTCACGCCTACGACCCTGGGGCCGACCGCGTGATGGTCGTGACCCCGGAGGCGACCTTCGAGCTGCGCGAGTCCAAGCTCGCCGGGACCGTGCACGTGCCGGCCTGCGAGGGCTGCGAGCACCGGCCGATCTGTCCTGGGATTCGCCCGGACTACCTAGAGGTCTACGGAGATGATGAGATCGCCGAGGCGCGCGGGCAGGCGCCGACGATCACGCCGACACGCGCGCGCCGCCTGCCGGTTGTCACCGCCTGCGTGCCGGGCTGAGCGAGCTGGGCACGTCCATTGAGGTCGTTGCAGGCGCGGCAGGCCTCGACAGCCGCGTCCCTCCGGGACTACCCTGCGCCGGTGCGAACCCTCAGCATGAACAACGGTGACACGATGCCGGCGATCGGCCTCGGGACGTGGAAGTCGGCGCCTGGCGAGATCGGAGCGGCGCTCCAGGAGGCGCTGCGGATCGGCTACCGTCACCTGGACTGCGCCGCGATCTACGGCAACGAGGCCGAGATCGGCGCGGCGCTCCGCGAGAGCTTCGCGGCGGGGCTGGTCCGTCGTGAGGAGCTTTGGATCACCTCCAAGCTGTGGAACACCGCGCACAGGACGGAGGACGTGGTCCCGGCCCTGCGCAAGACGCTCGCGGACCTCGGCCTCGACTACCTCGATCTCTACCTTATCCACTGGCCCGTCGCGATGCGCCCCGGCGCTCACTATCCGCGCACAGCAGCGGATATGATCAGTCTTGAGGAGACGCCGCTGACGGCCACCTGGAGCGGGATGGAGGCGGCGAAGGAGGCCGGCTTGAGCCGGCACATCGGCGTCTCAAACCTGAGCATTGCAAAGCTCAGCGGTCTCTTGAGCGAGGCGAAGATCCGGCCGGAGGTCAACCAGATCGAGCTGCACCCCTACCTCCAGCAGGGGGCGATGCTCGAGTTCTGTCGGGCCGAGGGGGTCCAGCTGACCGCCTACTCGCCGCTCGGATCGAGGGACCGACCGGAGGGGCTCAAGGCCGCGGATGAGCCGGTTCTCCTCGAGGATCCGACGCTCCAGGAGATCGCGGCGAGACACGACGCGAGCGTCGCCCAGGTGCTGATCGCCTGGGCGGTCCACCGCGGCACCTCGGTGATCCCGAAGTCGGTCAACCCGACCCGCCTGGCGGAGAACCTGGCGGCGGCGGAGCTCTCCCTGACGTCTGAGGACATGACGGCGATAGGCTCGCTCGACCGGCATCGGCGCTACGTCGACGGCTCGATCTGGGCGGTCGAGGGCGGCCCCTACACGATCGCCAACCTCTGGGACGAGTAGACGGGTCTCCTCCGGCGGAGCCGCCTCACGCCGCGGCTCATGCCGGGTCAGCGCTTGGCCGAGCGGCGCTGTGCCTCCGCACTTCGGCGGCGCCGCGAGGGATCGTGCGGGCTGCGGGCGGTCGCTCGCCCGGGTCAGGAGGTAGGCTTCGCCGGCTCGGTCGCGGCGGCAGCCCCCCCTACGTGGGCCTCGACCCGCTCGCGGAAGCCGGCGGGGACCGACTCGTGGCGGCGGGGATCGTCGATCGAGCGGACCAGATCCTGCGGCGCGATCAGCCAAGGCGGCTCCGGCACCTCGTCGAGCTCGTAGAACCCGCCGCAGAAGCAGGCGTGCGGGCAGCCCTCACAGACAGGTCGTCGGGTCCGCCGCTCCGCGAGGTAGGCGGCGAGGTTCACCGACTCGTTGTTGACGAAGACCATGTGCCGGCTGAGCTTCGCGAGATCGCCCTGGAGGTGGTCCTCGTAGCCCGGGAGAAAGCAGAAGGGCAGGTTGATCACCTGGATCTTCATCCGCTCGCCCCAGGCGTCGATGAGCTCGCGGGTGCCCGCCGCGGCGCTCTCGGTGTCCGGGGCGATCATCCGCGTCGCCCGGCCGAAGGGGGTCAGGAACTGGATGTTCATCCACTTGAGGCCGAGGTCCCAGGCGAGCTGGGCGAGCTCCATCTGCTGGTGGACGTTGCCCTTGGTCAGGGTGACGTTCATCCCCAGCTCGACGCGGCCGCCGAGCTCGGCGGCGAAGCGGACGCAGTTGCGGATCCCGCCGACGGTCTGCTCGTAGGCCTCGGCGACCCCAACCTGCTGGGCGTGGGTCCGCGGATCGGCGCCGTGGACCGAGAAGAGCAGGGTGGTCAGGCCGGAGCGGACGAGCTTGCGGGCGTAGTCCTCGTAGAAGCAGAGTCGTCCGTTGGTGGTGACGTTGATCCGGGTGTAGCCGATCGCCCGCGAGTAGCGGACGAGGGGGATGAGCTCCGGGTTGAGCGTCGGCTCGCCGCCGTCGAAGTCGACCATCGTCACCCCCTCGGCGCGGTAGCGGTCGAGGTGCTCGCGCTGTCGCGTCGGGTGCCCGTCGATCTGCGTGCGGGTGCCGACGGCGCAGAAGGTGCAGTGGTTGTTGCAGATGTAGGTGACGTTCATCACCAGCTTTTGCGGCCCTTGCGAGGCGTCCAGGCGCTGGCGGAAGGTCCACATGAAGCGCTCCAGCTGCGCCGGCGGGATCTGGGTGACGCCTGGGCTCGGGGAGTGCTGGAAGTAGGGGCCCCAGTCGCCGGCGACCGGCAGGTGGTGCCGGCCGTCGACCGCCTCGCGGGCGAGGCGGGTGCCCGGCAGCGGCGTCGCGAACTGAACCGCGGGGAAGGCCTGATAGCGGTCCCAGAGGTCGAGCGCGAAGCTCAAGGTCTCGTTGATCTCGGCCGCGGTCTCGCCGGGCAGGCCGATCATGTAGTGGACCAGGAGGGAGACCCCGGCCTCGGCGGCGTTCTTGGCCGCGGCGACGATCGCCTCGAGGCTCAGCCGCTTGCCGACGACCTCGCTGACCACCCGCTGCGATCCGCTCTCAGCGCTGACGCTGACGGTGCTGATCCGGCCGCGCATCAGCTCCAGGTGTCGACGCTCGAGGTAGTCCGCGCGCATGCCGTTGGGGATCTCGTAGCGGAGATCGAGCGCCTGGGCGGTGTCGAGGAAGACGTCGAAGTGACGCTCGTTGACGTTGATCAGCTCGTCGAGGACGGCGACCCGGGTCGCGCCGTGCTCCTCGCGGAGCGTCCGCATCGTCTCGCGCAGCCGGTCGGCGGAGAGGCGGCGCTGGGTCTTCGGCGCGCCCGGCTCGAGCCCGGGGTTGGAGGAGCAGTGGAGGCAGCGGAAGGGGCAGCCGCGGGAGGTGACCATCGGCAGGGTCCGACCCTCGATCGGGAAGGCCCAGGCGCTCCGACCCAGCTCGCTGACGACGCTGCGGTGGAAGCGTTGGTACGCGTCGAGGTCGACGCGGTGCCAGGCGGGCATCGGCAGCGCGTCGAGGTTCGGCGGGGCTGTCCCTTGGAACATGCCCTTTGGCCGCTCGCCTGCGCGCCAGCGATCGATCAGCTCGACGAGGGTGATCTCTGCCTCGTACTTCACCCAGGCGTCGATCTCCGGGTACGCGCCGAAGATCTCGTCGCCGCCGGCCTCGACGTAGTGCTGGCCCGACTGGTAGCAGTCGGCGAGGATGATCGCCGCCTCGGGGAGGCGCGCTCGAAGATGCGCGAGGGTCGGGCCTAGGCGATCGTCCCGGAGCGGCGGTCGGTGAAAGGGCGTGATCGCGACGACGACGGTGTCGACCTCGCCCAAACCGTCGGGTGCGCCGTCGGGTGCGCCGTCGGGCGCCCCATCGATCGCGCCGTCGATAGTGCGATCCAGCGCGGCCAGGACCGTCTGCAGGGGCGCGCCGAGGTCTGCACGGCCGTCAGGTCGCCAACGTAGCCCTGCGTCTGCGATCGCGAAGGCGTCGACGAGCTCGACCGCGCGGTCCGTGTTCGCGTGGGCCTCCAGAGCGGCGGCCGCTTGCACGGCGCCGAGATCGGAGAAGTAGGGGTAGTCGATGAAGTCCCGGGCGACCGAGGTCGGGGGGTGCACGACAAGGACGCGTGCAGCGCACATCGCCGGGACGATACCACAGGAGCTTCGCGGCGACAGCGGGCAACGGCGGGGTCGGCTATGCTCGCCGACGATGCACGACGCACCCGCCCCGGTCCCGGCGAAGGTGGTGAGCCACGAGGAGGCCGCCCACCAGAAGCGCAACTGGGTCCGCCTCACCTTCGACTGCAACGATCACTGCGTCTTCTGCCTCGACTCCCACACCCACGACGGGACCAATCGCGCGCCGGCTGAGGTCAAGGCGCAGATCCTCGACGGCCGCCGCAAGGGGGCCGAGCGCCTGATCCTCTCCGGCGGCGAGCCGACGATCCATCCCCGCTTCGTCGACTTCGTCCGCTTGGGGAGCCTCGCCGGCTACCACAAGGTCCAGACCGTGACCAACGGGCGGATGTTCGCGTACGGGGACTTTCTCAAGCGCTCGATCGACGCCGGCCTCGGCGAGATCACCTTCTCGATCCACGGCCCCAACGCCCGGATCCACGACGCGCTCGTCGGCACCAAGGGCGCGTTTGAGGAGGAGGTCCGAGGCCTGCAAAACGCCCTCGACGACGGCCGCGTCATCATCAACATCGACGTCTGCGTCAACCGGGCGAACGTCCGCCAGCTCCCGGAGCTGCTGCGAAAGTTCATCGCCATGGGGGTCCGCGAGTACGACCTCCTCCACGTCATCCCCTTCGGCCGCGCCTACAAGGAGGGCAAGGAGACGCTCTTCTACGACCTCGAGGCGATGCGCCCCTATCTCCTCGAGGCCTTCGCCTATTCGCGGGAGCCGGGGGTTCACATCTGGCTCAACCGCTTCCCGCCGGCGCACCTCGAGGGCTTTGAGGACCTGATCCAGGACCCCTACAAGCTCAACGATGAGGTCCGCGGTCGCAAGGAGGAGTACGCGCTGCTCCTTGACTACGGGGTGCCGCTCGACTGTCGGGCGCCCGATCGCTGCCGTCACTGCTATCTGGAGCCGCTGTGTGACACGCTGGAGGAGGTCCGGGCCGATCTCGGTGAGCGCCGCTTCTCGGCGATTCGGGTCGATACGACGGCCGACGCGCGGATGCCCGAGGTCTACGGCGGCGATCCGGCGAGCCGCAAGCGGGCGGAGGAGCGGGGGATGCTCGGACCTCCGGGCGGACCCGCGGAGGAGGGGCGGGCGGTCGAGGGCCTGGTCCCCGACCCGGAGCGCCGTCGCCTCCCTGTGCTCGGGATGCAGGCGGCGGATCCTCAGCCGCGACCGGGGCCGCCGCCGCTGCCGCTGCCGGAGCTCGCAGCCCTGGGATCGACCGAGCGGATCTGGATCGTCGCCCCGAACCTCGAGGACGCGCTGCGGGAGCTGGCGAAGTTTCCGAGCCATCTCGGGGTCGAGCTAGAGCTCGAGTCGTGGGTTGGCCTCAGGGAGGCGATCTCGCCAGGACCGACGCTCGGGGGTCACCCTCTGCGTCGCCTCGCCTGCCGCAGCGCCGCGGATGCTGAGGTCTTCCTCGGGATCCCAGGACTCGAGGTCGCCCTCGATCTCTCGCAGGAGAACGCGGCCTGGATCCTCGGGCTTCGCAGCGCCCCCGCGGGGCTCGTCCTCCGTCAGCCGAGCCACGAGCGTCTCAGCGAGTCGGCGGCGAGCGATGTTGATCTCCCGGTCTTCTTCGCCCAGCTCGGGCCGGCGATCCCGGTCGAGGGCGTGCCTGCCTGCATCCTCGGTCGTCCTCCGAAGGCGCGGCCTGTGATCCTCGACGGCGCGATGATGACATCGGCCGGCCGCTTGGAGATTTTCCGCTACGCCCGGCGCTACATCGCCGATCGATTTGTGACCAAGTCCTTGCGCTGTCGCTCTTGTCTGTACAACGAGGGGTGCCGGGGTCTGCACATTAACTATGTCCGCGCCCACGGGTACGCGGCGATGAAGCCCGTTCTCGAGGCATCTTCGCGCTCCGAGTAGACCGCGACCTGAGCGGCCGCGCGCGGTCGCGACGACGCTCCGAGCCCCTGTGCGCATAGACGCGCGGAGCCGCCCGCGCTCTTCCGCGCATTGCTATCACCGTCGGATTCGACGCCCGCCATTCCAGCGGCGGCCCCGAGCGCGTATCCTCGGGATGCGCCTTGGATGGGCGCGGACCGGTCGGTGACGGTAGATTTCGAACAAGCCAGGATGCTGGCAGCGGCCGGCTACGAGCTGCGAGACCTCGTCCGCGAGGGGCGACGAACGATCGTCTTCCGCGGCCGTCGGCTCCTCGATCAGCGGACGGTGATCGTCAAGTGTCTCCGGGCCGACGCGACGACCTCGCGGGAGATCGCGAGGCTCCGCCGCGAGTTTGAGATCCTCTCGCGCTTCGACGACGACGCGGTGATCCGGGCTGTCGCCCTCGAACGGATCGGAGGCTCGCTGGCCTTGATCCTGGAGGACTTCGGCGGGACCTCGCTCGCGTCGCTGATCGACGAGGATGGGCTCGAGGTCGGGATCTTCCTGCGGATGGCCTGTCGCCTCGCCGAGGCGCTAGCGCTGGTCCACGCCGAGCGGGTGATCCACAAGGACATCAAGCCAGACAACATCCTCGTCGAGCCCCGCGGCGGCCGGATCTCGCTGGCGGACTTCAGCGTCTCCTCCCTCCTCGCCGCCGAGAGCCAGGGCGTCGCCAGCCCGGCCGTGCTCGAGGGGACGCTCCACTACATGTCGCCCGAGCAGACCGGGCGGATGAACCGCAGCGTCGACTATCGGACCGACTACTACTCCCTCGGCGTCACCTTCTACGAGGCGCTGACCGGCAAGCTCCCCTTTGAGGGCAACGACCCGATGGAGCTGGTGCACGCCCACATCGCCAGGGTCCCTCTGCCGCCGTCGGTGATCTCAGAGAAGGTCCCGCGGACGCTCTCCAACATCATCCTCAAGCTGATGTCGAAGACCGCGGAGGCTCGCTACCAGAGCATGCGGGGGCTCAGCGCGGACCTCGAGCGATGCCTCGCGGAGTACGAGGCGAGCGGTGAGATCAGCGACTTTGAGATCGGCAGCCGCGACGTCTCGGAGCGCTTCCACATCCCCGAGACGCTCTACGGTCGCGAGGAGAACGTCCAGCGTCTCCTCTCCGCCTTCGAGCGGGTGAGCCGCGGCGGCACCGAGCTGATGCTGCTCACCGGCCCCTCCGGGGTCGGCAAGTCGGCGGTGATCCAAGAGGTCCACAAGCCGATCACCCAGCGGCGCGGACACTTCGTCAGCGGCAAGTTCGATCAGTTCAACCGGGACATCCCCTACAGCGCGCCGCTCCAGGCGCTCCTGGAGCTCGTCCGCCAGATCCTCACCGAGACCGACGAGGGGCTCGATCGCTGGCGCGGGGAGATCCAGAGCGCGCTCGGGCAAAACGGCCAGGTCGCGGTCGACGTTCTCCCGGAGCTGGAGCTGATCATCGGCGCTCAGCCCTCGGTCCCGGAGCTGCCGCCCAACGAGACGGCGAACCGCTTCCGCGCCGTGATCCTCGCGCTCCTCCAGGCGTTCGCGCAGGAGCACCACCCGCTGGTCATCTTCCTCGACGACCTTCAGTGGTGCGATCTGGCGACGCTGAAGGTGATCGAACTCTTCTTCACGGACAGCGCGAGCCGCTACCTCCTGTGGCTCGGCGCCTACAGGGACTCGGACGTCGACGCGAGTCACCTGGTCTCCCAGACAGTCTCGAAGCTCGAGGGATCCGGGGTCACCGTCACCCGCCAAGAGGTGCGCGCCCTCAGCCTCGCCGACACCACGGCGATGATCCGCGACGCGCTCTCGCCGAGCGATCGACCGGTCGAGCGGCTCGCCGGGATCATCCAGGCGAAGACCGACGGCAACCCCTTCTTCACCCGGACCCTGCTGGCCTCGTTCCACGATCAGGGGACGATCTTCTTCGACGCAGAGCGCTGCGCCTGGCGCTGGGATGAGGATCAGCTCCACGCCGTCCGCCTGACCGACGACGTCGTCGACCTGATGACCTCGCGGATCGGGGCGCTCAGCTCTCGCTCCTCCGAGGTCCTGACGATCGCCGCCTGCATCGGCAACCGCTTCGGCCTGGGTCTCCTCGCGAAGACCGTCGAGCGCAGCGCCGTAGAGGTCGCGTCGGACCTCTGGGAGTCGGTGGAGAAGGGCCTCATTCGGCCCCTGAACGACGGCTACAAGTACCTCTCGGGGCTCGGCGAGAACCCGGACGAGGTCGCTGATGCGGCCGACCGGATCGAGTATCAGTTCCTCCACGACAAGGTCCAACACGCGGCCTACTCGCTCCTCCCGGAGGGCGAGAGCCGGCGCAATCACCTGCGGATCGGTCGACTGATCCTCGAGGGGGTGAAGGCGAGCGAGCTCGACGAGGTCATCTTCCCCGTCGTCAACCATCTCAACATCGCGGCGCCGCTTATCAGCGATCCGGCGGAGCGGGTCCACCTGGCGAGCCTCGACCTCATCGCTGGACGTCGCGCCAAGCTCTCCATCGCCTACGAGGCGGCGGTCTCATACCTGCGCCAGGGGACATCTCTTCTCCCCGGCGACACCTGGTCGTCGAACTACGATCTGACCCTCGCGCTCTTCCGCGAGCGGGTCCAGGCCGAGCACCTCTCGGGCAACTTCGAGGAGGCGATGTCCCTCTTCGGGCCGCTCCTGAGCAACGCCCGGACGGACATCGAGAAGGCCGAGGTCTACGAGGTCAAGGCCAGCCTGGAGACCGCTCAGAAGCAGAACCGGGCGGCGATCGACTCCGCGATCGCGGGGCTCAAGCTGGTCGGCAACCAGCTGCCGCAGCACGGCAGCTACGCCGGTGTGGCCAAGGTGCTCGCGAAGGTCCAGTGGAGCTTGCGCGGGCGCAAGGCGCAGGACCTGATGGCGCTGCCGGAGCTGACCGACCGGCGCAAGCTGGTGACGCTGCGCCTGCTGATCTCGATCGTCCCGGCGGCGTACTTCACCGACGCGAAGCTCTTCTCGATCCTCCTCCTGCAGATCGCCCACATCTCGCTGCGTCACGGCCTCAGCGACGTCTCGGCCTTCGGCTTCGCCGGCTACGGCATGGTGCTCTCGGGCGCTCTCGCGGCCCACCAGAGCGCCTACGACTTCGGTCGTCTCGCCTTGCAGCTCAACGATCACTTCCGCAACCCCTGGCTCGACGCGAAGCTCGACTTCATGGTCGGCGCCTTCCTGGCGTCGTGGGTCGAGCCCCTCGCGCAGTGCGAGGACCAGCTCAACCGCGGCTACCAGCGCGGGCTCCAGACCGGTGACCTCACCTACGCCTGCTTCGCCGGCGCCTACGGGATGTTGGTCGCGGTGCTCGAGGGACAACCGCTAGAGCGGATCCACGGGACGGCGACCACCCTGATCCCGCTGATGCGCCGGGCTGGCGAGCTCGACGGGATCGCCTTGGCGATCTTGATCGAGAAGGTCACCCTCTGCCTCCGCGGAGACGGTGTCGACGACACCTCGCTGAGCACCGGCGACTTCGACGAGCAGGTCTTCCTCTCGACCCTCGGCGACGAGAAGACGCCGGTCACGAAGTTCTACTACCGCCTCTACAAGTCGCTGATCCTCTACGTGTTCGGCCACCACCACGCGATGCAGCCGCTCTTGCGGGCGGTCGAGGGCAACGAGAACCTCTCCTTCGCCAACCCGATGTACGTCGACTTCCACCTGCTGGACGCCCTCTGCGCTGCGTCGCTGATCGACGATGGCGGGCGGGCGAGCGAGCGTCGGCTGAGCCGTGCGACGCGCAAGCTCGGCAAGCTGGCGGAGCTCTGCCCGGTCAACTATCGATCGCGTTGGTTGCTCGCGCTAGCTGAGGAGCATCGGGTCTACGGTCGGGTCGGCGAGGCGCTCGAGTCCTACAACCTGGCGATCCAGTCAGCCCGGGACGGCGGCGCCCGGCACATCGAGGCGATCTCGCTCGAGCGTGCGGGGCGCTTCTGCATCGACACGGATCAGCGGATGATCGCCGGCTTCTACCTCGGCGGGGCGCTGACCGCCTATCGCCGCTGGGGGGCGCTCAGCAAGGCGGAGCGGCTCGCGGAGGACTACCGGGAGTACATGCCGCCCCATGTCTTCGCCGGGGCGATGACGCCTGTGTCTCGCCACAGCGTGACGTCGACGGGCTCGACCCAGGCGCGCTCGCTCGACATCGGCACGGTGATCAAGGCGTCGCAGGCGATCTCGAGCGAGATCGTGCTCGGCAAGCTCCTCCGGCGCCTGGTCTCGATCGTGATGGAGAACGCCGGCGCTCGCCGCTGCGTGCTCCTCCTAGAGAAGGACAAGAACCTCTATGTCGAGGCCGAGGGGACCGTCGATCCGGAGGTGACCTCGGTGATGCAGTCGGTGCCGCTGCGGGGGCACGGCTCGCTGCCCGAGGCGCTGATCCACTTCGTCGTCCGCTCCCACCGGGATCTGGTGCTCGACGACGCGACGATCGACGGCGACTTCACGGATGACGCCTATATCGTGGGTGAGAAGGTCCGCTCGGTGCTCTGCACGCCGATCCTTCACCAGGGCTCGCTGACCGGCGTGCTCTATCTCGAGAACTCGCTGGTCGCTGGGGCGTTCACCTCGGATCGTCTCGACCTCCTGCGGCAGGTCGCGGTGCAGGTCGCGATCTCCGTCGAGAACGCTCGCCTCTACCGCAACCTCGATCAGGCGCGCGATGAGGCGGTCGCGGCTGACCGGGCGAAGACCCGCTTCTTGATGAGCATGAGCCACGAGCTGCGGACGCCGCTCAACGCGGTGATCGGGTACACGGAGCTCATCGAGGAGGAGGCCGAGGAGGGCGACATCCGGGCGCTCCGATCGGACCTCAACAAGATCCGCGTGTCCGCGACCCGCCTCCTGCGGACGCTCTCGGGGATCCTAGAGCTCTCTCGCCTCGAGGCGGGGAAGATGGAGCTCGATCGATCGACCTTCGATCTCGCAGGGCTGGTCCGGGAGGCCGTCAACGAGGTCGAGGAGATGGCCGAGCAGCGCAGCAACAGGGTCAGCGTGCTCTGTCCGACCGGACGCTTCGTCGTCCGCACGGACCGGTCGATGCTCCACTACAGCCTCTTGGCGCTGCTCGACAACGCCTGTCGCTTCACCGACTCCGGCGAGATTCGCGTCGTCGTCGAGCCGGTCGAGCGCGAGGGCGAGGCATGGATCAAGATCGGCGTCAGCGACACGGGGATCGGCATCCCTGTCGTCCACGTGAACCGGATCTTCTCGTCCTTCTCGCAGGTCGACGAGTCGCCGACCCGGACCTACGACGGGACCGGGGTGAGCCTCGCGGTCACGCAGCGCTTCTGTCGGATGATGGGCGGGACGATCGAGGTCGAGAGCGAGATGGGCATCGGCTCCGTGTTTACGATCCTCCTGCCTGACACCCACATTGACTGAGCGGCGGAGGCAAGCCTTGTCCCAGCTTGTCCCAGCAGCACTGTAGTTGGGCGTGTCGACCGACGCTCAGGTCGCAGCGTCGGGCGTTGCCGCCGTGAGAACGAGCGTGTGGAAGTCGGCCTCCTCGTAGAGGCAGACGACGCCGAGGACAGCGTTGACGATCACCGCTTCGAAGTGGCCGCCGCTGTCGAGATAGGTGACGCAGTCCTTGAGATCGTAGACGTCAGCGATCATCAGGGCGCGGATGATCCGGAGGATGTCCTGCTGATTGATGCTCTCGTGGACACGCTCGAGGTCGATGCCGAATTTTTGCGCGGCGAGGATCAGCGACGAGAATTTTCCCTCGGCGATCTCTCGCTCGTAGGAGCGGATGTCGTTGGAGAAGCGGATGATCGAGGCGACGATGTCGAGGGTGACCCAGAGCCGCTCGGTCCGGTCTGCGAGGGAGCGGTCGCCGAGGACCACGAGGCTCGCGGTGAGGCCGATGTTCGTGCCGACGCTGTGGGCGGCGTAGCGCATGTACTGATCGAGGTCGGTCGCGCTGGGATCGCGGTTGCGGAATTCGGAGACCATGCCGTCGAGCATCGACGTGAGGGCCTGGAAGTAGACCTCGGCGTAGCACTCGAAGGTCGGGTAGGCCCGCAGGCGGGCGGTGACCCGGGCGATGTAGCGGATGATCGCGTCGTCGTCGTCGAGCTCGCCCTCGGTGGTGCAGCGGAGGAGGCGGTCGGCGTACTCCTGGACCTCGGCGACGGTGTGGATCCGCGGGTCGAGGCGGGTGTCCATGTGGTCGTCGATGACCAGGACGAAGAGGATGAGGAGGAAGACCAGGTAGAGCTCGTCGAGCCCCAGCGCCTCATCGGCGAGGGCGCCGTGGAGCATGTAGTGGCTGATGATCGCGACGGCGGGGATGCTCTGGCTGGTCCGCTTGAGCCCCTTGGCGGTGATCAGGAAGGTCTTGTCCGGATCTGCCGCGAGCCTGCGCATGAGCGCGCCGACATAGCGGTTGCTCTTGTTCAGGTTGGGCGTTTCTTCGTCGCTGACGCCTAGGATGACGTTGAGCTTCGGAGTCTGGGTGGGCATCGGCGCGCCGGCCTGGCTGGGCGCCCAGAGTATACGTGATGCCCGTGACCGTCGCGCTCGCTCGGCTCCGGCGCTCCTCAGCGCCCCTGACATCGGTCTGAAGGAGGTCTGCGCGCACTCGCGAGCCCGAAGTGGGACCCGGTCGGGCGTGCCGACCCCGGCGGTCCGCCTGGCGGCGGGCGGTGATGGGGATGGAGCAAGCTCGGTCCGATCGGGCCGGTGAACAGAGAAAGGCGGACCCCGAGGGGCCCGCCTTGAGCTCGTCATCGCCAGAGCTGAGGGCTATCCGCGGCGGCGCCGGCGGAGCGCCAGGAGGCCGATCAGGAGGAAGGCCGTTCCGGCGTTGCGGTTGTCGGTGGTCGTACAACCGCAGCCGTCGTCGTCGAGCTCACCGTCGAAGCCCGTCGTCGCCGAGGCGGTGGAGTCGTCGGAGTCCGGGAGTGTGTCGGTCGCCGAGTCGGTGGTGGTCATGCTGTCCGTGGCGGTCATGGTCTCCGAGTCGGAGTCGCTGTCGGCATCGCTCTCCGTGATCGTCCCGTTCGTCTCCGACTCAGAGGTGGTCGTGGTCGTGGTGTCGTCGGTGACGGTGCAGTCGTTCTCGCAGCCGTCGCCCGGGATGTTGTTCCCGTCGTCGCACTCCTCGCCGTCCTGGACGATGCCGTTGCCGCACTCGAGCGCCCAGGTGCAGTCGTCGAGGCAGCCGTCCTCGCCGTCGCACTCCTCGTTGTCGGAGTTCACCTTGCCGTCGCCGCAGAGGTACTGCTCGATGAGGCCGATGCAGGTCTCGTTCTGCGCCGCGTCGATGGCACAGACGCGGATCCCGATCACGGTGCTGAAGTCGGGGAGGATCAGCTCGTTGTCGAGCTGGGTCCGCCACAGGTGCTCGCCGTACCAGTCGAGCTCGTAGCTGGTGATGTCGTCGGGGTTGTCGAAGGAGCCGCCGTCGGTGACCCACTGGAGGCCGACGAAGCTCCAGTCGTGGGGCTTGTTGGGGGTCTTGTTGTCGTGGATCCGGCCGGTGAAGGTGAGGACCTCGCCGGGCTCGATGCTCCCGGTCAGCTCGTGGGCGCCGATCACCGGCTTGCCGGTGTCCTCGGCGATGTCCTCGCCGAAGAGAACGCGGTTGCGGAAGGAGTTCTCGCCCTCGCCGAGGACGAGGTCGAGCTTGGTGTCGCCGTTGAAGTCGGCGAGCGCGAGGGCGTAGGTGCCGTCGGTGATGAGGTTGCCCATCAGGCTCGGGTCTGTGACCTGCTTGAGGGTGACGCCCGTGTTCTGGAGGAGGCGGTCCTTGGCGTCGCCGAAGGCGCCCAGGACGATGTCGACGAGGCCGTCCGAGTCGAAGTCGAGGAAGGCGCCCATGTAGTCGAAGGAGCCGGGGTTCTCGCCGGGCTCCCACCACAGCGCGGTCTTGTCGGTGAAGCCGCCGTCTTGGTTGTTGATCAGGATCCGGTTGCGGAAGCCGGGGCCGTCCTGGAGCGTGTAGGTGTCGACGTAGCCGTCCCCGTCGATGTCCATGATCTCGAAGTCGACGTTGCCGACCCCCTGCGGGAGGTTGCCCGGGGTGCCGTTCTTGAAGGAGCCGAGGCCGTCGTTGATGAAGAGGAAGGAGCCGCCAGAGCAGGAGCGACAGGCGATCAGGAGGTCGAGGTCGAAGTCGTTGTCGACGTCGACGAACTCATGGTCCCACGACCAGTTGACCGCGATCGCCGGCATCTGCTGCGCGGTCTCGTCGGTGAACATCGCGTTGCCGTCGTTGATCCACAGGCGGGTGACGCCTCCGGGCGAGTTGATGAAGCCGACCGGCGCCATCCCCCAGTCGGAGATCACGACGTCGAGGTCACCGTCGCCGTCGACGTCGCCGATCTCGAGGTCACCGGCGCTCAGCTTGGCCTGAGGCAGGAGCTCGGTGTGCTCGACGAAGAAGCTGTCCTCGTTGAGGTAGAGGCGGCTCTGCGAGGCCCAGGTGGTGCCGACGATGATGTCGGTGTCGCCGTCGCCGTCGAAGTCGGCGGCCTTGATCACCCGGGCGGTGTCCTGGCTGGCCTTGCCGGGGTTGTTCATGTCCTCGCCGAAGACCTCGACGCTGGCGTCGAGGAACTTCATGTCCAAGCCCTCACCGTCGTTGACGTAGGCCTGGTTGGAGAGGAAGGAGTCCGGGGTGCCCGCCTGGTAGCCGCCGACGTTGGCGAAGAGCATGTCCGGCCAGCCGTCGTCGTTGATGTCCGCGATCTCGATCTTGGTCGTCCAGTAGCCCGGCAACGGATCGAGGAAGACCCCCGACGGGACCTGCAGCCACATCTGCGGCGGGTCGGCGGCTTGGGCCTGCATCGGCAGCGTCGTCGCGGCGATGAGGGCGAGGAGGGTGAGGGGCGAGCGGAGGGTCTTGGATTGCGACATGGTTCCTTTAGAGGTGGGCTGCGACGACGGCGCGGTGGCGCGGCCTCGTCGGGAGAAGGCTTGTCGGGGGAGTGGAGCTGTGCCCCCAGATCGGGCGGCGATTTTTTTCCGCACCCAGGCGGCGCGGGTGCGGGTACTGCGCGGGCAGCTCGTGGGCGCGTGGCGGCGGGGTTCGGCGGGGGTTCGGCGGGAGGCCGGCGGGAGGCCGGCGGGAGGCCGGCGGGAGGCCGGCGGTCGAGCGTCGCAGGCGCATGGGGGCGGATGGGAGAGGCGCGGGGAGAGGCGCGACGGATCGCCGCGGGGATCTGTGGTCACGACGTCGATCGGTTGGGGTCGGCTGGACCCTCCTCGCCGCCGGTCCGCTGCGGAGATCCCATGACCTCGAGGGAACGACGTCCGGATGGGGGCGGTGGAGCCGCACTCGGTCGGTGCGAGGGTCCGACGCGGTGTACTTGCGAGCGCGTGGCGCTGTTACGATCAGGACCTCTCGAGGTCGCGCCGGGATCGAGGTGCGGTGGCGTGCGGCGATGTGCGGGCCTAGACGACCGGCCCCCCGGCGCGCTCGCTTTCCGGTGGTCTAGGTCACAAGCGCGTACGCTCTCGGCCGAGGGGAAAAATATAATCATTGCCCCAGCGTCTCTCGACAGCGCGGGCTAGGTGTACCAATCTCTAGGCTGCGCCGCTGAGTTGACCCCTCGGCGCGGAGTGGCCGGTCCCACCCCGCGGCGGCGCAAAGGAACACGCGAAGTTATGCTGCGAAACCATCTGTTCTCCCTCGCCTCATTTGTGGGGCCTCTCGTCGCCGCCGGACTGATCCTCCCGCCGGTCGCGATGGCGGCCCCTGACGCCCCCGTCGCCAGCGAGACCCTGGTGACCTCGGACTCGCCGCCTCCGCCGGCGCAGAGTCAGCAGCAGGGGCAGCTCTCCAAGACTCTCACCCCGGACGGACAGACGCAGCAGAGCATGCGCTTTGATCCCGGCACAGCGCCGACCTACCACGGCCCCGGGATCACGATGCAGCCGCAGATCCAGGTCCAGGTCCAGCCGCACATCAATGTGACAGCGCAGCCGCACGCGGAGGCCAACCCGAACACGAACTCGAACTCGAACTCGAACTCGGACGCCAAGTCGGACATCCGCAACACGGCGACGGCCGACGCCGACACCAAGTCGGACTCGCAGTCGCAGTCGCAGTCGAGCTCGGACAGCGACATCAAGGTCAAGCAGGACACCAGCGCTGCTCCGACCGGCGCGCCGACGACGACGACGACGAGCAAGAGCGGGCCGACCCGGATCCGGATCAAGACCACGGTCATCCCGGGCAAGCCCAAGAAGGTCCACCCGATCTACGCCTACAAGAAGCCGAAGCGGCGCAAGGGGCTGATGATCGCCGGTATGACGATCTTCGGCGCTTCGTACCTGCCGACGGCCTTCACCGGCGCCCAGATCTACGACTGGTGTAGCAACAACAAGACCGGCGCAGAGCGCAAGGACTGTCGCGAGACCGGACAGCTCCTGATGATCCCGGTCGCCGGTCCCTTCATGGCGATCAACGAGGCTGACAACGCGACCGAGGGCTACTTCCTCGCGTTGACCGGCGCGGTCCAGACCGCGGGTCTCCTGATGGGCGTGATCGGCACCGGCCAGTACATCCGCGACGGCAAGCGAAACGACCGGATCAACGCCCAGGGCGTCCGCGTGGCCAAGGGCCTGCGGGTCGGCGCGGGCTCGCTCAACTATCGGTTCTAGTCCGATCGAGCGCTCTGAGCCCGGTGTTCGCAGCACGTCGGGCCTCTTCGGGTCACCCTAGCGATGGGGTGGCCCGAGCTCGTTCTCGGAGGGCGATCGCGAGGGGACGCGCGGCTCGACCCACGGGGCGCCGCGCTCAAGCGCGCCCGGTCCGAGCGGAACGAGGCGCGTCCTAGCGCGCCTCGTCGGATCCACTCGGTCCCGGTCGCCGGCCCGCTTCGCTGGGCACAGGGGTATACTCCTAGCCTCTTAGGTGCGCGCCCACGATGGGCACGATGACCTCCTCTGGCGGTACAGGCTGTACCGGCGGGTGTCGGCCCGCGGGCTCATCGGAGTCATGAGACTGGCGACGAAAGTGTCTGCGGCGAGCGCCGCAGTCTCCGTGTTTCCCCGTCGTGCCCGCCATGCTCTACACGATCCACCAGCTGCTTTTCGTCTCGCTGATCATCGGGATCGCCTCGGCGATCATCGTTTGGATGGTCAATCGATCTCGGATGCTGCGCCTCTTCACGCGGCAGCGCACGGAGATCGACGCGATGCTCGCGTGGCGGGCGGTCGAGCATGAGAACGCATTGATCGCGGCGAACGAGTCGCTGCGCGTGAGCAACGATCAACGGCGCGACGTGGAGCAGCGGCTCCACCGGCTGCGGAATGAGGTCAACCAGCGCGTGGGTCAGTACGACGACACGATCGCCAACCTCCACCGCAACCTGCGTACGCACCAGGAGAAGCTGCGTGAGGCCCAGCGCCGCGCGGACGCGGGGGATGAGGCCGTCGTCGGAGAGCGCCGCGCCCGTGAGGTCGCCGAGCTCCGCCTGGGCGAGGCGAAGGCGAAGATCGAGGCCTTCGAGGCCGAGGTCGTCGAGCTCAAGGCGATGGTGCGCGGGAGCAACCACGACACCATGTTGATGCTCGAGCAGCAGGTCCGCGATCTCTCCGAGGCGAAGCGCGAGCTTGAGGTGCGGTTCAAGACGTCGCAGGCGGCGGTCGGAGATCGGGTCGCGCTAGAGCGGCGGCTGGTCGAGACCCAGGATCGGCTGCGGGCGGCCGAGGGCGAGCTGAGCGGGGCGAAGAGCGAGCTGTCGCGGGCACGGGTCGCCCACCAGGCGAAGAGCGCGGTGCTCGAGGGGAGGATCCGCGACTACGAGCAGGAGCTCGAGTTCGCCGAGGCCCGCATCGACGCCGTCGCGGCGGAGCAGGCGGAGGCGCAGAAGCAGGAGCTGGACGCGCTCCAGGGCAAGCTATCCGAGGCCCACCGCCAGCTCCGGATCGGGCGCGAGCACATCGAGGAGCGCGACGAGGAGCTCGATCGGCTCGAAGAGGAGATCGAAGAGCTGCGGGCAGCGGTGGCGAAGGGGGACACCGATGTCGAAGCGGAGCTGCGCAAGCAGGTCACCGCGATGGGGGCGGAGCTCGAGGAGATGGAGCAGGGCCTTGCCGCGGCGAAGGCAGAGGTGGAGAGCGCAGCCGCAGAGCTCGCGGCGGCGAAGGAGCAGGCGGAGGCCGCAGAGGCGGAGCTCGCAGCGGCTCAGATCGCGAACGCTGCCTTCGAGGTCGGCGCCTCGGAGAACCAGCAGGAGCTCGGCCGTCTGCGCGGCGAAGTGCAGGAGCTCACGGCGGAGCTGGGCGCCGCCCGTGAGCTCGCCGAGGAGCGCGGCGCAGAGCTCGACGCTCTGCGCGGCGAGGTCGGGGCCGCAGGGGCCGGTGACGCCAGCGCGGCGAGCTCCGGTGATCCCCGGGTCGCGGAGCTGAGCGAGAAATTGCGGCTCTCGGAGGCCGCGGTGCTCCGCCTCGAGGATGAGCTGGACAGCGCCCGCGTCGAGATCCTGACCGCCCAGAGCCTGCCTCTCAGCGCCGAGGACGAGACGCTGCGCGAGGCCCTGGAGAAGGAGCTCATGGAGGTTCGGGTCCGGGTCGCGGAGCTCGAGGCTGCGGCAGTGGCACGCGAGGAGCTCGCTGAGAGCCAGGCCGGCGTTCACCGCCAAGAGCACGCGTCGATGGAGCAGGCGCTGATCAGCGCGATCGATGATCTCAACGCCGAGCGGCAGCGGTCGCAGGCGATGGAGGCTCAGCTTCGGTCGGCGGAGCTGAGGGCTGCCGGGAGGGGGGATGCGACGCAGGAGGAGCTCGAGCGTCTCGAGGCCGCGCATGCAGCCCAGGTCGAGGCGATGGCGACCCGCTTGGCGGAGGCGGAGAGCCGGCTCGAAGAGGCTGGGATCATCGCTCAGGAGCACATCTCAGCCCATGATGAGGAGCTCGCCGGGTGGCACACGCGGATGCAGAGCTACGAGGTTCAGCTGAGCCAGGTGAACGCGCAGATGGCCGAGCAGATGGGGGCGCTCGTCGAGGTGGAGCGGTCGCTCTCGGCGGCGAAGGCCGCACAGCGCGAGGCAGAGGCGGCCGCGTCTGCGGCGATCGAGGAGGCGGCGGTCAAGTCGGCCATGCTCGCCGAGGCTGAGCAGCAGCGCGACACCTTCTCCGCCCAGGTCGACGAGCTGATCGCGGCTCGGCCGACGGCCTCGCGGACAGACTCACGCCTGCTCACGGCGCTGGAGAGCGAGCGACATGAGCTCGAGACCCGCGTCGTCGCGATGGAGGAGGCGCTCAAGGAGGCGAGCCGGGTCGCGGCCGAGGCTCCCGTGGTCGTCGAGAAGGAGCTCGCGGATCTCCGCGGTCAGCTCGGGGAGCTCGCGCGTCAGCTCTCTGCGCGTGAGGAGGAGCTGGCGGTCGCGCTCCGCGAGCGCGATGAGCAGAGGGCGCGAGCCGAGGCCCTGGTGAACGATGCGGCGACGGCCGAGCAGGTCACCCAGGCGGAGCCCGCGGCCGCCGGTCTCGATGAGCTAGTCGCAGGGCTCCGGGAGCAGCTTCGGGCCCAGGAGGAGGAGCTCGGGAGCCTCCGAGAGGAGCTCCAGCGGGCGAACCATCGGATCCGCGCGGTGAGCCTGCTGAGCGAGCAGGAGTTCGATCCCGAGGCGCCCGACGACCTCAAGGTCATCGCCGGGATCGGGCCGGTGCTCGAGCGTCGGCTGCGGGAGGCGGGCTTCAACAGCTACCGCGATCTGGCCGTCCTCGACGACGCGGGCCTCGACGCGCTCAGCGGGCCGATGGCCTCGCTCCGCAACCGGATCCGCCGCGAGCATTGGGTGGTCCAGGCGAAGAAGCTCCACCTGGCGAAGCACGGCGAGCAGCTCTAGCAGCGTGTCGGAGGCGCGGGGAGCCGGCGCCTGTTGTATGTAGAGGTTCATGGCTCAGGGTGGTCGATCGAAGGCGCGTGACCACGTGTCCTTTCGCCGAGAGGCGACGTTCCGGGCGGAGCCCCACGGCCTCGATCGGGAGGTCCTCGGCGAGCAGCCGCCCTCCGTTCGGCGCGAGGACGTGGCGACCGGGGTCTACATGCTCCACAAGGTGATGACGCCGCGGGAGTGCCGCGCGCTGGTGGAGGCCGCGGAGGGGATCGGCTTCACCCACGCAGGGCTGGCGGTCGGGGACGACACCTACCGGGTGAACCTCGCCGTCCGCAACAATGAGCGGGTCGTCATCGACGCGCCCGCGCTGGCCGAGCGCCTGTGGCAGAGAATGTGCGCCCACGTCGATCCGCGGCACGAGGGGCGAGCCGTATGCCGGCTCAACGATCGCTTCCGCGTCTACCGGTATGCCGAGGGGCAGCGCTTCTTCCCGCACGTCGACGTGCGGACGCCCGTCCCCGGCGGAGAGACCCGAGCGTCGCTGATGATCTTCCTAAGCGACGACTTTGAGGGCGGAGAGACCCGCTTCTTCGAGCTTAAGGATCGAAGCAGCCGGCGAGGCAAGGGCAGGCGGCGCAAGTTCGACAACCGCGTCCGCTTCGCCCTGCGCCCGGGGATCGGCGGCGCGGTCGTCTTTGATCACCTCCTGCTCCACGAGGGCGCGGAGGTCACGGCTGGGGTCAAGTACGCGGTCCGCTCGGATCTGGTCTACGCGAGCTGAGAGAAGGGACGCTCTCACGGGATCCTCGGCTCAGGAGGGGGAGCGAGCGGGTGGGGGACCCGCGGCGAGCAGGCCGGATCATCCGCGTCGTGTCGCTGTCGGGGCTGACTCATCGGCGAGGGGCGTCGTCGAGGAGCCCGGTACATCGGGGTCTGTCATGAAAATTGGGCGAAGGGTTGCCTGCGAAGTCGATCGCCATACGCGACCCTCATCGAGAGGTGGTGCGGGCCTGCCCCGCATGTGGGTCTGCTAGGGGCGCCTGGAGGCGATCGCGAGGAGAACGAGCGCAGCGATCAGGGCGAAGCCGCCGACGGGGACGAGGAGAACGCCGAGGCCCGGATCTCCGGCGTAGTACCAGGCGCCGCCGAGGAGGAACCCCGCCGGCATCAAGACGGTCGCCGCCAGGAGGAGGCGGCCGGCGAGGCGCGCGGAGGGATCGGCGAGGAGCTCGGGGGCGGCCCTCAGGGTGAGGGCGACGCCGAGGTGGAGGAGACCGAGGAGCGTCCCGTGGGCGTGGGCGAGGGTCCACATGTGTCTGCGCGTGGCGGCGTCGAGGTCGAGGTAGGAGGCGAGCTTGAGCCCGTGCATCGCCTCGAGGCCGAGGCCGAAGAGGGCGGCGAGGGCGATCGTCGTCCAGCCTACGCTGAGGTGATGGCGGATCCGGGGATCGGGCTTGCTCTGCGTTGTCATCGACCTCGTTCTCGTTCTCGTTCTCGTTCTCGTTCTCGTTCTCGTGTACCCGCTCGCGGCGTTTGTCGTCGCTACTCCCGGACATCGATGGGGCGGAGGTCACGGTCGGCGAGGAGGGCTGCGAGGGCAGCTCGCCGCAGCTCACCGCTCGGATCGCGGAGGAGCTGCGGGTCACGGCGTGCGTCTCCTCCGCTCCGCCAGCGCCGCCTGACCTCGTCGGCAGTCGCCGCTCGCGACGACGGCGCGCCGACATAGTCGTAGCCCAGCCCCTCGTAGCCGGGCAGGCGGGCGAGCGAGGACCCGGCGATGTAGCGGACGGCGTCGTAGGGGTCCTCTAGCAGGAGCGCGAGGATCGGCGCGACCCAGCGATCGCCCGAGGCGATGAGCGCCGGCTCCCAGCCCATGTGCCAGGCGATCAGGGCCCGCTGGTTGGCGTCGCCGGCGACCGCCCAGGCGAGGCCGGCGGCGACCTCTCGGTGCTCGGCCTCGATCGTCGGGGTCTCGGCGCCGTACCAACGCCGGAGGTGCTCGGCGGTCCAGCGCAGGGTCTGGTCGAGGTGGCAGAGGTTGCAGGCGTTGGGGCGGGCCCCCTGGAGCTGGGCGTCGACCTCGGGGACGGCGATCTCGTGGCTCCGCGAGGCGCCGAGGAGGCCGTAGGTCGTGTTCGGCATGTGGCAGTTCATGCAGCGGCTGCCCGCGGAGTCGGCCCTGTGATGGCTGTGCGCCGCGGCCGCTTCGGCGGTGGCCAGGGAGGGGTGACAGCCGGTGCAGGCGGCGTCGGCGTCCATCTGTGGCGCGAGCTGATCGTCCGGGTCGGCGCCGTGGAGCTGATGGCACGAGAGGCAGGAGAGCTCCCCGCGCTGGTAGCAGGGGCTCTCCAGGAGGCCGCTGAACTCGCGACCGACCACCCGGATCGTGCCGTCGCCCCAAAGCCGCCCCTCGACGAAGCCCGGATCCTGCAGGAGGAGATCGTCGAGCCAGGGTTGGTCAGCGCGGAGCGGGTGGCGGACGACCTGAAGATCGGGGCCTAGGCGGCCCCCTGGGCGAAAGCTCGGACCCCGCTGGCGCCAGGCGTTCTCGTCGGCGAAGACCGCCGCGCTGTGACACTGACCGCACAGCTCCGAGGCCCGGTCGTGGGGGAGGCGGGCCGGGTTGACGATCGTCGGATCCGCCCCGCCGGCGATGTGTTGCCCGTAGCGCGCGGTGGGATCGCGGTGGCGGGTGGTGTGCGCCTCGCCGGGGCCGTGGCAGGCCTCGCAGGCGATCCCCAGCTCGGCGACCGAGCTCGTCGACGCGCCCGCAGGGCCGGCCTCGTCGAAGTCGCCGGGGATCCCGCTGACCGCGTGGCATTGGATGCAGACTTGGTTCCAGGTGTAGACGGCGTCGCCCTCCGGCGGCCGCAGGAGGGTGCTCTCGTTGGCGACCCAGCGCTGGTCGGCGATCAGGTAGGAGAACGGAAAGGCTAAGAGCCGGCGCTTGTCAGCGCTGGCGACCCAGTAGACCTGCAGGTGATGGGAGCCGGTGGTCATCACGACCCGGCGCCAGACCTCGGGGCCTGCGCTCAGGGCTTCGCCGGCCTCGGCCGCGGCGAGCTTCCGCTCGGGATCGACCATCCGCACCCAGAACTCCTCGCCGCGACGCTCCACCCGGTAGACGCCGTCTACGCCGACGAGCTCGCGACCGTCGAAGGGGGCGAGCACGGCGGTCTCGGTCGCCCGTTGGGTCATCGTCCGGTGGTAGGTCGCGGCCCAGCTCGCGTGCTCGCCGGGGTGGCAGGCGACGCAGGCGTCGGAGCCGACGAAGCCGTCGCGGCGGAGCGTGGGGGTGGCCGCCTCGAGGGCCGCTCTCGAGGTGGCCTCGGCGGGCCATCGATCGATCCGCCCGGCCGAGGAGAGGAAGAGGAGTCCCAGGGCGAGGACGACCGTGACCAGGCCTGCGAGGCCGAGACCTCCGCCGCTCGTCAGCCCCCGAAGGACGCTCTGCGGTGGGGTCATCCCGCCACTTTGCCGCACTGGACCGAGCTTCTCAAACTCAGCGCTGGAGGTCCGAGGCGCGGGGCCTCCCCGTCGCCGTCGGGGCGACGAGGAGGGCGTGAGCGCCTCAGAGCACGGGATCGCTGAGGAGCAGGTGGACCCCGCCCTCGGGACCATCGCTCGCGACCGCGAGGTCGAGGCGGCCGTCGTCGTTGAGCGGCAGGGCGACCAGCGCCGAGGGATCCGAGGTCACGGCGTAGGTCGTGTAGGGGAGGAGCTCCCCGAATCCGCTGTTGAGCCAGAAGCCGACCGCGTTCAGGCCGGGGAGGGCGACGACGACGTCGGCCCCGTCCTCGCCGGTGAAGTCCCCGGAGAGAACAGCGCTCGGGGAGTCCCCGAGGGGGTACGAGGCGAGCTCGTCGAGCAGCCCGTCGTCCTGCGCGCGGAACACGGTGAGCTCGTCGGGGCTCTCGTAGGCGACGAGGAGGTCGCGCTCGGAGTTCTCGAGCGAGGTGGCCGCGAGCGCACGCGGAGCGCCGTCGAGCGGGTAGGAGACCAGCTCGGAGAGGGCGTCGTCGACGACCAAGGAGGTCCCGAGGGTGACGCTGCCGTAGTTGATGACGGCGATGTCATCGACGGGGTCGTCGTCCACCGGGGTCGCGATGACGTGGCTGGGGGCGATGCCTGCGGGGAGCTCCAAGGGCTCGCCGAAGCCACCTCCACCGTCGCCGAGGTAGACGGCGATCGTGCCGTCGAGCTCCAGGGAGGCGACCACGTCGAGGTCGCCGTCGCCGTTGACGTCGGTGAGGGCGAGGTCGGAGATGTCGACCTCTCCGGGCTCTGCGCTGAGCACGAAGTCGCCCTCCGAGAGGGCGACGACCAGGCCGCCGACGCCCATCATCCCTGAGGCCCTGGCGGCGACGAAGTCCTCGTCACCATCGCCGTCGAGATCGCCGACCGCGACGGCGCTCCAGGCAGACTCCATCATGTCCAGCTTGATCCCCTCGCTGAGGGCGCCGTTGCCCTGGTTTTCGAGCCAATAGAGCCCGTCCTCCGCGGCCGCGAGGAGATCGGGGAAGCTGTCGTCCTCCGTCTTGATGGCCGCGAGCGCGCGGACGGGGTGGCCTAGGAGGACCGCCTCGCCGAGCTCAAAGCAGAGGGGATCCTCGTCGTTGCAGGGCTCGACGACGCCGGTGGTGGTGGTGGTGGTGGTGGTGGTCGTCGTGGTCGCGGTCGTGGTTTCGGTCGTGCTCGTGCTCGTGTCGGAGCCGACAGAGGAAGAGGAGGAGGTCGAGGTCTCGCTCGCCCCGGACGTGGTGGTCGTCGACGTCATGGAGCTCGAGGTCACCGGGGGGTCTTCGCCGACACAACCGACGACCCCGATGAGGCCTAGGCCTAGGATCCAAGCAAGGTTTCTAGAGTTAAGAGATGTGGTCATGTTCGCTCTACCGGTCCGATCGTAGCTGAAAGAGGAGCAGGGCTCACACCTCCTCGGGCGCTGATGTTGCTACACTCGGCCCACTCTTTCGTTATGCCACGCTCGAGCCTTCTTCTATTTGTGACCTCGCTGGGCCTCCTCGGGGCGGGCGCTTGCTTCACGGGCGATGCCGCCCTGGATCTTCCCTGTGAGACCAAGACGGACTGTGGCAAAGACCAGATCTGCCTCAAGGGGTTCTGCTCAGAGCCGGGCGCGGAGCCGTGCGGGAACGGCCTCGTCAACACCGACGAGGAGTGCGACCAGGGCCCGAAGAACGCTGACGATGGCGCCTGCACCCTCGCCTGCAAGCTCGCGGTCTGCGGTGATGGGCTCGTCGGACCGGACGAGGCCTGTGATGACGGGGCGGCCAACGCCGCCGACGCGGCCTGCACCGAGCTGTGCACCGTGAACGTCTGCGGTGACGGCTTTCAAGGCCCGGGCGAGGAGTGCGACGACGGCGAGGACAACGGGGCCGGCGAGCGCTGTAGCGAGGAGTGCGAGCGCACCGGCTGCGGTGACGGCATGATCGGTCCCGGTGAAGAGTGCGACGACGGGGCCGGCAACGGAGCCGACGCGGCGTGTACTCCGGTCTGTACGACCAACGTCTGCGGTGACGGCTACGCCGGCCCTGGGGAGCGCTGCGACAGCGAGGACCGCGACGTCTGTACGGAGGACTGCCGGCTGATCGCCTTCGCCGACGACATGAACACCACCAACAACGGGTGGGACCATGAGATCGTCAGCTTTCCGCCGCTGCCGAACGTGCCTTGCGAAGGCAAGGGGCATTGCTTTGAGGACACCTGGATCCGGACACCGGAGGTCGGCACGCTGAAGGGGCACCCGGAGGAGGGGATCGGCACGACCTATGCCTGGCATAGCGGCAACCTGTCGGACGTCCAAGGGGGCGCGTCGAGCCGCCTCATCTCCCCCGAGATCGACCTGCGAGGGCTCGACGCGCCGATAAGCCTCAGCTTCGTCCACCGCTTCAGCTTCAAGGAGGTGGACGGGATGAAGGTCTACGCGGACGGCTCGATCGTCGAGGTCTCGGTCGAGGGGGGTCCATGGGAGAAGCTCCCGCTGGACGGGTATATCGGCGAGATCTCGAACGACTATTCGACGTGCGTCGCGATGACGCTGAACCCCCTCGTGGGCGAGCTCGCCTTCGTCGGAAACGTCTCGTCGTGGTTGACGACGGCCGGTCTCCTCGACGACTACGCGGGGTCGAGGATTCGCCTCGGGTTTCAGGTCGGCTCCGACTGCGCCAGCTATGGGATGCCGTCGATGGAGGGCGACGTCGAGTGGTTCGTCGACAACGTCGAGGTCATCGCCGAGCTGCCCTAGCCGCCTCGCTAGAAGCGGCCGCGTAGGCTCAGCCCCGCGAGGCCTGGACCGAGGACCGGCGAGAGGGAGGCGCTCTCCCTCTTGGCGCGGCGCTGCTTGCTGAGGCCGATGCCGAGGAGCGCCGCGCCGGCGAGGAGGGTGACCCCGCCGATCGCTCCGCCGGCGATGGCGAGGGTGTTGCCGAGGTTTCCCCGGGCGAAGAGCTCGCGCCGCCCTTCGAGGTCCGAGGGCTCGAGGGTGGAGAGATCGTTGGCCTGGCTTCCGAGGACAAAGCCGCCGGTCATCATCCCGAGGCCCGCGACGCCGACGCCGACGAGCACTGCGCCGCCGATGACGAGGCCTCGCCCTGGCGTGGTGTCTGGGGTCGGCGCAGGGGTCGGCGCAGGGGTCGGCGCAGGGGTCGGAGCCGGGGTCGGCGCAGGATCCTCTGTGGGCGCGGCCGTCTCCTCGGCCGCGTCGATCTGGGCCGCGATCGCATCCCGGCGCGTCGTCGCCTCAGCGCGCTCCTGGCCCGCCTTGTCGGGGTCCGAGTAGAGATCATCGACGCTCTCGATGTAGCCGTCGAGGAGGACCAGGGCCTGGCGCAGGCCGCTCAAGTCACCGTCGATCTCGTAGGCTCGCTCGCGGGCGGTGGCGATGTTGTAGAGCAGGAGCGACTTGATCTCCATCGTCTCGCTCGACGACGGGACGATGGCGTAGGCCTCGGTCCACAGCTCGATCGCGCCGCGATAGTCCGCAGTCTCAAACTTCGCGATCCCACGCTGGTAGAGGCTCTTGGCCTCGACCAGCTGCTCTTCGGCAGGCGAGGCGAGGGTGGTCGAGGCTGTCGATGCCGTCGCCGCGACGACTGGCACCGGCGCGACCACAACACTCAAGAGAGCGACGAGAGCTAGAGTCGATCGGACCATGGACTTCGGCCAAGACTACCAGCCTCGGACGGCCCTGGGCCGAGGCTTGAAAGGTCGCTCGTGCGCCCTTCCGCGCCCCTTCGGAGGGCCTTTGGAGGCCCCCGATGAGGCTCCCTCGGAGGCGCCCCACGGGGCGTCCCAGGAGCTCCTGTGCGTCCTTGGAGTTCGCCCGTGCGGCCTCTCGGCGGCGAGGAGCGCCTCCTCTATGCTGGGCTGGCGACGAGGGCAGCCCAGCGCATGCGGGACCTTCGCCGGGCAGCCGTGGACCATCGACATGCACTAGCGAGCTCCCGCCGTCGGCCTGTTCGCCGCCTTCACGGGCGCAGGACCCGCTTGAGCTGCGATCCATGCCACACTTGCGAGGTTGACCCTCTGCGTCGCTCGCGCGAGGATGTGCCGAAGTCTATGTCTCGTTCTCTCCTCGCCTTCGCCGTCTCCCTCGCGATGCTCGGCGCGACCTCGGCCGAGGCCCGCCCGGGCGGCGCCGACCGTCCGTGGAAGCGAGGGACGCTGATGCCTTCGATCGGCCTCGGCGCGGGCTTTCAGTCGGATCTGACCCAGCTCAGCATCGGCCTCGGGGCGAGCTATTTCGTCGCCAACGGCCTGGCCCTTGGGCTCAACGTCACCGATACGGTCTTCATCTTTAGCCAGGACTTCCGCGCCGCCTATCCCGGGATCGAGGATCAGGTCGCGACCAACATGCTCCGGGTGATGCCGAGCCTGCGCTACGTCTTCTGGCGAAACCGTCGCTTCTCGCCCTACGTTTACGGCGGCGCAGGGCCGGTCTTCCTCAACCACGGCGGCGGCACGGTCGGCGAGTGGAACGCGGGTCCGGGCGCCTACATTGGCCTCGGCGGCCCCGTCTTCCTCGACCTTGGGGTCGGCTTCTCCGCTCGCTTTCCCAAGGAGACCTGCGACGCCGGCTTCTACTACAACGGTCCGGACGCGGCGGGGCAGGTGGTCGACGCCTGCTCGTTCCGCTGGGGTCCGCGGATCGGCCTGGTGATCGCCTTTGGAGGCAGTCGAGCGAGCGCGCCTCGACGATCGCGGAAGCAGCGGCAGCCACCGCCGGAGCAGACCTGGGAGGAGCCGGCGATCGAGGCAGCGCCCGCGCCCGCGCCCGCGCCCGCGCCGGAGGCAGCGCCCGCGCCCATGGCCGCACCTGCGCCGGAGGCAGCGCCGGCACCGGAGGCAGCGCCGGCACCGGAGGCAGCGCCCGCGCCGGAGGCAGCGCCCGCGCCGGAGGCAGCGCCGGCACCGGAGGCAGCGCCCGCGCCCGAGGCCGCCCCTGCGGGCGACGCTGCGACGCGGCCCGACGCTTCGAGCGAGCCTGTCAAAGAGACGCCGCTCGTCGTCCCGCCGGCGGCGTAGGTTCGCGAGCTTCGCCGAGCGGTCATCGCCGACGGTGCAGCCCCGCGCGCGTCGGAGCGAGCGAGGCTGTCAAAGGGACGCCGCTCGTCATCCCGCCTGCGTCGTGGGTTCGCGAGCTCGACGAGCGGTCATCGCCGACGGTGCAGCTCCGCGCGGGCCCAGCGGGCGCGGGCGGGGCGTGGGCGCGAGGGATCGCGGCGTCGTCGATGGGCGCCCGTCGGCGCGGGTCGTCGTGGTATGAGCCGACGGCGATGGAGCAGAGCGTCGTCACCGAGTTCACGATCGCGGCGCCGCTGGATCGGGTCTGGCGGGTCCTCGCGGACACCGCGGCCTATCCCCAGTGGAACCCCCTCGTCCACCGTCTGCGCTACCGGGGGACGCTGGTCGCCGGTCGACGGGCGTTGATCTCGGTCGAGCTCCTCCCGGGTCGCTCACCGCTGTGGATCCCGGTGACCCTGCGCTGCGTCGATCATCTGCGGGAGCTCTCCTGGGAGGGGGGCGTCGCCAGCCTCGTCCACGGCCTCCACTTTCACAGGATCGAGGACGTCGACGGCGCCTCGACCCGTGTCGTCCACGGCGAGACCTTCACCGGCCTCTTGACCCCGCTCGTCTGGCGGCAGGTGGAGCCGATGCTGCGCGTCGGCTATGAGCGCTTCAATCGAGCGCTGACGGCTCGGGCCGAGAGCCTCGACCGTCTTCCGCACTGATCGTGACCCGCGCGTCGCGAGCTGCGTGACTGGGCCCTCGCGGGGGCGGGCCGAACCCGAGGGGGAGAACGAAGAGACGCGCAACACTCCATGTGCTGCGCGTCCTGAGGCTTGGATCCTTCGCGGGCTGCTAGGCCTAAAATAAGCGCTGGTGTGAAACCGCCCCCCAGTTCCGTGTAGAAGTGCGCTCACGCGGACTTTTGCCGCCCGAGTGCTCGGGCGCGGGTGAAGGCTCACCTTCTGCTTGACGACGGGCAGAGCTCGGAGGCTGAAGGCGGGCGGGCAAGGGGCGACGAGGCGGGTCCCTCGCGGACGCGGGTCCTCCCATGCCACGTGCTCGCCACGGGTCAAGCTGAGCTGCTTGAAGAGACAGGGTACGCGTGTCTACGCGCGAGGCACGGGTCCTCCCGCTGCGTCCCACCCGTCGCCCCTCGCTCGCCCGAGCGAGTCTGTTGGGGCTCCGCTTGCGAGTACGTGGATCGCTTGCTCGCGTCGGTCTTCGCTCGGTACGTGCTCGTCGAGACTCTCGACGATGATGAGAAACAACGCGCATCGTCGGCCGAACTTCGGCCCGTGTCGAAGTCCAAGCGAGCGCGAGCCTCCGAGGCCCCAGTGAGGTCACCGAGCGGGACAACTCGCGCGAGTCATCTCAAGGCCGAACCTCGACGAGAACGGAGCCCACAGGCAAGCGCTTGACCGAAGTGCAAGAGCTTCGAGCCTCCACCGGTAGAGTTGGTCGTCGACCCGGCTCCTGTGACTCCCTTCGCTGGGCTCACGCTCGCGGCTCGATCGATCGTCTCAAGCTCCGGCGCTCGATCAACGGCCGCGTGAAGGTCTTCGAGAACAAGCGCGGCTACGACGAAGCGACGCATGTCCTGAGCCACGTCTACAACCTCTTCCTCGGCGGCAGCTTCGTGCTCGGTGTTCTCACAGGCGTTTCGGAGGCTCTCGATCGCTTGGGCTTCGGCACGGACCGAAGTTCGACCGGCGATGCGCGTTGTCGCTCATCAGGTGCGCGAGAGACTCGACGAGCATGTGTCGAGAGAAGGTCTGCACTCGCGAGTCCTCTACGCACCCGCGACCGGAGCCCAGGAAGACTTGCTCGGGCGAGCGAGGGGCGACGGATGGGACGCAGCGGGAGGACCCGTGCCTCGCGCGGAGACACGCGTACCTGTCTCTTCAAGCACCTCAGCCTCACCCGTGGCGAGCACGTGGCATGGGA
>JAUHWG010000036.1 GCA_030424595.1 Polyangia bacterium
TCCTGGCGTGGGGTGTGCTGGGGGGGCGAGTCAGTCGGCGCGGCGGGGTGAAGAGGCGAGGGCTTTGTCGGGGCGTGGGGTGTGTGTCGGGGGCTTGGCTTTGTCAGGGTGCGGGGTGAAGGGGCGAGGGCTTTGTCCTGGCGTGGGATGTGTGGGGGGCTGGGCTTGGCGAAGCGCTTCGTCAGCGCGGAAATTTCGGGCTAGGATGCGGCGGTGACGGAGAGTTCCGATGGCGAGGTCGTACTCACGCCCCAGCTTCAGCTGGCGATCCGGATGTTGCAGGGCAATCACCGGGAGATGCGGGGCTGGATCGAGGAGGCGCTGCGGGACAACCCTGCGCTCTCGTGGGCGCCGCCGGAGGCGGAGACGGAGGTCGACGCGGAGGTCCGGGTCGAGGAGGGGCGCGTGAGGGTGGTGCTCGCGGACGATGGCGTGCTGGCGGTGGACGAGGGGGCAGAGGATCCGGGGAAGCGGACGGCGCAGTGGCTGGTGACGGCGGCGGCGCGGCGGCGGCGGTCGATCGAGCGGCTGGTGGAGGCGATGGTGGCCCACCAGGAGGGGTTTCTCCGGGGGACGGAGGAGGCTCCAGAGGAGCTCTCGGTGACGACCCTCGCCGGCGAGCTCGGCTACCACCGCTCGACGGTGGAGCGGCTGCTCAAGGGGAAGTCGCTGCGGATCTCTCGGCCGGTGAGCGGCGGCGGGGGGGAGACGGGCGAGGTGATCGACTTCGGGGCGCTCGTGCCCTCGCAGGCGTAGTCGTGAGGGTGGAGGAGGCGAGGCGACGATGAGGATCGAGAAGCTAGAGTCCAGCGAGTCGTTGGGTCCGCTGAAGCAGCTCTATATGGGCGACACCACAGCTCCGCTCGACGGCATGTGGCTCTTCGGCTTTGTGCCGCAGGCGGACCACTACGGCCTCTACGAGGGCGAGTCCTGCGTCGGCTTCGCCTGCGTCAACGAAGAGGCGCACCTCCTGCAGTTCTTCCTGGACCGGGAGCATCAGGGCCGCTCGGCGGCGGTCTTCAAGTCCTTGCTGCGCGGCGACGAGGGGAGCCGGTTGCCGGTCGTGGGGGCGTTTGTCAGCACCGCGGAGCCCCACTACCTGTCGCTCTGCCTCGATCACTTCGCGACGTTCGAGGTCAACGCGCTGATGTACCAGCGCGATCTCTCGAGCGCCGCGCAGCCGACGAGCGAGGCCCGCGAGCGCTGGCCCCTCGTGGCGATGGGAGCGGCGGACAAGCTCGAGCTCGTCGCCCTGGCGGCCGAGAGCACCGGCGCTCCCGAGGGCTGGCTCTCCTGGTACTACAGCGGCCTGCTGGCGCGCGGCGAGGTCTTCGGCGTCCGCGAGGGCGAGCGCCTGATCGCCCTCGGCGAGAACCGCCGCGACGACGCGGTTCAGGTCGAGTGCGCGGACCTGGGGGTGATCGTCGCCCCCTCGGCGCGGGGGGAGGGGCTCGCGACCCATGTTCTCCGGTGGATGGCGGCCGTCAACGACGACCGCGGGCTGCGCTCGATCTGCTCGACCGAGCGCGACAACATCGCGGCTCAAAAGGCGATCGCGCGGGCGGGGTTCTTCGCCTACCACCGGATCCTCCGCTTCAGCCGCGAAGGCTGATACGGCGTCGATCCGGGCTCGGCGAGGTCGATCGCGTTCTCGAGGGAGGCGGTCGCTGCATCCCTGGGCCGAGCGCCAAGGTGAGCTCATCGTGCGAGCGCACCGTCGCCGTATCCGCAGAGCAGGGGCTCGCTCGACGGTCACAATCGCCCCGCGATAGCCTACGCTCAGGCGGTCGGTCGACGGACGAGACGGCCCCCGCCCCGCAGCTCGGCGGGGACACGCGCCGGCGCTGAGGGCCTGACCTATAGTGGCGCCCGCATGCAGGTCGTCTACGCCCGTCAACCCTTCCCGCAGCGGCTGACGCGGGCGATCTTCCTCGCAGGTCCGACGCCGCGCTCGCCGGAGGTGCCCTCGTGGCGTCCGCAGGCGCTGGAGCTGCTCCGGGCGCGGGGCTACGACGGGGCGGTGTTCGTCCCCGAGGACGCCGACGGGGCGGTCCGCTTTGACTACACCGACCAGGTGGAGTGGGAGAGCGAGGGGCTCGAGCTCGCCGATATCATCGTCTTCTGGATCCCCCGCGATCTCGAGACGTTGCCGGGCTTCACCACCAACGTCGAGTGGGGGATCTGGCAGCGCTCCGGCAAATGCGTGCTCGGAGCCCCCGCGGACGCGCCCAAGCTCCGCTATCTCCGGCACCACGCGGAGCGCCTCGGCGTCCCCCAGGGGGAGTCCCTCGCGGAGACCTTGGATCATGCGCTTACGGCGATGGGCGAGGGTGTTGCCCGGGTCGGCGGAGAGCGGGAGGTCCCGCTCTTTGTCTGGCGGCAGCCGGCGTTTCAGCGCTGGTACGCCGCTCAGCGGAGCGCCGGCCATCGCCTCGACGGGGCTCACCTCGAGTGGCACTACCGGACGGGCGCGCGGCGGAGCCTCTTTTGCTGGGCGCTCAAGGTCAACGTCTTTATCCCCGAGGAGGACCGGCACAAGCGCAGCGAGGTGATCCTCTCGCGCGGGGATATCAGCGCGGTCCTGGCCTATCGCCCCGGAGCGACGCTCGCCGACACCAAGGTGGTGCTCGTCCGCGAATTCCGCTCGAACGCGGCGACGGTCGACGGCTATGTCCACGAGCTCCCGGGGGGTTCCTCGCCGACGGGCGAGGAGGACACGCGCACGGTCGCCGCCGACGAGCTCCGCGAGGAGACCGGCGTGGCGATCCCGGGGGCGCGGCTGCGGGCCCACGGTGAGCGCCAGTGTATGGCGACGATGCTGACCCACCAGGCGGCGCTCTTCTCGGTCGAGCTCAGCGCCGAGGAGCTGGCGGTCTTCGAGGCCCGCGAGGGGCAGCGCTTCGGCGAGCATGACTCCGAGCGCACCTACGTCGAGGTCCGCACGGTCGCGGAGATCCTCGCGAAGGGGGACGTCGACTGGACGCATATCGGCATGATCCTGAGCGTGCTCAGCTCGGGGCAGCGCTGAGCGGCGCGCGTCGATCCGCTCGGTCTCGTCCTGCCTTGGGCATGCCTGAGCGTCCAGAGGGCGGCGGCGATGTCCCGGCTGCGTCGAAGCGCAGTGATCGGTAATTGGGGGGGGGACCTGTGTCGGGTCGTAGGCGTCGAGGCCGGGGCCGCGGACTCTGTACCTACGTCTTCCGCTCTCGCTCTATGCCCTGATGGACGGCGAGGCGTTTCCGTCTCTGCCTGTGCTCAAACGCTTTGTGGAGCGCTCGCCGGGTCGAGCTACTCCCGTCTTCCCCTCCCCGTGCATTCTAGCAGCGCATGGCGGGGCTCAAGCCGGGAGCGCGTCGCGAGGCGGCCGCTACTCGCAGAGGCTGCGGGCGGTGAAGCTGACGGACCCTTGATTGTCCGAGCAGGCTGAGTCCATAAGCCCGCACTCGAGGAGATCGCCGGTGACGGTGAAGGTCTCGCTGGGGGCCATCAGGGCGGCGAAGGCCTCAGCCTCGGTCCCGTAGAAGACGCCGTCGGGCGATCGCATCTGCGCGAAGTTGACGCCCTTGCAGGGGGCTAGCCAGCGCCAGCCCTTGATCGGCGGGTTGTAGGGGGGGCTCCAGACCGAGCCCGCGCTGCCCGGGGTCGCCGTCGCGGTGTAGACACCGCTGGGCACGTCGAGCGACGTGCTCTTCTCCGGCGTGTCGGGCTCGCTGCAGTGGAGACTGTAGTCGATCGTCATCGCGAAGCTCACGACGCATCGACCCGAGTTCGCGCACTCTCCGACCGCACAGTCGGCGGTCCCCGAGCAGGCGCCGCACATGGCACAGGGCGGACAGGAGCCGCCGCAGTCGACGTCGGTTTCGTCCTGGCTGCGGACGCCGTCGCGACAGCTGGCGATGGCGCAGGTCGAGAGGCAGGCGTCGAGGTCGGAGGTGTTGCCGTCGTCGCAGGCCTCGCCGGGCTCGACCAGGCCGTTGCCGCAGATCGCCGGCGCTTCGGTGGTCGAGCCGTCGCTCGTCTCGGCCTGGGTGGTGCCCGCGTCGGTGTCGGAGGTCGTGGCGGAGGTCGTGGCCGAGTCGCTCGAGCTTGTCTCGCCGGTCGAGCTCGGGGCGCCGGTGACCTCGGTGCTGCCCTCGCTCGTCGAACCGGCGGCGGTGCCGGCCGATCCGCCTTCGCTGGGGGCCTCGTCGACGAAGCATGCCAAGGCGAGCGTGAGCGCGAGCGCGGGCGGCGAGAGGCGACGGTGGTCGCGGTGGGAGCGGCGAGGCACGGGGCGGTGGTGCAGACGTGAAGGCGCAGGGGGACGAGCGCGCCCCGCGTTGGAGATCTGGCCGCGATCGGCCAGCGATGAGAATATCAGCCGATCTGCGGCCGGGGCCGCCGGATCCGTCGCTACTGCGGGCGCGAGCCTGTGCAGGCCCTCTGCATCGACGGGGACGTTCGCACCCCTACCGCACGCCCTGCCGCGTATGATGGGACCCCTTGGGCAAGGACGGTCGAGCTCCGCGACGACGACGATGGCTGCGGGTCCTCGCGGTCCTCTTCGGCGTGTTTGTCCTCCTGAGCCTGGCCCTCCTCGCCGACGCCTGGACGGCGCTCGGGGTCCAGTCCGAGGGCGAGCGGCTGGCGCGGATCGAGGCGTCGCCGCAGTGGCGCGACGGCAGGTTTCGCCCGCCGCTCGAGCGGACTCAGGGCTCGATCTGGGAGATGATCAGCGCGTCGTTTCGCGGCGATCAGATCCGGTCCCCCGAGGACCCGGGCGATATCCCGCGGATCACCCCCAGCACCGCCGAGCTCGCGGCCGCGCCGGCGACCGGCCTGCGGATGACCTGGCTCGGCCACTCGTCGTTCCTGGTCGACATCGACGGTCGGCGGGTGCTGATCGATCCGGTCTGGGGCGAGCGGGTCTCGCCCTTTACGCTGCTCGGCCCGGCCCGCTACTACCCGCCGCTCATCCCCCTGGAGGAGCTGCCGGCGATCGACGCGGTGGTGATCTCCCACGATCACTACGACCACCTCGACGAGCCGACGATACGGGCGCTCGCCGGGACGACGCGCTTCGTCGTCCCCCTTGGGATCGGCGCGGATCTCGAGTACTGGGGGGTGCCGGCGGGGGACATCGTCGAGCTCGACTGGTGGGAGCGGACGACCATCGGCGAAGGGGCGACGGTCGAGCTCGTCGCGACACCGGCGCGGCACTTCTCCGGCCGCGGCCTGGGCGACGCCGATCAGACGCTCTGCTCCGGCTGGGCGCTCGTCGGCCCTGCGCATCGGATCTACTACACCGGGGATACGGCGATGTTCCCGGGGTTCGCAGAGATAGGTCGACGTCTCGGCCCCTTTGACGCCACCCTGGTGGAGTCCGGCGCCTATTCGAGCCTCTGGACCGACGTCCACCTCGGGCCAGAGCAGGCGGTCGACGCACACGTCGCCGCCCGGGGCGAGCTGATGATCCCTGTCCATTGGGGCACCTTCGCCCTGGCGATGCACGCCTGGACCGAGCCCGCTGAGCGGGTCGTCGCCGCGGCGGAGCGCGGGGGGGTGTCGGTCGTGGTCCCGCGGCCAGGGCAGAGCGTCGAGCCGGAGCTGGCCCCGCCCCTGGAGCGCTGGTGGCCGGAGATCCCCTGGGAGACCGCAGAGGAGGCGCCGATCGTCTCCTCCGGGCTTGAGTGAGCGCCGCAGCGGTAGAGGTCTGCCCGCGGGCGGGTGAGCACGGCGCGAGGGAGTCCGCGGCGCTCTCCGGCCGCGCTACACTCGGCCGATGCTGAAGGTGGCGGTCGGTCAGGCGGAGGGGTCAGACGTGCAGGAGCTCGTCGGGCGCGTGGTCGGGCGCTGCCTGGCGGACGTCGACGGCATGGCGCCGAACGTGGCGCTGGCGACCCTGAGCGGCGGCCTCGACCCGGAGGCGGTCTTCGTCGCCCTGCGGGAGGCGCTGCCCGGAGTGCCGATCGTCGGCGGGACCTCGGCCGGGGACCTCTCGTCGTCCTTGGGCTTTAGCGAGGACTCGCTGACCCTGACCGCGTTCTTCAGCGATCGGATCCGCTTCGGCGTCGGCTTTGGCGAGGCGATCGCCGAGGACCCGAGGGGGGCGGTGGAGCAGGCCCTGGGGCGAGCGCGCGCAGATCTCAACCGCGACGGATCGGCGGGCGACGAGACCCTCGCGCTGGTCTTCGTCGACGGACTCTCGGGTCAGGCGGCGGCGGTCGTCGAGCACATCAACGAGCTGCGCGCGCCGGGGTCGTGGGTCTTCGGCGGGAGCTTGGCCTACCCCTGGGGCGGTCCCCGCCGGGTCTTCGAGTTCGGGGGGGAGCGGGCGCTCTCCGGCGGTCTCGCGGTCCTCTTGCTGCGCGGGCCGCTGCGGGTGGCCTCGCGGGTGAGCAACGCCTGGCGCCCGGTCGGCCCCCGCGAGCGGGTCCACACCGTCGGCGACCAGGTCATGACGATAGGCTCGCGGACCGCGCTCGGCTTCGTCCGCCACTACCTCGGCGAGCACTTCTCGCCGAGCGGCGAGTTTCCCCTGGCGGTCTTCGACGGCTCCAGCGACCGCTTCTACCTTCGCGGCCTCGGCGACGGTGCAGGGGCGGAGAGCGAGGCCCTGACCTGCATGGCCTCGATCCCCGACGGGGTCGAGGTCCAGCTCTGCGAGTACGTCCGCGATGAGGTGCTCGCGGACACCACGGAGCAGGTCGACGGAGTGCTCGCAGCCTTCGAGCGGGGGCACCTCGCGGTGGCGCTGGTCTTCTCCTGCGCCGTCCGCAAGATGATGCTCGGGACCCATATCCGCGAGGTGAGCGAGCTCCTCGGGGAGCGGCTCCACGTCCCCTTCGCGGGCTTCTACGCCTACGGTGAGATCGCTCCCCTGGTCCCGGGCGGGCCGGCGTTCTTCCACAACGCGACGATGATCACCCTCCTCCTCGGCGAGGAGGGGGCGAGCGCAGAGGTCGACGCCGTCGCGGCGAGGGGGCGAAGGGCAGCGGAGGGCGAGGTCACAGGAGAGACCTGTGATCGGGGGGCGCTGCAGCGCAAGCTCGATCGCTCCGTGGCCTACCGCGCCCGCCTAGAGGACACCCGCGAGCAGCAGATGGCGATGCTGCGGATGATCAACGCCGAGGTCGAGGTCGCCCGCCAGCGGATCGCCGCGCAGAACGAGAAGCTGCGCGAGCTCAACGAGGCCCTCGCCCGCGAGCGCAACACCTCAGACGCGCTCCTGCTCAACATCCTCCCCCGCGCGGTGGCGGACGAGCTCAAGCGCACAGGCCGGGTCGAGCCGGTCTTCTACGGCTCTGTCTCGGTGCTCTTCACCGACTTCGAGGGCTTCACCCGGATCGCCAAGTCGATGACCCCGGAGGAGCTGCTGCGGGAGCTCGATCGCTACTTCTCGGCCTTTGACGCGATCGTCGAGCGTCACGGCCTAGAGAAGCTCAAGACCATCGGCGACGCCTATATGTGCGCAGGCGGGATCCCTGCGCCGAAGGAGGGCCACGAGCTCGCGGCGGTCCGCGCGGCTTGGGAGATGCAGGCCTACATGCGGGAGATGGCGGCGGCGCGCGAGGCCGAGGGCAAGGCGCCCTGGCGCCTGCGGATCGGGATCCATACGGGACCGCTGATGGCCGGGGTGATCGGCGATCAGAAGTTCGCCTACGACATCTGGGGCGATACGGTGAACATCGCCTCGCGGCTCGAGTCGACCAGCGAGCCCGGCCGGATCAACGTCTCGGAGACCACCTTCGCCGCGGTGCGGGGGGAGTTCTCGGGGGAGCATCGCGGCCGGATCAAGGCGAAGAACGCCGGCGAGATCGAGATGGTCTTCATCGTCGGCCCGCGCTCCTCCGGCGCGGCGTGAGATCGTTCGCGCTTCAGTCGGGCTCGGCGGCCCCAAGCTCGGCCTCGAGGGCGCTCCGCAGCGCCACCACGCCCTCGTCCGGGCTCTCGCCGCTCCGGGCGAGGAACTCGGCGGCGAGGGTCTGGGCGGCAGCGTGACGCCCGCGCGCCAGCTCCACCCGGGCCGACCAACCGAGGAGCGCCGCCGACTCGGCGTCGTCGCGCATCGCCCCCCGAAGGGCGCCCACCAGCTCGTCGAGGATCCTCGGCGTCGCGCCCCCCGAGCGCAGGAGGGTGAGCCCCGCGGAGGCTAGGGCGAGCGTCGTCTCGGTCGAGCTGCTCGCTCGCCAGGCGCGGCGCGCCTCGTCCCAGGTGGCCTGGGCTCGGCGGAGGGCCTGCGGCCCTCGACGGCAGGCGCGGCAGCGGACGGCCGCGGCGTCGTTGGAGGCGGAGAGCTCCTCGTACCAGAAGACCTGTTCACGGGCGGAGAAGGTGAATTCTTCGCCGCAGCTGCGGCACTTGCGGGTGAAGTCGGCGTAGAAGCGGAAGGGGCCGCCCATCCCGTAGGACTGCCGCTTTGGATCGCCGACGACGCCGAAGCGGCTCAGCTTAGGACCGGAAATGGGCTCCTGGTAGTCGCCGCCTAGGCTGACGTCGGCGACCCGCTCAAAGTCGGCCGGATCGGCGCCACTTCTGTAGGCCCAGTGGACCGCGCGCGGGCGGCCTGTGGAGACCTCAGCGGGCGCGTGAGGGTGGAGCCAGAGGCCGAAGGTGCGGGGTTTGGGCATGGAGCGAGGGGCGATGCTCGTCGAGCGGTCTCGGGCGCTGTCTTGCCCCCCTGTTGTGCCGTACGCCCCGGCGGGTGTCGAGGGGTTGAGTCCTCGGAGCCGAGGTTGCTCGGCCTGGCTCGGGCCCCGCTCAGGCTCAGGCTCATGCTCAGGCTCAGGCTCAGGCTCGCGGCTCAGAGGCCGGGGAGGTACGTCGCCCACTCGCCGTTGTCGAGCGTGAGGCTGTCGCAGCTCGGGAGAGCGCAGGCGACGTCACCCGCGTCGACGACCCGGGGAGTGTCGAGGCAGAGGGCCCCGTCGGCGGTCCAGACAGCCTCGAGGTCGTCGGGATCCGCGTCCGGCGCGTTGACGCTGCCGCTCTGGTTCTCCCAGAGGAGCGCCGTGCCGTCCTCCGTGTAGCTCGTGCCGTCGCCGCAGTAGTCGGCGGTGATCATCTTGAGCGTGGACTGTCGCTGGTCGGCGGTCGAGGGGGCTCCGTCGAGCTCGGCGTTGGGGCCGTAGCCGAGGAGGGACATCTTGGCCGCGGCCGAGCCCGCGCAGGCGAGGGTGAACCACCGGTCCTGGTCGGGGATCACGGTCTTGCCGTCGAGGTCGTAGCGCTCGCCGGCGAGGATCACCACCGACGCCTGGAGCGGATCGACGAGCGTCCCCTTGCAGACGCTGCGCTGGAGCAGGGGCGCCTCGAGGTCGGCGTAGGTGAGGGCGTAGGCCGAGACGGGGTCGCCGTCGGCGGACCAGGAGTCGACCTCTTCGTAGTCGGCGATGACCACCGGCACGATGAGGCCCGCCTCGACCTTGACGAGCAGGACACCGCCGATCAGCTGGTGGCCGCGGAGCTTGGAGCTGCCAAAGAGGCCGCCGCGGGCGATCAGCGCGTCGCCCTCGGTGTCGAGCTTGTAGTTGAGGAGGAGGCCGAGCGGGGGGAGAAAGCCGACGAGCTCGACGCCGTCGGAGTTGGGGTCACCGTCGAGGTGGAGCTCCTGGAGCGACTTGCCGTTGATCTCCGAGGTGTTGTAGCCGCAGCGCCAGCGCGGACAGTCGCTGCCGGCGAAGGTGAGCCCGCGGGCCTGGACCTCGGCCTCGGCCGAGGGATCGGCGTCGCAGCCGAGGGAGGGGAGGGTGAGGGTGGCGATCGAGCAGAGGGTGAGGATGGTGGCGGTCTTCATGGTCGTTGCGGCGGTCCAAGGTGAGGGGTTGAGTGTCAGGGGTGGTCGCCCCCGTGGTGGGCGTCAAGCGCAGTCGCGCGGTCAACCTCGGGCGCGGGATATCCACACCGTCGGGGGGGTCAGGGTGATCGCGAGAGGTCTCGCGGTTGTGTTCGTCGAGCGCCGAGAGTCCGGCGCCGAGTTGGGCTGTGATCAGCCCCCCGAGGTCGTCGGGAGAGCTTGTCGGGGTGGGGGGTCTTCGGCCCGGGGGAGCCGCTCGCGGTAGGCCTCCGGCCAGCGCCGGTAGTGGCCCAGGGCAGACTCGCGGAGGGTCGCCGCGCGGGCTTGATCGCCCGGCTTCCCGCGCCCTCGGAGTGCCTGGGCGAGCGCGGCTCGGCAGGCCGCCAGGAGTCGCTCGTGTTCTATGGGCTGGGCCTTGTCGGCGATGCTCAGGATGTCCGCTAGGGCGATCTCTAGGAGCTGGACGCGCTCTCCCGCCGGCGCGTCGGCGGCGATGAGGAGGCGCGCGAGGAGGAGCCTGCGCTCGCTCTGCTCGAGGGTGACCCACCAGCCGCTAGCGTCCGCGTCGGCCTCCGCGTCGACCTCCTCGATCTCGGCGCGGAGGAGCTCGATCACAGGGGCTGGATCGGCGCTCTGTTCGAGGGCGATGTAGGCCCTGAGCGTCGGCTCGCGCGGGTCCTGGTCCTCCCCATCGGAGACGCTCACCGCCCGGAAGGCCGCCAGCGCGGCCTCTCGTCGACCGCGATGATCCTCGAGCTTTCCGAGCTCGAGCGAACACTCCCCCGCGAGCGCGGCGTCGTCGAGCTCGCGAAAGGTCGAACAGAGCTGCCCGAGCGAGCGCGCGGCCCTGGCTGGGTCGGCGGTGTAGAGCGCGACGAGGAAGCGTCCGTCTAGGGTTTGCGGGTGGAGGGGCCCGAGGTGGCGCTCGTAGAGGGCGAGCATCTGGGCGTGGAGGGGCTCCCGCTCCTCGGCCGTCGTCGCGAGCATGCCGAGGTTGGCGAGCGTCGCGGCGCGGTCCAGATGATCTGCGCCGCCGAGGCGCTCGTTCGCCCCCAGGGCGGCGCGAAAGGCCTCTCGTGCTCCCTCTCGGTCGCCCGCTGCGAGGCGGATGGCGCCGCTGTTGTTGAGGAGAAGCGCGCGCAGCTCCGGGGGATCGCCGGCGCGGGCGAGCATCGCCTCCGCCAGGGGGAGGTCGTCGAGGGCGACCTCCGTGCGGCCGCTGCGGAGGGCGCGGAGGTAGAGGCGGCGGATCATCGCCTCTGCGGCGAGGTGGCCGAGGTCCTCCTCGAGCGCGATCGTCAGGGCCCGGCTCAGCAGCGCCGCGACCTGGCGACGGTCGACCCTGCCGTTGATGGAGGCGCGGGCCTCGGTGAGGAGCGCCGCGGCGACGGTGCTGGGGTGTTCGATCGACTCGGCCTCGCCCGCGACCTCGCGGGCGATGGCGATCGCCTCCTGGGTGCGTCCGGCGTTGGCCTGCGCCTCCGCGCGGACGAGGCGGGCCGCGAGCTGGTTGATGAGGGCGGCGACGCGGGCGTCGGCGGGCGGCGGGCGGCGGAGGGCGAGGCTCGTGAGGTCGTCGCAGAGGGCGATCGAGGGGAGCTTGGCGACCATCTGACCGGCGTGGTCGACGATGTCCTCGTCCGCCTCGGTGAGGAGCGTGACGGTCTCGTCGAGCGCCTGCCGGCGGCGATCGAGGCAGGCGATGCGAGCGTCGAAGAGCGCGTCGGAGTGGGCTCCGCGGGCGTGCTCACGACAGGCTCGGCCGTGGGTCTCGGCCCAGGTCGTGGCGTATGCGTTGAGGGACTCGAGGACGCGCTCGCTCAGCGCCGCCGCGTAGGGGCGGCCGGTGGCGGCCATCGCCCTCTCGATCGCCCTCGCCTGAGGAGGGCCCCAGACGGGGGCGAGCATCGCCGCGGCGCCGTCGCAGGAGGGGGCCCCCGCGCCGCTCGATGACCATGTGATCCCGACGCCGCTGAGGGTCGCGACGGCGACGAGGCCGAAGGTCCCGAGCCGACGCCGGAGGGTCCGGTGGGGATCGGTGGTGAGGGCGGCGCTGAACTCCCGCATCGACGCCGGGCGGGCGTTGGGATCGCTCGCGAGGCCGCTGACCACCAACGCGTGCAGCCAGCTCGGGACCACCCCTGGGTCCTCAGGCTCGCGGATCCGGCCGTAGATGACGTTCGCTTGGAGCTTGGAGAAGGACTCGTCGAGGAAGGGGTGGACCCCGTAGAGCGCCTCGTAGAGGGCGATGCAGAGGGAGAAGAGATCGGAGGCGGGGGTCAGCTCCAGGCCGAGGAATTGCTCGCGCGACATGAAGGCGGGGGTGCCTACACGCTCACCGGTGGTGGTGAGCGACGCGCTGAGGCGGTTGACCGAGGATGAGGGCCTGACGTCGGCGTCGACGGTATCTCCCAGCTCGCGCGGATCGGAGCCGACGAGGCCGAGGTCGAGGACCCGCACACGTCCGTCCTCGCCGATCATGAGGTTGCTCGGCTTGACGTCGCGGTGGATGAGACCTGCGTCGTGGAGCGCAGCGAGCCCGTCCGCGGCCTGGCGGAAGATGGCGACGATCTCATGCCAAGTACGGTGCTCGGCGAGCCACTCATGGACTGTCTGCCCGGCGACGTACTCCATCGCCACGAAGACCTGGCCGCCGGCGGTGCCGACATCGTGGACCGTGATCACGTTCGGGTGGGTCACCCGGGCCATCGCCTGCGCCTCGCGGAGGAGCCGCTCGCGGCGGCGTCCGGCGGTGTCGGCCTTGTCGGGGTGGAGCACCTTGATGGCGATGCGGCGGTCGAGCGCCTCGTCGTAGGCGGCGTAGACGACGCCCATGCCGCCCGCACCGATGCGGCTCAGGATCGGGTAGCGGCCGATCGAGTGGGGGACCGCGCCTCTCGCGTCGGTCGAGGGCGGCCTGGCGCCGCTGGGCGCCGGCTCGCCGCGCTCGTGCTCATCGGCCATGGTCACGGCGAGGCCGAGCCTGGGGCTCTTGTCCTCCTGGGCCGCGGCGACCCGATCGAGGAAGCGCTGGCGGAGCGAGGCGGCGGCCTCGGCCATGTCTTCGCCAGCGGCGCTCGCGGCCTCCAGGGCGAGCTCTCCGGAGGCGTCTTCGACGACGGCGTCGGCGAGGGCGTCGACCAGAGCGTCCCGCGCGGTCCTGCCGGGTGGGGAGGTCAACGGGTCCTCCCCGCGCGGTCCGCACGGGCTGCTAGACGGGCAGGACCCGGAGCGCGACGCGACGAACGCGTCGAACCACCGTCTCGAGCTGGGTCTGGCTCAGGTCGAGCTGAGCGCGGATCGTCGGCCCGTCGCAGCCGATCTCCATCGCGTCGAGCACCATCAACGCGAGGGAGTCGTCGCGCTCGCCGAAGTGCGTGCGGAGCAGACGGATGAGCTCCTCTGCGACCATCGCCTGCTCGGGGTTGTCCGGGGAGATGAGGTCCATGCTCGAGGTCAGGCCGACGTCGAGCCCGCGGCGCTTGCTCTCGTGATAGGCGATGCTCCGCATCACCCCGATCAGATGACCGACGAAGTCGACGGCGTCCTGGTTCCAGCGACGGCGTCCGTCGAGCGTCCGCTCGAGCGCGTCGAAGAGGAGCGCCTCGCCGTCCATCGTCGGGACCTTCCACGCGAGGATCCGTCCCGCCTGGCGTAGGCGGTACCAGTCCGAGTCGCTCATCGCTCGGATCGCGGGTTCGATCGCGTGGGTCCATGGACGGGCGTTGCCTGGGTCACTCATCGGCGCATCTGGGAGGACTGGCGCCGGAGCGGGGATCTCCCCCCTCAAGGGTTAATGCCGCCTCCAGGGAGGTTTCGGACACTATGGTAATAAAAAACAGGTCATGGAGGCGGGAGCTCTGCGGTCGCGCGCGGAGAGGTCGCACTGAGCGCGAACATGGTCCATTGGGCTAGGGGAAGTTCTCAGAGGAGAGCCTACGCCTGTGGGGGACGCTCGACTTCGCCCCTTCGCGCCGTTTACGGCCCTCTGCATCTAGCTACGTACGAGCTTCGGTCTTGGATCAAGACTCTTCATAGTCGAGCGTTGGGCTCCGTCAATCTCCTCATCCTCCTCATCGCAGGGCGCGGGGCGGCCCCGGAGCGGCGTCGCGGCTTCGAGACGGCGAGCCCTTCGCACTAGCCATAGGATGGCCGCGAGGACGGGGCGCGAGGGCCTGGGCCTTTCTAGAGCCCCACTGGTGCTAGAGCACTGACCGCGGCGGAGAGGTGCGTGGCCTGCGAAGCCTCCGTCGCGGCGAGCTCACCCTGGGGGGCGGATCGCCGATGTGGACGGGTCTCCCCGCTCACGAGCCCTCAGAGGAGAGGCATCGTCGGCGGCCAAGGCCCCTTCGCAGACCGCTCGTTCGAAGGCCTCCTGCTCGCGGAGGCCCGCGAGCGCAGCCGGGATCGACGACACGACCCGCTCGGGAGAGCCTTGATCGTCGATCGTCGAGCTTCGCGCCCGGGCGCAGCCTGTCGATCCGGAGCGGGGGACGAGCGCCGCCGCCAGGCTCCGAGCGCGTCGCTCAGCCCTCCGGGGCGTCGTTCGCTCTCGCGAGATCCGCGAAGCGCCAGCGGAAGCGGGTCCGCTCCTCGTCGATGCTCTCGAGCTCCACGGCCATGATCTTCGGGCCGTGCACGCCGAGCAGCGCCGTCGACATCTGGCCGCGTCGGAGCAGGGGGGCGGCGACCTGGATCGGGCGGGTCGTCGGCTCGCCCCCGTCGGGCTTGACCGCGACGAGCAGGAGCTCACGACCGCGGTGAAAGAGCTCGGGGTCGTCGGCGTCGGTGGTCGCCGCCAGCAGGAGCACGCCGCCCTCGGGCTCGGGCCTGGCGATCATGGATCGCACCAGCGCGACCTCCTCGAGCCAGCGCGAGCGCCACTTCAGCTCGCCCTTGGGGTCGATCTGGAGCACCTGCACCTTGCCGTCGTCGAGCAGGTCTAGGCCAGGCGCCTTCTCTCGACTGTCGGCGCTGTTGCCAGCCGCGTACACCAAGCCGTCGGCCCCCATCGCCGCCGTCCGGATCCCGCCCCAGCTCTCGCCGTCGAAGACGACCTGCCGACCCAGGGTCCCGTCCGGCGCCACGAGGACGAGCCACGGCACCTTGTTGTTCGACTTCTTGATCCAGACGTCGCCCAGGACCATCAGGCCGCCGTCGGCCAGCTCGACGCCGCAGCGCAGCTCGTGGTTGAACTCCTCGCCGGGGCGCAGCTCCCAGTCGATGCCCGCGCCGTCGACGGCGAGGATCCAGCCCGGGGTGGTGTCTGGCTCGTGGACGCCGTAGGAGCCGAACATGACCGCGCCCTTGCCCCACGGGAGGATCCCCAGGAAGTCGTCGGTGTTGAAGGTGGTCGTGAAGGTCCGCTGGCTGATGAGCGCGCCGTCCATGCCGATCCGCGCGAACCAGTTCTCGCCGTCGATCCCCGGCCCCTGGATTCCGCCGACGATCAGCTCGCCCGTCGGTGTCTCGGCCACGACCTGCAGCTCTCTGGGGCCGGGGAAGTCGAGGCGTTCGGAGGAGCCGTCGACGCCCAGGCGGACGACCCAGCGGCCTTCGGGGCCCTGGCCTCCGACAAACGCGCCGTGGAATGGAAGGGCTCCGATCGTCGTGACTTGCCCGCTCGCCGGAAAGTCCCGCCAGTCGTTGGCGGCAGGATCGGGCCTCGGCGAGGGGGGCGGCGGGGCCGTCTTGGCCGCGGCCTTCGCCCCTGCGTCGTCGTGTGCGGGCTTGTTCTCGGTCTTCTCCTTGGATGCGCCGGTCGAACCACTGCAGGCCGCCAGAGCGCAGGTCATGGACAGGATCGGGACGAGAAGACGCGCAGGCGAGGTCATTCGCCGCCGATGCTACCCGCAGGCGCGGGCGTCGTCGACTCTAGCAGCCCGTGGCAAGAGCTCCGCGTTCGTCCGCGGGGATGACCGGGAGCGGACCGGGAGCGGACCGAGCTGCGGCCTCGCTGCCCCGAGGGTCGCGCCCTCGGGGACGCGACCCTCCACGCGCTCGCGCTCGACGACTACTGCAGGACCCGCACGCACATCACCGCGTGGAAGATGTTGCAGTTCTTGGTCTCCTGGCGGAGGAGCTGGCGAGCGTCGAGCTCCGTGTTGCGGCCGGTCCCGGCTGTCGAGGTCCAGTCGGTGCAGGTCTGGTCTGCGGCGACGAGACCCGTGGTCAGGGCGCCCGTCCAGCCGTCGGCGTCATTCCAGTCGGGGTTGCCCATCCCCTCCTCGACCTCAACACCGCTGAACGTGTAGATGTCGTTGGCGATCTGGCCGCTGGCGTTGAGGAACATCTGGTTCCAGAAGGGGAGCAGCTCGGTCCCCTGGATGTTCTTCACCGGGAAGTTCGTCCCCTGAGCGCCGGGGAAGAGGGTCGTGAAGTCGCGGTTCGGGTTCTCGTTCTGGGTCGCGAGGAGGGCTACCCAGGTGCCGTCTTGCATCGCGTCCATCGCCTGCGCGGCGCAGATCGCATCGGCCCCCGCGAGGCCGCCGAGATCCCCCTGGTGGGCCTCGTTGAGCGCGGCGATGACGATATCGGTGTAGCTGCAGACGTTATCTTGGCATACCTGACTGACACAGTCCTCGGCGCTCTCGCAGGCCTGACCGGTCTCGCAGGCGCCACAGGTGCCGCCGCCGCAGTCGACGTCGGTCTCGACGTCGTTCTTCACCCCGTCGTCGCAGGTCGCGGTGACACAGGCGTTGGAGCAGGCGTCGTCGTCGACGTCGTTGCCGTCCTCGCACTCCTCCATGGCCAGGGTGTTGAGGTAGCCGTCGCCGCAGACCGCGAGGGAGCAGTCATTGTCACAGGTCTCGGAGTCGACGCCGTCATCGTCGCACTCCTCGCCGCCGTCCGCATAGACGAACCCGTCGCCGCAGGAGGCCGCGACGCAGGTCTGGAGGCAAGCGTCGTCGTCGCTCATGTTGCCGTCGTCGCACTCCTCTCCTGGGCCGAGGATGCCGTCGCCGCAGCTCGCGAGGGCGCAGGCGTTGGTGCACTCGTCGGAGTCGTCATCGTTGCCGTCGTCGCAGCCCTCACCGGGTCCCATCAGGCCATCGCCGCAGACCGCGAGCTTGCACATGGAGGTGCAGGCCTGATCATCGCCGTTCTCCTCGCCGCTGTCGCACTCCTCGTCGGGCCCGACCATGCCGTCGCCGCAGACGTTGAGCGCACACTCGGCGGTGCAGGCCCCCTCCGGGCCGTTGCCCTCGTCTCCGTCGTCACAGCCTTCGCCGGGTCCGAGCAGCCCGTCACCGCAGCGAGCGGTCGTGCAGCTCGCCGTGCACGCCTTGTCGTCACCGTTGTCCGCGCCGTCGTCGCACTCCTCCTCGGGCGCGAGGATACCGTCGCCGCAGACCGACTCCATGCCGGTGCTGGTCCCGCTCTCGCTCTCGTCGGTCGTCGCCGAGTCGGTCTCTGGCACGGTCGTGCCGGTCATGCCGGTCGTGCCGGTCGTGCCGGTCGTCATCGTGACGGTCGTGCCGGTCGTGCCGGTCGTCTCGCTGGTCGCCGTCGAGCTGTCATCACCGCTACAGCCGAAGAGCCCGAGCACCACAACACAAATTGATCTACGAAGCTTCATCAACCCACTACTCCCACCTGGCCGCCCTACCGGCCGCAGAGGAAAAGTCTATCGTCTCTCCCGATCGCCTGACCAGCGCAGGAGGGCGCAGGAGGGCGCAGGAGGGCGCAGGAGGGCGCAGATGAGCGCCCCTCGGCATGATCCTAGGCAGACTCCGCAGGAGCTCGTCCGCCGCGGAGTCGCCGACCCAGAGAGCGCGACGAGGATGGGCCAGCGCGCGCAGGAGGTGCGCAGACGGTGTTGGCGTCGACACTTCGGCGTCGACACTTCGGCGGCGACCGGATGGCTGGTGGGCCTCGCGAGATCAAGCCCGAGCGTCGTCCGAGCGCTCGGTCGCAGGGCCTGCTTCCGTGGCGCCCGCGCGCGAGAGACAGGTGCGCGCGAGCTCGCACGTCGCCCGGCGACGGCGCTGGGTCTAGCAGCCCGGAGGATCGCCGCCGAGCGAGACCCCTGCGCGGCGCGGATCGCCGACCCCGTGGAGGTCGCCGTTCGCCTCGCGGATCACCGCATGGACGCCGCCGAAGTACATGTTGCGGGAGGGCCAGGCGGTGTGCTCCGGGAAGTCCTCGGCGAGCGCTTTCACTGTCTCTTGGGGCAGGCCCGCCTCCCAGTTGAGGTGCTCTCCTTCGAGGTGGAGGCGCGGGGCGGCGATCGCCTCGGAGAGGCTCATCCGGTGGTCGAGCAGGTTGACGAGGACCTGGAGGATCGCGGTCCGGATCCGTTTGGAGCCGCCGCTGCCGAGGACGGCGAGGCGCCCGTCGTCGGCGACGAGGGCGGTCGGGGCCATCATCGACGCCATCCGCACGTCGACGGGCCAGCCCTCGGCGCCGCCGGGGTTGATGTCCTCCTCGCCCAGCATGTTGTTGAGCATCGACCCGGTCCCGGGGATGATCGAGCCGCAGCCCTCCCCGTTGGAGACCGTGATCGCGGCCGCGTCGCCCTCGCGATCGATCACTGAGATGTGGGTGGTGCCGCGGGTCGACGGGGGAGCGCCGAGCTCGGCGGCGTAGCGGCGGAGGAGGGCGGGCTCCAGCAGCAGCTCGGCGACGCCGTGGCGAGCGCGGGCGTCGCGGGTCGTGGTCATGACCGCGGCGATCAGGCGGGCGTGCTCAGGCGAGTGCAGGGGCAGGGCGCCGACCTTCTGATCGCGGAGGAGGGCGAGGCCGAAGGCGACGAGGAGGCCGCCCGAGGCCGGCGGCGGGTTGCTCAGGAGGTGGGCGCCGCGGTAGTCGAAGCGGAGCGGCGCCCGGGCGATCGCCCGGTACTCGCGGAGATCGTCGCGGCTGAGGTGGCCGCCGCCCTCACGGCTCTGACGCTCGATCGCCGCGGCGATCGAGCCCTCGTAGAAGAGGTCATCCCCCTCGCGGGCGAGGGCGTCCAGGGCGTCGGCGAGGGCGGGGTTGTGGAAGACGTCGCCGGCGCGGCGCAGCCGCCCTCCCTCACCCGCGACCGCGAAGAGGGCCTGAGCCGCCGGGGTGTGGCGGTAGATCGGTCCGATCACCTCCAGGAGGTAGGCCTGGAAGGGCGTGATGGTGAGGCCCTCGCGGGCGGCCGCGATCGCCGGGGCGACCAGCTCGGCCATCGGCATCGACCCGTGGGCGCGGTGGATCGCGAAGATCCCGCGGACGAGACCGGGTGTTGTCGCCGAGCCGAGGCCGATATGAAAGGCCTGGGTGGCGACGCCGAAGTCGGCGTGGACCGGCTGGTAGTCGACCTCTTCGCCGGCCCGGCGGCGCCGGGGGGTCTGGGCGAAGAAGTCGTAGAGGAGGGCGCGGCCGCTGAGATCGCGGACCAGACAGAAGCCGCCGCCGCCCAAGGAGGCGAGGACGGGCTCGGCGACGCAGGCCATCCACAGGGCTGCGATCGCGGCGTCAAAGGCGTTGCCGCCGGCCTGAAGGATCGCCTCGCCGGCCTCGGCGGTCTTCGGGTGACCTGCTGCGATGCAGCCGTGCTCCTTGTGCCGCATGTCTCCTCCGTTGGGGACGATCTCCGGAGGATCGTCCCGTTCTGCACCGCATAGCGCATAACACGGCCTGACGCCCTGCGTGCGGACTTTCACCAGCTCCGCCTTTTCGCCGGCGACCCCGGCCGTTATCCTCCCGCCCCATGTCGACGCCGCATCCAGCCTCCCCCGCCGCCCGTAGAGACGTCGTGCTCGGAGTGCTCGGCGGCTCAGGCCTCTACGCGATCGACGGGCTCGAGAATGTCCGCGAGATCGAGGTCGACACCCCCTTCGGCCGCCCCTCAGGCCCCTACACCGCCGGCGAGCTCCGCCGCGACGGCCTCCCGCCGATCAAGGTGGTCTTCGTCCCCCGCCACGGCCCCGGCCACGTTCTCCTCCCGAGCGAGGTCAACTACCGGGCGAACATCCACGGCTTCAAGCAGCTCGGGGTCACCCAGCTCCTCAGCGTCTCCGCCGTCGGCTCGCTGCGCGAGGCGATCGTGCCCGGCCACGTCGTCATCCCCGATCAGCTGATCGACCGGACCAAGGGCCGCGAGCACACCTACTTCGGCGACGGGCTCGTCGCCCACGTCCAGTTCGGCGATCCGCTCTGTCGTCACATGCGCCAGCGGATCCGCGAGGCGGCGCTCGCCGAGTCGGCGTCGATCCACGACGGCGGCGCGCTGGTCGTCATGGAGGGGCCGGCGTTCTCGACCCGGGCGGAGTCGGAGCTCTACCGATCCTGGGGCGCGGACATCATCGGCATGACCGCCCTGCCCGAGGCCAAGCTCGCCCGCGAGGCTGAGATCGGCTACGCGATCCTCGCCCTCGCGACCGACTACGACTGCTGGCGTGTCGGCGAGGAGGAGGTCAGCGTCGACGCGGTCGTCGCCGTGCTGAAGCGCAACGTCGCCCTCGCCCGTCGGGTCGTCGGTCGCCTCGCCGCGGCCCTCCCCGCGACCACGGAGGAGCTTCCCTACCCTCGGGCGATGGACCACGCGCTCATCACCCACCCCGACGCGATCTCCAAGGCTGCGCGCGAGCGCTGCGATCTCCTGGTCGGCCATCTGCTCTGAGCGGCGCCGGCCGATCCGACAACGAGCCCTCCACCCCAAGACCCCACGAAGAGACTCGAGGAAGCCCCCATGAACACCACTCGCCCGGATCTCCTGGTCGTCGGCAGCGTCGCCGTCGACTGGATCATCACCCCCACCGCTGAGCGGGAGGAGAGCGTCGGCGGTTCCGCGACCTTCTTCTCGATGGCGGCGTCCTACTTCGCCTCGGTCCGCCTCGTCGGCGTCGTCGGCCACGACTTCCCGCAGCAGACCCTCAAGGACTTCGACGACGCGGGCGTGGATCGCAGCGGCCTCGAGATCGATCCCGAGGGGCTGACCTTCCGCTGGAAGGGCCGCTACCACGAGAACATGAACGACCGGACGACGCTCGAGACCCACCTCAACGTCTTCGAGCGCTTCGACCCGCGCCTCCCCGCCGGTCACGAGGCGAGCGAGTACCTCTTCCTCGCCAACATCCAGCCCTCGCTCCAGTACCAGGTCTTCGAGAAGATGAAGGGTCCGCGCCTCGTCGGCATGGACACCATGAACCTCTGGATCGACATCGCCCGCGATGACCTGATCAAGATGGTCTCGAAGGTCGACGTCCTGACGATCAACGAGGAGGAGGCGCGTCAGCTCTCCGGCGAGCACAACCTCGTCAAGGCCGCTCGCGCGATCATGAAGCTCGGCGTCAAGCACCTGGTGATCAAGCGCGGTGAGTACGGCGCGCTCCTGGTGGACCACGACGGTCACTTCTTCGTCGCCCCGGCCCTGCCCTTGGAGGAGGTCTTCGACCCGACCGGCGCGGGCGACTGCTTCGCCGGCGGCTTTATGGGCTACCTCTCGCGCCGCGGCGTCACCCCCAACGGCGCGAGCCTGCGGACGGCGATGATCTACGGCTCGGTGATGGCCTCCTTCTGCGTCGAGGGGTTCTCCTACGATCGGATCCGCGGCCTCTCGATCGCCGAGATCCAGGAGCGCTTCCACACCTTCGCTCGCCTGACCGACTTCAGCCACGCCCACCTCCTCGACTAGGCGGTGGAAGAGGTGAGCCCGGCTCGCCCGTGAGGGGGCCGGACCGAGGACGCGGATCCCCGCTCGGGGACCGCGTCCTCTGCGTTCTCGGGGCCCCAGCCCGCGGTCGCGTGTTGAGCCTGCCGCGCGAGGTTGGGTGACGATGTCGTGATGCCTGTGCGGGTCAGGCCCTTCGAGCGCGAGCTGACGAAGTCGTGCTCCCTGCCGAGTCGGTCGACCTGTCTGTGCGGGTCAGGCCTTCGAGCGCGACCTCAGGCGAGAGAGAGTGCGCTGCGGAGAGGAGCTCCGCCTCTGCAGCCCGCGGTCAGGCCGCAGCGTCGTCCGAGGTCGACTGCTCGTCGGGTCAGGTTGTGTCGAGGGCTCGCCCGGCCTCAGCCCTCGGCGGAGGGCTCGGTCTGCTCTTCGGCGGCCCCGACCGCGATCGCGACGCGCCACAGGGCGACGCCGACGCCGAGGGCCGCGAGGGCGCGGGCGCCGTAGATCGCGACGCCCGCGTCGCCGAAGCTGTGGACCGCGATCGCGAGGATGGCGACGCTGATGCCGAGCCCCGTCAGGGTGAGGAGCGCCGATCCGAGCCAGAGCTTGGGCCTCGCGAACACCCGGCCGATCGCGCGCAGGACGGTCTTCGGGTGATAGCCCTTGGCGCCGGCGATGACGACCTCGCTGCGGGCGAGGTCGATCGCGGCGGTGCAGAGGGTCCAGCCGAGGACCAGGACAACCCCGCGGATGAGCTCGTTGTTGGCGGCCGCGAAGATCACGAGCAGGCCGCGGAGGAGCCCGTGATAGGCGGAGAGGGCGGCCATGCCCGGGAGATGGCGGACGGCGGCGGCGATCGTCTCGGACGCGCTGGCCGGGCGGTGGAGGCGGCGGATGATCCCGGCGCCGAGGAGGATCCAGAGCAGCCCGCTCAGGAGAGCGCTGGTCGCCAGCGCTGCTGCGAGCGCGACCAGCAGCGACGGGTTGTCGATCATCAGCTCGGCGATCGGCGGGAGGAGGAGCTGCGGCGCCTCGATCGAGAAGGGCCCCATCGCGGCGCCGACCATCAAGGTGACCGGCAGGGCCACAGCGCTGGCGAGGAGGAGTTGGGCGGCGGCGAGGCCGATCCAGAGGCCGGGCGCGCCGAGGACTCGACGGAGCGCCTTCACAGGGCCATCCCTCCCATCAGCGCCAGGCTGGTGATCTCGACGGCGTCGCCGAGCGGCGCGGAGAGGCCGTCATCCTCCTCGGCGACCGCGGCGTAGCGGAGGTTGTCGAGGCGGATCTTCTCTAGGAGGTTCAGCCCGTCGGGGTCGAGCTGGGCGCGTCGGACCCTGCGCCCTGGCCAGGCGAAGACGTGATAGGGGTCTTCGCCGTCCCACCACAGGCGCTGTGAGCCGCCGTCTTGGAAGTCGACGCGGAGCTCGATCGGCATCCGCATGCCGCCCGTTCGCTGGACGACGACGACGCCCTCGACGTCTTCGTCGTCGAGCTCGCGGACGGATCTTTTCTTCGGCTCTTGGTCCTCCGGCCTCTCTTCGCCGCCGACCAGGAGCCCGTTCTCGTCGCGGTGCCAGCCCTCGTCGCCGATCATCCGTCGGTTGCGCACCTCCAGGAGGGTGAAGTCGACCGACTCGGTCGTCTCCATCGCCTGCCGCAGGAAGTCGTCGACGCGAAGCTCTACAGGCGCCGCGTCGCCCTCGGACTCCAGGCGCACGCTGGGGCCGAGCTCGCGGGTGAGGAGGCCCAGGAGATCGTCGCCGCTCGGGTGACGAAAGCGCCAGGTGTCGGCGTAGAGGCGCAGCGCTCGGTCGAACTCGTCCGCGCCGGCGAGGTTTCGCAGGGTCAGCATCGTCGCCGCGGTCTTCCGGTAGACCGTCGTCCCGTAGCTCTTCGTGATCGCGAGGTAGGAGTCGGCGGGGCTCCGCACGGGGTCGAGATCGCTGCGCATGCGCAGGCCCAGGTAGGTCAGGTCCGACTGCCGCAGCCGCTGCGAGCCGACGCGGACGATCCAGGCGTCCTCCCCCCGCCAGTCGGCGAGGGCGAGGGAGTTCGAGGTCGTGTTCATGCCCTCGTCGAGCCACGGCTCGCGGAACTCGTCGGAGGCGAGGAGCCCCTGGAAGTACTGGTGGCCGAACTCGTGGATGGTCGTGAAGACGCCCGTGACCTGCTCTTCGAGGCCGATGATCCGCCACCACGCAGCGCTGTCGATGATCGGCGAGGTGGTGAAGAGGGTGGGGTACTCCATGCCCTGGGCGCCGCCGGCCTTGGGCGGGGGGTGGATCACGGTGACGGTCGACCACGGGTAGGGGCCGAAGCGGGTCTCCATGCTCTCCATCGTCGCGGCCAGCGCCTCTTCGTGCGCGGCCGCCTCGGCCGCGTCTTCGGGGCGCATGAGCTGGCGGATGCGGACACCGTTCCACGCCGAGCGGACCTCGACGAAGTCGGGATCGGCGGCCCAGGCGAAGTCGTGGACCATCGACGCGGTGTAGCGCAGGCGCTTGCGGCCCTCGTCCGCGCTCTCCTCGGCGACCCTGATCCCGGTGGCGCCGACGATCATCGCCTCGGGGACGTCGAGGGTGACCTCATAGTCGCCGAAGTCCGCGAAAAATTCGCTGTTGAGGGTGAAGACGTGGTTTTGCCAGCCCCGGTTGGGGTCCAAGACCCCGAGCTTCGGGTACCACTGGCCGACCATGTGGAAGTCGTCGGAGTAGCCGGTCCGGGCGAAGACCTGGGGGAGCTGGGTGACGAAGTCGATCTCGACGACGACGCTCTCGCCGGGGGCGATCGGCCTTTGCAGGTCGACCTGCATCGTCGTCGGGTCGGCGTCCTCGGCCCAGGAGAGGGTCTGGGGCTCCTCAGTCTTCACCTCTGGACGGTCGAGCGCGGCGATCGGCGGGGTGCCGAGGAGCTTCACCGCAGAGATGTCGATGTAGCCCCAGGCGCCCTTCTGCGTCTGCTCCTGGCCCCTGTGCTGGCCTCGGGCCTCGCGCATCCAGGTCGTGTCTTCGGCGCGAAAGGCGTTCATATAGAGGTGGAGCGGGAGCTTGTCGACCGTCCGGTGGGTCTTGTTTCGCCAGGTGATCCGGGCGGTGCCGGTGACCGTGTGGGTCTCGGCGTCGAGGCGGGCGTCGATCACGTAGTCCGTGACCCGGGCCTCGGCGGGGACCCGGCCGCGGGCGGGCTCCGGGCGCAGCGCCTCGGTCGGCTCCGGCGCGTCGCCCTGGATCTGCGGCGGCGTCGCCTCGCAGGCCACGAGCTGAGCTGCGAAGATCGCAGCGCCGAGGCAGCGAGAACGGGGGAGCATAGACAACACAGGTACACCCTCGGGAACACGCCCCGCAACAGCCTTAGGGGCCCTTCTCGGCGAAAGCGCGGTACCATCACCGGCGATGAACAATGTCGCTGAGGATCTCGACGAGGCGGGCTTGGGGGCGCGCGCCTGCGCTCTCGGGAGGCTTCTCCAGGGTGGTGACGTGCTCCTCTTAGGGGGAGGTATGGGAGCTGGCAAGACCACCTTCACTCGAGCGCTCGCCGCGGGGCTCGGCGTCGATCGTCCGGGTCGCGTGACCTCGCCGACCTTCGCCCTGTGCCTGGTGCACCCCGGCCCGGTCACCCTGGTGCACGTCGATCTCTACCGCCTCGGCGACGACGACATGGATCCAAACCCCGGCTCCGGGGGGCTCAGCGCAGCGGCGGAGGCCCTCGGACTCGACTCTGGAGAGCTCTTTGGGGAGGATCGGGTCCTCATCGTCGAGTGGGCCGAGCGATGGATCTCACCGCCTGAGGATCATCTGCAGATCACGATCCGGCGCCCGCGGGGCTCCCTGACCAGGCGTCACCTCGAGGCCCGCGCCTCCGGTCCGAGGTCGTCGGAGCTGCTGCGTCAGTGGATCGGGGCGTCCCCCCGCGGATCGGCGAATGTCGGGAAATCCGTATAATTCAGCGGGTTTTGAGCCGGTCTGGAGAACCGCAGGGGGCCCGCGAAGCTCACTTCGCGGCCGAAAATTCGCCGACCAAGGGACCGCGGGAGAGCCCCGATCCGAGGCCTGAGGCACCCCTCGCGGCCGCTCTGAAAAGGTTGTTGACAGCCGCCTGCGGGGTACGCGGAGAAAAAATTTGGGTGAACATGCAGCGAAAGGGCTTTGCAGGGGCAGGGAAGAGGGTTTATGTTCCGGCCGAGCCAGACGGTCAGCAACGGCCGTTTTCCTCCTAAACCCATCCACTCGCTCTTTCGACGTCGAAGAGCGTGAGCAAGAGCAAGAAGAATCATGGCAAAATCCAAGAAGTCCGCGGCCCCCAAAGAGATCGTTGTTGTTGGTAGCAAGGTGAAGGACGTGATCAAGACGGCCGGCCTCCGCAGCGACGGCGAGCTCGTTCAGGCGATTTCCGAGAAGGTGCATGAGCTCCTCGCGGCCGCCATCGTCCGCTGCCAGTCCAACAACCGCAGCACTGTTCGTCCCCACGACCTCTAGGACTCGTCCTAGAGCTGGCGAGCCTTCGGGAGCGCCAACGAGAGGGCCGCTTCTTCACAGAAGCGGCCTTTCTCGTTCTCGTTCTCGTTCTCGTTACAGCGGCGCTTTGTCGGAGCCGAGAGGCTCAACGATCGCGGCGCGAGAGCCCACGGGACCTTCACCACGGGCTGTCACGAGAATAGGGCGCATGGTCGCCGACGGAGTCGATCTCCAAACGCGTTTTGCATCGAGAGGCGGTGCGGGCCTGCCCCGCATGTGGGTTTGCTAGGCGATCACCGATCGAGCCGCGGGGTATCATCGCCGGAGATCATGCGCCGCCTCTTCCTCCGGCTCCTCCCCCTTCTCACCCTGTGCCTCCCGATCGCCTGCAATGGTGGCCAAGGTGAGGTCGACAGCGAGACGTCGACAGGAGCGTCGTCGTCGACCGGCCCGGAGGTTCGCGATCGCTGCACTCCATCGCTCAGCCCCGATCCCTGCGGCGACCTCCTGTGCTGCTCGGACGACCCTGCAGCCCAGGAGGGGAAGCTCCCGGCGTTCAACGGCACGCCGCTGAGCGACGTCTTCGGCGTACCGATCTTTGCCGAGGCCAACAACGCGCTCAGTCGCCGAGGGCAGTGCGTCGCCCCCGAGAGCGAGCGCCCGCTGAGCAACGGCTGCCCGAGCCCCTGCAACCCCCGCTGGGACGTCGACGATGTCTCCACGATATGCGGCGCGGGTCGCCTCTGCTGTCAATCCCAGGCGCTCACAGCGGATGACTGCATCATGGACCCCGACACCGGACGCTGGCGGGCGGTCACCGGCGAGGATATCCTCTTGGGGTTGTCGAGCTGGGGTGACCGACACCCCACCGCACAGGATCCGAACGCGACAGGCTGCGGGCTCTTCGCGGGCACGACGGACGTCAGCGATCCTACCTACGCGGACTGTCTGATCCAGCTCAGCGTCGCAGATCAGCGCGGCTGGTGTGCTGACACCTGCCCCTGCGTCGAGGACACCTGCGAGCTGCGTAACGTCGATGCGGTCCCCCAGTGTTCGTAGTCCGAGGGGGCCGTCGCTGACGAGGCGTGGGTCTGTCCTGTACCGAGGATGGGACCTGCGACCGCGACTCGGTCCCCGGGCCCAAGTGCGGGGTGCGGGTGGACGTGCTCATGGCATCGCTCACGGCATCGCTTCGGTCGCTGTTGAGCCGGAGAGGCCCGCTGAGCCTGGGGGCTGTGGGGCTCGGCCTACTTGATGCAGACCCGGACGTCGTCGAGGCCGAACGACTCGTTCTTCTTGCCTTCGTTGAGGTTGGCGGAGAAGTGGAGGACGGCGTCCTCGGCCGCGTGGGCGGCGGTCGTGGTGAAGGGGAGGAGGCCGTCGCGGAAGCTCCAGCCGCAGATGTCGCTGTTGTGGTTGCAGGTGCCCGCGTCCCAGACGTCGCACTTCTTGCTGTAGATCGGCTCCCCGTCGAGCTCGACCCGGAAGGTCTCGTTGTCCCAGGAGTCGATGGCGTAGAGCACGGCGCTGAGGCGAAGCTCTGCGTGGGGGATGCCGAAGAGCTCGAAGGTGCGGCTGACCGGGGTGTCCTTGCCGAGCTTGTCGTGTCCGCCCAGGATCTGCTTCTTGTCACAGGTCGTGATGTCGGTCTTCGACCAGCCCTCCGAGCCGCCCTCGAAGTCGTTGAAGTAGACGCAGCTCCAACCCCCCTCGGCCATGTCGCAGCTGACCTCGACCGGCGCGTCACCGCCGGGGCCGTCGGGGTCGAGGGTGTAGACGCCGTCGTCGAGCTCCGGGTGGGCCTCGTGGAGGGCGAGGCAGCTCGGCGGCTCGCCGCACTCGCCGTCGACGCAGACCCCGAGCACACACTCAGCGTCGATGCACTCTGGGCCGGTGGTGGTGGTGGTGGTGGTCGTCGTCGTGCTGGTGTCGGAGGCGGTGCCGGGGTCGGTGGTGGTGCCAGGTTCGGTGGTGGTGCCGGGGTCGGTGGTAGTGCCGGGGGCCGTGGTCGAGGTCGAGTCGGTGCCGCTGTTCGAGCCGCCGCTCGCGGTCACGCTGGTCCCCGAGGTGCCGCTGCTCGTCTCGCCGGTCGGATCGGTCGTTGAGCTGCTGCTCGAGCCTGACTCCAGCCCTGCGGTCCCCTTGGTCTCAGCCTCGACGATCTCGCCACATCCGAGGGGGACGGTGAGTAGGAGAACGAGGGGGAGGGGCGAGGCTAGGTGGGAGAGGCGCATGAGGAGGCTCCGGCGTGGGGAGTGGGGCAAGTATAGGTAGGTCTGAGGGCCGGACAAGCGTGGCGGATACGCTCTCGGCATGTGGGCGGTCGTTGCCGTGACATGTGTGCGTTCGCGCAGCGATCGTGGTCTGGGTGACCCGCCGCTGTGTTTGGTCGCGCCGCGAGAGTTCGCGGAGGTGAGAGGGCTGAGTTGGGCCCGCGCGAGCGGGGATGCTCGCAGCGTGGTCGTCAGCGCGCCCGTCGTCAGCGCGCCGTCGGACGTCGGCCGACGAAGTGCCAGCCCAGGCCGCCGAGGGTCGGGACCGCGGCGACGAGCTCGAGGTCGGCGCCGGCGAAGAGGGACCGGGCAAGCTCCGGGGTGAGTCGCCCTGCGAGCGAGGAGAAGAGGCGCCAGAGGATCATCGACGCGGCGAAGCGGGTCGCCGTGCGAGGCTCCCGCAGGCCGGCCCGCAGGTCGGGGAGGGCCCCTCGGGCCGCGCTGAGGAGCGATCCGTCGCGGGCGGGCTCCATCAGGACGAGCCTACCTCCGGGCACGAGCACCCGGGCGATCTCACGTAGGGCCCGCTCGCGCTCGCCGATGATGTAGAGGAACGAGTGACCGGTGACGACGTCGAACGATGCGTCGCGCAGGGGCAGATCGAGGGCGTCCGCGCAGAGGAACGAGAGGCCTGAGAGGTGAGCGTAGCGCTGGCGCAGGAGGGCGCGGGCGCGCTCGATCATCGGCGCCGAGATGTCGACGCCCGTGACCAGGGCCGGACCGGGCACCGCCTCCGCGAGGACGAAGCTCGAGACCCCCGGGCCGCAGCCTAGATCGAGGATCCGCAGCGGCGCCTCCGGGGAGCCGCGACGATGCTCGCCGAAGTGTTCGACGAGCCCGGCGATCTGCCGGCGCCACAGCGGTTGCTCGGTGAGCAGGCGGTAGGCGAGCGCGCCGAGGTCGTTCTCGAAGATCCAGCTGCGAACACGAGACATCGGCGCCCGCACTCTCGCTGCTGCCTGGGAGCGCCGTCAAGCGCTCCAGCCCTCGTCGTCCCTCTCCGCTCCTGCGTTCTTCGTGTTCTTCTCCGTCAGGTTCTCCCCTCTCGTTCTGTTCTTGAGAGGTGTCCATTAGATGGGGGGGCAGGTCGGCCCGGTGCAGCGGCGCCTTGTCGAGGCCAAGAGGACCGACGATTGCGGCGCGAGAGCACACCGGACTAGGGCCGCGAGCTCCTAGAGCGGGAAGATGCCGACCTTGTCGCCGGCGAGGTCCGGGACGGCGATGCGGCCGAGGTTGCGGGCGAGGCCGAGGTCGGCGGTGGACATGAAGCCGTAGTCTGCGCCGAGATCGAGGAGGAGCTCCGGCTCGCCGTCGGCGTAGGGGACGAGGAAGACGCTAGCCTTGCTGTAGTCGGTGACGAGGGCGTTGTTCATCCGCGTGACGACACCGTCGAGGGCGCCCTTGAGCGTGCCCACCGGGATGACCTGACCGTCGACGATCTCGAAGAACCCGCCGGGGTCGTTCATGTTGCCGATCGAGGAGACGAAGAGGCGATCACCGGCGAAGGCGAGGCCGTTGACGCCGTTGAGGATCTCCGACTGGAGGAAGACCGCCGGGCTCTCGCCCTGCTTGAGGATGTGGATCGTGTTGGTCCCGGTGTCGGAGATGTAGACCGATCCCTCGGCGTCGACGGCCGCGTCGTTGAGGAAGGCGGCGCCCTTGATCTCGGTGCTCATCGCGATCGTGCCGTCGGCGGTGTTGACGACGTGGACCTGGTCGATGTCGGCGACGAAGAGGCGAGTGCCGGCGAGCGCGAGCCCCTTGGGGCCGTTGAAGCCGGTCGCCCACTCCATCGCGTCGACGCTGCCGTCGGGGCCTAGGCGGCTGATGAAGCCGTTGCCGTCCTTGGCGCTCGGATCTCCGCCGATGTTGGAGATGTACCAGTACATCTCCTTGCCGTCGTAGAGGGCGCTCTCGGGGTGGTCAAAGCCCTCGACGATCACCGGATCGAAGCCGCCGGTGGTGTCGGTGTCGGTGTCGGTGTCGGTGTCGGTGTCGGTCCCGGTGCCGTCGGTAGTCGTCGTCGTGTCGGTGTCGGCGGAGGTCGTCGACGTCGGCTCGCCCGAGCTGCCGGTGGTCTCGCCCTCCGTGTCGGAGCTCGAGCTCGTCGTGCTCTGGGTGGTCGCCGTCGCGGTGGTGGTCGCGGTCTCCGTGTCGGAGGTGGTCGAGCTGCTGGTGCTGGTCTCGCTCGTCGACTCGGTGGAGCCGCTGTCGTCGCCGCTGCAGGCGAGGGGGAGGAGCGCCAAGGGGGCGAGGAGGCTGAGATGAGCGAGCCTGGAGGAGGGGCGGGGAAGAGCGCGGGTCAAGGAGGCCATCCGCGCATGCTACTCCGCGGTCGTCTGGGCGCGCAAATACGCGCGCTCCTGCCGATGTCCGACGGGCCGCGAGCGAGGGAGCGCAGCGGCGTCGCTGCGGCACTGTGCCAGCACTGTGCCAGCACTGTGGCAGCATCGCCGCGGTACCGCAGCGGTGCCGCCGCGGTCGCCACACCGTAGCGGCACCGTAGCGGGGGGCCGCGCTTGCGGCTACTTGCGCGGCTTGCTGGGCTTGCTCGTCCCCCTGCCCGCGGCTTTGCCCTTGCCCGCGGCTTTGCTCGAGGCCTGACCGCCCTTGCCCTGGCCGCGCGCGACGACGTCGGAGAGCCACCCGGCGAGGTCGCTGAGGAAGGCGGGGTCGACCTCCCGGGGGCCGTCCGGATCGAGGTAGCGGGTGGGCGAGGAGTTGCCCGTCTCGAGCTTGAAGAGGTGGTCCAGGCCGGGATAGCGGCGGACCGAGACCGAGCGGCGATGCTTGCGGGCGAGGGCCTGGAGGGTCGCCGGGTCCCGCTCCGGGTCGACCTCAAAGTCGCGGCTCCCCTGGGCGACCCACAGCGGCGAGCTGCCCTTGGCCAGGAGCTCGCTGGGGTCGATACGCAGGAGCCCTCGGGCCCACTCGGCCTCGTCGACCAGCTCCGGCGGCAGGTTTGAGCCGCCGAGGAGGGCGCTCATCAGGCGCTCGTGCTCCTCGCGGGCGCGCTCTCGCAGCTCGGGGGGGATGGTCTCGATGTCGGCCTCGGCCTGCTCGTCGAGGAGGGTCCGGTAGGGGCGGCCGGGGGTGCCGAGGAGGGCGACCGCGAGGACACCCCGGCCCTCACCGTCGAGCTCGAGCGCCCGCCAGCCACCTTCGCCGTGGCCGACGAGGACGATCCGGTCGGGGTCGACCTCCTCTTGGACCATCAGGGTGCGGAGCGCCCTCCGGGCGTCCTCGAGCTGGAGATCCCAGGAGCGCGGCCCCTCGCCGCTCTTCCCCTGACCGCGCTCGTCAAAGCGGAGGACGACAAAGCCGGCCTCGGCGAGGGCGTCGGTGATCGCGTGGGCGCCGAGGTCGACCGGCGGCGGCCCGGCGTAGCCGTAGCGGTCCTGCCGTCCGGTGCCGCTGAGGAAGAGCGCGGCGGGTCTCGGGCCGCGCTTGGCCGCGGCGGGGAGGAGCACCTCGCCTTGGAGCTTGGGCTCGCCCGGCCGCCCCGGGAGCTCGACCTCGCGGCGGCTGAAGGTCACGCCCTCAGCCGGGGCGTAGCTCAGGGTCCGCGGCGGTCGCAGGTCCCACTCCGGCCAGGCCTCCTCGGTCGGGCGGATCGTCAGGCCCTCGTCGATCACGTCGATCGCGGTGATCCGCCCCTTGTCGACGGTGATCGTCTCGCCGAGGCTCGTGCTCAGGCGGGCGGCGGGATACTGGGTCGCCGGGTCGCCGATGACCTCGGCCTCGGCGCTCCAGTCGACCGGCAGGGAGCCGGAGAGGCTGAGCATGCGCCAGCCGAACTCACCGGCGCGCAGCGGCCGGAGGCCGAGCATCAGCTCCTCGTGGAAGATCGCGGCGAAGGCCATGTAGGCGGCGTCCTTGCCGGCCTTGAGCACCTCTTCTTGGTGGCCGTCGGTGATCCGCAAAAGCTCGCCGTCGCGGGTGAAGCGGAGGAGCGTCGGGCCGCTCTGCTCGCTGCCGCGGATCAGCCGACCCTCCCCATCGATGACGATCTCGCCGGCGCTGCGCAGGGGCTCGCGGCCGGGGAGGTTGAGCTCGACGCGGGTCGTGAACCGGTGCAGCGGCGGCGCGTCCTCGGTCGGACCCTCGTAGCGCCCCCAGGAGTGGCCGATGAGGGCGTCGCCGCGGCGAAAGACGTAGGCGCGGGTCTCTCCGACGGCATAGAGCTCGCCGGCGGGCTTGCCGGGCCACAGCTCGACCCGGCGCAGCTCGTCGCGGTCGAGGCTCCCCTCCTCCTCCGGCGGCGTAGCGCCCTCCTCCGGGATCTTCAGACAACCAGGGGCGGCGAGGGCGGAGAGCAGCCCCGAGGCGAGGAGGAGCCCGCGGAGGGCGCTCTGGCGGCGACCTCTGAGGATCGGCGAGGGCCTGTCGAGGCCGGCGGGGGAGGGCGAGGTGCGCACGCCGGGACTATACTCGCTCGCTCGACCGGGGCACGGCCTGCGGAGCCGCCGCGGGCCCTCCGCGTCCGTCGATACGCCCTTTTTTCCGGCCTCTGCGGCGCTCCGGGGTAGTCTGGGCCATGCCTTGGAGTCGTGATGAGATCGCCGCCCGCGCCGCTCAGGAGCTCGCTCCGGGGTCGGTCGTCAACCTCGGGATCGGGATCCCAACGCTGATCAGCAACCACCTCGACCCGGAGGCGGGGATCGTCCTCCACTCGGAGAACGGCCTCCTCGGGATGGGCCCCTTCCCGACCGAGGACGAGGTCGACGCCCAGGTGATCAACGCTGGCAAGCAGACCGTCACCGTGATCCCCGGCGGCTCGACCTTCGACTCGGCCCTCTCCTTCGCGATGATCCGCGGCGGTCATGTCGACGTCGCGGTTCTCGGGGCGATGGAGGTCGCGGCGAACGGCGACCTCGCCAACTGGATGGTCCCGGGCAAGAAGGTCGCGGGGATCGGCGGGGCGATGGACCTGGCGGTCGGCGCCCAGCGGGTGATCGCGGTGATGAACCACCGCAGCCGCAACGGCAAGAGCAAGCTGGTCGAGCGCTGCTCGCTGCCCCTGACCGCCCAGGGCTGCATCGAGCGGGTGATCACCGATCTCGGCGTGATCGCGGTCGACGAAGGCGGTTTTGTCCTGGTCGAGCGGGCCCCGGGGGTGAGCGTCGAGGAGATCGTCGCCGCCACGGGGGCGCCGCTGCGGGTCGACGCGAGCGGCTGATCTCCGCGGACCTCCGCTGAATTGAGCGCAATTGCTATTGCGATAAGAATTGTCTGATCCCGTCGCGAATCCCCCCTGGGGAAATCGCTACACTTCGGGCATGCGCCCCTGGGATCTTCGCCCCCTCGTCGTCCCCCTCGCCGCCCTCGTCCTCGCCTGTGGCGATTATGGGAGCGGGGCTGGGACCGCCTCATCGACCACGGAGAGCGTCGACGCGAGCTCCGCGGGGGAGACCGCGACGACGGACGCGTCGACCTCGACCGGTGGCAGCGGCGGCGAGGAGTCGGGCACGGAGAGCGGCTCGGAGAGCGCGAGCACGACGGACGCCCCGACCAGCGCGGGCGCGACGACCGAGGAGCCCACCGGCACGACCGGCACGACGACCGAGGACCCGACCGCGGGGACGACCAGCGGCGGGCTCACCTGTCGGGGCGGAGGTCTCGGCGCGGGCGACCACGAGCTGTCGATCGAGCACGACGGGATGACCCGGACCCTGCGCCTCCACGTCCCGCCGAGCTACGACGACGGGGTCGCGACGCCCCTGGTCGTCAATTTCCACGGCCTCACCTCCAACGCCGATCAGCAGGTTCTCTTCTCGGCGATGAACCCGACCGCCGACGCCGAGGGCTTCATCGTCGCCTATCCCAACGGACACATGAACTCGTGGAACGCGGGGGAGTGCTGCGGCCAGGCGATGTCGGCGGAGATCGACGATGTCGGCTTTGTCCGGGCTCTGGTCGCCGAGATCGAGGAGGTCACCTGCGTCGATCCGGCGCGGATCTTCGCCACTGGCATGTCCAACGGCGGCTTCATGACCAACCGCCTCGCCTGCGAGGCGAGCGACCTCTTCGCCGCCTTTGCCCCGGTCTCGGCGGTGCGGGTGACCGAGCCCTGCGAGCCCGAGCGGCCGGTGCCGATCATGATGTTCAACGGGACCGTCGACAGCCTCGTCCCCTACGACGGTGGCCTCTTCATCGGCGCGGTCGAGACCTTCGAGGGCTGGGCGGCCGAGGGCGGCTGCGAGGGGCTCCCGGTCGAGACCTTCGCCGCCGGCGCGGCGACCTGCGAGACCTACGAAGATTGCGACGCCGGGGTCGAGGTCACCCTCTGCACCATCGATCCGATGGGCCACTGCTGGCCGGGGAACGCCTTTTGCCCCTTCGTCCCCGCGAACACCGACATCTCGGCGAATGAGTCGATGTGGGCGTTCTTCGAGGCGCACCCGCTGCCCTGAGCGGCTCCGGGCAGCGGGCTGAGCTGCGGCCGCGCGCCCTCGCTCGGGCGGACTTCGGCGAGCTGGCGTCGACCGGATCTACATCGTCCAGGGCTTTGAGGCCCCGCCGCCTGTGCCCCAGGAGGCGAGGAGGCGACGGGCGGCGGGCCTACTCGAGGCCGAAGCGCTTTCGCATCCCTGCCAGGAACGCCTCGTCCTGCTCGACGGAGTATCGAGCGGCGAGGAGCTCCTTCGCGCCCTCTCCGGAGATGAAGCGGAGCCGGGCCGTCGGGTCGTGAACCGCCTGCCAAATGACCTCGGCGACCCCCTCTGGCGTCTGTCGATCCGACCCGTCGCTGCTCTGCATGGCCGCCGTGATCGCCTGGACCATCGGCTGGTACTCGGCGAGGGACTCATCGTTGGTGAACACGAACGACCGCCCCGCGAAGTCCGTCGCGACACCGCCCGGCTCGACCACCTTGACGCGGATGCCGAGGGGGATGAGCTCATAGTGAAGCGCCTCGGAGAGGCCCTCCACGGCCCACTTGGACCCGTGATAGAGAGCGCCGAAGGGGTAGCACATTCGCCCGCCGACCGACGATATGTTGACGATCACCCCGCTCTTGGCCGCCCGCATGAGGCGAAGGACCGCCTTTGTGGTCGCGATGAGCCCGAAGACGTTCACGTCGAATTGCCGCCGGATCACGTCCATCGGCGTGGCCTCGAGCGCGCCATAGGCCCCATAGCCGGCGTTGTTGAGGAGCGCGTCGATCCCCCCGAAGCGGGCCTGGGCGGCCTCGACCGCCGCTTGGATCGAAGCATCGTCGAGGACATCGAGGCGGGTGACCAGTATGTTTTCGCCGGCGAGGCCGGCTCCGTCGTCTGGGTTGCGCATCGTCGCGACGACGTTCCAGTCGCGCTGGGCAAACCAGGATGCTGTCGCCTTGCCGATACCCGAGCTCGCGCCGGTGATGAAGATTGTCTTGGACATTGTGGGTCTCCTGCCCCAGACGGGGCGGTGTTGCGGGGTGACCGGGACGGATCAGCTCGCTGCCTGCATCTGCGCACGCCAGGACTCGGGCGTGGTCCCAGTCCAGCGGTTGAACGCCCGGAAGAGGGAGTTGGGGTCTTCGAAGCCGAGCAAGAAGCTGACCTCCGCGGGGCTCATCTTCGTCGACCGGAGGTAGTGGCGAGCCAGTCGCTCGCGAGTGCGGTTGAGCACTTCGAGCCACGTGGTGTTCTCGCTGGCGAGTCGCCGCTGTAGGGTTCGAGCGCCGATGCCGAGGTCCTTGGCCACGTCGCGCATCTGCGTGCGTCCGCTGGGGAGCAGCTCGAAGAGGGACGCTTCGACGATGTCGCTGGTCGACCGCTCTTCGTCGGCCTCGGACATACGCCGCCGAAGGGCGGGGTTGATGGCCTCCCACATGCGCGCGTTGTGGGTGAGGAAGGGCCGGCGGGCGTCCTGGGCCGCCAAGACTAGAGAGTAGGACGCGGCTTCCTCGACCGGGCAGCGGAAGTACTCGACGAAGGGGTCTGTCTCGGAGGGGAGCTTCTGGACGAGGACGCGCCGCGGCACGACCTCCTCTCGGGTGGCACGACGGGCGAAAGCGACGAGAAAGACCATCTCGGAGAGCCCGTGCAGCCTCGGGATGTCGAGCCGGTGCTTGCAGCGGTAGAGGATACGGGTCTCCTCAGGGCCGACCTCTACATCGAGGCTGAAGTGCCCGACCAACCGCTTGAACTCGCCGAGGCGGGTCGCGGCGGTGTTCATATCAGGCGAACAGATCGCGGCGAAGAGGGCGGGGTCGAAGAGCTCAATGGAGACAGCCTGTCCGGCCCGCAAGGCGATGGTAGGGTCGTCGGTCTCCGCCTCGATCGCGTCGAAGAGCGCGTAGAAGTCGTCGACGCCGATGCGGGTACCCTCGCCCTCGAAGAGAGTGGGCGGTTGACCGGCCCGTCGGAGAACCGAGAGCTCGTCGAGGCCGAGGTCGCGGAGCACGAGGCGCCAGGCGCTACCAACGTGGACTGTGTGCTTTCGTTCGCTGTGCATGGAGTCCTCCTGTCCGGCGACCGTCCTGAGGGTCCTGTAGTCGAGCAGCTCCTGGAGGAGACAGGTCCGTGTCTCAGGACGGGCGTGGTCGGTCATCCCGATCATACGACGGATCTTGGGGGGGGTCCCCGCCTGGCGAGCGTGCGCGTCTGCGCTCACCCGTCCGACTCTGACAGTGCTTCGATCACCAGCTGGGAGAAGAGGTAGCTGCTGTGCTGCTGCTGGGCGGTGATCAGCCGGCCGTCGCGAACAGCGAAGGGCTGCAGCGGCCCCGAAGACTCGAAGTTCGTGTTCGGGTTCTTCTTCGCCTCGGTCTCGATGGTGTAGGCGTTGACCTTCATTCCCAAGGCATCCTCGATCATCTTCTCCTCGCTGTCCGGAAAGCCGGTCCAGGTCTTGCCATCGGCCAGGAGCGAGCCGTCGCTCAGCTGGGTCCAGAGCAAGAGGCAGGTTCCATGACAGACCAGGCCGACCACCTTGCCGCTCTCATAGAACTTGGCGATGAGCTGATGCAGCTCCGTATCGTCCTTGAAGGTGATCAGCGGTCCGCCGCCCCCTGCCACGCAGACAGCGTCATAGTCGCTGACCTCCACGTCGGCGATGGACGGGGTGTTCTCCAGGAGCTTGCCGAACACGGGGTGGTGCTTGAAGCCGATGGTGACGAGGTCGTCGGGGTACTGCGTCGCCTCGTTCTCCGGGTCAGAGAAGCCGTCGAACTCTACTCTGCCGCCCTGTGGAGAGGCGATGTCGACCTCGTAGCCAGCCTGGACGAAGTCGAAGAAGGGACGGGTGAGCTCTTCGGCGAAGAAGCCCACGGGAAACCCGTGTAGCGTCGCGGGATTGGACACCACGCACAAGATGCGCTTTTTCGGGTGCTTGTAGGGGGCGTTCTTGCGGATGACTCCTGCGGCCATGTTCATCTCCTATGAGCGGTTGAGCGGTTGAGCGGTTGGGCGGTTGGGCGGTTGAGCGGTTGAGCGGTTGAGGGGTTGAGCGGTTGTCCCTCGGTCACGGGATCAAGATAGGGGCGAGTCCAACGGGCGGCACTCGCCGAACGTGCCAATACGCAGGCCGTAGGTGACACTCGCCGCGTAGCGCCCGTGGACGTCTCTGAGACGGCCATCGCTCGCTGCGGACATGTGAGACGGGCGGTCCTGGCCTCCGTCTACGACACGCAGCCCCACACCGGTCGAGCGAGACGGGAGACCTGCGCGGGTAGGAGGTTTCAGCCGGGAATTTCGGCGAGGCGCGGGGTACTCGGAGGCTCGCAGTGCGTCAGCCGGCCGGTGAGTCGTCTGCGGCTCAGAGATGGGACGCTAGACCCCGGGGGTCTCGAGCCCGAACCGCCCGATGAAGGTGTTGTTGGTCCCGCTTAGGGGTCGAGACGGGCCCGGCGGAGCCCTCGGCGGCGGACCTATGAGCGGGTTTGCGACTCCGGCCAGAAGAGAGCGGCTAAGAGGTTCGAGCTGCGAATCTCGGCGAGGCGCGGGGTACTCGGAGGCATCGTGGATGATGACAGCCCAAGCTAGAGATTGATCCGAGTTCACTGGTAGGAGTAGCGGTCTTCGCCGTCGATGTGACGGTCTGCTCGAAGTGCGGCGGCCGGATGAAGGTCCTCGAGGTCGTCACCGATCCCAACGCCATCGCCAAGCTCCTACTCGGAGCTCGCGCACCGCCGCATTCCTGTCCTCCTGGACAGTTGGGGTTGTTCGCGTAAGCGCGCGCCGAGGGGTCGCGCTCGGCTTCGTTCAGCACGAGGTAAACCTCGCTGAACTCCCTTACCAAGAAGAGGGGCTCTCCAGAATTCCAAGTGTCACATCGTTGATCGCCGTTGATATGTATGATATTCGACACATGGAGGCTTGCAGTGTGGAGATCTCTAATCTGCCTAATCACTGTCGGATGCAGTACCACTCCCAGTGTTCTTCCATCGTCGACCCACGATGATGTTTCGGAAGAGTGCTCTGGCCTGGATACACAAGTCGAAAGCTGCGCTCTCTACGATATCCACTTTCAGCCAGGCTCAAGCTCGCTCAAGCCGCATGCAAAGTGTCAGCTTTTGGCTGTTGCATCGTGCGTGAAGTCTCTGGACAAGGCCCTCGTAATAGAGGGTCTCGCTACGGAGGAGGACGGGAGGCTTTCTCTCGTGAGAAAGCAGTTGCAAGAAATTGTCGCGTTTCTTGCGTCTCATGGAGTTCCGCAAGATCTGTTGACCGCTCTGGTTGTTCGGGGCGGGATGGATCGGGATGGATGCATCCACCTGAGATGGCGAGAGCGTATCCAGTGTACTGAAGGAGGCGGTAGCTGGTGTACACCCGAGACCTTGCCTCCTGGGAGTAGAATCATTCCAATGTAGCCGGGAGTTCTACTCGCGCGGCATGACTCCTCGGCGGCGACTCATTCGGGCGTGCTGTTGGACAGCTTGGCATCTGTGGGGTCCCCTGGCATTGCGCAATGCAAACGCCCTCATTGGTCTCTCCGTCCCCCGCCCTCACGCAAAGAGCGGAGAGCTGCAGGGTTCGCGTTGACCTCTCCGATTGCGTCAGCCCTCCTCGAGGACTTTGCTCGATGAGCGCGCCGGACGTGCCAGAGGCGTCGTCCAACCACTCCACTGCCGCGAGCAAGGGACTCGCCACCTATGCCAACGGAGGCGCTGTCAAGCCGCTTCACTGTCGCCGGGAGTTGCCTGCCGACGACGACGACACCGGTCGACAGTCGCCCTCGAGGACGCCTTCATCGTCAACGTCCAGCCCTGGACGCTGACCGCCCCGCTCTACCCCGGAACGCGCTGGCGGGGATCCGTCTCCGCCGTCGCCCACTCGCGCGTGGGGATGGGGCCCGCAGTAGCGGTCGCTTCGGGAGCGCCGCGCACCGCTGCTCGACGGTTCTTCTGAGCCGATTCCGGCCGGGGACGTTCTCGCGGTCGTTCGCGCGGGAGCGCACGCGCGAGCTCCTCGTTCGGCTCCTTCGAACCTCTTGACCGCGAACATCGGTGCCTGAGGAGGTCGGCCGTGGCTACTCCCGGATTCGCGGCATACTCCGGAGCGCGGAGCGCGTAGGCTCTACGCCATGACCGACGCACGCGCCTTTGCCGATGTCGCCGATGCCCCCGGCCGAGTCCCCTGGCTGGGTCACCTCCCGAGGCTCGCCAGGGACCTGCCCGGCCTCCTTCGGGGCGCAGCGGGCAAGGAGGAGCGCCTGAGCCGCCTGCGGATGCCGTTCGGCTCGGACATCTATCTGTGGGCTAGCGTCGAGTCCCTCGACCTGCTCTCCCACAAGGACGTCAGCGCGGTGGAGTCCGCGAAGATCGGCGAGGTGATCGTCGGCCACACCTCCATGCTCGGCTCCGATGGGGCCGACCACCGGCGCCGCCGGACCGCCTCCAGCGCGCCGTTCACTCCGCGGGGGCTGTCGATGACCGGCGTCAGCGATGTCATCCGGGAGGTGGTGTTGGAGCGGGTCGAGGCGATGCTCCAGCGCGGCGCCCTGCGCATGCTGGACGAGACCCAGGCGCTGAGCCTGGAGATCCTGTTCCGCGTCATGGGCGTGCCGCGCGATGAGCTGGACGAGTGGGTCCGGCGGTACAACCACCTGATCCGCGGGGCCCTCGGACCCAGGTGGAACATCCCCGGCTTTCCCCGCCATCGGGCGCTCAAGGCGCGAGCCTGGGTCGACGAGCGGCTGGGTCGCTATGTGCAGGCAGCCCGGGAGGATCCCGACTCCGAGGGGCTCGTCGCAGAGCTGGTGCGGGGCCGGGACGAGGACGGGTCGGGGCTCGACGAGATCGAGCTCTTCGACAACCTGCGCCTGCTGGTGCTGGCGGGCCATGAGACCACGGCGTCGGTGATGGCCTGGATGGTGGCCTACCTGGCGCAGTCGCCGGAGCTCCAGGAGCGCCTGCTCGCAGAGGCGCGAGCCAACGAGGGCCTGCCGCGAACCCCCAAGGAGCTGCGCGGCTACCCGCTCGCTGAGGCCGTGTTCCGGGAGTGTCTGCGGCTTCACCCGCCGGCTGTCCTCGGGACCCGCACGACCACGGCGCCGATGACCGTGGAGGGAGTCGCGATCCCCGAGGGCGTGGTGCTCGGCATCCCGCTGTGGCTGTTCAGTCGGGACGCTGAGGCCTTCGACGATCCCGACCACTTCGACCCCGACCGCTGGATCCGGGAGACCCGCAAGCTCAGCGCCGTGGAGCTGAGCGTCTTTGGCGGCGGGCCGCACTTCTGCCTCGGCTACCACATGGCCCTGGTCGAAGCGGTGCAGTTCATCGTCGCGCTGGTGCGGGCGATGGACGACGCGGGCGTGCGTCCGGAGATGCGAGGGCTGCCTGGCGAGACCTACCTGCCGCTGGCGCGGCCGCGGGCCAAAGAGACGCTCTGCCGGTTCGTGGCGCGCTGACCCCCCACGGGAAGCCGGTCCAGCCGGCGCGCGCTCGCCGTGCGGGAGGTCTAGCCCTGAAATGGGCGCTGCTGTGAGGCGTCCTCGACAACCTGCGTAGAACCGTCAGTGACACGGGGTTCGCGCTTCGACTGCATCCGTGTGGGTGCGCTCACCTCGTGCTTGGCGAGGACGCGGTCATCCTCATCGCCGGAGCGGAACGCGTCGACGGTGTTGTACAGCCCGCGGGCGAGCATCGGCAGGGCTGGGGGGAGATGCATGGTCGGGCTCCTGTGCGCTGGGCTCGATGCGACGTGCGACGTGCCCGGCTCACTCTAGTCTACGCGTACGCCACGGAGGCTCAGTGTCCAAGGTCAGCGGATCTTTGGCAGCGGTTTGGCGACGGGCGGAGCTTGGACCGGTTACATCGTCGTCTCGACGAGGACGTTCGAATTTGGTCGCGAACGAGAGTGCTGGCAGGTGGGCAGGTTGGGGCGTGAGCGCTTCACGATTCTCTTCCTGCGCCGACTGCAATGGGCGTCGGATCATTTCTGACCACCCTTCGGACGAGCCGACGGCGTGTACTTGCACTGTGATCGAGGGGCGTCTGCCGAGAGTGAAGAGGGCTCACGCGTCGCGCGCGAGCAGACTGTCGCTCACGCGCAACGGCGACCCTGGGACATGCACCAGACACAGGCGAGCGGGGACCTGCCCCCGGTACCCGCCGAGTTCAGGGATCGCCTCGGGGTCGGGCTCGACGATCCATCTGCCATGGGCAGCGACGAACTCGCCCTCCTCGAGAACGCCCTCCTCGACCCGCAGCCGAGCGCTCTCAGGGAACGGGTTGCCTCCGGGATCGCCGCCCGAAGACTCGATCCAGGTCTCTTCCATCAGCTCCCGGAGCTCCTCGGGGAGCTGGGCCCACGGGCTCTCGCGTATGTCGTCGGCCTCCACGGATATCTCGGCGCCAACCGGGTCGACGCGCACCCACCCCGTGTCATCGTCGATGAAAAAGGGCTCGCGCTGGCGGTACCAGCCGACGAGCAGCCAAGGCGACCATCCCTCGTCCTCGCGTTTGGCCATGTGCACGCGCACTTCCCAGTGGGCGCAGGGTCGTCCGCTCGCCGGGGCTTGGAGCATGCGCGTGCCGTGACGTACGCGGCCGACGATCTTGCCGAACTCCTCGCCGCCCTGCTCGCCGAGCGTAGCGATCGCCGCGCGCGGAGTGTCGCGCAGCGCCCTGTCGATCGTCGGCGCGGTGTCGTCGGGTATGGCGAGCGCTCGTTCGGGCCTCCTGCGAACCAGAGCGCGCGCGCCCGTGCTCCCGAAGAGCTCGAGGAGCTCGTCGAACTCTTGGTTCGCCTGATCGAGGGCCCACCTGCCCGCGTTGATCCTGTGCAGCAGACCGTGGACGACGATCGCGGGGACGAGCAGTAGGACTCCGAGACCGATCCAGATGGCGCTGGCCGTAGATCCGAGCGCGAAGAGGGTCCAGAGGCCGCTGACGAACGCGACGTGGCAGGCGAGCACCGCGTTGTCGCTGACAGTCTTGCGCAGAATCGCGGGCTGCCCGACGTGGAAGACGTGCTCGGAGATCGACCGACGGACGCGGGCGTCGACGATCGTCGTGTGCCCGGCTTCGCCGACGAGCTCGACGTCGATGGCGAGGTCCCCCTCGATCTTGCGGACCGTGATCCGCTCGCGCGTCGTCGCCGAGCCCTGGTCCCCGCCGTCGAGACGCGTGGTCTCGCACTCGATCTCGCGTCGGCCGGGGTCGCGGCGCTCGATCGCCTCGGCGACCGAGTCGACATACTCCCTGAGCGGTCGCTCGAGGGTCTCTTGGAAGTGATCGAGCCGAGTTGAAGGCAACGTCCGCGCTAAGGCTGCGGGTCGCGCGTTCCGGTGTCAAGACGCTTGGCCGCGTCCCTCAGGCTCGCAGACCCGCTCATATGAGGCGACACTCGCCGATTGGAGCGACCCGCAGCCCTGCAGAGGATCGGCCCGTCGTGGGGGCCCGTCGTGGGGGCGCGCCATGGGATGATTCCGCCGGTGCTACGCGACGGTCGTGACACCCGAATTCGCACTGGTGCGGACCCCGCCTCCGCGAGCTGTTGGCTACCCTCCTGCAGGGAGGAGCGCTGGGACGGTCGGTGAAGCCAGCCATTCGGGAGTGTCTAGAGATGTATGCAGTGGAATCTGCGCCCGCGACTTCACCAAGGATCTATTTGGTACCGATGGCAGGTTCACGTCTGTTCGCGGAGGAGCTGCAGGAGCAAGCAGAGCGGCGACCAGGCCCGATCTAGACGGGCTGCATGACCGGCGGCATCCTCGGCCAGGTCGGAAGCCGCAGCAGTGGATCGCTGAGCAGCTCGGGCTCAGCCACACCGTGTTCTGGCGCCGCCTCGAGACGATGCGGGCTATCCTCGTCGAGGAGCACCCGGACGGCGGACGCTGGCTGAACAAGGACGAGCGGAGCCCGGTCGAGGTCGCGCTCGCGTGGCTTGAGCGCGACGCGGGCGGCGACGCTTGAGGCGGCTGCGGGCGCGTCCTCGGTGCGACACTCGCGCGTTGCCAGAAACGCCCTCGACCCCTGTCTATGCCGCCGTGGCGACGCAGTAGAGCCGGTATTCCTTGTTGCAGTGCTCCGAGGACCAGTCGGTCCACAGCACATCCTGTCCGACAACGCTGCCGTAGGAGCCCTTCGTGCTGTCGCCGCCGTTGGACCAACCATCGCAATCGAAGCTTTTGAGCGAGTGGCCGTTGGATCCGGTGTTGGACCATGCTCGGTACGGCTTGGGCACCTGGGCCTTCAGCTCGTCGACGTTGATGCTGGAGCCTAGCTCCGCGTTGCTGACGAGGTCAGCCCACGAGGCGGCGACCTCAGTGCCGTTCGGGAGGATGAACGCTCCTGCGAGCGGCGGCCCGAAGCGAGTCTGCGGGGAGCTCCCTCCGTCGCTGAGCCACGCTCGAAACCTCCCAGTACTCGGCAACATCGCCGCCTCTGCGAGCGCTTGGCAGGTCTCATCAGCCCCAGCCAGGCCGCCGAGAGCACCTGTGTAGAGTTCGCTCGAGACGAAGATGAGGTTCGCGTCCCAGGTACAGCCGATACACCTCGATCCGTCCTCGAGCTCCGGATCCATCGCGTCGCACTCTTCGTGGGCCGGCTGGTGGATCTTGTCGCCGCAGTGGGGGCCGAGCTGGCAAAGGTCGGTGCAGCCTCCGTAGGAGCCATCGCCGTTCAGGTCGCCCGCGTCGCAGGCTTCCTTGCCGAGGAGGGTCTTCTCATCGCCGCAGAAGGCGATCGTGCAGTCGTTCTTGCATGCCGAGTTGTCGCCGTTGCCGTTGCCGTCGTCACACTCTTCGTCGAGCTCGACCTGGCCATCGCCACAGACCGAGTCTCCGGATCCTGTCGTCGACGTCGTCGGATCGCCCGTTCCAAAGGTCGCCTGAGTGTCGGAGTCAGGGCCGCTGTCCTCCGGCTGAGTGCTCGATGAGGCTGGAGGGGCAGAGGTTGATCCGGACGTTGAGGGGCTACCGGTAGGTTCACCATCGGACGCTGTGAGGCCGCCGGTCGACGACCCGCTCGCTCCCGACCCCTCGGTCGCAGAGGCCTGAGGAGCATCCCCATCAGGTACACACGCGGCCGTCAGCGCGCATGTGGAGAGGACCCATCGTCGCCATCGATTCATCATCCGTTGCCCTCCTAAAAATGCCCGAGGCTAGTCTTCGAAGCACATCAGGTAGCCGAGATCGTAGCAGTCGCTGGGCTCCGGGAGCTGCGTCCACCAAGTGTCGATATGATCGGCTCCGCCGTAATAGGTCATGTGCTCCTCGTCGCCGGCGGTCCAGTCCTCACAGTAGAAGCCCTCGCCAGCTCCTTCACCTGCGGGAGTTGTACCGGTCCAGAGCGGGACGTTGCCGAGCGCCACTCCGTCAGCCGTGTGCAAGATCGGGCTTGTGAGTTCGCCGTCCGTGAGGTCGTCCCAGTTGTCTGCGATCGTCGAGCCCTGCGTAGAGACGTAACGGGCGCTCCGTGTCGTGAAACGTGTCGAGGGGCTACCGGTGGAGTCACTGAGCCAGGCCCTATAGCGCGCGGGGTCGGCGAGATCGTGGATCGCAGCCTGGGTCTTGCACAGGTCGTCTGCGCCCTCTAGGCCGCCTAACGTTGCCTCGTACATGATGTCCGAGACGAAGACGGTACGGTCGCGCATGCAGGCGCTGTTACAGCCGTCGTCGTCGGTGGTGTTGCCGTCGTCGCACTCTTCGACGCCCTCATGGAGAACCCCGTCGCCGCACTCGGCGATGAAGCAGACCGTCAAGCAGTCATCGCCGTTGTCGTCGTTACCGTCGTCGCACTCCTCCTGGCCCTCGTGGAGGATGCCGTCGCCACAGGCCGCGTAGGCGCAGGCGTTGGTGCAGCCGTCGCCGTCGACATCGTTGCCGTCATCGCACTCCTCGGCGCCCTGGACAAGCCCGTCGCCGCAGGCGGTGGCCTTGCACTCGCTGGTGCAGGCGTCGTCCTCGACATCGTTGGCGTCATCGCACTCCTCGCCGAGGTCGGGCTGGACGTCGCCGTCGCCGCAGAAGGGGAGGGGATCGCAGAAGATCGAGCAGCCGGGGTTGCCGTCGGCGGGCCAGCGGTTGCTGGCTCCGTCGTCGCAGGCCTCGCCCGGCTGGACAAAACCGTCGCCGCAGAAGGTGAACTGGCAATTGAGGTCGCAGGCGCCGTTGTTGCTGTTCTGGTTGCCTTCATCGCAGTCTTCGCTGAGCTCGGGCTGGACGAGACCGTCTCCGCAGACGCCGATCCGGCAGGTCATCGAGCAGGTCGCCGCATCTCCGTTGCCTGCGCCATCGTCGCACTCCTCGCCAGCGTCGGCCTCGTACACGCCGTTGCCGCAGACCCCGAGGTAGGGGTTGGGCTCGGTGCAGGAGGTGAAGCTGAGGAGGAGCAGCGCCACGGTGGGGATGAAGACGCGCATCGAGGTGATGGTAGACCGCAAAAGGCGGCCTGCGAGCGGGGTCGTGACGCGTCAGACGTGTCTTCGACCACACATACGAGTCTGCTGCACTGAATCCGAAAAAATCACCGCGGCGCGATGGGCGCATTATAGGAGGGGGATCCCTGGCTCTGATGGACAAGCAGAGCAGGACTACTCGACATCAAGATCATCTAGCTTCACCCAGGCTTGAGGCAGCTTGACCCCTTGCTCAGAGAGTCTCGATCGAATCGCCTCGAACTGCTGGTGAATCTTGCTCTCGAGAAGTTCTGGTCTCCTTCGAAGGAGTTGCTCGACATCTTCGGTGGAGTGGCCCTGGTGAGTCATTCCCTGGACGACATGAGCCTTGGCTCCCCGTGCGACTGCGAGATCCAGCTCGCGAGCGCACTTGGCGAGGATGTGTTCGACTGTCCCCTCGCGTCCGTTGTTCCAGAGTATGAGAGAGTCGATAAATCTGTGGGGCCGCTTCGGATCAAAGGGCGGGAGGCCGAGCAGCGCTTGGAGCTCACCGACGATCTCCTCGACGAGCTCGCGTCGTTTGGCCTCGCGACCACGCTCCTCCTTGATCTTGGCGTTGCGGCCCTCGATCTGCTCATCTGGCTCTCGAGCTGATTACGCTCTATCTGGGAGCTTGAGCCCCCGGCGGCGCCGGGCTCGTCGACGACCTGGAGGATCGTCGTCTCGCGGATCGGCGACCGTTTCGGCTGATGCTCGAAGAGCCGGCGCCATCGCGGCGCCGGCTCTCTTCTGTCTCATCCGCGGACAGGCTGAGCGTCGCTACTGGGGCACGACCTGGAGGGCGAGGGCGGTGCCGGTCATGTCCGAGTAGGTGTACGGATAGACCAGGCCGGTGACCTCGTCGACGACCTGGTAGGTCTCAGGGTCGATCTTGAAGGCCTTGTTGGCGGTACGGTCGACGAGCCAGACGAAGCCCTCGATGTCAATGCTCACACCCCACGGGTTGGAGCAGCCGGGGACCGGGATGTTGTTATTGACATAGGTCTTGGTCTCCATGTCGATGTGGACGAGCCGGCAGCCGCTGGAGCCCGCGCCCCAGACGTTGCCGTTGGCGTCGGCCATGATGCCGTTGACCCTGGAGCCGCCTGCGTTGCCGATGTTGGACCAGATGTTGGTCTCGTGGTCCCAGTGGTAGACCGCGTTGCCGCCGCAGGAGCCGACCCACATGTCGCCCTTCGAGTCGAGGGTCATGCCGTATTTGCAGCCCGCCGGGATCCCGAGGTTGGTGATCTCGAGGGTTTGGGCGTCGATCTTGATGACGGGGTTGGAGCTGAGCCCGGAGGCGTAGAAGTTGCCGTCGGCGTCGACGGCCCCACCGTAGGGGCTGTAGCCAGAGCCCCAGGGGAAGGTGACCTCGTCCAGGGTCGTGCCGGTCTCGCCGTCGACGCGCTCAAAGTGGGCCGTGTTCCCCTGGTCCTTCCAGCCGAACCAGAGGCGCTGGGGCGGGTACTCACAGGTGTCGGGATCGGGCTTGACGCCCTCCCAGGCCGTAGCTCGCGGCCCGTAGCCGTAGCTCGGTGAGGGGATGTCCTTGGTCCAGACGAGGCACTCATCCTCGCCGAGGGGCTTGATGTCATTGGGGCCGCTGGAGGTCGTGATCATCCCGTCATTGTTGGCGTCGATGCAATTCTCCTCGCGGGCGGCGATCTTCGTGACCGCGCCGGGGTGACGGCTGGAGACCGCGACATCGCCGAGGAGGTTGACGGAGGTGCGCGAAGGGGAGCCGCCGGCGACGCGGTAGCGACCCATCTCGACGCCCGACTTGGTGTCGATCTTGGACACCGTGTTCTCGTTCGAGTTGGCGATCCAGATGAAGGAGAGGACCTCGTCCTGGCCCATGCCCTCCTGCTCTTCGCAGGGGACCTTCTCGCAGGCGTTGGAGCAGAAGTCCTTGTCGAAGTCGTTGCCGTCGTCACAGGCCTCGACGCCGGCTTGAACGACGCCGTCACCGCAGGAGGCGGCGAGGCAGGAGCTCAGGCAATCGTCGGTGTCGTCGTCGTTGCCGTCGTCGCACTCCTCGCCCCCCTCGACGACGCCGTCGCCGCAGACAGGATCGTCGGGCCCGGTGGTGGTGGTGGTCGACGTCGAGCTGTCGGTGACGCCCATCGTCGTGGTCGGGTCGGTCGTGGTCGGATCCGTCGTCGTCGTCGCGGTGGCGGTGGCGGTGTCTGTCTCGGGGCTGGTCGTGTCGGTGGTCGAGGTGCTGTCGGAGTCTGACATCGACCCGCCGACCGTGTCCGTCGTCCCCTGGGTCGCGCTGGCGGAGGCGCTGGCGGAGGCGCTGGCGGAGGCGCTGGCGGTCTCGCTGGTGGCCGCGGTGCTGGTCTCACTCTCACCGGCGGTCGCCGAGTCATCACCACTGCAGGCGAGACCGGCGGTCATCAGCCCCAAGCTCGCCCAAGCAACCCTACGAAACGTCTTCACTCGTGTCCTAAACATGATGCTCTGAGCATAGGTCAGCCCCGTGAAAACCCGTAGGCGCGAGGGGCCAAAAGGGGGGGATTCTCCTGGGTCGGTCGCGGAGCCGAGCGCGGAGTCGAGAGGTCCGCGCGAAAGCGCGGCTGGGATGACGTCTCCCCGCCCGGCCTGCTAGGAGCCGACGGGACTCTCACCACCGGCTCTTTAGGGGGTGCACTCGTTGAGGTTCAGCCGGAGCATCCCTAGCTGGACGTTCTCGCGGCTCGTCGTCACGAAGAGGAAGCGAGCGGGGTTTCGCGAGTAGAGGCGGAGAATGTGCATGTGGCGCTTGGTCGTGACGATGATGTCCTCGACCGTGCTGCTGTTCTCGCTCTCCGCGGAGGCGACCATGCGCAGGTTGTGCCAGGCGAAGTCGAGGTTGGTCGCGAGGCCCCGGGTCCCGAGGGCCTGCCCGGTGTCTCCGTCGAAGAGGGTCACCCCGACCACGCCGCTGAGCGACGCCACCCGGTCGAGGTTCTCGTCGATCTCCTGCTGCAGCGCGGGGCTTAGCATCATCGCCGACTCGTCCCGGGGCGCCGCGTCGTCGGCGGTCGAGGGGCGGTGAGAGGCGTCTGAGCCCGCGTCGGGCCTCACCTCGGCGAGGTCGAGGAGGAAGCCGCCGCTGTACTCCCGGTTCTCAGGCGAGAAGATGATCGTCGGCGACTTGAGCTTGCGGATCGACTCACACTTCGCGCGGATCCATCGCCGCATCTGCTCGCGCAGGGCATCGTGGTCGATCAATCCCCAGTCGACCAGCACCTCGGCGAAGTTCTTCCCGGTCGCGTAGCACTCTTCGAGGACGGCGTGGATGTCATCTCGGTCGATCGACGGCTCCGAGGCGAGCATCGCCAGGAGCGAGCCCGGCTCGCTAGAGATGTGCGCCCAGGCGATCTTGCCGTGATAGATCATGATGCGACCGATGACGTTGCCGGAGCGGACCATGAGGTCGCCACCTCCGGCCGCGCAGGCCTCCTCGAGCGCGGAGTCAAAGGTCTGTTTCGGGGCGTGCGCTCCGATGACGCGCTCGGCGACCCGGAGCCGAGAGGTCATCTCCTGCGGCCTGAAGGGCTTGGTGATGAAGTCGTCGGCGCCTGCCTGATAGCCGAGGGCGATGTCTCGGTGTTTGGCCCGGGCGCTGATGATCACGACGTATATGTAGTCATCACGCTCGAGTGCGCGGATTCTCCGGCACAGCTCCAGCCCCTCGATCCCGGGCATGATCCAGTCGAGGAACATGACCCTCGGGGGATCTTCGCCAGTGGCGATCCTCCAGGCGCTGTCGCCATCGCCGACCACGGTGCACTCGTGTCCGGCCCGCTCAATGATCGACCTGAGCACCTTGGCGGAGAGGGGATCATCATCCGCGACGAGAACCTTCATAGCCAGCTCGCTCGTGATGAGCCTAGCACGGCTCGGATGGCTCGGATGCCCGCACAAGCGGCGCCCGAGCGCTCCTCGAGCGGGCGATGGTGAGCTGTTCAGAGGCGCGTGTGCGCGTGATCGCGAGGAGCGGCGATAGCCGGTCCCCGAGAGAAGACGTCGAAGGTCGATACGAAGGCAGCCTCTGTGGTGAGTCGGCGAGCGCGGTCGCGGATGGCCAAGGGCGTCAATCGTAGCGGCTCATGATCTCGAGCTGCCAGCTCGTCACCGGACCAGTCTTGCCGTTCCCTTCGGTGTCGGTGATGAAGAGGGTCCACGTGCCGTTGACCGACTCATCGCCTGAGAAGCCGGTGGGGACGATGCCGAGGCCGCCGGGGTGCATGGGTCCGACCTGGTGGTCCCACACCGGGACCAGGTTGCCGCTAGGGTTGAGCAGCTTGATCAGCAGCTCCTCGGGGGCGGGGTGATCGTGCTCGAGCCAGATGACGACGTCCATGTCGACGCTGGTGAGGCCTGCGACGTCCATCTCGAGCTCGAGCGTCGGACCGCCGTCGGGGATCGGGGCTCCGGTCGCCGAGAAGACGCCGGCCTGATCCTCGGGGAGGCAGAGGCCGAAGGGGTTCCCCTGGAGAACGGTGCTGCGGATGATGCCGGCGCAGAGGAGTCCGCTTGCGCAGGGGAAGAAGAGGTTGCAGTCGTCGTACTCGCCGGCCCCGTCGGCGCAGTCGAGCTCATCCGGGACGAGCTTCTCGAAGAAGCCGTCGACGTCGACCTCGAGGGGGTCGATCTCGAGGAGAGCGGCGGTCGGCCAGGTGAAGGCGTAGGTCTCGCAGCTCGGGCCGGGGGCGATCGCGTCGCCGTCGACGTTGATGAGGCCGTCGTCCCAGGTCAACTTCGCCACCTCGATCGAGTGTCCAGGGTAGGCCTGGGGGCCGAGCGAGCCGACCACGAGCCACGCGCTCTCGAGGTCGATCGCGTCCGGCACCGGAGCCCCCATCATCTCGATCCATGCCTCCTCCGAGGTGATGAGCGACCAGCCGGGGACGACGAGAGCGGCGGCTGGGGCGAGGAGGGGATCGAGGGCGACGAAGGGGATCTCGAAGGGATCGACGAGCTCACCGCCGGACGTGCTGCCCGAGGTCGAAGATGCGCCGGTGGTGGAGCCCTCGGAGGTCGTCTGGGTGTTCGAGCTGCCAGTTCCCTCGGTGTCGGTGTCGGTGTCGGTGTCGGTGTCGGCGGAGGAGGTCGACGAGGGGGTCGCGTCCGAGTCGCTGCTGAGCGTCGCGCCGGAGGTGTCGGAGCTCGCGCTGGAGGTCGGAGCTGAGGTCTGCGCGGAGCCCACGGAGGAGGCGGATCCGGAGGACGACGAGGTCGTGCTCGAGCCGGTCTCGCCGGTCTGTGCGGAGCCCGCGGGGTCATCCCCGCAGCCGGCGAGGAGCGTCGCCCCAAGGGCGAGGTGGGCGAGGGACGAGCCTGAGGGGGTCTTCATCGCCGCGGAGGATAGTCCTCGGGGACCGGCGGCGGCTGCGAAATTGCGCGCTCAGGCGTGAGCTGGCACCGGGCGCGGGAGTCCTCTGCGGTCTTGAAATCGCGCCCTTCGCCGCGTTCATCGACCGCCCAGGCTGGGCGCTCGCCCGCTCACCCGTCGTGAGAACGCCGAGCGACGGGGGATGCGGGCGGCCGGCGAGGTGCGAGGCCTGCGGGCCCGGACTCGGCCCGAGAGCGCGGGTATATACAGGTCTCTTAAGACAGGTTTAACGGGGCTGACCTTGGCCGCGTAGCTGCGCATTTTCGCCGGGTGACGACGCTGCTCTGGGCTTGATCCCGCGGAGGCAAACCCCTAGCGTGCTCTCATGGTTATTTCAGCGGCCCGAGTGCGCTCTCTCGGGACTCTCACGGTGCTCAGCTTGGGGCTCCTCGCCTGCGGCGGGGATGACAGCTCTAGCGCGGCGACGGCCGGGTCGACCGGGACGACGACGATGACCTCGGACACCGAGGCGACGAGCGGCACGGACAGCGAGACGGGCGAGGCGCTCGCGCCGACCTGGTATCAGGAGGTCGCGCCCCTGATCGCCGCGAAGTGCGACGGTTGCCATATCGACGGCGGGATCGCGCCGTTCTCGCTGACGACCTACGAGGCGGCGAAGGGCTGGGCCCCGCTCCTCGCGGACACGGTCGAGGCCGGGACCATGCCGCCCTTCCTCGCCGACGACACCGACGAGTGTCAGCCGCGCTTCGGCTGGAAGGACGATCTCCGGCTCAGCGACGAGGAGCAGGCGCTGATCCGGGCCTGGGCCGACGCGGGCGCACCCGAGGGGGATCCGAGCGCAGCGGCGCCGCTCCCCGAGCCGCCGAAGATCGGCCTCGACGACGCGGACGAGCGCCTCACCATCCCCAGCGGGGTGACGATCGACGGCAAGGAGGATCGCTTCATCTGTTTCTCGGTCGACCCCGGCAACGGTGTGCTCGACCAGTGGATCAGCGCCTTCCAGATCAACGCCGGCAACTCGAAGATCGTCCACCACGTCCTGGTCTACATCGACGAGGACGCCGCGTCGGTCGACGTCGCCGATGAGAACGGCCAGTTCGACTGCTTCGGCGACGCGGGGGTCGACGGCAACGTCTCCTTGATGGGCGCCTGGGCCCCGGGGATGGCCGCCTTTCGTGCGCCCGACGACGTCGCCTACCGGGTCCCGGCCGGCGCGCGCTTGATCTTCAACATGCACTACCACCCGACCGGCTCCGGGCCGGAGGTGGACGACTCGACCTCGATCGACCTCAAGTACTTCGAGGGGCTGCCGAATTACGTCGGGATCCTCTCCTTCGCCGGCAATGACAGCAAGGCGCGGGCGGACGGGACGGGGCTTCAGCCTGGGCCCAACGATGACGGCGGCGAGCCGGTCTTCAAGATCCCCGCCGGGGTCGCGGACCACGAGGAGTCGATGGTCGTGAAGATCGGCGAGGACTTCCCGGACGTCCGGATCTTCGCCGCGGGATCGCACATGCACTACGTCGGCACCGACCTGCGGGTGCGGATCAAGCGGGCGAACCCGAAGCCGGACGAGCCGGCCGAGGAGTGCCTGGTCCACACGCCGACCTGGGACTTCTCGTGGCAGCGGGTCTACCAGTACGACGCCGGGCTCGACGAGGTGCCGGTGGCGCGCGCGGGCGATGAGATCCTCGTCGACTGCAAGTACGACAACTCGCTCGGCAACCCCTTTGTCATGCGGGCGCTCGCCGAGCAGGGCCTCGACGCGCCGGTCGACGTCTACCTCGGCGAGGAGACCCTCGACGAGATGTGCCTCGGGATCTTCGGGATCGCGGTCAAGCTGAGCGACGTTCTCTAGCAGGCCCACATGCGGGGCAGGCCCGCACCACCGCTCGACCAAGATCGCGTTTGGAGATGGACACTCGCGGGTCGTCGCGGGTCGTCGCGGGTCGTCGCGGGTCGTCGCGGGTCGTCGCGGGTCGTCGCGGGTCGTCGTGGGCGTTTTCGCGTCGTCGCGTGTTCGCGGTCGAACGCCTGCGCGCCCGTCGACCGCGGCCTCGGGGGAGCCCGGTGCGGCGCCTCTGCCCATCGCGCCCTCGAGCTGGGGGCGCTTGGCGGGGCGGCGCCACCGGCGGACCCTCCCCGTCGGGTCGGCGCACGAGCGGTTGACCCGGTGGCCGCCGCTCGATACTGGAGGAGAGCCCGGTGTCGTTGTCCAAAACAGGAGGGTCTGGCGAGCCGAAGGATTTCCTCGCGGAGACGATCGAGGCGCCCCGCGGCGCACGGGAGGGGGGAATGCTGGACACCCTCGCCTCTCCCTACGCGGATCACGACGCGGGCGAGGGCGGGGGCGAGGGCGAGGAGAACCTCCCGCGCGGCGAGGTCGTCGGCCGCTACGTGATCCTGAATCGCCTGGGCTCCGGCGGTATGGGGGTCGTCTACGCCGCCTACGATCCCGAGCTCGATCGCAAGGTCGCGCTCAAGCTCCTCCACCCGATGAGCGCCGAGCGGGGTCGCGCAGGTCAGACTCGCCTGCTCCGCGAGGCCCAGGCGCTGGCGAAGCTCAGCCATCCGAACGTCGTCGGGGTCCACGACGTCGGCACGATCCGCGAGCGGGTGTGGTTGGCGATGGAGTTCGTCGAGGGGACGACGCTCGGGGCCTGGGCGAGCGCTCAGCCGCGGCGTTGGCAGGAGATCCTGCGGGTCGCGCTGGCGGCCGGTCGTGGGCTCGCTGCGGCCCACGCCGCCGGGCTGGTCCACCGCGACGTCAAGCCCGAGAACGTGATGGTCGGCGGCGACGGCCGGGTGCGGGTGATGGACTTCGGCCTCGCCTTGGGGGTCGGTCAAGGCCTGGACGGGGCGGAGGCCGGGGCGGAGGAGAGCGGGCCGCGCGGAGTGCCCACGGGCTCGCTCGCGGTGCTCTCCCACCGTGTCACCCAGGTGGGCTCGCTCGTCGGCACCCCGGCGTACATGCCCCCGGAGGGCTTCGTCTCCGCTGAGATCGACGCGCGCGGCGATATCTTCGGCTTCTGCGCGAGCCTCTGGGACGCTCTCACCGGCGCTCCGCCCTTCGCCGGGGAGACCTTCGCGGAGCTCTACGACAATCTCATGGCGGGCAGGCTGCGGCCGTGGCCGCGTCAGGCTCGGGCGCCTCGGTGGCTGCGGCGCAGCTGTGAGCGCGGGTTGGCGGTGGATCCAGAGGATCGCTACGCGACGATGGACGCGCTCCTCGAGACGTTGAAGCGCGGCTGGATCCGCGCCCGTCGGCGTCAGCTCTTCGCCTTTGGGATCCTCGTCGCGGTCGTGGGCGTGGGCGTGCTCGGCTGGTGGGCGTGGCAGGAGGCCGCGCTCGAGTCCTCCTGCGTCGCCGCAGGCGAGGAGCTCGACGCGGTCTGGGACGACGCCGCGAAGGAGCGGCTGCGTCGCGGCCTCGTCGACACCGGAGCGCCGATCGCCGCCGACATCTACGTCCGGACGCTGCCCTGGATCGAGCGCTGGGTCGCGGGGTGGTCGAGCTCTGCCGAGACCCTCTGCCGCGAGGCCAAGCTCGAGGGGCGCTGGACGCCGGAGCTCTACGAGCGCGCCCGGAGCTGCCTCGGCGAGAAGCGCGAGGCGCTCGAAGGGCACCTCTCAGCCCTCGCGGAGCTCCCCGCGGACGCCGTGCCCTTCGCGGTGACGCTCGCGGCGGAGCTCCCCCGGATCGACGCGTGCACGACCCGGTCGCTGCTCATGTTGCGCCCCGCGGCGCCAGCCGAGGGCGAGCGCGAGCGCGAGGTGGCGCTGCGGGGCGAGCTCGTAGCGGTGATGGGGCTCAGCGACTCCGGTCGGCACGTCGAGGCGCTGCCGCGGGCGGAGGCCCTCTTGAGCGCGGCGGAGCAGCTCGGCTATGAGCCCCTGACGATCGCCGCGCGGGTCCAGGTCGGCGGGCTCGCGTCGGCGCTCGGCGACGTCGAGCGGGCGGAGGCGGAGCTTGTCCGGGTCTTCGTCGACGCCGGCGCGCTCGGGATGGACGACGTCGCGGCCGACGCGGCGAACCGTTTGATCTTCAGCGTCGGCTACCGCGGGGGGCGTCACGCGGAGGGGCTCCTGTGGAGCCACGCCGCGCAGATGCTCCTCCGCCGCCTAGGCCAGCGCGACGGCCTCCTCGGCGCGACGGTCAGGAGCAGCGTCGCCAACATCCACTACGCGCGCGGCGACTACGACGAGTCGGAGCGGCTCTTCGAGGAGGCCCTCGAGATCACGCTCTCGCTCCTCGGGGAGGAGCACCCGAACGTCGCCGACAGCCTGACCAACCTCGCCGACGTGCGCTACGCCAAGGGTGATCTCGAGGGGGCCGAGGAACTCTACGGGCGAAGCGTGGAGATCGCAGAGGCGAGCTTCGGGCCGGTCCACCCAAACCTCGCGTTCACCCTCAACAACCTGGCGATGGTGCACCTCAAGCGGCGCGACCTCGGGGGGGCCCAGGAGCTGCTGGAGCGCTCGTTGGCGATCTTTGAGCTGACCCTGGGGGACTCTCACCCGGAGCTCGCGAACATCATCAACAACCTCGCCAACATCGATCGGGCCCGGGGCGAGCTTGGGCGGGCGGCGGCCGGCTATGCCCGGTCGGTCGCGATCATCGAGGCGGTGCACGGGGCGAAGCACCTCGCCCTCGCGACGCCGCTGGAGAACCTCGGGGAGCTGCACGGGCTCGCGGGGGAGGACGACCTGGCGCGCTCCGCCTTCGAGCGCTCGTTGGCGATCCGCGAGGCCACGCTCGGGCCTGAACACAGCGACGTCGCCGAGAGCCTGGTCCGTCTCGGCTCGCTCGATCTTCGTCGTGGTGACAACGCCGCGGCGAAGGCTCGCTTCGAGCGAGCCCTCGAGCTCCGGGAGAAGGGCGGAGCTGCGGGGGACGAAGGCCTGGTGGAGCCGCTCGTCGGCCTCGGCAGGGTCGCCCTGGCGAGCGACGACGAGGCGACGGCGATGGTCCTCCTGGAGCGGGCGCTCAGGCTCGGCGAGGCCTCCGGCGGAGAGGCGCCCGTCACCGCCGCGGCCCGCTTTGCCCTGGCGCAGGCGCTGTGGCAGACGGGCTCGGGGGAACATCGGCCGCGAGCGCTGGAGCTCGCGAGGGGAGCGCGCGAGGCCTATCGCGAGTCGCCTGAGCAGGAGGTCGCGCTCGCCGAGGTCGAGGCCTGGCTGGCCCAGCCCGGGCGGGCGCCCTAAGGAGCCCGTGGCAGAAGCAAGGATCCCGCGCACTCTCGTTTGCCCTCGTCGTCCGTCGGCGGGAGGGAGCTGCTGCGTGTGGCGCCGCAGACACCTCAATCGCTGACCCGCGAGGCATCCGCACTTGTGTCGACTGGGGCGCCCGCTACCCCGACCTGACAACCGTCGTATAGACTTGAGGTGTCGATGCGGGAACTCCTTCGCACGAGCACGAACACGATGATCGCGGTCATCATCGCCGGCGCATCGCTCATCGCGTGGGCGCTGATCGACTCGGGCATCGAGCGGATCTCAGCCCGCGCGGCCCTGGCGTCGCGGGGCGCGGGCGCGTCGCTGGCGAGCACCCTCGCCAAGTCCCAGGCGCACCTCCTCAGCCTCGCCTCTGAGGATGCCATCCGCCTCGTTCTCAACGCCGACGGCGACGCCGACAAGGAGGCCCTCACGCCGATGATCCCGGCGTTCACGACGTTGCTGTCGCGCAATCCGACCTATCGACAGGCCCGCTGGATCGACGAGTCTGGCCGCGAGCGGCTCAGGGTCGTGCGTGGTCCGGACGGTGCCATCCGCGTCGATCACGGGCTGCAGGACAAGTCGTCGCGCTACTACGTCCAGGTCGGCCTGGCGACGCGACCCGGCGTCGTCGGCGTCTCGCGCTTGGATCTCAACGTCGAGAACGGAGAGATCGAGGAGCCGTGGGTCCCGACCCTGCGCTTCATGATCCGGGTGACCGATGACATGGACGCGCCGTCGGGGCTGCTCGTGGTCAACCTCGACATGCGCGAGATCCTCGCTGCGATCGACCGGGCCGTGCGTGACGACGGCATCAACCTCTCGCTCCTCAACCAGCGGGGTGAGTGGCTGCTCAGCCCCGTGCCGGGCGACGCCTTCGCGTTTATGGAGGGTCGCGACGTCACCCTCGCCGCGCGTAGCCCCGCGCTTTGGCGGCGGATCGTCGCCAGCCCCAGCGGTCGCTCCACGTCGTCGGGGATCAGCGCCTGGTCGACGATCGATCCGCTCCCAGACGCGCGTGCGCCCGCGGATCGCGACAACCGGACCCCGTGGATCGTCCTCACGCAGCTCGACCAAGGGGAGGTGACCGCGCTCTACGTCCGGGTGCTCTTGCCGACGTCGCTGGTCACGCTGCTGCTCCTCGGCCTCTTCGTCTGGATGGCCCGGCGGATCGAGCACCGCGAGCACGCGCTGGTGACGGCGCGCTTGCGGGCCGAGGACCTGTCGAAGGCGACCTGGCTGGTCTCCGAGATCGCGAAGGCGGCCAACGCCGCGATGACTCCGGCGGAGATGGTGTACCTGTCCCTTCGGCCGCTCTGTGTGGCGACCGGGATCGGGGTCGGCGTCGCGGTCTTCGGCGACACGATCGGGATGCACTACATCGACAGCAGCGACGATCCGAGCGCCGTCGGGGGGGCGCTGCGGGCCCTCGAGGTCTCGTCGTGGCTCGACAACCTCCGCCGGGTAAAGGAGCCGACCTGGCTCGACCTCGACGCGGTCCCGCCCGAGAGCGACGCGAGCAATGACTGGCAGCGTACCGCCGCCGAGGCCGGGCTCGTCGGCGCCCTCGGGATCCCGATCGTCGTCGATGGCGAGGTGCTCGCCCGATGTGTCCTCCTCTACGGCCCGCTCCATCGTCTGCGCAAGGAAGGGCTGGCGACGATCGTTGAGGTCGGGGCGGGGAGCCTCAGCGCCGAGGTCCGCAATGTCGTGATGCGCGAGGCTGCGACCGCGGCGCTCGACGACGCGCGTCGCGAGGCAGAGGCCGCGAACCGGGCCAAGACCGAGTTCCTCGCCCACATCAGCCATGAGCTGAGGACGCCGCTCAACGGGGTCATCGGCGCCGCGAGGCTGATGCGCGGGGGGCTCCGTCCGGAGGAGCGGCGCAAGTTCCTCGGGGTCATCGAGCAGAGCGGCAGACATCTCCTGGCGCTGATCAACAAGATCCTCGACGCCGGCAAGATCGAGTCGGGGGGGCTCGACCTCGTCGACTCCGACTTCGATCTGGTGGAGGTGATCGAGAGCGCGCTCCTCGGGATCGAGAGCCTCGCAGAGGTCAAGGGGATCCGCCTCGTCAACCTCACGGAGCCGTCGATCACAGGACTCTTCCGCGGGGATCCGACGCGGCTCACCCAGGTGATCACCAACCTCGCCGGCAACGCCCTCAAGTTCACCGACGTCGGCAAGATCGTGATCCGGGTCCGCGAGCTCGAGGACTCGACGCCGACGCTGGCGCATCTCGAGATCGCCGTCGAGGACTCGGGCCGGGGGATCGACGAGGCGAACCTCGATCGGATCTTCGGTCGATACGCACAAGAGGGGGCGAAGGACGGCGCGGGACGACCGGAGGGGATCGGCCTCGGGCTCCATATCAGCAGGCTGCTGGTCGCGCGGATGGGGGGGACGATCGCGGCCGAGAGCCCCAACCCGAACAACCGCTACGACACTCGGGGGGCGCGCTTCGTCTGCGCGCTCAAGTTGCGCCGGGTGAGCGGCCCGCGGCCGTCTGGCGAGTCGGTGGAGCGCTTCGCCTCCGCCTGGATCGTCGACGAGGACGCGGAACTCGGCGAGCACCTGTGCGAGCTCGCCGCGGGTTGGGGGGTTGCGGCGGTCCATCACGAGCGCTGGCCGCCCGCGTCGGAGACGCTCCCCGCGGTGATCCTGCACAACGCCTCGCTGGCCCCGCCTGCGCGTTTCGCAGCGCTCGCCCGCGAATACTTCGAACCGGTGGTGCGCCGCGATCTCTCGGCCAAGCTGAGCGCGGGGGCGGCGGAGCGCGACGCGCGAAGTGGAGATGAGGCCGTGTTGGCGGAGCGGCTCTGCGCCGCCAACCACGAGCGACCGCGGCGGCTGCTCATCGCCGAGGACAACCTCATCAATCAGCTCGTCCTGCGCACGCTCCTCGAGAGGCTCGGGTTCGCCGTCGACGTCGTCGACAACGGCCGCGACGTCCTCACCCGCTTCGAGGGCCCGGACGACGGGTCCCATCCCGAGTGTGTCCTGATGGACAGCAACATGCCGGGGATGGGCGGGATCGAGGCCGCGCGTCGGCTGCGGGCGTCCGGGGTCACGGTGCCGATTATCGCGGTGACCGCGGACGCGATGGCCGACGAGGTCCAGCGCTGCATCGACGCGGGGATGGACGACTTCGTCACCAAGCCGGTGGACCTCGAGCGGCTCGCCGTCGCGCTTTCTCGCCGGGTGATTGGCGACGCTGCTGGCCCCAGCCCCACGTCTTCTGTCCCCGCGGCGTAGAGCGTCGCCCACCTCGCCCGCGCGCGGAGGTGAGCCTACGGGCACCTCCGCGCGCACCCAGGGCCTCTCCTCTGCGCGAGGCCTGCGCTCGTCATGGTAGATCTGAGCTTGCCTTGGGGTGGAGAAGGGCAGCGCTCGTGGTCGCGCTCGTGGGCGCCTGCGCCGACGGCAAACAGCTCGATCGGACGGAGGAGGAGCGGGCGAAGGAGCCCGCGAGCCCGTCGACCAAGCCCGACGTGGAGGGACCTGCCGCCGCCCTCGAGGAGGTCTCCGCGGCGGCTGAGGAGGCGACGGATCTTCGCAGCCGCTTGGGTCGGATGTTCCACACGTTGCCGCCGCCGGAGGCCCTCGAGTCGCCGCAGCCCTGCGATCCGCGGATGGTCCCGAGTGACGGGAGGGCCCTGCCGATCCTCGACAGCGCGCTCCTGGAGGCGCTCGGGACCCGGCTCACGCCGGCGGACCTGGCTGGACGCGAGGCCGCCCTCGGCGCTCAGCTGAGGGACTGGCGCGGGCTCTCGTCGCCGGCCTTCGTCGAGCTCCACGAGACCGCGGTCGACGGTGGGCCGAAGGAGAGAGCTGCCGCCGCCGAGGCGGAGGCCGCCGCGATGCTCGGTGGGGGCCGACTCGGGGTGATGCTCACGGAGGAGCGCTCGATCGATCCCGGCAGCTACCGTGGTTGGCTGGTGATGTACGCGATGGAGACGGAGCTGCCATGGTGCTGGCTCCGGGTCGAGGCGGAGGGCTCCTCTTCCTCGATCGTGGCCGACGTAGCGCGGGCCGCGAGCGCAGCGGTCACGGCGATCGTCCCTGAGCTTCGGCTGCGTTGGTCGGAGTGAGGCGGTCGCGCTCTGAGGGCCCGCGACGGGGGCGGTGATGTTCGAGTAGAGTTTGCCATGGTGTAGCGACGACGACCGGGACGACGACGACCGGGGAGCCTGCGGACTGTTGGGGGCTCGACCCGGACGTCTGGGAGATCGAGCCCATCGACGACGCGCGCCTCGGCCTGAACCCGCGGAGCACCCGCCTGAGCGGCGATGGCCTTCGCCTCTACTACCTCGCGGAGAGCCCGGGGAGGCCCCATCGGTCGGAGCGGGCCTCGGTCGACGATCCCTTCCTCGTGGGGGTGATGTTCCCTCCTTGGGACGGCGCTGGAGGGGCCGGTGAGCTCACGGTCCTGGCGGACGAGACTGAGATGATCTTAAGCCGCGACGACGCGAACGGCACGGCGATCCAGGTCTCGGTCAAGGAGGCCAACACATGGTCGACGCCGACCATCCTCGCGAACCTCAACACCCAGAAGTCGGAGCGCTGGTCGACGCTGATCCGGTGCGGATGATGCTGGCGCGGCGCTCACCCTGAGCCGGCGCCGTGGCGACTACTCGTGGGCGACGACGATCGCCTCGAAGGCGGCGAGCAGCGGCGCCGAGTCCTCCGCGTCGAGCACCGCGTCGTCCGGCCGGAGGTGACCAAAGAAGAGATCGTGGCGGGCTGTCTGGGCCGGCGGGTTGTGCCCCAGGGTGCCGTGGGGGACGACGGTGATCGCCAGGCGGATCTCGTCGCGGTGGAGGTGGACGAGGATCGCCTCGGGGTCCCGCCCCTCGGCGTCGGGGCCCTCGACGCCGTCGACGATGAAGCCCGCGATCGGCGTCCCCGGCTCGAGATCTCCGAGGAGCGCCACTGCGATGGCGCTCGCTGGGGGGAAGCTCGAGGTCACGGCGGTCGGCGGAGGCGTCGGTCGGAGGAGAACGTAGCCGACGGTCGCCGCGGCGAGGAGGGCGAGCCCGAACAGCCAGGGCGCGAAGCGGCGGGCTCGCTCGGGCGTCGGCTCAGCCTTCGGCGCGTCGGGAGTGTCGTTCATCGTCTCGCTCCTCGAGGGTCGCGGTGGAGTCTACGACGGTTTGCGGGCGATCGAGCGAGGACCGCGAGGACCGCGAGGACCGCGGGGACCGCGAGGACTGCGAGGCCAAGGACGACCCTGTCTGACTAGCTGCGCGCGTTCGCGCGCGTTGACAGATCTGAGGCTCACGGTGGCCGAGACACGAGACCTTCGCCCACGGCGGGGCGAAGGGGGCTCGAGGGTGGCAGCGCGAGCGCAGGCCTACCAGGTGATCGTCACCGTGCCGTCGCCGCTGTTGGCCCCGGCCTGGGTGGCGCCGTTCATCACACCGCCGGTCCAGGAGGAGCCGCCGCCGCCGCCCGACTCGAAGTGGCAGCTTCCGCCGCCTCCGCCGTAGTAGCCGCCGCCTCCACCACCGCCGCCGGAGTAGCCGGCACCGTGGCCGTTTCCGCCGCCCCCGAGCACACCTGGACCGCCGTCCATCGGCCCGTACTGGTAGGTACCGGCGGCTCCGCCCGCATCTTGCGTACCGCCCTGCGCCTCCTTGCCGAGCCCCGACGAGTAGGACGTCCCGGGCCCGCCGACATCTCCGCCACCAGCTCCGCCGTTGGCCTTGTTCGAGCCCGTCCCACCGCCGGCGCCTCCGCCCCCAGAGGCGACGAGAACTCGGTCGGCGAGCTCTGTACCGCCGAGGCGCACATCTGAGGCGCCGCCTCCCGCAGCCCCGCCCGGCTGACCGCTGCCGCCGATCGAGCTGCCACCCGCACCTCCGCCGTTGAACGAGGCCGAGACGCCCGCGTTGTTGCCGCTGCTGTCCAACCCTCGCTGTCCGACGTAGACATAGAGAGTATCGCCGCCGACGACGGTCAGGTCTCCGCTCGCCTCCCCGCCGAGACCGCCCGTGCTCGGGCCCACGGTCGAGTTCCCTCCGCTCGCGCCGAGGGCGACGATCGAGACGCTCTCGACGCAGAAGGGCACGTCGAACTCGGCGACCTCGCCCGTGTATTCGAAGGTCTGCTCGCCGGGGAGGGGCCCGACCTCATCGCAGGTGCCGCCGCAGAGCTGCGTCTCGCAGCCGACCTGGTCGTCGCAGTCGTCGTAGTCATCGGCGCAGACCGCCGCGTCGCAGGTGTCTGAGCAGGTGCCGTTCTCGACCTCGCCATCGCAGGCCTCGCCGGCGCTGAGGTTGACGATGCCGTCGCCACAGACGCTCAGGGAGCAGTCCGCGTTGCACTCCGCCGACTCACCGGCGCCATCACAGTCTTCGACGCCCGCCTGCACCAGACCGTCACCACAGCTGGCGGCGACGCAGGAGCTGAGGCACGCGTCGGTGTCGTCCATGTTGCCGTCGTCGCACTCCTCGCCATCATCGACGACACCGTCGCCGCACACAGGATCGTCGCCGGTCGTCGGATCGGTCGTCGCCGTGTCAGTCTCACCGGTCGTCGTCGGATCCCCCGTGGTGGTCGTGTCGCCGGTCGTCGTCCCCGAGTCGGTACCCTCTGTCGAGCCGCCGCTCGTGTCTCCGGTGGTCGTGCCGTCGGTCATCGTCGTCGTGAACCCGCTGGCCGTCGCCGTCGCCGTCGCCGTCGCGGAGACCTCACCCTGAGTCTCTGAGTCATCCCCTGAGCAGCCTGCGAGCATCGTCAAGAAGCCCGCGATAAGCACAGCTCGCCCCCTACAATCGTCTATCCGCATACACATCCACCCTTCCCGCACCGTGGAGTCCGCAGGATAGCGCCACTTCGGCCCCGGATGCCATCTCCAGGCGCCTCGGCGCTGCATCGCTCGATCGTCCGAAGACCTCCACGAAACGCGCGGTCGCGGATCTCGGCCGGCGACATCGGCTCCGCCGCTCTGGGCGCAGAGGTGGAAGACGCGAGTTCAGCCGCTCCTCCTCCGCGTGATAGGCTGCGGCGCACGGCCCCTGTTCTGCTCCCGAGCGTCAATGCGAGCCCCGCTGCACCCGCAATGAAGAACAAGACCCGCGGCGTCCTCGAGGTCGTCGACATCCTCGGAGTGATCGCGTCTGGCTTCGCGACGGTCCACGATCTCGAGTCGTTGGCGGAGCAGGTGCAGATGGCGCTCTCGTCGCTGATCGAGTTCGAGTACGGCGGGATCTTTATCTGGGATCATGACGAAGAGCGCCTTCGCCTGCTCTACGCCCACGGCTTCAGCGAGGAGGAGAGGGTCGAGGCCGAGAGAACCGCGTGGGACCGACATCCCGGCGCCGTCTTCCGGACACAGTCGCCGCTCCATGTCCCGGACACGGCCGTCGATGGGCGTACGCAGTCGAGCGCGCGGAGCTTCCATGTGCGCTCGCGCCTCTTCATGCCGGTGGTCCACGAGGGGGTCTCCCTCGGCGTCCTCGGCCTCGCCTCCGAGCAGCCCAATCGCTTCTCGGAGGAGCACATGGCGATCCTCGGCTTCACCTGCAGGCTGACGGGGGCGCTCTACAGTCAGCTCCTCGCGCGGTGGGAGCAGCAGCGCGTCCGCGTCGAGCTCGGCAAGCTCGAGCGCCTGCGCAAGCTGAACGCTGAGCTCGAGATCGCCCGCGATCAGGCGCTCGCCGCGACGCAGGCGAAGAGCAGCTTCCTCGCGTCGATGAGCCACGAGCTGCGCACGCCGCTCAACGCGATCCTCGGCTATGCCGAGCTCGCCGACGAAGAGCTCGGCCTCCCCGACGCCGACACCTCGGCGGACCTCCGACGGATCCACGGCGCCGCGAGTCAGCTCCTGCAGCTCATCAATGAGGTGCTCGATCTCGCCAAGGTCGAGGCTGGGCAGATGACGCTCCACATCGAAGACGTCGACCTCGCGGAGCTCCTGAGCGACGTCGAGAATGTCCTCCGTCCGCTCCTCGACGGCAACCGAAACACCCTGACGATCACCGCGCCCGAGCACCTCGAGACCCTGCGGACCGACGGCGCCGCCCTCCGGCGCGTGCTCATCAACCTCCTCAGCAACGCGATCAAGTTCACCGAGGACGGTGACGTCCGCCTGGAGGTCCGGGCCCACGGCGAAGGTCGCGAGCGGAGCCTCGAGCTTCGGGTCGAGGACACCGGGATCGGCATGAGCGAGGAGGAGCTCGTGCGGGTCTTTGAGGCGTTCGTCCAGGCTAACGGCTCGACCTCGCGGGAGTACGGCGGTACGGGGCTCGGCCTGACGATCACCCAGCACCTCATCGATCTCATGGGGGGGACGATCCGCGCGACCAGTACGCCCGGCGTCGGCACGACCTTCATCGCGATGGTCCCGATGTTCCTCGACCGGGGTACGCCGATCTAACGGCAGGAGCAGCCGGCGCTGCACCTTCGTCGAGCGCGGGCGCTCCTCCGCCTCGGCCTGCGAAGGGGCGACGCCTCACTTCGCCGGGAGGACGCGGCCTACCCGGGCGTGCAGCGGCAGACGGACCTCCTGTGTGCCGGCAGCGTCGGCCCCCTCGGCCCACGCGCGCGTGAGCTCGTCGATGATCTCCGTCGTCGCTGGCGCGCCGCGGTCACGGGCGTACGCGGCGGCGGCCGACCAGGTGTCGAGCTTGCCGATGAAGCGCGGCAGGGTCCAGCGGCCGACGATCGAGAGCGCGGGCATGGGCAGCTCCTCGAAGGGAAAGTCGAGGTCGCTCAGGCCGCTGCGGAGAAAGCGAGCCTCGGGCGCCCAGTAGGGGCCGAGCACCCGGGCCACGAAGTCGTGGATCACCGCGTCGACCTCGGGAGAGACATGGATCGCCATCGAGTAGGTCCAGGCCGCGAGCACGCAGCCGGGCCGGGCGACCCGTCGAACCTCGCGATAGAAGCGCGGGTGGTCGAGCCAGTGGATGACCGCCGCCGCGGTGATCAGGTCGACGCTCGCGTCGGCGAGGGTCGAGCGCTCGGCCGGCTCACAGCGATAGTCGACGCGGGGATGGGCGGGGGCCTGCGCGAGCTGTCGCGCGCTCGGATCGGTCGCGACGATCGAGGCGAAGGACCCTGCGAGCGCGAGCGCAGCCTGGCCGCTGCCAGTGCCGCAGTCCCAGCACAGCTCGCGCGACTCCACGAGGTCCAGCAGATGGCTGTAGAGCTCCGCCGGGTAGCGCGGCCGAAACCGTGCGTAGGCCTCAGCGACGTCCGAGAAGTGGTCGTTGAAGTCAGCCTCGGCCAATGGCCCAATCGTAGCACGGTGGGGTCTCGCTAGCGCAGCGGTCACGCGGAGGCGAAGCCGTCGCCGGTCACGCGGAGGCGGAGGCGGGCGTGGGGGCGCAGGCGCGCCGGACCGGGCTACGATCGCGTTGGCGGGTGCGGGTCGCTCGAGTACTATCCGGCGACGGTGACCGCTGTCGCCCGGAGCAGCCCATGAGACGCTCATTGTACGAAGACCTGGTGGATTGGTACCACTTGCTCGACGCGAGGGAGAATCACGCCGAGGAGGTCGAGGTCTACGACGCCCTCCTCGAAGAGGCGGTCGACGGCCCCTACAGGACCTTCCTCGAGCTCGGCGCGGGCGCGGGCAACAACGGCTACTACTTCCGCCAGCGGCGGGCCTGCACCCTCACGGACCTGAGCGCGGCGATGTTGGAGCTGAGCCGGGCGCAAAACCCGGACTGTGAGCATGTCGTCGGGGACATGCGGACCATGCGTCTCGGTCGCGAGTTCGACGCGGTCCTCGTCCACGACGCGGTGGTCTACATGCTCAGCGAGGAGGACCTGCGGCGAGCGGCGGACACCGCCTTCGTCCACACCCGGCCGGGCGGCGCCGCGCTCTTCACCCCCGACATCATCCGCGACACCTTTCGCGAGTTTCACGAGGATGACGCCAGCGACGACGAGGAGGGCCGAGGCATGCGCTACATCGCCTGGGTCACCGACCCGGATCCGGAGGACTCCACCTATCGGGTCGACTACGCCTTCCTCCTGCGCGACAAGAGCGGGATCCGCCCGGTGCACGAGACCCACGAGGAGGGGCTCTTCTCCAGGGCGACCTGGGTGCGGATCCTCGTCGAGGCGGGCTTTGAGGTCGAGCTCCGCGCTCGCCCCCTCGACGGGGTCGACGAGGGGCACGCCTATTGTCCCGAGGTCTTCCTCTGTCGGCGGCCGAGGGCCTAGGAGACCGCGGCAGAAGTCCCGCGCGCTCTCCAGGCCTCGTCGCCCGCGCACCCTCGGCGCTCACGCCTCCTCGATATACGCCTCCGCCCCGGTTCCATCGACGATCGGGGCGCCCGCAGGATCGACGTTGATCATCTTCGTCGCGGCGCCAACGGTGGTCGCGACGCGCGTGCCGGTCCCGCTACCGGTCTCGGTCCAGGCGCGGCTGGAGCCGGTCGTGAAGACGACGAGGTCGCTCGAGTCGACGTTGAGATAGTGGGTCTGCCCTGCGCCGTCGACATAGCTTAGGAGGTCGCCGCTGTCCTGGTCGAGCGCGACACCGGTGCTGTCGAGCACAGCCGCACCGCCCGTCCCGTGGTTGATGTATTGCACGCCGACCTTCACCTTCACCTTGAGAGTGCCGCCGTCTAGTTTCTTTTGCTGCTCGGGCATACCGAGCAGTCATCGCGTGGTTACCCCTCTTCGTCAATCACGGGCCCCGAGCAGCTCTCGCGCCTCCTCTGCTCTGGCCACCACCCCTGCGCCCTCATAGGCCCGAAGCGCCTCCTCCGCGAGCTTGTGCGCCCGAGCGTGGACACCTCGGTCGCCGCTCCGGAGGAGGGCACGGGCGAGGCCGAGGTGAATGTCCGCGAGCTCGATCGCAAAGGATGCATCGGCGAGCTCGAGGGCCCGCTCGAGCAGGGCCAGGGCCTCGTCGTGGTCCCCCTCCTCGAGCGCGATCAGACCGAGCCCCTTGAGCGGGTGGGCCTGCAGCGGGTGGGTCTCTGGGAGCGCGGCGGAGTAGATCCGCTGCGCCTCCTCGAAGCCGTCCCGAGCTCGCTCAAGCTCACCGCGTCGGAGATCGACCTCTGCGAGGTTGTAGCGGAGCTGGCCGACCTCGAAGTGATCCGGTCCATGGACCCGAAGATGGGTCTTCAGCGCGAGGTCGTAGCTCGCCTCCGCCTCGTCGAGCTCGCCGGCGTTGAGATGGCAGAGGCCGGCGGCGTTGTGCGCCGTGGCGGTCTCGTCATGATCCGGGCCGAGCTGCGCCTCGAAGGTGATCAGCACTTGGCGGCTGAGGTCGCACGCACGCTCGAGATCCCCGGTCGCGAAGGCGGAGGCCGCGAGGGCGAAGCGGTCCCGCGCGACCTCGACCGAGCCCGCGCCCCACAGCTGCGTGTCGATCTCGAGCGCTGCGTCAAGATGCGCCGCTGCGGCGACAGGATCGTCGAGATCGCTGGTGATCATGCCGAGGTTGAACTCAATACGCGCGGCGGCTGGCGACCAGCGTCCCCAGCTCGCGCGGATCACCTCAAGGCTACGCTCGAGCTCGGCGCGGGCGGCCTCGTAGTCTCCGGCACGGTAGTGCGCGGTGCCGATCCCGACCCGCAGCCGAGCCCGGCTGGCCTCGCTCCAGAGGCCCTCCGCGCGCGACCAGGCGAGCTCGTGAGCGGCGATGGCCTCTTTGTGGTCACCCGCTTGCTCGATGATCCGGGCGCGGGCGAGGAGCAGATCGATCTGTCGAGCGTCGTCCGGCCGAGCGACGCGATCGAGGGCGAGCTGGGCCTCTTCGATCGCCCACTCCTCGAGCGTCGGCTTGGCGAAGCGGCCGGCGACCGCCACCGCGAGTTGCACGCGAAAGCTCGCCACCAGCTCGCCGAGCCCGACCCGCTCCGCTGCGAGGATCGCCCGCCGCAGGGCGGCGACGCCTCCGTCAAGGTCCCCCGAGTCGACCAGGGCCTGGGCGAGGAATACCTCAGCCTCCAGCTCTAGCGGGGTGTAGCCGAGGACCTGGGCACGCTCGCGCACACGCTCGCCGAGCTCTCGCGCCCGTTGAGCCCGCCCGAGCAGATGCTCCGTGCGGGCCTCGACGAGGCGCTCGACCTCAACCTCGACCGCAGCCCTCTGCTGAGGGCTCAAGAGGATCTGCGCGTCTGCGTCGACCGCGACGGGGCCGCAGCGGCTGCTGCCCGGGAGCTCGTCGACCAGCGTCCCCGCCTTGCTGACGACCTGCTCGTCGGCGTGGACAAAGCGCTCCACCAGCGCGCCTACCTCGACGAGCTGTCGCCGCAGGCAGAGCTCTCGGCGCTCGAGCAGGAGCTCCGACTGGGTCGACTCGATCCGCGTCGCCCGACAATTCTCCTCTCGCGAGGCCGACCAAGCCTCCGCCCAACGATCCAGGCTCCCCTCCACGCCCGCGGCTGCGTCTGCCTCAAAGAGCAGGTCCGTCGCGTCGAAGGACGCCCTCAGAGCGTCGCGACGATCGTCATCCCAGACCCCCGCGAGGGCGCTCGGTTCGAGAGCACATGGGGCCGGAGGCGCCGGCGTGAGCGCGTGCAGGCCGAGGCCCACGCCGAGCGCCGCGGCGAAGACCCCGGCCGCCGCGGCGAACCCTCCGCGCCGTCGGTCGAGGGCGCCCGCGAGCACGACGAGCAAGCTGTCGACGCTCTCCCAGCGCGCCCTCGGATCAGCCGAGAGTCCCCGCAGGATCGCCGCACGGATCGCCGGCGGGACCGGACTCTCGGGGGGGAACGCTGCGATCTTCTCGGCGCTCTTCGCCCGCGCGAGCTCCTCGAACTCGCGCTCGTCAAAGGGGAGGAGCCCGAAGAGGACGCGGAAGGCCGTGACGCAGAAGCTGTACTGGTCGGCGGCCGCGTCACAGGTCCTGCCCTCGTGTTGCTCGGGGGCCATGTACGGCGGGGTGCCGAGCACCGTTCCGTGCGCGGTCAGGCCGGTGTTGAGCGGAGAGAAGGGCGTCCCCCCGTTCGGCATCGCCTCAAGCTCCCCCGCCGGTCGAAGGATGGGCCTGCTCGCGGTCACCTCGTACCCCTCTGGATCCGCGTGCGCGACCTCGTCCGAACGCACGAGCCCGAAGTCGAGGACCCGCACCCGACGGTCTCGCCCGACGAGGACATTGTCGGGCTTGAAGTCGCGGTGGACGAGGCCGACCGCGTGGGCGGCCGCCATCCCACGACCCGCCTGGATCAACATCTCGACGCGGGTTCGCCAATCGGGCTCCGTCTCGGCCCACGCTGCGAGCGTAGCTCCGTCGACATACTCCATCGCCAGGTAGACAGCGCCGGCCTCGGTCCCGACCTCATGGATCTGGACGACGTTTGGGTGCGAGAGCTTGGCCAGCGCCTGGGCCTCGCGCAGCAGTCGCAGGCTCGCCGACTCTGAGGGGGTGGCGACGCGGAGCAGCTTGATCGCCACCTTGCGGTCGAGCTGCTCGTCGTAGGCCAGGTAGACCTGGCCCATCCCGCCCCGCCCGAGCTCGCGCAGCACCGCGAAGCGACCGATGCGACGGCCCGTGGGCTCCGGCGAGGAGGATGCGTCCGCCACAGCCTCCGACTCCAGCGTCTCCGCCAGGGCTGGTCGGCTCTCAAGCGTCGATTTCCAGGGTGCATCCACCATCGCTCGCCGTCACGCCGCGATCCTACGGTAGGCGGGGCGCGAGACGACGAGAATGGACGACGAACTCGCGACCGGCGAGTCCGCGACAGCGGCCTCATCCACAGGTGCGCGGGAGAGCGCAGGGGGGGCGCATAGCGGCTCCCTATGCTCCGATCTGCCTGGGCGATAGCGCCCCCGGCGGAGAGCAGAGGGTCGTTCACCACAGCGCTCGTGGCGAGAGCTCCGGCGATCGCACGAGCGGCGGGTCAGCGCGGGACGAGGCGGATCGGCACGCCGTCCGCGGGGCGCATGGTGACGCTGAGCTTGAAGCGCAGCGGCTTGGCCCCCGGTTGCGGCTCTAGGCGGTAGCGCCGGCCTATCTGGGCGAGGGCGACGATCGCCTCGATGTCGGCGAGGTGGGAGCCGATGCAGACGCGTGGACCTGCTCCAAAGGGCAGGTAAGTGAGCTTCGGCCAGGTCGGCGGATCGATGAAGCGCTGCGGCAGGAAGGCGTCCGGGTCGGGGAACCACCGCGCGAAGCGGTGGATGGCGAGGGCGGGGACGACGACCAGCGATCGCGCGGGGATCTTCAGGCCGGCCAGGTCGACGTCGCTGCGGGCGACCCGGGCGACGCCGGCCGCCGGCGGGAACATCCGCAGCGTCTCCCGCCAGATCCCGCGGGTCCATTGGAGGCGATCCAGCTCCAGCCCCTGCTCGGCGGCGGCGTCCGCCTCTGCGTGCCATCGCCCCTGCGCCTCCGGGTTGTGGGCGAGGGCGTGCAGCGCATAGGCGAGGCCGAGGGTCGTCGTCTCGTTGCCCGCCAGCATCAGGGTCATCACCTGATCGGCGAGGCGGGCCGCGGGGAGCACCTCGGGCGCTCGGCGATGGTCGGCGAGGAGGCGGCCGAGCACATCGTCATCGGCGGCGGTGCAGGGCTCGGCCGCGCGCCGGTCGATGAGCCGTGTCGTCAGCGCGCGGAGCTCGGCGCAGGCGCCCTCGAAGCGTCGGCGAGCCGGCGTCCTCCACTTCGCAGGCGCCCGCAGGCCGGGACCGCCGAAGCCGGCGTAGTAGTCGAGGATCTCCTCCAACGCAGCGCCGACGAGCGGCGCATCGTCGCGGAGCGAGAGGCCGAGGGCGATCCGGCTGACGACCTCGAGGGTGAGGGGCCCGAAGAGCTTCGCGCAGTCGAGATCGCCCCCTGCGGGCCAGCTCCCTAGGGCCGTGTCGACGAGCTCCGCGACCTCGCCGAGGCGCCGTCGCATCGCCCCGGCGCTGAGCACCGGCTGGACGATCCTGTGGTCATGCCGCCAGGCGTCGCCCTCGGAGACCAGGAGTCCGAGGCCGAGCACATCCTCGAGCTCGCGGGTGAGCGGATCCTTGGCGAAGGAGCGGTGCTCGCGGATCAGGAGCGCCTCGATGATCGCCGGATCGGCGACGAGCCAGACCTCGCTGAGGCGGTCCCTAGCGCGGTCTTTGGGCCGGCTTGAGCGGCGGCCGAACCACCCTCGCTCGGGGCGGACGCAGATCGCCGGGCCGTAGCGATCAAAGGTGCGACGGAGGACAGCCCCCATGTCGCCGCGCTGCTGGAGGAGCAGCGCGCCGACGAGCTTCGCGAACTGGGCGCCGCGCAGGCGCGTAGGGGCGAGGGGCATGGCGGCAGTAGAGCACTCGCCGGCCGCGCTGCCCAGGACTTCACGGGCTAGAGCGGCCGGCAGGTGCTCGCGCCGCAGTGGTGGCACTGGCCGACCCGATCGTGGTCGCTCACCAGCCGCAGGATCGTGCCGTCGAAGCGATAGACCCGCTCGCGCGTGTGGTGCGAGGGGATGAAGTGTCGGCGCCTGCGGGCCAGGTCTTCGTCGCCCGCGCTCTCCGTCAGCGGCGGATCATCAGCGCCGCTCGGGGCCTCATCGAAGTCGGCCCAGGTGGCCTCGGTGGAGAGCTCGCGGAGGCCGGCGACAAAGGGCGCCGTGATGGTCGCGCTCTCGAGGTTCCCGGTGATCGTCCCGACGCGGTGGCCACACTCGCCGCGCATGACGTAGACGTCCATCGGTATGTCCCAAGGGCAACCTCCCGCCTTCTTCGGGGGGACGAGCATGTCCTGGACGCCGTCGCCGTCGAGGTCGAAGGTGGCGTGGGTGTGGACCCGCCAGTCTCGGGAGGAGCTGTGGTGTTCGCCGCTCTGATCGACGCCCGAGGAATTGACAAGCACGAGGCGCTCGCGCGTGGGCGGTGTGACGCAGCGGCCGGGGAGGGTGTCCAGCGGCCGGTGTCCTGGCGGGAGGAGGTGCAGCGACACGCTGATGGTCTCGCTCTTCGGGTCGAGCGTGCGCGGGCCTATCGCCAGGAGGGCGAGGCGCTCGGCGCTGCGGTAGGTGCAGGAGAACTGAGCGGTGGCCTCGTCGAGCTCGCAGGGCGCCGTCTCGACGAAGCCTTGGGCCCTGAGGCCGTCGCGCCAGGGGCTCGCGATCTCGGTGACCGGGGCCATGCCCAGGACCGTGCGGAGATGGCGGTCACCGGCGACGGAGACGACGACCTCGGTGCCGCCAGGGTAGGGGCTGAGGACCCAGGGCAGGGGCTCGGGCCAGGTCGCAGGGCGGGCTCCCTCGACGGGCGTGTCGTCCGCGGGATCCGGCTTCGGGGGCGAGCCCTCGTCGCCCGCGGCTCGGGTGGGGGGCTCTTCGTCAGGAGGCGGGTCGCGGTCGGGAGCTTGCGCGTTTGGGGGGCTGGTCGGGGCCGTGTCGGATGTCGGCGCACATCCGCTGAGCGGACCGGCAAGCGCGAGGAGCAGCGAGGTCGACGCGAGGCCGGCCGTCGTTCGACGGGTCTGAGCTGCGAGCCCCGCGTCATCCGAGCCCGGCGGGGGTCGGTCGTCGTCGACCACCTTGAGGGCCCGAGATCGTCTCGTCTGTGCCAGGGCCTCGTGAGGCTAGCATTGCACGAATATTCCGTCCATGGCTGTCAAGGACGCCCTGGCGGGGTCGCGCGGTCGTCGAGCGCAGAGCCAACGGGACTTCAACCAGCGGCCATCAGGGGTGCTATGAATCCAGGGAACGGGATGGGGGGCAGGATCCGAACAGACTACGAGGCCGTGCTGAGCGCAGCCTCGCGCCCCGACCGGCGGCGGCTGATGGGGTGGCTGGTCGAGGGACCGCTGACGGCCGACGGGGCGGTGCTCCCTTGGGTCAACCCCGCGCACTCTGGAGACGCCCGGCCCGCGGTCGCGGGGCTCCTCCTCGCGCTCCTCGCCCAGGACATCGACGACGGCCCGCGGATGCCGAAGGACCGGGCCGCGTCCCAGCTCGCCCGCTGCCGACGGATCCTCGAGGCGCAGCTCGCTGACCTGGGCGATCGTGGCATGGTCGGCGACGACGGGGTCGACGATCTCTTCGACAGCGGGATCGTCCTCCACGGGCTCCTGCGCCTCTACGAGCGGATGGTCGAGGCGATCGACGACGGCGCTCTGCGGCTCCTGGGCGCGGCGATCGAGCGGGTCTACGCGGGGGTCCTGAACGGTATCGCGAACCAGCGGGTGAGCTCAGGGAGTCCCGGCGAGCCGCATTGGAGGCAGGTCTGGGGCTCTCATCACCTCAGGCTCGCGCTGCCGCTCGCGGCCTACGACCGCACCTTCGCGACCGCGGGCGAGGTCCGACCGGCGGCGGCGATCCGCCGGCTCCTCCGCGACCTGATGCCGCAGGCGGAGGACGGTCGTTGTGTTGTCCACCGCGGGGGCGAGCGGATCTACGTGCCCGCCTGTTGCTACGCCGCGGAGGGGCTCCTGGCGGTCGAGCCTACGGTCGACGCAGGTGCGAGGCCGCAGGCCGTCGCGACGGCGACCTGGCTGGCGACGATCCAGCAGGGGGACGGGAGCATGCTCGCCTGGCACGACGGCGAGCGGGCGTTTGGCCCGCGGCGGTCCGATATCGTCGGTCAATCCGTCCGCCTCTGGGCGGCCGTCGATCGTCACCGCTTCGCCCGGTCGATCGCCCGCGGGCTCGAGCATCTGGCGAGCCTCCAGAGCCCGTGCGGCGGGCTTCGCTACGGCCCGGAGAGCGACGACATCAGCACCCGGTCGACGATCTTCGCGGCCCAGGCGATCGCCTGGGCCGAAGGCGACCGGAGGGCCCGGTGGCTGGTCTAGCTTGGTCCCGCGAGGGCGCCGAGTCGGTCTTCACTGCGGGAGCGGGAAGCAGGAGAAGCCGATCTCGCCGTTGGCCTGGCCCCAGTCTAGGTTCGTGGTCTCGAAGTCGACGCCCAGCGGGTTGCCGATCGTGTTGATCCGGTCGACGTCCGCCTGCTTGAGAAAGCCGAAGTACTCGCTCGCGAGGTAGAGCCCGCCGCCCTGATCCTTGACGTAGTCGACGATGGTCTGGGCCTCGGCGTTGTTGGTCGACGAGATCGCGCAGTAGATCACCATGTCGTAGTCGGCGGCGAGCTTGGCCGGGTCGCCGACGTACTCTTGCGGGAGCGAGGTGCCGGAGTAGGTGAGGTCTGGATAATTGCCGAGGTTGTTGCCGAGGCCGCCGCAGAGGTTGCGACCGAAGCTGAGCACCTTGGGGAGCTGATCGCCGCTGTCGCCCAGCCACTCCCAGAGCGGACAGTCGGTGATCTCTTTGTAGAGGATGTTGGTGTCCGCGGTGTAGATCACGCGGCCGCTGCCGACCTCGTCGAGGGCGTAGATCACCTGGTCGCCCTCGAGGGTCGCGAAGCCGATGAACTCGGTCCCCGGCAGGGCGGAGAAGCTCGACGATTGGGTCGAGTTGAGGGTCACGCCGCACTCGAGGCAGAGATCGCCGGAGTCGGAGTCCGTCGTCGTGTCGTCGGTGGTGGAGCCGGTGGTGGTGGCGTCGGTGGTGGCGTCGGTGGTGGAGCCGGTGGAGCCGGTGGAGGCGTCGGTGGTAGAGCCGGTCGTGGGGTCGCCTGTAGTGGTGGGCTCGGTGTCTGTCGAGCTGACGCCGGTGGTGCTCTCCGTCGTCGAGGTCGAGTCGGACTCTGAGGCAGTCTCGCCGGTGTCCGAGTCGGAGCCCGACACCGTCTCCGCGCTCGAGCTGGCGTCCGAGTCCTCTGAGGTCATGCCCGCTGTGGTCGCGAGGCCGCTCGCGCCGGTCGGGCTCAGGGTCGCCGCGCTGTCGCTGTCGCCGTCATCTCCGGCGCAGGAGAGGGTCATGGCGAGGAGGATCCCGATCGCTAGGGAGGAGGCTGGGGAGGAGGCGGAGGAGGGGGGGCGCAGGATCGGCAAGGGGGGGCTCCAGGTAGACGTACTCCCGGCGAGCGTACCATCGCCGCCGAGGTCCGCTTTGCGGGCGCCGCCGAGGTCCGCTTTGCGGGCGCCGTCGAGGTCCGCTTTGCGGGCGCCGCCGAGGTCCGCCTTGCGGGCGCCGCCGGCTCGGCAAACCTCGCGGTCGACGGCGGACCGAGGGGCGACACCGTCGGCCTGGGGCGGATACCATCGCCGCGGAGAGCTCTGTGCCAGAAGCCATCATCGTCCCAGGGGTCGTCGCGGTGGAGCCCGAGCCCTGGTCGGGCCGGGCCCCGGCGGTGATCGTCCGCGGCCCCTTGGCTGGCTACGCGCGGCTGCCCGAGATCACGGATTGGAAGTCGGTCTACCTCTTCGCCCGGCGCGAGGCGGCGGAGCGCCTCGCCGTGCCGACGATGGCCCCGAGCGTCGACCTCGACGCCTACCCCCATGTCCGCGCGCAGCTGGCCCGGTCTCGCCTGGTCGTGATCGAGGAGGGCGAGGCCTCGCGGTTTGCAGCGGCGGGCGAGCTGCTCATCGAGCTCTCGTACCATCGAGTCGCGGGGGGCGGCGGTCTCGTGGTGAGCGGGGCGGCGGTCGATCGCGGCTTTAGCTGCGAGGACCCGGAGCTCGTCTCCCTCGCCTGGGGGGTGGGGGACGGCGACGAGGAGACCTTCGAGGAGGTCTGGGAGGGCGATCCCGTCCCGCGGCTCTACGACGCGATCCTCCGGGCGATGACGGAGGGCGAGGTCTCGCTGCTCGACGTCGATCTGGCGCTCTCCTGCGACGGCCTCTACGGAGATCCCTCGTCCTTCGAGCGGGACTTCGTAGAGGTCGCCGCCCGCGGCGAGGCCCAGGTCGCAGCGGCCGAGGAGCTGCTCTCGCTCCTGGACGCGGCCGAGGGGGAGAGCGTCGCCCTGCCGGGGCTCGGCGTCGCGAGGCGGGTGGTCCGACCCGCGTTCACGCTGTCCAAGGCTGACGGGACCTGGACCTGGTCCGGACCGCCGCTCGAGGTCCCCGCGGAGAGCTACTGGGTCGTCGACGAGGTCGATGAGTTTGTCCCGGCGGAGCGAGCTCGGCGCAGCGAGCTCTTCCGGGCGAAGCTCGCGGCGAGGCGGGCCCAGGCGCAGAGGCGCAAGCGCTGGGCCCGGCGGGCGCTCCTCGTCGTGGTCGTGCTGGTCGTGCTGATCGTGGTCCTCTCGCGGGATGGCTCCTGACGCGATCAGGAGGCTGCGCAGCGCTGGATGCCCGCTGAGAGCGGCTCGTATCCGCCAAGGAGGCGGCAAAAAGGCCCCCAGACGACTCGAGCGGGGGCTTCTATCCGCCGGTGGCGTCGAGGGCAAAGGCAAGAGGACTGCGCCCGCCCCGAGGAGCTCCTCGAGGCGGGCGAGTCGGGTTGAGGCGGGGGGACCGCAGGCGTGCGGGTGCCCGTGCAGCGAGGTGCCTGCGTCGGTGCGCCCGCTCGTCCGCGCCGCCTCGGAGAGGGACCTCTTTTATTGGCAGGGGAGGTGGACGTCGATGATCTCGCCGCGCTGGGGCGCGGGCTAGTCGAGCCCCGCCAAGGGATCATCGCTCTCGCTGATCGTGATCCCCGGCTTCTTGGGCCCTGCGGTCGTGGCCGTCTTCTGCGAGCTCGCCTTGCCTCGGTTGGCCCTGCGCCTGCTCGCGTTCTGATCGAGCTTGTTGTCGAGGGCGGTCTTCTCGGCGAGGAGGAGCTGCCGCTTGTTCTCGTCCTTCACCTCCGCGAGCTTCGCGTCGAGCTCGGCCCGCTGGTCCTCGAGACGGTCCTGCTCGGCCTTGAGCTCGCCGAATTGGGCGGTCAGCTCGGCGAGCACCTTGCGGTGCTCCTCGTCTCGCTTGGCGGCCTGCTCACGCTCGGCCTGGGCGGCCTGATCTCGGCTCTCGATCGTGTCCAGGGCCGCGTAGCCGCCGGCGAGGAGGCCGAGGCCGAGGACGATCGGCGTGATCGTGAGCCAGAGCGGGCGAGCCTTCTTCTCGGTGATCTTGATCTGGGCGTCGAGGCGCATCTGCTCCGACCGGAGCCTCGCCTCCTGCTCCGCGCGCGCGCGCAGCTCAGCCTCCTGGAGGCGGAGGCGTGCCTCTCGCTCTTGCCGCTCGCGCTCGGCGTTGGCCTTGGCTAGCCGCTCAGCCTCCTCGCGGGCCCTGAGCTCGGCCTCGCTGCGGGCCTTCCGCTCGATCTCTTCGCGGGCCGCCCGGGCGGCCTCTTCGCGTGCGCGCCGCTCGCTCTCGACCTCAGCGACGCGGTCGGCCTCGAGGTTCCAAAGTTCGGACAGGGCGATCAATGTGGAGCTCTCATCGCGTTCAGTCATGGCCTGACTCCTCCTTCGAGCCGAGCGCTGCGTCAGGCAACGTCGACAGGTCTGGGCTCTCACCGCGAACGCGCCGGGCTCTGAGAATGGTCTCTCCCCCGCCGATCCGAACAATCGTTTTACAAGATCGATCGTCGGGACCGCTCGAGCGTTCCACGTGATCCACCCTCCTCGCCTGCCTTCGGCGGCTCGGCGGCTCGGCGGGTCTGGGTGCCCGTGGGGGAGTCGACTTCTTCGGCGGGTCCGACGGGTCCGACGGGTCCGGCGTGCTCGACCCGGGACCAGGGCGCGCGTCCTCTGTCTGGGGCGACCGGGCCCGCCGAGCGCTGGTTCAGTCCTCTGCGGAGGGCAGGCTGACCCGGTGGCCGAGGGCTCGCCCCCGATCGAGGGCCTCACCGTCGACCCTCATCCGTCGGCCTGGCCGAAGGCGCAGGCGCTGGTCGGCGAAGCGGTCGACGGCGGCCGCCCTGTGGGCGCATGTCGGCTCGATGCGCGCGAGGACCTCGGTGCCGATCGCCCTGTGGACCTCGACGCGCGCGGCGGCGAGGCGGTCGACGATCGTCTCCGCGGCGCCGATGCGAAAGGCCTCATGCCAGGCCCTCGGCTGGCCGGCGCCGTGGGTCGCCGAGAGCCACTCGATCTGCGGTACGAGCCACTCCCAGAGGGCGAGCACGGCGGACCTGTCGGCGGAGCGACCGGCGATCAAGAGCTCGGTCTTGCGGTCGCGGGTGGGCGCCGAATAGGCGATGCAGCCGTTGCTACGGGCGAGCCCGGCCGCGAGGGCGCTCTTCCACTTGCGGATCTTCCGGGCCCGATCGAGCGGCTCATCGCGGCCGTCCGTGACCGGATCGGCGGCGGCCTCCGCCTCGGCGCTGGCCTCCGCCTCGAGGAGCGAGTCTAGGCGGTGGCGCTCGATCAGCGCCTGCGCCTTCGCGGCAGCTAGCGCCGCCTCATGGACGTTCGGCGAGGTCGCGAGGGCGAGGAGCTTGCGGACCCGGTCTAAGTGGGCGGCGGCGTCCTTGCTCATCGCCCCGGCTCAGCGGGCGCAGAGGCCACGCGGGCCTTGATGATCAGGTAGCGGAGCGGGGCGCTCTCCGAGAGGTTGCGCAGCTCCATCACCTCGCCGAGCGGCAGAAAGACGGTATCGCCGGGGCCGAGGCTCCGACGGACGCCGCCGATCGTCGCCTCGCCGTCGCCGTCGATGCCGACGACGATCTCAGGGAACTCCTGCTGCTTGTGGCGGCCGACGTGACCGCCAGGGTCGAGCTCGCAGGAGAGCACGGCGGTGAAGGGCTCAGCGCGCTCCTGGAGGAGGCTCCACACCTTGACGGTGCCGACGCCACCGAAGAGGCCTACGCGGAGGGAGGGGGCGTGCTTGCCTGGGAGTTCCATCGCCGCAGCCTACCAGAGGCCAGCGGTCCAGCCCCACGGATCCCGGGTCAGGTGTCGTAGGGGTACACGGAGGCGATGAACGCCTTGTCCTTCGCCGAGAGCTCGCTGTTCCAGCCGATCTCGAAGTCGCCGAAGGTATGCTCCTGCGGGACGCAGTACTGCATGATCGACGTCGGGTCGTAGGCGCTGTGGTTGGTCTCGCTCTCCGAGTAGCGGGTGAAGAGCTGGGCGTCGACCTCGTCGGGGGTCCAGAAGTTCGGCGCCTCCGCGTAGTCGCGGTAGACGGCCTCGCGGTCCCAGGGGATCCCCGCGACGGGGCTCTCGTGCTCGTGGATGCAGCCGAGCGCGTGGCCAAATTCGTGGAGCACGACCCGCCGGATCTCCTCTGGATCGTCGTCGACGGTCGCTGCGGTCCACCCCTCAAAGCACATCGTCGGCTCATCCTGCCCGTAGTTGAGGGCGTCGGTGCCGAGGTAGGACCAGTAGCCCTCATCCTTGGTGAAGGTGATGCGAATGTCGGCGGGCTCGTCGGGGCTGACGACGAGGAATCGGAGGTTGGCGTGCGTGAGCCACTCGCGGGCGTGGGCCATCACCGTCTCGCGCAGGCGCCTGGCACAGTTGCGCTCCATGAACGCGATCGTGATCGTCGCGCCGACGTCCCAGAGATACTCGGTCTGGACCCCGAGGAAGGGCAGCGGCGCCTCGCCATCGCTGCGGCTACGGGGGCGGGGTCGACGGTCGAAACAGATCGGTAGTGCCATACGCTACAGGTCAACGGTTGCAGAGTCGGCGACGCCTCGCAACGGGCGATAGCAGCGTCTACGGACGTTCGTCGGGGCGCGGGGCCGAGCCCCCGCCGGAGGCTCCTGAGCCCCCGGCGTGCTCCGTTTCACGCGCCAGGGTGCTGTCGAGCGGGCGCTCTGCGACCCCGCGGCGGAGGGGTCGCAGAGCGCGGCCCGGGAGGCCCGACGACGACAGGCTTCTGCGGCGGACGAAGGCCCAGATCCCTCGGCTGATGTCGGCCATCCTACCTCTGCGAAGGAAGCCCCTTTGACCCGCCACGCCGGCATCGGCGGGATGATGACGAGATAGTCCTACAGGCCCCCAGGGGCGCCATGAGAGCGCCCTCGCGGCAGGATCGGGTCGCTCGGGCGCGCAGGGTCGGCGCGCGTCATTGCCCGTGGTGTCGTCGACTGAGAGCGGCGATTATTGGCGGGGCTGACGATGCCAGACGCCGCGATTCCATGCCTACGTGTCGACCTCGACGTGCTCGACCGAGTGCGCACGCCGATGTGGATCGTCGATCTGGAGCACGCCGAGAAGTGGTGGTGCAACCGGGCCGGGCTGGCGCTCTGGAACGCGGAGAGCCTCGCCGAGTGGATCGGGCGCAACGCCAGCAACAGCCCCTCCGAGGCGACGCTCACTCGGATGCATAACCTCCGCGGTCGCTTCGAGCGCGGCGAGGTGGCCGACGAGCGCTGGACCTTCTACCCGGACGGGAGCGATCCTGTGATCGCGAACGTCCAGGTCTCGGGGATCGTGATCGCTGACGCCGCGGGGGCGCAGGGCCGGATGGCGATGCTCGTCGAGGCGCGACGACTGGCGGGGGACGAGGTCGACCCCGGCGAACGGCGGGCCTACGAGGCGCTGCGCTACAGCGGCGAGCTGGTGTCCTACTACGACGAGAACGGCGCGGCGCTGCTGCGCAACCCCGCGGCGATCCGCGCCTTCGGTGACGTCGGCGCGGGCGACCAGCTCAGCGAGACTTTCGCCGACTCGAGCGGCGGCGCCCGTGTGCGGGCCGGGATCGCCGACGGGTCGGTCTTTCGCGCCGACATGCTGTCGCGCACCCTCACCGGCGAGCGATGGTTCGACACGGAGGCGCGCGCGAGCCTCGATCCGGTGACCGGAAAGCTCGGGGTGCTGGTGAACCGGCGTGACATCGGCGAGCGCAGGGCTCACCTCGAGGAGCTCGAACGTCGCGGACAGCTGCTGGCCGACCAGGCCGAGGCGCTGCGGCAGCTCGCGGCGCCGGTGATCCGGGTCGGCCCGGGGGTGCTGGCATTGCCGCTGATAGGCACGCTCGATCGCGAGCGCGTCGAGGTCGCGATGGGGGCCCTGCTCGCGGGCACCGAGCAGGAGCGGGTGCGCCGCGTGGTGCTCGATCTGACCGGCGCGGCCGCGGTCGGAGCCGAGGCTGCCGACGGTCTCCTGCGCATCGTCCGAGTTCTACAGCTGCAGGGTGTGACGCCGGTGCTCAGCGGGATCCGGCCGCATACGGCGGAGGCGATCGTCGAGGCGGGGATCGATCTCAGCGACCTGCGCTGCTACCAGACGGTCGCCGACGCGCTCGCCGGCCGCGACTAGGGCCGGCCTCCGCCCGCGGCGATCGTCCGTGGCCGGGGCCCCGTCGACGCCGGCGAACTCACGGCCGACCGCCACCGTCGCCGACGTCCGTGCTCCGGGCTGCTAGGCTCGCCGGCGCCGCGCGCAGGTCCAGAGACCTCGCAGGTGCACGCTCAACGAGCCCATGATCCCGCCCTCGGCCTCCGCACCCGGCTCGACGCTGCGGAGCTGTGCTGATGACGCGACGCTCGCTGCTGGGGGCCTGCGAACCTGGACGCAGGGGGAGGCCCCCATGCGGTGCTAGAGTGTGCCGCCTTGATCCTCGCTGTCGCGAATGTGCTCACCGATCTGGGCTTGCTCCTCGCTGTCGCGGGCCTGGCGAGCGTGCTCTTCCAGCGCCTGCGTCAGCCCTCAGTGCTCGGCTACCTGAGCGCGGGGTTGCTCCTCGGACCCCACGTCGTCCAGGGCCTGAGCGTCGACGTCGAGCTCACCCACAGCCTCAGCGAGCTCGGGGTGATCCTCCTGATGTTCTCGATCGGCCTCGAGTTCCGCATGCGCCGGCTCCTCCAGGTCGGCATCGCCGGCGGCCTGACGGCGCTGATCGAGGTCGGGCTGATGGTCAGCCTCGGCACCCTCGTCGGCGGGCTCTTCGGCTTTGGCCCGGTCGAGGCGCTCTTCATCGGCGGTTGTCTCGGGATCTCGAGCACGATGCTGGTCGCGCGGGCCTTCACCGAGCTCAAGGTCCGTGAGCCCTTCGTCGGGGTCACCTACGCGACGCTGATCTTCGAGGACATCCTGGCGATCCTCTTGATCGTGGTCCTGACGGCGGTCGGCTCCGGTCAGGACCTCGGCGCGAGCGAGCTCGGGTCGACGCTCGGGCGCCTCTTCGGCTTCCTCGCGCTGCTCTTGATCGGCGGTCTGCTGGTGGTGCCGCGGGCGATCCGCTGGGTCGCCAAGGTCACCAACGCAGAGACCCTGCTGGTGGTCTCGGTGGCGCTCTGCTTCGGCATGGCGACGATGGCCGAGGCCGCAGGATACTCGGTGGCGCTCGGATCCTTCCTCGCCGGGATCCTGGTCGCGGAGTCCGGCGAGTCGCACGCGGTCGACGCGGTCATCGCCCCGCTCCGCGACATCTTCGCGGCGATCTTCTTCATCTCGGTGGGGACCTTCCTCGATCCGGCCCTCGTCGCCGAGCACTGGCTCTTGGTGCTCGTCCTCAGCGCCCTTGTGATCGTCGGCAAGACCTTCGGCGTGACGCTCGGGGCGTTTCTCGCCGGCAACGGCCTCAAGAGCTCGCTGCGGGCGGGGATGAGCCTCGCGCAGATCGGCGAGTTCGCGTTCATCATCGCCGGCCTCGGGGCCACCACCGGGGCGACCGGTGACTTTCTCTTGCCGGTGGTGGTCGCGGTCTCGTGCCTGACCGCGCTGACGACCCCGGCGATGATCCGGGCCTCGGGGCGGGTGGCCGCGGATCTCGACCATCGCCTGCCGAAGCCGGTGCAGACCGCGGTCTCGTTCTACGAGTCGTGGATCGAGACCCTCAAGCGGCGCTCGCCGACGGCGGCCCAGGGCGCGAGCACGCGGAGGCGAGTGCGTCTCTTGACCCTCGACGCAGCCCTGCTCGTTCTCATCATCGTAGGTCGCGGGCTCTTCGGCGATGAGCTGGTCGCGGCCCTCAGCGGCGGCGAGCCGCAGGCGATGGCGACGGTCGAGTGGGCGGTCTTCGGCGTGGCGATGGCCTCGTGCGTCTTCCTCCTCGTCGCGATCCTGCTCCAGGCGCATCATCTCGGGGAGGATCTGGCGGCGCGGGTCGTCCCGTCGAGCCGCGGCGCCGGGCCGGACCTGAGCCTGCAGCCCCGACGCGTTCTCCTGCGGATCATCGAGGTGGCGATAGGCCTCGGCCTTGGCCTGCCGCTGGTCGCGATCCTCTCGCCCTTCTTGCCCTTCTCGAGCGGCGCCATCGCGCTCGTTCTCCTGATCTCAGGCCTTGTCGTCGCGGTCTGGCGTTCGCTGGGCAATTTTCAGGGGCACGTCCGCGCCGGCACTCAGGTGGTGGTCGAGCTCCTCGCCCGCCGCAACCATCGTCCGCAGGAGGACGACTCGCATACGCTGGACGAGGTCCCAAGTCTGCTCCCTGGCTTCCCGGGGATGGAGGCGGTGGTGCTCGGGGAGGGGAGCCCGGCGGTCGGCGAGACCCTAGCGTCGCTCAATCTGCGGGCGCAGACCGGGGCTACGGTGATGGCGATCGATCGCGGCGACGACGGGGGGATCGTCCTGCCGAGCGCGGATGAGGTGCTCCGGAGCGGTGATCGTCTCGCGCTCGCCGGCGCCGAGCGAGCGGTGCGGGCGGCGAAGGTCCTCCTCGGGGTGGAGCCCCGCGCCAGCGATGTCGCTGGCGCCGGGCTCCACCCCGAGTCGACCGATGGGGTGCATGGTCGCGGGTGAGCGCCTGTTACTATCACCGAGATGACACGGAGCCCGCAGAGCAAGTCGGTAGAGAGCAGCAACGCGGCGGCACGTGGCGGAGGTCCGCTGCGCTCCCGCTCGAAGCTTTCGGAGAGCGGGCGGCAAGGGAGCGCCTCGGCTCGGGTGGCGGCCCAGGTGTCCGGTTGGACACGCGGGATCACGGGGGCGAGCGGAGCGCTGCTCGGGATCCTGCTCCTCGTCGCTGCCTGCGACACCCCGGCCAAGGAGGAGAACGTCGCCCCCAGAAAGCCGACCTCGCCGGCGAAGGTCGCCACCACCGAGGCGATGGGCTCGGCGATGGGCTCGGCGATGGGCTCGGCGCCGGTCGCAGGGGCGCCCACGACCCCCTATCAACGCGCGCTCTCCGGTCGGATCTATGTGCCGACCTACTCGCATATCTACGTCGACGAGGGAGAGGCCGAGGACTTGGCGGTGACCCTGTCGATCCGCAACGTCAGCACCGAGCGCTCGCTCGTCCTCAACGTGGTCGCCTACTACGACACGTCGGGGAAGCTGATCGAGGACTACCTCGACGCCGACGTCGTCTTGGGTCCGCTCGAGACGGTCGAGTATTTCGTGAGGGTCACCGATCGGCGCGGCGGCTCTGGCTCGAACTTCATCGTCTCGTGGCGCGGAGACTCGCCGCTGGTGAAGCCCTTGACCGAGGCGGTGATGGTCCGCACCCGCACCGGCAACCAGGCCTACGCCTTCGCGACCCGCGGGATCGAGATCCCAGACAGCGCAGCCCTGCCCGATCACCTGCCGCCTGGCTCCTACCCGCGGGAGCCCGCGGCGAAGGGCGAAGACAGCCCCGGAAGAGACAGCCCCGGAAGAGACAGCCCCGGAGAAGACAGCCCCGGGGCGGGCGCGGCCGCAGAGGCCGAGCCAGCCCCGTCCAGGCCGTAGAGCCAGCCCCGCTCGTCCTGGGTCGACGCGATCCACGGGAGGGAGCCCGACCGATGAAGGCCGGCGTCCCGTGTCCGGAGCTCAGGCCTCGAGAGGCGCGCTCTCAGCGGGGTCAAAGGTCATCGACCGGTAGTCTGCAGGGGTCCATGCTCCGCGCTCCGTGGACTCGATCAGCGCCCGCATCTCCGCGGAGGGGGCGTAGCTCCAGTGCGCGATCGTCCGCAGCGCGGGCGCCCTGCAGCCGGCTTGGACCGCGGCGTCGGTGACGGTGCCGCCGGTGAAGGAGAAGTCGCCGCGGGTGATGCGGAGGGCCTCGAGCGACGGCGCAGAGCTCAGGGACTCGATCCACGCGTCCGTGAGCCCGACCTCGGCGACGCCGAGCGAGCGCAGCTGGGGGAGCTTCGCGAGGGCGTCGAGGTGGCTCGGGAAGACGGCGGCGGAGACCGAGGCGTCGAGGTCGAGCCGCTCGAGCGCCGGCGCGGGGGCCAGGGCGGCGAGCATCGCGTCGGAGTAGCCCTTCGCGTGCCCGATCGAGAGCGCCTCGAGGGTCGAGATCGAGGCGAGCGCGGCCATCCCCTTGGGGCCGATCTTCGCCTCGCTGATCGCCAGCCACCGCAGGTCGAGCTTGCTCAGCTTCTTCGCAGCGGCGTCGCTTATCGGGATGTTGCGAAGATCGAGGGTGCGCAGCTCCGTCGCCCCCGCGAGGGAGCCGATCACGGCAGCGCTGATCTTGCCGGTCTCGCGCAGGCAGAGGGAGCGGAGCGAGCCTAGACCGCTGAGAAAGCCGAGGTGGGCGGTCTTGAGCCCGCGGACGCTGAGGCGGCTGAGGTCTAGCCAGCGCAGGGAGGTGAGCCCGCCGATCTGTGCGAGCCCGTCGGGGCTCAGCTTGGTGCAGCGGCACTGGCTCAGGCGGAGGCCGGCGAGCTCTGGCAGCTCTGCGCAGATCGAGGCGATGAGCGCGTCGGTGACCTCCTGGCGCGGGAGGAGGACAAGCCCGAGGGCGATGCCAGCGGCTGCGATCGGGCGCAGCGCCCGAACATCCTCCGCGTCGCCGATCGCAGCGATGACCCCGCTCAGCTTGGGCGCTCTCGCGAGGGCGCTCGCGTCGGCGGCCGAGATCGCCGAGCCGGTGATCGTCAGGCGCTCGAGCGCCGGACATGCTCCGAGGGCGGCGACCGAGCCCGGCTTGATCGTGAACATGGCGAGCGTCAGGCGTCGCAGCGAGGGGAGCTTGGCGAGGGAGGCGAGGATCCCCGCGTCGAGCTCGACGCGGCGCAGCCCTAGGGACTCGCAGGCGCGGAGCCTCTCCCAGGGCGCAGGGCCCGAGATCGCGGTGGCCTCGCGGGCGAAGATCCGAAGGTGGCGGACCCCGCCTAGCCCTTCGGACCAGGAGCCCGCCGCGTCGCGGAGGAGCCCCGCGGAGCAGCCGAGCTCCTCTAGCGGGAGCTCGGCGAGCGGGGCGGTCCGGGCCCCCTCGCGGCGATAGCCGAGCTCGAGGGAGCGCAGACCGCTCTGCTTGGCGACCAAGAGCTCGATCTGCTCGGAGACCGGAGTGCCCTCGTCGAGCGGTGCCTCGAGGTGCTCCAAGGCTCGAAAGCGGCCGACGATCTCGGCGTAGGGCACGGGCTGGTCAGGATCTGCGTAGGCCGTGATCCTGCGTAGCCAGGTCGGCGCCTCGAGAACGCGAGCGCCTATCCAGGGCATGTCGTCGTGCGTCATGACCGGACCATAGCCAACATTCTCGGCCTAGCGAAGCGTGCCCGGAGCGGCGGGCGGCGAGGACCTCGGTGCCCTCGCGGGTCGCCGGCATCATCACGTCCTCTCTCGTCAGCGTCACGTGCTCGCTGAGCTTTGTCATCCCCCACGGACGACGTGGTCGGTGTACGTCCGCGACGACACCAGGGACGGTACAAAGGGCTATCGCACAGCCTCACGGGAGGTGTGTAGAGGCCCTGCCGGGCTTCGCTATGGTCTGGAAGGAGGGCGTGATCGCGCCCGCGCCGGAGATCACTGAGGTATCGGCATGCAGACCCCGCCGCCCTCGATCTGGGCGTTGGTCCTGAAGGTGTTGAGCGCCTGCCAGTGCGGGATCTCAAAGGTCGGGATCGACCCGTCTTCGCGGACATTTGTCACGTGATAGGTGTGTTGATTCCAGATCCGTCGCGCCTGGATCCAGCGGTCTTCCTTGTCACGGATCACCTGCACCGTCGGCGAGGCCACGCCGCCGCCGTATTGACAGGAGACCACGACGATCTCGGCCGAGCCGTCGTTGTCGATATCGGCGACGATCGGGTACTCGGAGAGGGTCCCCGAGGTCCGGGCGGTCTTCAGGAGGTCCTGGCCGGCGCCGTCGAAGACGAACATAAAGTTCTCGTCGGCGTACATCGCCTCGGCGATCCCGTCGCCGAGGAAGTCAAAGGCGGTGCCGGCCGCGATTCCGCTCTGATCCGAGACCGTCGCCTTCCAGACGATCGAGGCGTCGCCCTCGTACACTGTATAATTGTTGCGCGACGAGACGGCGAAGTTGGCCGATTCATCGCCGTCAAAGTCATGGACCGTCGCCGGTCGTAGCCATGTCGTCCCGCCTGCGGGATCGCCGGTCGGTCGGAGGTCCTGGAATTTGATCGTCCCGTCGTGCTCGAGCATCGACAGGCCGTTTGCGTTCGTGACGAGGATCTCCGGCAGGCCGTCTTGGTCGAGATCGGCGATCGCGGGGTATCCCGGCTGGATCGCCGAGACGTAGTAGGGAGAGCCGTCATGGTGGTAGGCGGCGTGTCCGAGGACCACCTCGAGGTCGCCGTCATCATCGAGGTCGGCGGCGGCGCTGGCCGACCAATTGCCGGCGGGCTGGGAGGCGGTCCACAGGTGGGCGCCCGTATGATCATAGAGCTGGTTTCCGGCGATGATCTCGACATCGCCGTCGTTGTCGAGGTCGGCGAGGGCGATCGCGCCGGAATAGGCCGCTGGCCAGCCGGTGGCCGACTGCCACTTCTTCGTCCCGTCGTGCTCAAAGGCGATCGGTGCCCCGCCGATCACCGCCGCGACGATCTCCGGGAGACCGTCGCCGTCGATGTCGCCGATCGCAGGAGTGACGGTATGATCGAGGTCGTCGAAGATCTTGAAGTGGAGCGTGCCGGTCTCGCCGTCGAGCACGTAGATGTGGCCGACGGCGTTGGGGAAGCCCGAGGACTTCGAGGCGAGAACGACGACGTCGGGCGTGTCACAGAGGTCGATCTCGCCGCTCTCATCGTCGTCGGTGAGGTTGGCGACCAGGGGGGTCACGATCGAGTAGGCTTCGCCTTCGGGGCCGGTCCAGGTCCACTGAATGTCAGGCTCAAAGGCGTTCGGAGGGGCGCTCTCGGAGCACATGCCGACACCGTTCATGTTGTCGTTGACCTTGCACTCGTCGACGGGCTCACCGGTGGTGCCGGTGGTGTCGGTGGCGCCGGTGGTCGGCTCCGAGGTGGAGGTCAGGCCGGTCGTGCTGGTCTCGGCGGTGGACGTGCTCTCCGCCGCGGTGGAGCCGCTCGACGTTCCTGTCGCGGAGTCTGTGGCGGTCCCGGACGCGCTCTCGCTGGTCGCGCTGTCGCTGCCCTCGCTCGCGCTAGTCGGACCTGCGGTCGAGGTCGGCGAGCTTGTCGGTGAGGTGATCGGCGAGGTCGCCGTCGCTGTGTCGCTGGCGTTGGTATCGTCGCCGCTACAGGCGCAGGCGAGGGCGATGGGGAGCACGAGGCGGGCACCGGGGAGTTGCTTCATGTCGGTGTCATCTCCCGCGGCTACGGGCGCCGCAAGGGGTGATCATCGCGGCGGCGTTCGTCCGCGCTTCCCGCGGGACTCTCACCACGGCCGCCACGGGGAGCCCCTGAGGGGCTGTCCTTCATGCGCCGAGGCGCGCGCAGGTGTGGCACTCTGAGCCGGTGATGATCTCTTTGGTCTATTCGATCCCAGCGAGGTACCAGCGATGAAAGCGGACGAGAGCGCCGTCTGGCGCGACCATGTCGACGTGCCTGAGACCCCAGGTCTCGCCCTGCGGACCACCTACCCGACAAACCCTGCGGGCGTCGAGGTCATGCTCGAGCGCTGGGACGCCGGGAGCTCCGAGCCGCCGCATAGCCACCCCGGCGACGACATGACCGTCGTCGTCGAGGGGAGGATGATCGTCCAGTTCTACGTCGATCGCGACGGCGAGCTGGTCGCCGACGGCGAGCCGCTGGTGCTCCAGCAGGGCGACGCCGGCCATATCAAGGCGGGCCGGATCCACGACGCCAAGTACGTCGAGGACTGCAAGCTGGTCTACGTCCACGACCGTGCGTTCGGCTTCGTCGCGGCGGCGTCGGGGGCCGAGGGCGCCGCCCCCTAGCAGCCGAGGCAAGAGTCCCGCGGGCTCTCTTTCCCTCGTCGTCCCTCTCGGCTCCGCCACGACCTGCGGTAGAGCCCGGCACAGCGGCGCTTGTCGACGCCATGAGGGCCAGCGATTGCAGCGCGAGCACGCGGGGCTTTCGCCTCGGCTTGCTTGCGCTCCGCGGCTGCGAGGCGCCTCGATCAGCCGCTGCGGAGATCAAAGCGGAGCGCGTAGGCGGCGATCCCAAAGGCGACCGCGACGTTGAGCGAGCCCTTGATCCCGAGCATCGGGATCCGGACGATCCCCGAGCAGAGATCGAGGAGGCGGGGATCGACCCCCGAGACCTCGTGGCCGAGCACCAGGCAGATCGTCGCCCCTGGGGCGGGGCGGGGCGCCGAGAAGAGCGGGGTCGAGCGCGGTCCGCCCTCGAGGGCCCACAGCTCGACGCCGCGGTCCCGGAGCGCCTGGGCGCAGGCGAGACTGTCGCTGTGGTGGGTCCAGGCGAGGCTCGCCTCGGCGCCCAGGGAGGTCTTGGCCATCTTCGGGTGCGCCGGGGTCGGCGTGAAGCCGGCGACGTGGACGTGGCGGACCCCGACCCCGTCGGCGCTGCGGAGGATCGCGCCGACGTTTCGCAGGCTGCGGATGTTGTCGAGCAACACCTCGAGCGCTGGGCCGGGCGGAGCGTCGCTCGGGTCGCGGGCGTCGTCGGTGTCGTAGGTGTCGCCGAGGCGCTCGGTGGGACCGCCGCAGTGGGGGCAGCGATCGCCGAGCGACGAGTCGGCGGCGACCGGGAAGCGGAGGCTGCAGGGCGGATCTGTGCACCGCCTGGTTTGGAAGCGCGACACGGCGCCGACCATACAGAGTCGAGGCGCCGCGGTCGATGCTCGCTCCCCGATCCGGGACACCTCTGCTAGCCTGTGGACCTCGATGGCCTACCGCGACGACCGTCAGGCGATGGCGCTCCAACTCGCTGAGCTCGAGCGAGAGAATGAGCGGCTGCGCGGCGAGATCGAGAGCTTTGAGGAGCGCCTCGGGCGGGTGATGCACGAGCGCCAGGAGCTCCAGCACGCGAGGTCGCGGCGCTCCTGCGTGCTCTGCCAGGGCTCCCTCCTGCCGGTCGCGGTCTTCGCCGGACACGACATGCGGGCGCCGATCCCCATGCGGATGAGCACGTTGCGCTTCGTCTCGCCGGCGGGGGGCTTCACCCGGTCGGCGCCGGTGCGATCGTTCGTCTGCTCGACCTGTGGCTTCATTCACAACTTCGTCGACATCACCGAGCCTGTCGTCGCTGAGAGTGAAGACTGAGCTGGTCCCGCTCGGGTCCGGATGAGGGCTTCGAGGGGTCGCTCAGGGCCTCTTTGAGCGCTTCGTCGTCCCGTCGACGCGTCTGTACCTAGGGTCAGAGGAGCCCGCTCGGGGGGAACGGTCGCTCGCGCATTGTTCGCGGATCGTCCGGTCTCTCGATGACGTCTGCGCGTAGACAGGCGCGTCCTCGCGCACTACTCTCGCCCGGACTCGCTCGCGCTCGCGCACCCCGCAGGCAGGTGGAATTATGTCCGAAAGAGCAGGAAAGACCCGGATCGCGGTTCTCGGCGGCGGCTTTGGCTCGCTCAGCGCTGTCTATGCGTTGACGTCCGAGCCCGGCTGGGAGGAGCGCTACGAGATCACCGTCTACCAGCTCGGCTGGCGCCTCGGCGGCAAGGCGGCGAGCGGCCGCAACGCGGCGCTGAACGACCGCTCCGAGGGCCGCGGCGCTCACCTGTGGTTCGGCTTCTACGAGAACGCCCTGGGGATGATGCGCGAGGTCTACCGCGAGCTTGGGCGGGCGCCCGGGACCCCGATCGCCTCCTTCAAGGAGGCCTTCGCCGCCGGCAAGGCGCTCCACCTGGCGAGCGGAGCCGGGCACACGCCGACCTGGCCCCTGGCGCTGCCGCCCAACGACGAGGTCCCGGGCAAGGGGATCCCGCTGCCGTCGATATGGTCCTACGTCGGCCAGATCCTGGCATGGATCGTCGACAGCATCCCTCACCTCCACGAGGACTACGGGGACTACAGCGCGCTGCTCAGCGCCTGGGACAGCGGCGCGCGCGGGATCCTGAGCGGCCTCGTCGAGCGGGCGCAGTCCCTCGGGATCGCCTCGTACGACGACGGTAGTCCGGCGAGCGGCCTGGCCGACGGCATGATCCTGCGGGCCGCGGCCGCGGGCGCGACGATCGACGAGGAACTCGGCGATCATCAGCTCTGCCGGGCCTGGGCCGCGCCGCTCCTCTTCCTCGCCGAGGAGTGCTTCTCCCAGCTCGCCGACGAGCCCGACGGGATCCTCTACCCGCTCTTCGTGGGGCCGCTCAAGCTCGGGCTGGCCCTGGTCCGGGGGATCCTCGGCGACCGTCTCTACACGCCGGGGCGCGGCCTGGAGGCGATCCAGGGCGAGGAGTTCCGCAGCTGGTTGGCGAGCCACGGGGCGAGCCAGGAGCTGCTCGATCACCCGCTGGTCGGGGCGCTCTACGCCGCCTTCTTCGCCTACGAGGGCGGCGACGCGGAGCGGCCGTCGATCGCCGCGGGGACGATGACCCAGCTGATCCTCCGCCTCTTCTTCACCTATCGCGGGGCGCTCTACTACACGCCCACCGCGGGCGCGGGCGAGGTGGTCTTCGCCCCGCTCTACCTCCTCCTCCGGGATCGCGGCGTCCGCTTCCGCTTCTTCCACAAGGTCAAGGCGCTGCACGTCGCCGACGACGAAGACGCGATCGAGGCGATCACGATCAGCCGACAGGTCGTGCTCAAGCGCCGTCGGGGCGGCTACGATCCGCTGGTCGGGATTAAGGGTCTGCCCTGCTGGCCGTCGACGCCGCGTTGGGAGCAGATCGTTCTCGGTCACGAGCCAGAGGTCCAGGCCCTCGACTTCGAGGCCGCCGACTCCCCGGAGGTCGAGGTCTTTCGCCTGCGTCGCGGGCAACACTTCGACCGGGTGATCCTCGGAATTCCGCCGGGGGGGCTGGCCAAGGTCTGCCGCTCGCTGGTCCGTCGGGCGCCGCGCTGGGAGGCGATGTTGACGAACCTGCGGACGGTCGCGGTCGGCGGGATCCAGCTCTGGCTCTACTCGAGCTGGGCCGAGCTGACCGGCGATCCGGAGCCGCCGCTGGCGGGCTCGAACTTCCCGACGCCCTTCGCCTCGTGGACCAACAATTCCTCGGTGATCCCCTACGAGGTGTGGACCGGCAAGTACTGGCCGGGGAGCGTCGCCTGCCTCGACGCGACGATCCCCGACGCCGTGCTCTCGCCGGGCGACGACGCGGACGGAGTCGGCGAGCGCTGGCTCGGGGCCCAGGCCAAGCGCTGGCTCGGCTCCCACACCCGCACCCTCTGGCCGGAGGGGACCGCAGGCTTCACCAGCGGGATCGACTGGAGCCTGCTCGTCGACCCCGAGCGGCGGATGGGAGAGGGGCGCTTGGAGGGGCAGCACCTGTGGTCGTCGACCAAGGGCGCCGGTCGACAGGTCCTCTCGCTGCCGGGGACGGCCCGCTTCCGCCTCCGCGCCGATCGGTCGGGCTTCTCCAACCTCCTGCTCGCCGGCGACTGGACCGACACGGGGCTCAACCTCGGCTGCATCGAGGCGGCGACGATCAGCGGCTTTCAGGCCGCGCGGGCGATCTGCGGCGCTCCTGCGGTGATCATCGGCGAGTCGAAGGAGGAGGACGTGCTGGTCGAGGCGCCGCAGCCGAGCGTCCGCGCTCGGGGGCGCGAGACGGTCAAGATCGCGGCGTTGTCGTAGGTCGCTGCGGGTCGAGCGACGGGAGGTCTGGCCGCTCACCGATGACGCAGACCGCGTCGACGGGCTGGAGCTCGATCCTCGAGGCTCTCACCGGCGAGAGGCCGGCGCCCTCCATGAGCTGGACGAGCGTCGACTCGGCCCGCTTGACAGCGTCGTCGTCGGATCCTGGGGCGCGGGGTTGGAGGGTGAGCGCGAGGCGGCCTCGGGGGTGGAGGTGCGCCACGAGGTCGCGGATCGTCGCCTCCGGATCGGACCAGAACATGTGGACGTTGATCCCGACGATCCGATCGAAGCGCCCGAGGTCCTCCGGCAGGGCTTGGGCGTCGCCCTCGATGAGCTGGATCGACCCGTCGGCGACCTGGGCGGCGTTGCGGGCCGTGGCCTGGCGGATCATGGTCGTGGAGTGTTCGAGGCCGACGACCTGGGCGCCGAGCTGAGCGGCGCGCGCGAGGCCCAGCCCGGGGCCGAAGCCGATCTCGAGGAGACGCTGACCGGCCACCAGCCCGAGCTTGTCGATGGTCGCGGCGGTGCGGGCTCGGTTGGAGGAGCGCCGACCCATGATCCATCCGGCGAGCGCTCCGAGGAGGCCGTGCGGGCGGCGAAACTGAGCGGCGATGAGCTTGAAGAGGGCGCGCTTCATCGGTCGTCCTGCTCCGCCTTGAGGGCGTCCGAGATCGTCGCCAGACCGGCGGAGATCGAGCCTATCTCCGCGGCGCTGAGGCCAAAGTCGGTCTTCTCGTAGAAGCGAGCTTCGCGGCGGCGCATCCGGGTGATCGTCCGCTTCCCCGCGGTGTTCAGGTGGATCTGGGGCGATCGTTTGTGGGCTGGGTTGGGGCGCAGCTCGACGAGCTCGTGCGCGGTGAGTGTGTTGACGAGCACCTGGACGTGCTGCCGGCTGACGCCGCGCTGGCGGGCGATGTCCGGGACGGTCGAGGGGCCGTGGCGCTGGAGGTACTCGAGGACCGCGCGCGAGCCGATGGTGACGGGCTCAGCCGCGTGGAGGGCCTCCGCGGCGCTGACCATGCGGTGATAGAGCTGGCGAACCTGGCCGAAGAGATCGTCGATCGGGTGGGGCACGAAGAGAGTCTTCGTCATGACAGCTATATTGTCAAATTGACAAGTTAGTTAACTTTGATCCGGGGGCTGTGGAGCTGCCGTGGCGGCGGCTCACGAGGAGGGGGAGCCGGGCGTGGCTGCTCCTCGGGGGCATCTCGTCCCTCGTCACATCAGGCGCATCTCCTCGCTCATCAGGGGCTCGGTGACGGTCGCCCGATACGTCAGGAGCGTCGCGCCGGCGGAGGCTGAGGGGCTCGGCCTGTGGTCGCTCTTCCGTCCGACGTCACCCCGAGAGGGGCGACAGAGGCGGCTTCTGGCCGTTCCCGGGGCATGCGTCGCGCAGGGGTGAGCGCGGAGAGCCGCTCTCGACGCGTGGGGTCTCTAGGAGGGGCGGCGGGCGAGGCGGGCGAGGTGGACGAGGGCGGGCCCAAAGGCCAGGTTCGCGAGGGCGAGCAGGTAGTGGAAGACGTCGATGCGATCGAAGGGTCCGAGCTCACCGTCCGTGCCGACGCCGAGCCCGGCGACGAGGACGAGGATCGCTCCGGAGGTGAGGAGGAGGCCGCCTCGGCGCGCTCGCCCGAGGCTGCGGAGACCGACGAGGAGGGCGCTCATCGTCCCGAGGGCGCCGATGCCGATGCCGTAGGTCGGCAGCACGTCGAGGAGCATGGCGATCGCGAAGAGCCCCGCCAGGAGGCCCATGATCCGTGTCCAGCTGCGCTTGGTCAGCGCCAGCGGCCGGGCGATCGCGACCGCCGCGAGCCCGAGCAGAGGCATGGTCATGCCGGTCGCGAAGGCGCTGAGTGTGCTGTGGAGCGGCAGGAGCGCGTCAGCGCCGGCGAAGCGGAGCACGCCGACGAAGGCGGCGAGGCCCATCAGGCTGAGGCCGATCGCCGCCGCGTGGAGGTGGTGACGCCCCGCCCCGAGCGGGGCGCCGGTGATGAGGCTGCGGATGGCCGTCAGCGTGCTGAGGACGAGGACGCTGTCGGAGATCGCATGCGCTAGCTGCATGCCTCAGAGTAACAAAGGGCGGGCGCATCCCGAGCTCGTCGGCGCGCGATCGACCTCGGCGTAGCCTTTCGCGCGGGCCGAGAGGCCCACCGTGCTGTCCTCGCTCGCAGCCGGGGCTCTTGCCTCGGCCTCCTAGGCCTAAAGTAAGCGCTGGTGTGAAACCGCCCCCCAGTTCCCTGTAGAAGTGCGCTCACGCGGACTTTTGCCGCCCGAGTGCTCGGGCGAGGGTGAAGGCTCACCTCCTGCTTGACGACGGGCGGAGCTCGGAGGCTGAAGGCGGGCGGGCGAGGGGCGACGAGGCGGGTCCCTCGCGGACGCGGGTCCTCCCATGCCACGTGCTCGCCACGGGTCA